>PXRI01000017.1:1979-185476 GCA_003021005.1 Halobacteriales archaeon QS_1_69_70 | reverse complement strand
CCGACCTTCATCCGCGGGTCCAGCGAGGACTGGGGGTCCTGGAAGATGATCTGCATGTCCTTCCGCATCCGGCGGAGCTGCTCGCCGCCGGCGTCGGCCAGGTCGACGCCCTTGAACCGGACGTCGCCGTCGGTCGGCTCGACCAGCTTCAACAGCGTCCTGGCGAGCGTCGACTTCCCGCAGCCGGATTCGCCGACGAGCCCGAGCGTCTCGCCCTTCCTGATGTCGAAGCCCACGCCGTCGACCGCGCGCACCCATTCGCGCTCGACCGTCGGCCGCGGGACGGCGCCGTCGCGGTCGAACGTGATCGGGCCGAGAAAGCCCGCGCTGTTGCCGAAGTATTTCTTCAGGTTCGAGACCTCGAGCAGGGGCTCGCCGAACCCGGGCTCGACCGCGCCGGCGCTGCCCGCGTCGGGTTCCGTGCTCATCGGGACTCGCCCTCCCCGGCGGTCAGCGAAGCCTCGAAGCCACCGCCCGCCTCGGTCTCGATCGGGGGACTGTCCCAGTAGCCGACGTCGAAGGCGTCGTCCCGGAAGCAGGCGACCGTGTGGTCGCCGCCGGCCTCGGCGGAGGGCCGCTCGTCCGGGTGGACCTCCGCACAGACCTCCCGGGCCTCCGGACACCGGGAGTGGAACCGGCAGCCGGACGGCGGGTTGATCGCCTCCGGCATCACGCCGCCGATCGAGTCAAGCTCCCCGACCGTCCGGTCCGGCCGCGGCAGCGACGCGAGCAGCTTCGACGTGTAGGGGTGTTTGGTGTCATGGAACAGGTCGTCCACGGGCGCCTGCTCGACGACCTCCCCGAGGTACATGACGTTGACGCGGTCGCAGATCTCGGCGACGACGCCCATGTCGTGGGTGACCCAGACCAGGCTGGTGTCGTATCGGGCCTGGAGGTCGTCGACGAGGTTGAGGATCTGGGCCTCGACGGTGACGTCCAGCGCCGTCGTCGGCTCGTCGGCGACGATGAGGTCCGGCTCGCAGGCCAGCGCCATCGCGATCAGGACGCGCTGTCTCATCCCGCCGGAGAACTGGTGGGGGTAGTCGTCGTACCGCGCCTCGACCTCCGGGATGCCGACGTCCCGCAGCGTCTCCATCGCGATATCGCGGGCCTGGTCGCCGGAGACCTCCCGATTCAGCCCGATGAACTCCTCGATCTGGCTGCCGACGGTGTAGACCGGGTTCAACGACTCCATCGGGTCCTGGAAGATGATCGCGATCTCCCGGCCGCGGATCCGCTTCCGCATCTCCGTTTGGGTGAGCATCTCCTCGCGCTCGGTCCGTTCCTCGGGGTCGTCGGCCTCGGCCTCGAGGCCGAACAGGAGGTCGTCCTTGTACCGGATCTCGCCGCCCACGATGGCGCCCGGCTCCTCGATGAGCCGGAGGATCGACTGGACCGCGACGCTCTTGCCGGCGCCGGACTCGCCGACCAGGCCGACGATCTCGCCGTGGCGTACGTCGAAGTCGATGCCGTCGACGGCGCGAACGACGCCCTCCTCGGTGAAGAACTGCGTCTTCAGGTCCTCGACTTCGAGGATCGTCTCGTCCGAACTCATGTTAGTTCTGGATGCGGGGATCCGCAGCGTCTCTGAGGCCGTCGCCGAGCATGTTGAAGCCGATGACGGTGATCATGATGCAGATTCCGGGGAAGATGCTGAACCACTGGTTCGTGAGCATCAAGTTCCGCGCGTTGTTCAGCATCTGGCCCCACGACGCCGTCGGCGGCTGGGCGCCGTACCCGAGGAACGACAGGCCGGCGACGATCAGGATGGCGACGCCGATCTGGAGGGTGGCCTGGACGAGCACCGGCGCGAAGCTGTTCGGGATGACGTGCCGCAGGATGATCCAGCGATCCTTCACGCCGGCCGCCTTCGCGGCCTCGACGTACTCCTCCTCGCGGACGGAGAACACCCGCGAGCGGATCAGCCGTGCGAACGTCGGCAGGGAGGCGATCCCGACCCCGATCATTGCGAACAGAAGCGCGTTCTTCCGGTCGGGGTCGAACGCGACCACGAACGCGATGACCAGGATGAGAAACGGGATGGCGTACAGGATCTCGACGGCCCGCATGAGGACGTCGTCGATCCAGCCGCCGTAGTAGCCCGCGACGGCACCCGTCAGGGTACCGCCGACCAGCCCGAGCGTCGTCGAGACGAACCCGACGGTGATCGCGATCCGGGTGCCGTAGAACAGCCGGACGGCGACATCACGGCCGCGGAAGTCGGTCCCGAGCGGGTGTGAAAGCGTGGTCCGGCTCGCGTCGTAGTACTGGTTGCCGACGCCGTACGGCGGGAGGTTGGTGTCGGCGTGTGGGCCGCGGAGCGGGTGGTACCAGAACGTCTCGGCGAGCCAGTACTCGAGGAAGACGGCGTCGACGGTCGCGACGATCGCCACCGTCGTCGTCACGATTATTATCGCCAGCCCGACGAGCGCCGTCGGATCCCGCCGGATCTGGGTGACGGTGTAGGACAGCCCGACGCGGGCCTCGACCTCCTCCGCTTCGAGGCCCCCGGCCTCGGTCGACTCCTCCTCGCGGTCGAGCGTGCCGGCGGTGTCGTCGACGGCCACGTCAGGCCTCCCGCTCCCCGTAGCTCACGCGGGGGTCCACGTAGGCGTACGAGATGTCGGTCGCGATGACGCCGATGACGAACACGAGCCCGAACACGATCGTGGTGCCCATGATGAGCGGGTAGTCGAGGGCGTCTATCGCCGTGATGATAAGCCGCCCCATGCCGTTGATTTCGAAGACCGTCTCCGTCAGTACCGCCCCGCCGATCGCGGCGGTCAGCTGGAGGCCGATGATGGTGATGACCGGGAGCTGGGCGGGCCGGAAGGCGTGCTTCCGGAGGATCGTCCGGTCGGAGATGCCGTAGGCCCGGGCCAGTCGGACGTAGTCCTGGGAGAGCTGTTCCAGCATCGCGGAGCGCTCGATCCGGGTGATCGCCGCCATCTGGAGCGTCCCGAGCGCGATCGTCGGGAGCACCAGGTGGTGGCCGGCGGTCACGACCACGTCCCCCTGGGTGGCCGCACCGTCGACCTCGGCCGGGAACGACGGCGTGGAGACGCCGACGAGCGCGACGACACGGGAGACGTGGTCGGTGGGCTTGTTCCGGCGGTACGCCGAGATGACGCCGAGCGGCACGGCCGTCGCGATGGCGAACGCGAACGCCGACCCCATGAGCAACAGCGTGACCGGCAGCCGTTCCATGATCTTCCGGGAGACCGGCGCCCGAAAGTGGATCGACCGGCCGAGGTCGACGCCGAACTCCGGCGCGACGTAGGGAAAGGAGTCGGTCATCGTCAGCCAGATCGGGCTGACGTCGCCGACGTAGTTGATGTAGCGGACCCACAGCGGCTTGTCGAGGCCGAACTTCGCCTGGATCGCCTCCTTCTGGGCCTGGCCCGGCGACGCGCCCAACATTATGTCGACCGGGTCGCCGGGGATGGCGTTGCTCAGGAAGAACGTGATGGTGACGATCCCGAGCAGGACGGGGATGGCCTGCAGCAGTCGGCGGACGGCGTATCGTAGGAGACCCATTTCGTGGACGATTGATCGGATCGGTTATCTCGGCGATGGTTCGACGGCGGCGCCGGGAGTTCCCGCCCCCTCACGCCGCCGCCGGGGGATCGACGGTCTCGCGAGCCCTGTCGTCACTTCGACAACCGGGTGTTGTACTCCTCGCTGAACAGCGTGAACTGCGAGACTGGGTGCGCCGCGAAGGACTCCACGTAGTCGTTGACGCCGTAGCTCTCCTTGAGGTTGTACGAGGGGATGTGTGCTCGCTCCTCCAGCGCCGTCGTGATGCCCTCGATGTAGAGCTGGCGCCGTTCCTCGCGGTCGGCGGACTGACGAGCCTGCACGAACTTCTCGGCGGCTTGCCGGCCCGCTTCGCTGTTGTCGCCCCAGTAGGAACCGTTGGTCCCCGTGTCGGGGTTCATCACGGTCTCGTCCCGCGCGAACATGTAGTACGTGAACGAGTCGGGGTCCGGCGTCCCCGCCCACCCGAGCGTGTACATGTTGTAGTCGTCCTCCTTCCCGGTCCTGTACTGGCCCAGGAAGGTGTCCCAACCGAGCCGCTGGGTGCTCGCGTCCCAGCCGGCCTCCTTCAGGCCGTTCGCGACCGTGACGCCGATGTTCTCACGCTTGTCGTCGTCGGGGACGATGATGTTCCACGTGTAGTCGTCCGGAACGCCGGCATCGTCCAGGAGTTCCTTCGCCTGGTCGATGTCCTTGTCGTGCGGGATGTCCTTCCAGTCGTCGATCGGCATGTCCCACGCCTCGGCGACCGCCCGCGGGAGCGGACTGTACTGCCGGACGCCGGTCGGGTTGACGAACTCCTCGACCGCGCGGTCCATGGAGAACGTGTAGTCGATGGCTTCCCGCACCTGCGGGTCCGTCGTCGGGCCCTCCGAACAGTTGAACGCGAGGTAGAAGTACCCGGTGGCCGGGAGGGACTCGATCCTCGCACTTCCGAGGTCCTCGACGGTGCTCCACAGCTCCGGGGGGATCGATTTGACGATGTCGTTCTCCTCGTTCTTCAGCGAGGTAACCCGGGTGGTCGGCTCGACGACCGGTGCGAACTCGACCTCCGCCAGGTTGGGGGACTCCTCGCCCCAGTAGTCATCGTTCCGCGTCAGGCGGACGTACCTGCCCTGCGCCCACTCGTCCCACTCGAATGGACCGGAGCCGACCGGTGAGAACCGGAAGATGTCCTCGTCGCCGGAGGGCGTCTCGTTCTCGCCGAACGTTTGCCTGGTCTCCTCCCGGACATCCTTCGGCACGATGCTCCAGTGGAGCGTGTGCCGGAACGGGCCGTACGGGTACTTGAGGTCGAACTGGGCCGTCTTCTCGTCGACGGCCGTTATCGAGTCGACCATTTCGACCTCGGATGCGTTGCCGGTGCTCTCCTCGACCGGCGCCAGGAAGGAGTACTTGACGTCCGTGGCGGTCACCGGGTCGCCGTTCTGGAACGTCGCGTCCTCCTCGATCTCGGCGACCCACCGCGTTCCGTTGCGGGACTTCTCCGGCTCGCCGGTCGCCAGCTCCGGTACGTGGCCGGAGCCCCCATCCTCGTAGGTGTACAGTCCCTCGAAGATCAGGTCGGCCACCTCGGACGACGGGACGTCGTTCAGGACGATCGGGTCGAACTCGATCGGGTCCTTCGCCTGGGCGAACATGAGCTTGCCGCCGCCCTGGTCGCCGCCGTCGGCGGTGCCGTCACCGGTGTCGGTCCCGTCGCCGCTGCCGTTCTCCTGACAGCCGGCGAGGCCGACGACCGTGGCAGCCCCCATTCCTTGCAGTACCTTCCGTCGGTCGATCGAGGAGTATCGCGTTTCGTCGGTCATGGTCGATATTACCGCAGCCCTAGTGCCCAGAAATTTACCTGGAAACCATAAAGGTGTCGCTTGCGGGCCCCCGATGGCTGGCGGATTTGCCCGCCGGCCCCCGGGGCGACGCGCCGGATATCGGGGTGATAGCTATACGTCGATGAACGGGTCGGTACGACGGACTCCGCTTACGGTGTCTCCCGGGCGGGCAGCCGCGAGTTCGCCCGTCGGTCAGAGCCGGTGTCTGAATCGGCGACGGATCCACCGACGGGGCCCGGTGACACGACCGGGCTCCCGAAGCTGCGGGAACCGACAGGAGCCGAAGCTAAGGGGCACACTGACATCGGTGGTTGGTGTCGCGCGCACACGTCACGGTCGCTCACGCGCCGACGGGCCGGGCGACCGCCCACACCGGCTCGCGAGGGTACTGCTATGCGTCCGCGCTCGTGGGCGCGCCCGCCTGCGGTTTCGGGCCTCCCACGACGAAAGGTTGAAAGTCCGAGTCGGCCTATCGGCCCCCACCGTGGAACTCATCGTCACCGAGAAGGACGACGCCGCGCGACGCATCGCCGACATCCTCTCGGAGGGGGCGGCGTCCGTCGAGCGGCGGAACGGCGTCAACGTCTACCGCTGGGGCGACCGGCGGTGCGTGGGCCTGTCCGGCCACGTCGTCGGCGTCGACTTCCCCCCGGAGTACTCCGAGTGGCGGGACGTCCAGCCGGTCGAGCTGGTCGGCGCCGACGTCGTCAAGACGCCGACCCAGGAGAACATCGTCCGCACGTTGGAGGAACTGGCCGGGGCGGCCGACGAGGCGGTCATCGCCACCGACTACGACCGGGAGGGCGAACTCATCGGCAAGGAGGCCCACGAACTCATAGAGTCCGTCACCGACGTCCCCACGCGGCGGGTGCGCTTTTCGTCGATCACCCAGACGGAGGTGAGGGACGCCTTCGCCCACCCCGACGACCTCGACGTCGACCTGGCGGCCGCCGGCGAGGCCCGCCAGGTCATCGACCTGCTGTGGGGCGCGGCGCTGACCCGGTTTCTCTCGCTGTCGGCCGGCCGGCTCGGCGAGGACTTCATCTCCGTCGGTCGGGTGCAGTCGCCGACCCTGAAGCTGATCGTCGACCGCGAGCGGGAGATACGGGCCTTCGAGCCCGACGACTACTGGGAGCTGTTCGCCGACCTCAGCGCCGAGGAGGCCTTCGAGGCCCAGTACTTCCACCGCGAGGACGGCACCGAGACCGAACGGGTCTGGGAGGAGGGAGCCGCGGAGGCCGTCCACGCGGACCTCTCCGAGGCCGGGGAGGCGGTCGTCCGGTCGGTGAACCGCCGCCGGCGGACCGACGCGCCGCCGGAGCCGTTCGACACCATGGCCTACATCAGCGCGGCCGGGTCGCTCGGGCTGTCCGCCCAGCGGGCGATGAGCGTCGCCGAGGAACTGTACACCGCCGGCTACGTCACGTACCCCCGGACCGACAACACGGTGTACCCGGACGACCTCGACCCGGCGCACCTCCTCGAATCGTTCGTGGGCCACCACCCGTTCGACGAGGACGCCCAAACGCTTCTCGACGGCGACGTCGAGCCGACGGCGGGCGACGAGGAGACGACCGACCACCCGCCCATCCACCCGACGGGCGAGGTCCCCGGCCGGCAGGAACTATCGGACGACGAGTGGAAGGTGTACGAACTCGTCGTCCGGCGGTTCTTCGCCACCGTCGCCGACGCCGCCGAGTGGGAACACCTGAAGGTGGTCAGCGAGGCAGACGACCGGCTGCTGAAGGCGAACGGCAAGCGCCTGGTCAAGCCCGGCTACCACGCCGTCTACCCCTACGGGTCGACCGCCGAGAACTACGTCCCCGCCGTCGAGGAGGGCGATGTCCTCGACGTGTCCGACGTCCGGCTGGAGGCCAAGGAGACCCAGCCGCCCCGGCGCCGCGGCCAGTCCCGGCTCATCGAGGAGATGGCCGACCGGGGGTTGGGGACGAAGTCGACCAGACACCACACCCTCCAGAAGCTGTACGACCGGGGCTACGTCGATGGCGACCCGCCACGGCCGACGGCGCTGGCGATGGGCGTCGTCGAGGCCGCCGAGAAGTTCGCCGACCGCATCGTCGACGAGGACATGACGACCCAGCTCGAAGCCGACATGCGCGCCATCGCCGAGGGCGACGCCGACCTCGAGGACGTCACCGAAGCGTCCCGCGAGATGCTCTCGGCCATCTTCGAGGACCTCCACGACTCCCGGGAGGCCATCGGCGAGCACCTCCGGGATTCGATGAAGGCCGCCCGGACGCTCGGCCCGTGTCCGGACTGCGGCGAGGCCCTCCTCGTCAGGCGGTCCCGGCAGGGCTCATACTTCGTCGGCTGCGACGGCTTCCCGGACTGCCGGAACACGCTCCCGCTGCCGAACCAGGGCGAGCCGACGGTGCTCGAGGAGACCTGTCCGGACCACGACATGCGGCAAGTGAAGATGCTAGCCGGCCGGAGCACGTTCGTCCACGGCTGTCCCCGCTGTGAGGCCGAGGACGCCGACGAAACCGAGGACCGCGTGATCGGGACGTGTCCGGACTGTGGGTCGGACCACGACGGCGAGTTGGCGATAAAGCGGCTCCGGAACGGCTCCCGGCTCGTCGGCTGTACCCGGTACCCCGACTGTGAGTACTCGCTGCCGCTGCCCCGGCGCGGCGACATCGAGGTGACCGAGCGGACCTGCGCCGTCCACGGGCTGCCCCACCTCCACGTCGGCGACGACGGCGACGACGACCCCTGGGAACTCGGGTGTCCGATCTGTAACTACGCGGAGTACCGAGAGCGGCAGGCCGCCTCGGGGGTCGAGGACCTGGAGGGCGTCGGCGAGAAGACGGCCGACAAGCTCGCCCGGGCCGGCGTCGAATCCCTGGAGGACCTCCGGGGCGCCGACGCCGAGGCCGTCGCCGACGACGTCCAGGGGGTCTCGGCGGATCGCATCCGCGAGTGGCAGGCGGCGGTCACCGCCGACGCGGCGGCCGGCTCGTGACCCGCGAAACCCCACGGTGACCCGACGTCCCGGTGGATCGACCCACCACGCCGGCGCGTACGCGGGGCGCGAACCCGAAGTTGTTTTAGCGACCCGCGGGTTGGGCCCGCCTATGGGCGTCCCCTGGGCCGACTGGGACCACGTCGTCAAGATCGACCCGGACAAAACGCTCCGGGCGGGCGAGACCTTCGAGGACGTCTGCGCCACCGGCACCGACGCCCTCGAGATCGGCGGCACCACCGGCATGACCGAGGCGAAGATGGCGCGGGTGGTCGAGGCGACGGCGGCCCACGACGTCCCGGTGTACATCGAGCCCTCGAACGTCGCGAGCGTGGTCCACCGGGACGGCCTGGACGGCTACCTCATCCCGATCGTGCTCAACGCCGGCGACCCCTTCTGGACGGTGGGCGCCCACAAGGAGTGGGCGCGGCTCGACGACCGCATCGACTGGCGGCGCACGTACACCGAGGCATACGTCATTATGAACCCCGATGCGTCAGTCGCGGAGTACACCGACGCCGACTGCGGCCTCGACCCGGACGAGGTCGCCGCCTACGCCGAAATCGCCGACCGCGCGCTCGGCCAGGAGATCGTCTACGTCGAGTACTCCGGAACCTACGGCGACCCGGCCATTGTGCGGGCGGCCGCCGACGGCACAGACGACGCCTCGGTCTTCTACGGCGGCGGCATTCGCGACTACGAGTCGGCCCTCGAGATGCGACAGCGGGCGGACACCGTGATCGTGGGTGATCTGGTTCACGACGAGGGCGTCGAGGCCGTCAGGGAGACCGTGAAAGGCGCGAGGGCGGCGAGCACGGAGGATGCTGATCGATATCAGTGAGAGTATCGCTATGAAGGCCGCGCTGGTGATCTTGGACGGCTGGGGCCTGGGGACGGGGTGGGACGGCCCCGAGGCACCGGCCCAGGGCGGTCGGGACGCCGTCGCGGCCGCCGACACGCCGACGTTCGACCGCCTCCGGGCGGCGGGGGCGTTCGGAACGCTGGAGACTTACGGGCGCCGCGTGGGCCTGCCGGCGGGCCAGATGGGCAACAGCGAGGTGGGCCACCTGAACCTCGGCGCCGGCCGCGTGGTCCTCCAGGATTCGGCGCGCGTCACGGACGACGTCGACGCCGGCGCGCTCGCGGCTAACGAGGCCATCGAGGGCGCGTTCGCGTACGCCGATCGGCACGCCGGGCGCGTCCACGTCATGGGGCTGGTCTCCGATGGTGGCGTCCATGCCTGCCAGACGCACCTCCATGCCGTGCTCGAACTCGCCGCCGAGCGCGACGTGGCGGCGGTCACCCACGCGTTCACCGACGGGCGGGACACGCCGCCGACGAGCGGTGCGGGCTATCTGGCGGACCTCGAGTCGGTGGTCGACGACTGCGGGACCGGCGACGTCGCGACGGTGTGCGGGCGGTACTACGCGATGGACCGCGACCGGAACTGGGAGCGGACGAAGTGCGCCTACGACGCCATCGTCCACCGCGAGGCACCCCACGTCGCCGACTCGACCGTGGCGGCCGTCGAGGACGCCTACGACCGCGAGGTCACCGACGAGCACGTCGAGCCGACCCTGATCGAGGGCGGGCCGGCGCTGTCCGAGGGCGACGCCGTGGTCTTCGTGAACTTCCGCGCCGACCGGGCCCGACAGCTGGTCCGGATGCTCGCCGACATCGACCCCGCGTGGCCGTTCGACACCGACCCCCCGGCCGTCCGGCTGGTCACGATGACCGAGTACGACCAGAGGTTCGACCTCCCGGTCGCGTACCCGCCGCGTTCGCCCGAACGGACGCTCGGCGAGGCGGTCGCCGACGCCGGCCTGACCCAGCTCCGCGCCGCCGAGTCCGAGAAGTCCCCCCACGTCACCTACTTCCTCGACGGCGGCCGGGAAATAGAATTCGACGGCGAGCGGCGGGAGATCGTCGACAGTCCCGACGTCCCGACGTACGACAGACAGCCCGAGATGTCGGCGCCCGAGGTGACCGACGGGGTGTGTGACCGCATCGAGGCGGCTGGCGACGGGGCCCCGGACATCGTCGTGTGCAACTACGCGAACCCGGACATGGTCGGCCACACCGGTGACTTCGGGGCCGCCGTCGCGGCCGTCGAGGCCGTCGACGCCGAACTCGGCCGGCTCGCCGGGGCGGTCCGGTCGGCCGGCGGGCACCTCCTCGTCACCGCCGACCACGGCAACGCCGACGACATGGGCACCCCGGCGGACCCCCAGACCGCCCACACCACCAACCCGGTGCCGTTCGTCTACGTCGCGCCCGCCGGCGACGGCGGCGGCGAGGCGAGCGTCAGGGACGGGGGGACGCTGGCGGACGTCGCGCCGACGCTGCTCCGACGCATCGACGTCGCGGTCCCGGACGCGATGACCGGCAGCGACCTGCTGTCCCGAGCACGACCCGGCACCAACCTGCTGTCCTGAGCACGACCCGGCACCGATCGGGCCTCGTGCAGCCGCCAACCCGCATACCGCCGTTTCAGACCCGGAGTCACCAGAATCGACCGACCTGTATCCTACCACTGGGCCAGAATGTTTATATCCCCCGCCCCGATTGGGTGCGAGTGCAATGAGTGACAACAACGTGGACGCGCTCATGATACTGGGCCTGGTCGCCCTCGTCGTGGGCGCCATCGTCCTGGTGTACGGCCACATGGAACTGATGCAGGCCCAGGAGAACTCCGGCTTCTTCGGCATGGGCGGTAGCAGCGACGAGGAGACGATGCAGTGGCAGCTGGTCCGGCTCGGCGGCCTGGTCGTCGCCGCCGTCGGCGCCGTGCTGACCTTCTCCGGCGCCGTCAACGACTGAGACCCGCAGCCCCACGTCGGGCTCGCCGATCGGTCGATCGACCCTTCAGTCGACCGGCCCTTTCAGTCGATCGAGCCAGTCAGTCGATCGAGCCAGTCAGTCGACCGACCCGGTCCGGAACGAGAGGTCCAGCGCGGGCGCCGAGTGTGTGAGACAGCCCAGCGAAACGACGTCGACGCCCGTGGCCGCGTAGTCGGGCACGGTCTCCACCGTGATGCCGCCGGAGGCCTCCGCGAGCGCGCCGCCGTCGATGGCCTCGACCGCGCGGACCGTCTCCTCGGGCGTCATGTTGTCGAGGAGGACCACGTCGGCGCCCGCCTCGGCGGCGCGGGCGGCGTCGGCCGGGGACTCGACCTCCACCTCGAGGTTCGTCGCGAAGGAGGCGCGCTCGCGGAAGTGCTCGACGGCCGTCTCGAGACCGAGTTCCGCGACGTGGTTGTCCTTCACCATCACCATGTGGGAGAGGTCCAGCCGGTGGGTGTCGCCCCCGCCGGCGGCGACGGCGCGCTTCTCGAGGCCCCGGAGCCCGGGCGTGGTCTTTCGGGTGGCAGCAACGCGGACGTCGTCGGCGACGCTGCGGGCGGCCTCGACGGCCCGCCGGGTCCGCGTGGCGACGCCGGCCGCGTGGCCGGCGACGTTCACGGCGACCCGTTCGCCCCGGAGGACGGCGGCGGCGGGGCCCTCGACGCGGAGGAGGACGTCGCCAGCGTCGACGGCGGTGGCGGCGTCGACGCAGTCGGTCACCGCGACGTCGAGGTACTCGAACACCGCCGCGGCAGCGTCGAGGCCGGCCGCGACGCCCTCGGCCTTCGCGACGAGCCGGCCGGCGGTCCGGCCGGGGACGTCGTTGGTCACGTCGTGGTGGCCGAGGTCCTCCCGGAGCCAGCGCTCGACCTGCGAGCGCTCAATCGGCGTCAACGGCGGCGCCCTCCTCGAGGTGGTGGCAGCCGCGGGACTCGTCGTTGTTCGCGGCGGCGCGGGCGACGAGCAGGGCGGTCACGGCCGCGCCGCGGAGTTCGTACAGCGACCGGCTCGTCCGCGTCCGGGTGTAGGCGTCCACCTCGCCCTTCAGCCGCCGGAGCACGCTCGTCGCCCGGTCGAGGTCCGCCGCCGAGCGGGTGATGCCGACGGACTCGGTCATGACGCGGCGGAGCCGGACGAACTTCTCGTCGGCGAAGCTGTCGGGCAGCGCGGGGTCGCGGTCGAGCAGCTCCGGGGGCTCGACCCGCTCGGGGTCGAACCCGGCGGCGGCCTCGCCGGCGCGGAGTCCCCACACTAGCGACTCGAGCAGGCTCGTGGAGGCCAGGCGGTTGGCGCCGTGGACGCCGGTCCGTGAGCACTCGCCGACCGCGAACAGGCGGTCCAGGGAGGTGCGGCCCTCGGTGTCGACGGCGATGCCGCCACAGAGGAAGTGCTGGGCGGGCGCGACGGGGATGCCGTCGGCGGGGTCGACGCCGCGGCGCTCGCAGGCGTCGGCCAGGGCCGGGAACTCGTCCTCGAACGAAAGCGACGACACGTCGAGCCGGACCGCGCCGGTCCGCTCGCGCTCCCGTTGGACGGCGCGGGCGACGACGTCGCGGGGCGCTAGGTCGGCGTCCGGATGGTAGTCGGGCATGAACCGCTCGCCCTCGGCGTTCCGGAGCACGGCGCCCTCGCCGCGGACGGCCTCGCTGAGCAGGAAGGTGCCCTGACCGTCCCCGGTCTCGCCCTCACCAGCGAACGCGGTCGGGTGGAACTGGACGTACTCCATGTCGGCGACGTCGGCGCCGGCGAGTGCGGCCATCGCGATGCCGTCGCCGGTCGCGGTCGGCGGGTTGGTCGAGCGGCCGTAGCAGGCGCCGATTCCGCCGGTCGCCAGCACCGTCGCGCCGGCGAAGCAGGTCGCCCACTCGCCGTCACGTTCGATCATGGCGCCGTGAACGCGGCCTTCGTGGGTGACGAGGTCGAGGGCCGTGGTGTCCTCGAGCACCTCCACGCGGTCGTGGTCGGCGAGGTGATTCAGGAACGGCGCCAGGAGGTGGCGGCCGGTGGCGGCGTCGACGTGGAGGATCCGCGGCTCGCTGTGGGCGGCCTCGCGGCCGTAGTCGAACGCCTCGTCGCCGTCGAAGTCGACGTCGAGCGTCTCGACGAAGACGTCCCGGACGGCGTCGTCGGCCTCGGAGACGAGGACGTCGACCGCCTCGGGGTCAGCGAGGCCGTCGCTGGCCGCGACGATGTCGGCCTTCAGGGTCTCCGGGTCGCCGCGGGCGACGGCGACGCCGCCCTGCGCCCAGAAGGACGTCGAGTCCTCCGGCCGGGCGGCCTTGGTGGCGAGGGTGACGTCGGCGCCGGCGCGGGCGCCGGCCAGCGCGGCGGCACAGCCCGCGATGCCGCTGCCCACGACGAGGAGGTCGGCCTCGCGGCTCGCGGGTCGCTCCGCTCCCCGCTCGCTCATTCCGAGGCCTCCCTGCGGTCGGCCTCGCGGCTCGCGGGTCGCTCCGCTCCCCGCTCGCGTCTCCGAGACGCGTTGCGTCTCGCTACCCGCCATGTCACACCTCCAGCATGCGCTCCATGGCGAGTTCGGCCAGTTCCTTCTCGCGCGGCGGGACCTCGACGACGTTCCGCTCGGTGCCGTCGGCCAGCGCCTCGAGCACCCACGTCAGGTAGTTCGGATCGACCTGCCGCATCGCGTTGCAGTCCATGCAGGCGTCGCCACAGAGTGGCACGACGTCGACCTCGGGGTGCCACCGCTGGAGGTGGTTCGTGAGGTGGATCTCGGTCCCGATGGCCCAGGTCTCGCCGGGGTCGGCCGCCTCGACGGTTTCACAGATGGTCGAGGTCGAGCCGGCGACGTCGGCGGCCTCGACGACCTCGCGGCGGCACTCGGGGTGGACGATGACGTTGCCGTCCGGGTGCGCCTCGCGGAACTGCTCAATGTGGGCCTCGGTGAACCGCTCGTGGACCTGGCAGTAGCCGTCCCACAGCACGATGTCGGCGTCGGCGACCGCCTCGGCGTCGGCCGCCTCGGGGTCCCAGGGGTCCCACTCGGCGGTCGCCCCGGCCATGTCGAGCCGGTGGGCGGTGTTGTAGCCGAGATGCTTGTCCGGCAGGAAGAGGACTTTGTCGCCGCGGTCGAAGGCGTACTCGAAGGCCTCGTGGGCGTTCGAGGAGGTACAGACCAGCCCGCCCTGTTCGGCGCAGAAGGCCTTGAGGTCGGCGTAGCTGTTCATGTAGGTGATGGGGACGATGTCGGCGTCGTCGGCCGCCGCGGTGAGTTCGGCCCAGGCGGCGTCGACCTGCAGCGCCTCGGCCATCCCCGCCATCGGGCAGGAGGCCTCCATCGACGGCAGGATGACCGTCTGGTCGTCGTCGGTGATGATGTCAGCGGACTCGGCCATGAACGTCACGCCGCAGAAGACGACGTAATCCGCGTCGGCCTCGGCGGCGCGCTTCGAGAGCTGGTAGGAGTCGCCGATGAAGTCGGCGTGCTCGACGATCTCGCGCCGCTGGTAGTTGTGGCCGAGCACGACGACCGCCTCGCCCAGTTCCGCGCGGGCGGCCTCGATGCGGCGGGTCCGCTCGGACTCGTCGAGGTCGCGGTAGGCGGGCGGGAGCTGTTCGAGGTCGTCGTACTTGAACAGGCTGAGGTCGGTCTCGAGGTCGACCGTGTCCATCTCGGGCATGTGTGGGTACCTCGTCGGGTAGCTCGGTCTACGGACGGCGGTATTGATAAAATTTCGTCTTCAAAGACGGGATCATGTGGGGAATATTGCCGAAAATCCGGATCTTGGGCGAGGTAGTGCCCGCAAACGGCCGGGTGGTGCCGAACGGACGGGTGGGTGGCGTCGAGGGCGACGCGGGCGGCGCGACCAGCGGGAGCGCCGCCGAACGAGCGAGCGGGAGTCGCGAGGCCGAACGCAGTGAGGCCTCGGAGTGAGCGAGCGGTGAACGAAGTGAGCCGCGAGCAGGAAGCGAAGCGACCGACGACACGCGAGCCGGGCGGCGCGGTAGCGGACGAACGCCTCGCCCTCGCCATAGCCGTCGCGTCAGTCGTATGTCTCCCGGGCGGCGACCTGGACCTCCGTCCGGTCGGCGACCGCGACGACCCGCGCCGTGCCGTCCTCGACCCGGGTCTCCAGCCGCAGGTCGCCGACGGACGCCGACTCGTTCGCGGCCGGGATCGGCGCCGTGCCGACCGTCGAGCCGTTCGCCTGCACGCGGAGTTCGAAGCCGTCCGTGGTCGGGGCGACGGCGACCCGGCGGCCGTCGACCAGGACGTCGGCGGTCGAGGGGGCCGAGCGGAACGACCGGGTGGTCGCGCCCTCGTGGGTCAGGTCGACGGCGTAGACGGTGTCGTTGCCGGGGACGGTCCAGCCGGTCCGGTTGGCATCGACGGTCTCGCGCCAGCCGAGGCCGCCCAGCACGACGGTGTCGTTGCCGGCGAACGCGAGTGACTCCTCCCGGACGGCGACGCCCCACAGTTCACGGTCGCCGCTCTCGACGATGACGCCGGTGACGTTGACGGGGTCGGTCTCGTTACCGAAGTCGACGAGCGTGTCCCGTGGGGGTGTGACGTTCTCGCCGTAGGCGACGTCGTAGTCGCGGACCTCGACGGCCGTCCCGCCGGGGACGCCGGCGTCGTCGGCGACCACGACGAACCCTAGCGGGACGGCGGGGGCGGCGACGACGACGGCGGCGACGACGACCGCCGCGCCCGCGCTCCACCGGCGGGACACCGGGGAGGCGACCAGCCGGTCCGGCAGAAGCGGCGGGAGCGCGGGCACCGCCAGGACGACGGCGGCGAGGACGAGGACGCCGACGCCGAGGCCGACGAGGTCGGCCTCCATGACGACGGCTGCGATGCCGGTGGCGGCCGCGACGAGGACGAGGAAGAGCCACACTGCCGCGAGGTGGCGGCGCTTCGGCCGCCGCGGCACCGCGGACAGCGGTTTCGGGAGCGGGCGGTGGCTGCCGCCGGCCGCGGCGGCGACCAGCACGGACAGGAGGGCGACGAGGGCGACGCCGGCGGCGCGGTAGAGGACGAACGTCTCGCCGTCGACCCAGACCAACAGCCACAGCGCCTGCACCAGGCCGAGCGCGAGCGTCGCGAGGAACACCCGGTCCAGGGCCGGGCGGCGGCCCCGCCGGCTCAACAGCGCCGCGCCGACGGCGACGCCGACGAGGAAGCCGAGCAGGTGTGCCTGAAAGGCGATGGAGGCCCACGGGGGCGGCGAGGGCCCGCCGGCCTCGATGCCCGCCCGGACGACCGGCTCGGTGATCGCCCGGTAGACGGTGCCGAGGGCACTGGCGGCGACGAGCGCCAGAAGCGTCGTGACGGGGTAGGTGACGACCGCGAGGCCGGCGATGGCGAAGACGGCGCCGGAGAAGCCGAGGCCGGGGCCGGCGGCGAACGCGGCGGTGAGAAACGCCGCGAGCAGCAGGACGGCGGGGAAGACGACGAGCGCGCGGACGACCGGCCGTGCCAGGAGGCCGCCGGTGTCCCGGAGCCCGAGGCGGGTGCGGCCGCGGTCCGAGGGTGGGTAGTGGCCCCAGGCGTACTCGGCGATGGGCGCGAAGGCAAGCGTCCCCAGCATGTTCCCGAGGAGGTGACCGGGGGAGCCGTGGGCGACGCCGGCGGTCAGGATGCCGGTCGGATAGAAGTACGACCAGGTGACGAAGGGGTAGACGACGGGAGCGGACCAGTGCCGGAGCCCGCTCTGTGCGAGGAGGTAGAACCCGACGACCACGGCGACGGTGACGAGCGTGCCCCAGGGCACCCCGAGGACGAAGCGGTCGGTGAACCGGGCGCGCCACCGCCCCCGGCCCGCCAGCGACCAGACGACCGCGAACGCGACGACCAGGGCGACGGCGAGACCGATCCGGCTTGGCGTGTGCAGCATTCGCCGGCGGCTTGGCGAGCCGGCGTCAAATAACCGCCCCTTCGCGGTCGGGCGACGCGGGCCTCCTGACGCCCGCCCTCGTTCCGCCGCCTTGACTCACGCCCGGTGGACGACCTCGCCGTCGACGACCGTCATCGCGACCGCGATGTCGGCGATGTCCCCGGGGTCGACGGCCCACGGCGACTCGGCGAGGACGACGAAGTCCGCGCACTTGCCCGGTTCGACCGTGCCGAACCGGTCCTCGGCCCGGCCCGCGTAGGCCGCACCGGCGGTGTAGGCCCGAAGGGCGTCGGTGACGCCGAGGCGCTGGCCGGATTCGGGCGCCGTGACGGTCTGTTCGACGCCGTAGAGGGGAGAAAGCGGCATACCGTCGCTGCCGAACGCCAGCGTGACGCCGGCTGCCTGGATGTCCGCAAAGCGGTTCGAGGCCGCCGTCCGGGCCTCCCCGAGCCGGTCGTGGTAGAGCCCGCCCTCGCGCGCCCACCGGAGGAAGTTCGGCTGCATCGAGGCGACGGCGTGGAACTCCGACGGCTCGAGGTCGGGCGGGAGGAGTTCGGCGTGCTCGATGCGGTGTCTGGCGTCGGGGTTGTTGGGCAGGGCGTCGAGGGCGACCCGGACCGCCTCGTCGCCGATGGCGTGGACCGCGAGCTGGAGTTCGCGGGCCTCCGCGCGGTCGACGACCTCGGCCAGTTCCTCGGGGGTGACGACCAACTCGCCGGTGCCTTCGCGGTCGGCGTAGGGCTCGGTCAGCTTCGCGGTGCCCGCGCCGATGGAGCCGTCGGTGTAGGTCTTGATGCCGCCGACCTCGACGTGGTCCCCGCCGTGGTCCGACGCCAGCCCGAGTTCCTCGACGGCGTCGAGGTGGTCGGTCCAGTAGTAGAGCCGCACCCGCAGATGGAGGTCGTCGGCGACGGCGAGCTCCCGGTAGGCGGCCGGGGCGTCGGAGCGTCTGACCATGTCGTGGACGCCGGTAACGCCGCGCTCGTGGGCGTAGTCGCGGGCCGCTTCGACGAGCCGTTTCGTCTCTTCGCGGCCCGGCGCGGTCTCCATCCGGACGAACTCGGCGGCCCCCTCGGTGACGACGCCGGTCGGCTCGCCGTCCTCGCGAGCGACGTCGTCGGCCGGCAGGTCGTCGGCGTACCGTTCCAGCACCAGCGAGTTCACCGACGCCGTGTGGAGGTCCTCCCGGAACGCGACGACCGGTGTCCCCGTGGAGACCTCGTCGAGGTCCTCGCGGGTGAGCAAGTCGCCGGAGGGCCAGGTGGACTCATCGTAGCCGTACCCGAGGATCCAGTCGTCGCCCGGGGCGTCCGCGAGCCGCGCGCGGGCGTCCTCCCGGTCGGTCGCCGCCCCGAGGTCGGCGTGGACGAGCCGTCGGCCGAGCACCTCCATGTGGGTGTGGGCGTCGATGAACCCGGGGAGGAGGACGCCGCCCTCGCAGTCGACCACGTCGGTCGCGACGCCCTCCAGGAACCCGACCTCGTCGCCGTCGCCGACCCGGACCACGCGACCGTCCCGGACCGCGACGGCCTCGTGGGGCTCGTCCGCGTGCCGCCCGGCACGGTCCGGCGAGGCGGCGTCAGCCGCCGAGTCGGGTGCCGAAAGCGTATGAACCTCCGCGTTCCGGAAGATGCGGTCTGCCGCCTCGGTCATACCTGACCGCCGGCCGCGACGGCCTTGAAACCTCCTGCGGTACTCACCGAAGCCATTAGTCCCGCCCCCGCGAGGCGCCGGTATGGACACCGAGGAGCTCGTCGAAGGAGTCCGGAGCGGCGAGTTGCGCCTGCACGAACTCGAAGCGCACGCCGACCCCGACGTCGCCGCGACGGCCCGACGCCGCTTGCTCGCCGAGGACACCGCGGCGGACCTGGACGCCGTCGGCGCCTACACCTTCGACGCCGCCGACGCCGAGCCGAACATCGAGAACATGCTCGGCGCGGCCCAGGTCCCGATGGGGGTCGTCGGGCCCATCCGGATCGACGGCGGCGCCGTCGACGGCGAGCGGTTCCTCCCCATGGCGACCACGGAGGGCGCTCTCGTCGCCTCGGTCAACCGCGGCTGTACGGCCATCCGGGCCGCCGACGGCGCCACCGCCCGGGTGCTGCAGAACGCGATGACGCGGGCGCCCGTCTTCCAGGTCGACGACGTCGGCGAGGCCGACGAGGTGGCCGCCTGGGTCCGGGACAACGTCGACGCGCTCGCCGAGGCCGCCGAGTCGACCACGAGCCACGGCGAGTTGCGCGAGGTCACGCCGTACGTCGTCGGCGACAGCGTCTTCCTCCGGTTCGCCTACGACACCAAGGACGCAATGGGAATGAACATGGCCACCATCGCCACGGAGGCCGCCTGCGACGTCGTCGCCGCGGAGACGCAGGCCGACCTCGTGGCGCTGTCGGGCAACCTCTGTTCGGACAAGAAGCCCGCCGCGGTCAACAGCGTCGAGGGCCGCGGCCGCACTGTCGCCGCCGATGTCGAGATCTCGCGCGAGACCGTCGAGACGTACTTCGACACCACGCCGGCGGCCATCGTGGAGGCCAACACCCGGAAGAACCTCGTCGGCTCCGCCAAGGCGGGGTCGCTCGGGTTCAACGCCCACGCTGCCAACACCGTCGCCGCCGCCTTCCTCGCGACCGGCCAGGACCTGGCCCAGGTCGTCGAAGGCGCCAACGCCATCACCACCGCGGACGTCCGCGATGGGGACCTCTACGCCAGTCTCACGCTGGCGTCGCTGGAGGTCGGGACGGTCGGCGGCGGGACGACGCTCCCGACCCAGGCCGAGGCGCTGGACGTGGTCGGGGTCCGCGGCGGCGGTGACCCCGCCGGCAGCAACGCCGACGCCCTCGCGGAGGTCATCGCGACCGCCGCGCTGGGCGGGGAGCTGTCGCTGCTCGGCGCGCTCGCTTCGGACAATCTCGCCGGCGCCCACGCTGAACTGGGTCGGTAGGCCCTCGTCGGGGGTCGACTCGCCGGCTATCCGTCGAGCCGTCGCGTGTAGACATCGGCCGGATACTGCTCCCCACCGATGTCCACGGTGTGGTCGCCGGTCCGCTCGAACCCGCGGTCCTCGTAGAAGGCGGCGGCCCGCTCGTTGCCGGAAAGCCTCTCCAGCCGGACGGCCGCGACGTCGGCCGGGAGCCGGTCGAGGCCGGCCTCGAGCAACGCCGTTCCCACCCCCTCACCCCACCGGTCGGGGTGGACGTACAGCTCCTTCAGGTCGGCCTCGTCGTCGCTCACGAACGGCTTCGTCTCCTCGAGACGGATCTGGATGAAGCCGACGACGCCGTCGTCGTCCGCCACGAGGATGGAGTCCCGCCAGGTGTCGAGCCGGTCGTGCCACCGCTGGACGGCATCGGGTGACGGGTCGAGCTGGATCTCGGAGAGCACCTCCTCGGAGACCACCTCGCGGTGGCCGGCTCGCCACGCGCGCGCCCAGGCTGCCCTGACCTGGCGGGCGTCGTCGGGCGACGGTCGCCTGATCTCCATGCGTCCCAGCGTCGCTCGGCGTGGCCAAAACGGTCGGGGTCCCAGCAGTTTCAGAGCCGGTCCTCGACGCGTTCGCTGAACTGTAACGCGAGCCCGGCCACGACCAGCGACCCCACGGCCAAGAGCACGAGCGCGTCCGAGCCCCCTTCTATGAACCGGAAGAACCCCAGCGCGAGCGCGAACATGCCCCAGCCGGCGGCGGCCCGCCGCTCGCCGGCGGCGAGGTGGACCGCCCCGGCGGCGAAAAGCACTGTCGCCCCGGCGCCGACGAATGCGGCGGACGGTATCCCGACGGCCAGGTCGGCCACCAGTACGGCGCCGAGGCCGAACACGACGAGCGGCCGGCTATACGCCGTCGGCTCCCGGTCCATGTCGCTGTCGACGGCCGACCGGTACAAAGCCGGTTCGGACTGGCGCGCTCAGAGCCGCCGGTAGACCCCGTCGGCCCGCGTCACCTCGCCGGACCGTTCGAGTTTCGCCAGCGCCCGGTCGACGTACTCGGCCTCGACCCCGTGCTCGGCGGCGTACGCCCGGAGGTCGTCGCCGGTCGGCGCCTCGAGATCGGCCAGCGCGTCCAGCACCACCTGCCGGCGGCTCCGCGACCCTTCGCCCGGGCCCCGGCGGTCGCCGGCCGCTGTAACCTCCTCCGCGTCGAGCCCGGACGCGGCAAGGAATGCCTCCTCGGTCATCCCGACCGCGTCGGCGTCGACGGCCGCCGGTTCGACGAACTCGCCCGCCTCGGCCCGCTCGGCTAGCAGTTCGCCCCGGGCACGGGCAGCCGCGTCGGCGGCCTCGGCCTCCGCGAACACCTTGAGCCGCTCGAACCGGTGGCGGGTCCGACAGCGGGGACACTGCGTGGTCTCCGGGCGGTCCTCGACCACCCACAGCGCCCGGCAGTTCGAGCAGCCGACGACCGCGTACATACCGGCACCTCCAGCGGCATTGGGCAAAAGTTCGGGGGCGGTCGGTCCGGGTTCCGGCCGCCGCACGCCGGGGGTCCGCCGCGGGTCAGCGGTCGAAAGCCCCAACTGGCAGGCGGCCGCCCACCGGGCATGGAGGGCATCGGACCGCCGCTCGTCACCCCGTTCGACGAGTCGGGCGACGTCGACCACGAGCGCCTCCGCGAGGTCGTCGCGTGGGTCGAGGCCCGCGGCGTCGACTTCCTCGTGCCGTGCGGCTCGACCAGCGAGGCGGAACTCATGACGGCCGACGAGCGCGCGGCGGTCGTCGCGACCGTTGCCGATGCGGCCTCGGTCCCGGTCGTCGCCGGCACCGGCAGCCCCGGCACGCGGGAGACGCTCGCGGCAACGCGGGCCGCCGCCGAGGCGGGTGCCGACGCCGCGATGGTCGTCACGCCGTTCTACTACGAGCACGACCAGGCCGCCCTGGAGACGTACTACCGCAAGGTCGCCGACGCCTCGCCGCTCCCGGTGTACCTCTACTCCGTGCCGACCTACACCGGCGTCCGTCTGGAGCCCCCGACCGTCGGGCGGCTCGCCGGCCATCCGTCAGTCGCCGGCATGAAGGACTCCAGCGGCGACCTGGCGGCCTTCCTGCGGACGCGTCGACGGACCGCCGACGCGGAGTTCGACCTCCTGGTCGGCAGCGGCGGCCTCCTCGCCCAGGCGCTGTCTGCCGGCGGCACCGGCGGCGTGCTCGGGCTCGCCAACCTGGCGCCGGCGGCCCTCGCGGAGGTGGCCGCGAGCCACGACGCTGGCGATGCGGCCCGGGCGCGCCGGCTGAACGCCGCGCTCGTCGAGCTGAATCGGGCCGTCACCGCCGAGTTCGGCGTGCCCGGGCTGAAGTGGGCGATGCGGGAGCGGGGTGTGCCCGCCGGCCATGGCCGGTCGCCCCACCGGCCGCCGCACGCGGACGCCCGGGATCGACTCGGCGAGCTGCTCGAGGCGGCCGACCTCGAGGCGTAGCCCGCCGGACAGCCACGGATCGCTGCCCACGGAGGCCCTCGTCACAGGAGCTTTAGGGAGCAGGGCCGAGCCGCCGACATGTCCATCACCGGGGCGTTCGAATCGACCGACAGTTGCGTCTCCCACATCACCTGTCGGGGCTGCGGCACGACCTACGACCTGTCGCTGACCGACTACCCCTGCCCGGACTGCGGCGGCATCCTCGATCCGCGGTACGACTTCGAGGCGTTCGAGGTGGCCCCCGAGACGTGGGCAAGCCGCGGCGGCTCGATGTGGGGCTACCGCGAACTGCTCCCGCTCCGGGACGCCGACGCGCTGGTCTCGATGGGCGAGGGCGACACGCCGCTTCTGTCCTGTCCCCGCCTCGCCGACGACCTGGGCGTCGGCCGCCTGCTCCTGAAGGACGAGGGCCAGAACCCCACGAACACGTTCAAGGACCGCGGCCAGGCGGCCGCCATCTCCTGTGCCAACGAGCGCGACGTCGACGCCGTCGCGCTCCCGTCGGCGGGCAACGCCGGCCAGGCCGCAAGCGCCTACGCCGCCCGCGCCGGCATGGACTGTCACGTCTTCCTCAACCACCAGGCCGGCGCGGTCAAGAAGGACCTCGTGGCCGCCCATGGCGCCGACCTCCACCTGGTCGACGGTAAGATTGGCGACGCAGGCGCGGCCTTCAATGAGGCCCGCGCCGAGCACGGCTGGCACTCCGTGGCGACGTTCCAGACGCCGTTCCGGCACGAGGGCAAGAAGACGATGGGGTTCGAGCTGTTCGACGCGCTCGACTGGCAGGTCCCGGACCACGTCGTGTACCCGACCGGCGGTGGCGTGGGCCTGATCGGCATCTGGAAGGCCTACCGGCAGCTCCGCGATGTCGGCTGGCTCGGACCGGACCCGCCGCGACTCCACGTCGCCCAGTCGACGGGGGCGGCACCCGTCGTGGAGGCCATCCGGGCCGGCGCCGAGGCCCACGACCCCTGGCCGGATCCGGACAGCGTCGCCCGCGGCGTCGAGATCCCCGACCCCGGCGCCTCACCGTGGATGCTCTCGACCGTCCGCGAGAGCGGCGGCACCGGCGTCGCCGTGTCGGACGCGGCGGCGGTCGAGACAAGCCTGCGGCTGGCCCGCAGCGCCGGCCCCGAGGCCTCCGTGACCGCCGCCGTCGCGCTGGCCGGCACGGTCGAACTCGCCGACCGTGGCGTCTTCGGGCCCGACGACGACGTCGTGGCCATCAACACCGGCGCCGGCTGTAAGACCCACGCGGCGCTGGGCGAGGCTGCTGAGGCTGGCGGGGCCGGGTTCGACGCCTGACCGCCGGGAAAGGGCTCAAGGCGTCGCCAGCCTATCTGGCCCCATGGAACGCGTCGGACTTGCCGACCGGCCCACGGTCGAGGCCGTCGACCGGGTCCACCTCACGCAACTGGCCGTCGGCGACCGCACGAGCATCCAGGGCTTCGAGATCGAGGTGGGGGCGACGGTGCCGGAGCACAGCCACCGCCACGAACAGACGGGGTTCGTCTACGAGGGCGAGTTGACGTTCCTCGTCGACGGCGAGGCGATCCCGGTGAGCGTTGGCGAGTCGTTCACGATCCCGGGCGGGGAGCCCCACGCCGCCGAGAACCGCGGCGAGGGCCCGGTCCGCGGCGTGGATGTGTTCGCGCCGCCGCGGCCCGACCCCGACTGGGCGGAGTGAGGATGGACCGGCGGGCGTACCTCGGCGGCGTCGCCAGTGTCGCGAGCCTGCTGGCCGGGTGTTCGTCCAGCGATGGTGGCGGGGCCACACCGACCGTGACGCCGGCGCCGGTCCCTGCCGGTGGTTCTGACCCCGTGGCGGTCGCTGGCGAGCTGGACCCAGCCACGCTCGGCGACGCCCACGTCGACGCCCTCTCGGGCGGGTCCGCGAGGGTCGCTGTCGAGTATAAGGCCGGCCGCCGGGAACAGCCGTTCGACCTGGCCCGGACCCTCGCAACCGTCGACGGCGGCGCCTTCACCTACCGGGTGTTCGCCATCCGGGAGCTCGAGTTCGGCGCGGTCACCCGGGCCTTCAGAGGCCTGTGGTACGAGGACGGCGAGGCGGTCGTCCGTTTCGGGGACGAGAGCACCCGGTCGGTCCACCTCGAGCCCGACGACCTCACGCCGCCGTCGCCCGCCGACCGGTTCGACCGGGACCGCCTCGTCGCGGTGCTGTCGGCCTTCCGGCCGTCGGTGACCGACGAGGGGGACGGCAACGCGGTGACAGCGGAGTCGGTGGCCGACCCTGCCCGACTCCCCACGCCCCGAGGATTGGACGGCGGCGAGACCGGCAGGCTGCGCGGTCGGCTCGACGCCGACGGCGTCGTTGCGGAACTGGCGGCCCTCTTCGCGGTGCCGCCGAGCCGGGCCGGCAGCGACCCGGCCCCCATCACCTACCGGCTGGCGGTGACCGACCGCAGGGAGACCACCGTCGAGCGGCCCGATGCCGCAAGGACGCTCGAGTGGTACCGGACGCTGCAGTCCGAGTCGCCGGTCCCCGACGGGGTGGCCGAGATAGCGCGGCCCGACTGGTAGGACGCTCAGGCCAACTCGCGGAGGTTGTCGACGACGGCCGCGGCGAACTCGCTGGTCGCGAGCTTCTCGCCGCCCTCGATCTGTCGCTCGATGTCGTAGGTGACTTTCCGGTCGACGATGGTCCGCTCGACGGCGTCCCGGACGAGGTCGGCGGCGTCCGTCCAGCCCATGAACTCGAGCATGATGCGGCCCGAGAGGATCATCGCGGTCGGGTTGACCTTGTCCTGGCCGGCGTACTTCGGCGCCGAGCCGTGGACGGGTTCGGCCAGCACGCGGCCGTCGCCGACGTTGGCGCCGGGCGCGATGCCGAGCCCGCCGATCTGGGCGCCGCAGGCGTCCGAGACGTAGTCGCCGTTGAGGTTCGGCATCGCCAGGACGTCGTACTGGTCGGTCCGGGTGAGGATCTGCTGGAGCATGTTGTCGGCGATGCGGTCGTTGACGACGACGGCGTCGTCGGGCGGTTCGCCGTCCCGCTCCTCCCAGAGGGTGTCCTCGGTGATGACCTCCTCGCCGTACTCCGCCTCGGCGACCTCGTAGCCCCAGTCGCGGAACGCCCCCTCGGTGAACTTCATGATGTTGCCCTTGTGGACGAGCGTGACCGAGTCCCGGCCGTGCTCTAAGGCGTAGTCGATGGCCTTCCGGACGAGCCGCTTGGTGCCGAACTCGGTGATCGGCTTGACGCCGATGCCGACGGGACCGTCGTGGATGGTGTCGTCGAACCCCATCTCCTCGGCGACGAACGCCTCGACCTCCCGGACCGCCTCGGTCCCGGCCTCCCACTCGATGCCGGCGTAGACGTCCTCGGTGTTCTCCCGGAACGTGACCATGTCCATCTGCTCGGGGCGCTTGACGGGCGAGGGCACGCCCTCGAGGTGGTAGGTCGGCCGGATGTTCGCATAGAGGTCGAGTTCCTTCCGCAGGGCGACGTTGAGGCTCCGGAACCCGGCGCCGACGGGCGTCGTCAGCGGTCCCTTGATGGAGACCTTGAACTCCCTGAGCGCCTCCGTGGTGTCCGCCGGCAGGTTCTCGCCGTACGTTTCGCGGGCGGACTCGCCGGCGTAAACGCGCATCCAATGGATCTCCCGGCCGGTGGCGTCGGCGGCCGCCTCCAGGACGGTCTGGGCGGCCGGCCCGACGTCGACGCCGATGCCGTCCCCGTGGATGATGGGGACGATGGGGTCGTCGGGCGCGGCGAGTTCGTCCTCGCCCGATAGCTCCACCCGCTGGCCGGCGGACGGCACCTCGACGTTGTCGTATCCCATGCCGCACGCGTTCAGCCGGGCCCCCCATAGGCGTACCGCTATCCCGCGGCATCGTGCATCACCGACCGGTACAATCCCTCTGGCCGCCGGCCATGGGTGGCGGCGACCGCAAGCGTCCGGTCTGTGGCCGCGTTACGCGGATCAGACGCCGCCCCGTTCGGGCCGCGGAGTCGCAAGCGGTAATCCCTCCCCGCCCGAGGGGGTGGCATGCGCGTCATCGCTCACGGGGGCGCCGGCTCACCACCCGACGAGCCGACCGACAGACAGCGGGCACTCGACGCGTCCGCCGCGGCCGGCACCGACGCCGACACGGCCACGGCCGCGGTCTGTGCGACCGTCCGGGCGCTCGAGTCGGACCCCCGGTTCAACGCCGGGGTCGGCGGCGCCGTCCAGTCGGACGGCCACGTGCGGACCGACGCCGGCCTGATGACCGACGACCGCGAAGTCGGCGCCGCCTGCGGCATGCCCGGCGTCGCACACGCCGTCGACGTCGCCCGGGCCGTCAAGTCGGAGACGCCGCACGTCCTCGTCGCCGGCGTCCACGCCGTCGACCTCGCCGAGGCCGTCGGCGTCGACACCGGCGTGAACCTTCGGACTCCGGAGACTCGCGAGCGGTGGGCCGACCTCGATGACCGCCCGGACGGCGACCGGCTCACACACGCCCGGTGGGTGAGCGAGCGGTTCGGTCGGGACCCCGACGCGGGCGTGGACGCTGGCGGTGGCAGTGGGGGCGGCGAGGAGAGCGGCAATGTGCCGCCGGGCCGCGACCACGACACGGTCGGCGCGGTCGCGACCGACGGCGACGGGGTCGCGGCGGCCACCTCCACCGGCGGCCGGTGGCTCGCGCTGGCGGGCCGCGTCGGCGACGTACCGCAGGTCGGGGCCGGGTTCTACTGTACGCCGGCCGGCGGCGTCTCGGCGACCGGCGCCGGCGAGGACATCGCCCGCGTGACGCTCGCCCGGCGGGCCGTCGATCGACTCGAGGACGGCCAAGGTGCAGAGGCGGCGGCAGAGGCCGCCATCGCGGAGTTCGACGGACTCGTCGGGGGCTCGGCGGGCCTCGTCGTGCTCACGCCGGAGGGTGACGCCGGAGAGGCGTTCAACAGCGACGCGATGCAGACCGCCATCGTCGGAGAGCTGTAGTCGTCGCGTTGCCGATCCTCCAGGCCAACACGTTTGGCCCTGCCGCACGACCGAAGGGTATGCCCACCGTCAGCGAGACCTACATCGAGAACCGCCACCACGTCCAGCCGTCCGACACCAATAACTACGGCGCCGCCCACGGTGGGACCGTCGTCAAGTGGATGGACGAGGTCGGCGCGATGGCCGCGATGCGGCACGCCGGCGAGACCTGCGTGACCGCCCGCATCGAGGGGCTGAACTTCGAGCGCCCCATTCCGCAGGGCGACGTCTGCGTCATCGAGGCCGTCGTCTACGAGGCCGGCCGGACGAGCGTCCGCGTCCACCTGCGGGCCCACCGGGAGGCCCCGCGAACCGGCGAGCGCGAGCGGACGACCGACTCCCACTTCGTCTTCGTCGCCGTCGACGAGGCCAACGACCCCTTGCCGGTGCCGGACCTCCGGGTCGAGACCGACCGGTGCCGCGACCTGCGGCAGGCGGCACTGGCGTCGGCGCCCGACGGCTGACACGTACCGACCGCCAGGGAGCCCGTCGCTTGGTCCATCTCCGGCAGCGGTCCGCTACAGCCGGGCCGCCGCCTCCAGCGCGATCTCGATGGCGCGGCCGACGTTGTCCTTCGCCTGCTCGGGGAGTTCCTCGGCGTCGGTCTCGCCCTTCTGGGTGCCCTCGACGAGGTTGCCGTCGACCGTACAGATGGCGCCGGCCCCCAGGCCCTTCCGGCGGGCGACCGTGAAGATGGCGGCGGCCTCCATCTCGACGCAGAGCAGGCCGGCGTCGTTCCAGGCCGCGACGTGCTCGTCAGTCTCGGCGTAGAAGGCGTCGTCCGTCGCGATCGGACCGACGTGGACCGGTGCGTCGCGGCCGGCGGCGGCGTCGACGAGCGCCGACAGGGTCTCGTGGTCCGGGACCGCCGGCACCGTGACGGCCTCGTACCGACGGGAGGTGCCCTCGTCCTTGGCGGCGCCGGTGGCGACGACCACGTCGCCGATCTCGATGCCGGCCTGGAGGGCGCCGGTGGTGCCGACGCGGACGAACGTCTCGACGCCGACGGCGGCCAGTTCCTCGACGGCGATGGCGGCCGACGGCGATCCGATGCCCGTCGAGCAGACGGTCAGCGGTCGGCCGTCGTACGCCGCGTTCACGACGCGGTACTCGCGATTCTCCGCGACCGTCTCCCTGTTGTCACACCGGTCGGCGATGCGGTCGACGCGGCCGGGGTCGCCCGGCAACAGCGCGACGTCGTGGACGTCGCCCGGCCCGACCAGCAGGTGCGGCTGCTTGCCCATGCCGGGACGTCGCGGGCGGCGTTCAAAAGTCGGTCGACGACCCGGGCTTCAATCGAGGGGTCACTGGCCGTTCGCGCACTGCGGGAAGACCGAGACGGTCGGCAGCGCCGACGGGTCGCCGACCCGGTGGTCGGCGAGGCCGGTGGCGGCGGGCTTCTCGCCGACGAACACCGTCCGGTAGCCGCGGTCGGCGGCGGGCCGGATGTCGTAGTCCACGTGGTCGCCCACCATCACGTATTCGGCGGCATCGACGGCGTCGGTGACGGCGTCGAACGGCTCGTCGGCGGGCTTGAACGCCTCGACGTCGTCGGCACAGACCACGGCGTCGACGTGCTCTCGGAGGCCGACGGCGGCGAGTTTCCGGCGCTGGACCGGCCCGTAGCCGTTGGTCACCACGCCGACCGACGGGAGCGACGCGAGCAGCTCCGGAACCCCATCGGGGACGTGGGTGGCCTCGAGTTCGGTCTCGACGTAGGTCTCGGCGAACGGTTCGGGGTCTACGTTCAGGCCGGTCTCGCGGGCCGCCCGCGCGGCGCCGACGTAGGGGCTCTCCTCGAACTCGACGAACGTCTCGACGAAGCCCGGGCCGATGGCCTCCGTCGCCGCCGGCGTCGGCTCGACGCCCGACCGCTCGCAGGCGGTCCGGAAGATGCCGGGGGTCGAGGGCTCGTAGGTCACGAGCGTCTCGTCGAGGTCGAAAAGGTACCCGGTTGTCACGACCGGATGTCGGTCGAGTCCCGGATAAACCCTTCCGTCGGCCGCTCCGAGTCCTCGGTCGGCTACGGGGGGACGGGAGCCGGATCTGCGGCCCTCGATGGCCGAGCGAGCGTCGCGGCCTCTCCGCCGCTCGGCCGGACGGCCAGCTGTATCGTCACCGTCCCGTGACCCGCGTGCCCCACGCGGCGCCTCCCAGCTACCCGCGGACGGAGAGAAACCGCTCACGCGATCGCGAACAGCACCACGTTGTGGGCGCCGGGGCCGAGCCCGACCGCCGCGACCAGCCCCAGGAGGAGGTAGCCCTCGGCCGGCTCCTCGCGGACGTAGTCGTCGAACAGCCCGACGACGACCGCGGCGACGAGGAGCTTGACGAGGACGAACAGCCAGGCGTCGCCGACGGCGGCCGGCGCCGGCAGGGCGGCGCCGGCCTCGATGAGGACCCGGGACAGCGGCGTCTGCTCGCCGAAGCCGAGGACGTCGTACCCGACCGCCGTCGAGACGCCGTCGAGGGCGTGGCCGAAGACGGCGAGGAGCCCGACGAGGCCGGTCGCCCGGCCCCGGTCGAGCCGGCCGAGCCCGGCCCAGACCCCTGCCGTCGCGAGGGCGGCTGCCGCGAGGATGGCCACCGAGCGCGCGACGGCGCCCGACCCACCGCCCGGCGCTGTGACGGCGGCGACGGCGAGCGTGCCCGAAAGCACCGCCGTTCCGGTCCCGGCGAGGATGCCCGGGGCGGTCCGCGGCGTCCACGCCTCGGCGGGTCGGTCGGCGAGGACGGCCCAGGTCAGGCCCGCAGCGATGGCGACGGTGCCGTACACCGCCGGCGACCCGACGAGCGGGGCGACGGCGCCCGGGACGGCCTCGATCTGGAACAGCGCGTACAGCGCGCCGCCGGCGGCCATCCAGGGCGCGAGGGCGGCGACGGTCGCCTCGGTCACCGGCGGCCGGCGGCGGTACAGCGCCGCCGCGGTGGCGGCGAGGGCGGCCAGCAGGCCGAGGAGGTACGGGGTCGGCGGCAGCGCGAACCCGGTCGGGAGCACCCACACGGGTCGGGTGGCGGCCGCGGCGGTCGAAAGCGTTGCGATAGCGGCCCTCTCGGGCGGTTCCCGAACGCAACCCATTTCATCCGACCCCCCGAACCCGGTCGCATGAGCCCCGACCTCACCGGCGAACGGTACGAGAAACACCGCGAGGCCGGCGAGATCCTCGCACAAGTCCGCGCCGAGACCGCAGAGCGGGTCGAGGTCGGCGCCAGCCACCTCGAGGTCGCGGCGTACGCCGAAGCGCGCATCCGGGAGCTTGGCGGCGAGCCCGCCTTCCCGGTGAACATCAGTATCGACCACGAGGCCGCCCACGCGACCCCGACGCCGGACGACGACGCCACGTTCGGCGAGGAGATGGTCAACCTCGATATCGGCGTGCACGTCGACGGCTGGCTGGCCGACACCGCGATCACGGTCGACCTCTCGGGGACCCCCGACCTCGCGGCGGCCCCCGCGGAGGCGCTGGAGGCCGCCCTGGACGTCATCGAGGCGGGCATCGAGACCGGCGAGATCGGCGCCGAGATCGAGGCCGTCGTCGACGGGTACGGCTACAACCCCGTCGTCAACCTCACCGGCCACGGCCTCGGCCACTGGGAGCAACACACCGAGCCGAACGTCCCGAACCGGGGCGTCGAGCAGGGCGTCGAACTCGAGGCCGGCGACGTCGTCGCCATCGAGCCGTTCGCCACCGACGGCGGCGGCAAGGTCAACGATGGCAGCCACGAGGAGATCTACTCCTTAGAGCGGGAGGCGAGCGTCCGGAACCGGCAGGCCCGCGCGGCCCTAGAGCAGATCGTCGATGAGTTCAAGACGCTCCCGTTCGCCCGCCGGTGGCTGGACACCGACCGGGCCGAGATGGCGCTGCGGCGCCTCGCGCGGGACGACGTCGTCCACGGCTACCCCGTCCTGCAGGAGCAGGAGGGCTGTCTCGTGAGCCAGACGGAACATACCATCATCGTCACCGAGGACGGCTGTGAGGTCACGACGCGGGCCAGGTAGGCTCCGGTCCGCCGGAAGGCTCCCGATGGGAGGGTGAGCCACCATGGCCACTACGCGGCCGTCGCGAAACGGTCCCGGATACCCGTCGTGATGATACCTTCGTCGTGGTCGGGCCTTCCAGAACGGCCGTCCGGCCCCCTCAAGCGTTGTTCATCCGCGTCGTGGTTTCGGCACCACAGACGCGACACGTGGCCACGCGGTACGGCTCGCGGGAGAACTCGGCGTTCTCCGCCTTGTGGCTCTCCGTGAGGAGCGTGATGGTGACCTCGTGGGGCGTCTCGCGGCGACACTCCCCACAATTTTCGTCCATCCGGTCGTCCTCGATTCGGGTTGCCATCGTGGTTCCTTCGTAGCAGGGAAACCTGGATAAAGGGGTGATTCGGTTGGGGTCTGTTTGGACCGTTCACGCGGCGGTCCGATGTCTGGGCCGGAGACGGTGGGAACCGGGCCGAGACCGTTCAACGGGACCGGTTCAGTGACCTGAACGGCCAAAACGTTTAAGTTGTCGTACGGATGGAACGAGTTAACCCGTCACGAACGAACGCGGAGACATGGACCGGCTGTTCGCTCCCTGGCGTATCGAGTGGGTCGAACGCGACGGCACCGACGACATTGACGGCTGTCCGTTCTGCGTACTGCCCGAGCGGGCGGACGCCCGCGAGGCGAACGTGCTCGCCGAGACCGACCACGCCTACGTGCTGTTGAACAACTACCCGTACAACCCCGGCCACGTGATGGTCATCCCCGACGAGCACGTCGGGGACTACCAGGCCCTCGAGGCGGCGGTGGTGTCAGACCACGCCAGGCTGAAGCAACGCACCATCGAGGCGTTCGAGGCCGGGCTCGGGCCGGACGGTGTCAACACCGGGCTGAACCTCGGTGCGGCCTCCGGCGGCTCCATCGACGGCCACCTCCACACCCACATGGTGCCCCGCTGGACCGGGGACACGAACTTCATGCCGGTGACCGCGGACACGAAGGTCATCGTCGAGGCCGTCGCCGACACCTACGACACCCTCCATGCGGCCTTCCGGGAGCAGGCCGGCGCCTCGATCGGTGACAGCGGCGCGGTCCACGTCGAGTTCTAGCCCGGTCGAACGGCCGGCTTCGACCGCGCTAATCCTATCACTTATGCGGGTGGTCCGGCTACCGTGGACGATGGGCGACGCGACCGCGGCGGCCGAGGCGGGCCCCGACACCGGCGCCGCCAGGCGTCGGTTCTCCCGAGCCGCGGGCGTCAACGTCGCGGGCAACCTCGCGAAGATCCTGGTCGAGGCCGGCGCGGGCCTGGCGTTCGGCTCCGTCGCGCTCGTGGCCGACGCCGCCCACTCGGTCGGCGACCTCCTCGCCAGCGTCGTCGTGCTGGTGTGGGGCCGGAGCGTCTACGCCGACCCCGACGACGCCCACCCCCACGGCCACCAGCGCGTCGGCCCGCTCGCGGCGCTATTCGTCGCCGGCGTCGTCGTGCTGCTCGGGCTCGTCCTTCTCTACGAGTCGGCCCGGAGCGTCCTCGAGGGCCCGACCGTCGCGTTCAGCCCGGTGCTGGTCGGGGCGCTCCTGTTCGCGATGGCGGACATGGCGCTCCTCTATCGGTATACCAAACAGGTGAACGCGGTCGTGGGCTCGGCGGCGCTCGCGGCACTGGCCGTCGACTGCCGCAACGACGTCTACACCTCCGTCGCCGCCCTCGTCGGCGTCGTCGGCGTCCTCCTGGGCTACCCCTTGCTCGACGCCGTCGCCGGCGGCGTCGTCAGCCTGCTCGTCGTCCACCAGGGTGGCGACATCGCCCGCGAGAACGTCACGTACCTGGTCGGGGCCGCCCCGTCCGAGGCCGAGCGGCGGCGGGTCGTCGAACCGCTCCGCGCCCACCCGGACGTCCGCGGCGTCCACGACGTCGCCGTCTTCTACGACGGCACCGACCTGGAGGTCGAGGCCCACCTCGAGGTCGACGGCGAGCTGACCGTCGTCGAGGCCCACGCCATCGAGTCCGACCTCGTCGACGCCCTGGAGGCGAGGCCCGACGTCGGGGACGTCCACCTCCACCTCGACCCGGCGGGCATCGGCGAGTGGGAGGACGCCGACCGCACGTAACCGGGCCCGGCGGGCATCGGCGAGTGGGAGGACGCCGACCGCACGTAACCGGGCCCGGCGGGCGGCGTCAGGCCGGCTCGCCGAAGCAGTAGACCGCCTCGTTTGCGGTGATCTCGACGTCGAGGACGTCCCCGACGGCGACGCCCCGCTCCTCGGCGTCCGTGACGACGACCTGCCTGTAGGCCTCGTCGCGACACTTCACCGAGTCGCCGGTGCCCTCCCGGACGACCAGCACCTCGTGTGTCTCGCCGACCATCCCGGCGTGGGCGTCCCGACAGACCTCCATCTTCAGGTCCGTCATCGCCTTCGAGCGCTCCTTCTTCACCGTGCCGCCGAGCCCCTGCATGTCGGCGGCGTCCGTGCCGGGTCGCTTGGAGAACCGCGTGATGTTGATCCGCTCCGGGCGGACGTCCCCGAGCAGCTCCATCGACTGCTGGTGGTCGGCCCGGGTCTCGGTCGGGAAGCCGACGATGACGTCCGTCGCCAGCGTCCAGTGGTCCAGCCGGTCGTCGAAGGCGGCGACGACCTCGCGGAACTCCTCGATGCGGTGCTGGCGACGCATGGCTTCCAGCACGTCGTCGCTGCCGGACTGGACCGGCAGGTGGACGAAGTCGTACAGCTCGTCGTTCCGGGCGAAGACGTCGGCGAGTTCCGCCCGGATGCCGTGGACGCCGCCGGGGTTGGCCATCCCCAGCCGCACCCGAAACTCGCCGTCGATATCGCAGATGCGGTCAAGCAGCTCGGGGAGCTTGCGCTCGCCTGTGTCCCAGCCGTAGACGCCGGTGTCCTGGCCGGTGACCCGCAGTTCCCTGGCCCCGGCGTGGACCAACGCCCGGGCCGTCTCGACGTTCGCCGCGACCGGCGGCGAGTCGACGCGCCCGGTCGCGAACTTCGTGATGCAGTACGAGCAGTTGCTCATGCAGCCGCGGGCGATGGGGAGGATGCCGACGATGCCGTCCAGCACCGGTTCGGTGTCCGGCGTCGTCGTCGGACACTCCCCATTCGTCACGGCAGTCGGGACGTCCTCCCAGTGGCAGAGTCGGGCGTCGAGGTCCTCGAACTGCTCGCCCTGGGCCAGCGCCATGCAGCCGGTGACGACGAGGTCGGCCGTCGCGGCCTCGAGTTCCTCGGCCCGCCGCCGCATGTTCCGCTCGGTCTTCTCGACGACCGTGCAGGTGTTGAGGATGGCCACGTCCGCCTCGTCCGGCCCGTCCACGCGGTGGTGGCCGGCGTCGCGGAGCCGCCGCTCGATCTGGCGGCTCTCGCCACGGTTGGACGTACAGCCGTACGTCTCGATGTGGTAGGTGGCCATCCTCGCAGTAGAAGCCAGTCGCTACGGCGGCAAAAGGCCAGCGGAACGGAGGACAAGACACTTTACACAGTGGTGTCCTCCCTGCAACCATGCCGTTTAGACGGCGCGTCCTCGCGGCCACCGCCGGAGCCCTGACGTCCGGCCTCGCGGGATGCAGCCACACCCGCAGCGACGACAGGCTGGAGATATCCGTTCCGGAGGACACGCTCCGGCCAGGGTTCTGGCCGTCGTTCAACCGGCTACAACGTTCTCCGGGCGTTCGACGTCGCCGACGGTACCGAGCGGTGGAGCCGGACCGTCTACGAACTGGACGAGGACGACAACAAGTACGAACGCGGCGTGTCGACGCCGCCGGCGTTCCCGCACCAGGTCAGCGTCGGCGGCGGGCCCGACCTCGTCGTCGTCGGGGTCGCCGGGGAGCGCAACGAACTCCGGGCCTACACCGTCGAGGGCGACCTCGCCTGGCAGACGCCGACGCCGGCGGACGGCAAACTCGTCGGCGCCCCCGCCTACGAGCCGCGAACGAACCGCATCTGCGTCGGCACGACCGGAGAGCGGGTGGTCTGTGTCGAGGCGCGTACCGGCGACGTCGAGTGGTCACGGCGCGTCTTCGGCGCCGTCGAGGCCGCCCCGGCCGTCGACGAGGCCGAGGTCATCGTCACCACCACCGCGGGCGAGATCTACGGGCTGGCGACCGACGACGGGCGGGGACTGTGGCGGGCAAGCGCCGACGCCCCCATCCACTGTTCTCCGACCGCGGTCGGTGCGCTGACGATGGTTCTGGACGATACGGGTCGGCTGTACGGATTCGACAGCAGCGGCGGCGTCGCCTGGAGTAGCGACGCTGGGTCCGCGATTCTGTACCCCGGCCTGGCGACCGACGGGAAGCGGGCATACTTCGTCACCAACAGAGGCCAGTGGGGCGACGAGCTCGTCTCGGCCGACGTCCAGACGGGCGAGCAACGGTGGTCCGTGCGGACCGGGGGCACCGCCGGCGGGAACCTGCCCGCCGTCGTCGACGACACAGTGTACACGACCGGCGTGGACAGCGTGGCGGCGTTCGCCGCCGGGGAGGTCGGGGTTCTTGCCGACCGAGAGCGGTGGCGGTGGCACCCGGACGGGAGCGTGTACGGTCCGGTCGTCGCCGCCGACGGCCGGCTGTTCGTCCCCGTCAGCGATGAGGAAGAGCACGAGCTGGTGGCGCTGGAGTGATGCACCCTCCGGCGCCCGCTCCTACAGCAGGTCGGCGTCGTACCCCTCGACGATCTCGACGCCGGAGGAGGCGCCGATGCGCTCGGCGCCGGCCTCGAGCATCTCGACGGCCTCCTCGAAGCTCCCGATGCCGCCGCTGGCCTTCACCGGCAGGTACCCGGCCATCACCTCGACGGCCGCGACGGCCGCGCCGCCCTCCGAGAAACCGGTCGCGGTCTTGACGTAGTCGGCGTCCGCGTCGGCCGCCAGTTCGCAGGCGTCGCGCGTCTCCTCGAAGTAGTCGGGATCGTCCGCCGCCAGCTGGACGAACAGTCCGCCGGTGTCACGGAAACACGCGCCGCCGATCGACCGGGGGATCCGGTTCTCCTCGACACACTCCTCGGCGCCGACCGGATTGGATTCGGCGTATCGCGCGCCGCTGTGGAGGAGGCCGTGTGACCGGCCGGACGTGCCGCCGGAGAGACCGTCGCGCTCGGCGAGCGAGACGTCGACGCCACGGAGCGAGGTCCCGGGCCACGCCGACGCCCGTCGCGCCACCGCCGACGATCAATACTGTAGGGGTGCGCGTCACGTCGTTCCCTTACCCCGGATACCAATAGGTCTGAGGACGGTGAATCGGAAAATCCCCTCGCCGGCGCGCAGGGGTACGGTTCGGGGGGTGGCTCGTTCCGTCCCGGACGCGGGGCGAGTCACTCGGCTCCGAGCACGGAACGGTCCAGCGCGGGCGGCCCCGTCGCGGCGATGGCGACGGCGGCGAGGCCGAAGGCGACGATCCCGGCGGCGCCGACCGGGCTGGCGACCAGTTCCGCCAACGTGGTCGAGTCGGTCGCGGTGTACGCCAGCACCAGCCCGGCCGACCCGTTGAAGACGCCATGGAGGAGCGCCGCGGCGATGACGGACTCCGCGCGGACGACGAGGTACGTGTACAGCGGCGAGAGGGCGAGGCAGGCGACGGTCATCATCCCGATCCCGACCAGCGGGAAGGACGGGTAGTTGTAGCCGGCGGCGACGGCGGGGGCGTGCCAGACGCCCCAGAGCGCCCCGGTCGCCGCCGAGGCCCGCCAGAAGTCGAGGGGCGCGAGCTCCCAGAGCAGGTAGCCGCGCCAGCCGAACTCCTCGCCGAAGGCGAACGCGGCGTTGACCGTGAGCCCGAGCGCGAGGACGAGCGCGAGCGTCGCGACGACGCCGACGACGCCGGACGGAAGCGCCAGCCCGGGGATCGGGTCGGCCGCCGGGTCGAACCCTATTCCGGGGACGAGCACGGCGAACAGCAGCGTCAACCCGACCATCGGCAGCGACGCGACCCCGGCAAGCGCGAGCCAGCGCGGGCGCCCGACCCGAAGCCCGACCTTGCCGACGGACACGTCGTGGACGAGACACGTTACCGTTCCCGCAACCAGCGGCGAGAACATGTACGCGGGCAGCAGGGCGAGCACGCCCACCCCGGTGAGGCGCCCGGCGCCGACGAGCGCGAGGACGGCCGCGACGAGCACGCCGAGGAACAGGCCGAGTCGGGAGCGGTCCGGCGTGGTCACCGACATCTACGGTGCAGCGGCCGCGGTCGTTGACGACGCTTCGGACGATCCGGCCGAGTCGCTTCGACTCATATGTTGGGAGTGAACGTTGCGAGTGAAAACATGCACGCCTCCGCACCTCTCGCTGACTCGCCCGAGTCCCGGCCGTCAGCGGCGCTCCCCGGAGTAGCCCTTGACGATGGCGACGCCGGACGAGGCGCCGATACGCTCGGCCCCCGCGTCGAACATCGCCAGCGCGTCCGCGGCCGAACCGACGCCGCCGGAGGCCTTCACCGGCAGGTATTCGCTCATCAACTCGACGTCGTCGACGCGGGCGCCGCCGTCGGCGAAGCCGGTCGACGTCTTCACCATGTCGGCGTCGGCGGCGACGGCGGCCTCGCAGGCGCTGCGCTTCTCCTCGTCGGTCAATAGCGCGGTCTCGATGATCACCTTCACCGGGACGGCGACGGCCTCGACGACGGCCGCGATCCCCGCCCGCACGGCCTCGTCGTCGCCGTCCTTCAGTCGACCGACGTTGACGACGAGGTCCAGTTCGTCGGCGCCGTCGGCGACGGCGTTCTCGGCCTCCGTGCGCTTCGAGGCGACCGAGCCCTGGCCGTGTGGGAAGTCGATAACGGTCGCAACCGTCGTGGTCGGCGCGTGCTCGACCGCCCCGACGACGTAGCAGGGCGGGATGCAGGCGTTCATGCCGTGCTCGGCGGCGGCCCCGAGGACGGCCTCGACGTCGCCCGGGGTCGTCTCCGGCCCGAGGACGGTGTGGTCGATGCGCCCGGCGAACGCCTCGCGATCCATACCGGACGGAGACCGGCCCGGCCCATAAATCGGTGGCCCGCGCGGAATCGACGGACAGTTACCGGGTCCCGACGACGGGGAGGTATGACGGAGCACTTCGAGGTCCACACCCGCGACGCGGCGGCCCGTCGCGGCGAACTGCGACTCGCCGACCCGCTCGGCACGCCGGCGCTGGTCGACGACGTCCTCGCCGACGCCGGAAGCCGGTGGCACGAGCCCCGCGAGGTCCCCGAGGGCGACCCCGCGTCACTGACGGTGCTGCCGCACCGCTCGCTGCCGCCGGGGACGGAGCCGCCGGTCGCGGCCGCGTTCGCGCCGGACGTCCCGGACGTCGACTACCCCAGCGCCGCCGTGGTGTCGCCGGCCACCGCCGGCAACCACGGCACGGACGCCTACGTGCTGGCCGGCGCCACGGGGTACGTCGGTCACGCCGAGGCGTTCGTCGACGCGCTCCTCGCCGTCAAGGACGCCATCCCGGCCGACGCGGCCCTGTACCTCCCGGGGGTGGCGACGCCCGAAAACGCTGCCACCCTCGCGTACGCCGGCGGCGACCTCCTCGACGAGAAACGGGCCCGGGCTCGCGGGCTGGAGGGCGTCTACCTGACCACTGACGGCGAGGCGTTCCTCGAGGATCTCGCGGAACTGCCGTGTGCCTGCGAGGCCTGCCGGACGCCGGCCGAGTCGTTCACCCGGGAGGACTGTGCCGACCACAACGCCACCGTCCTCCGGGCGGAGATGGCCCGGGTCCGGCACCGCATCGGGGAGGGCCGTCTCCGCGATTACGTCGAGGGACAGGCCCGTCACGAGGCGTGGTTGACCGCGACCATGCGGCGGCTCGACGACCAGTACGGCTACCTCGAGGAGCGGACGCCGGTGTTCCGCCGGAACGAACTGCTCGCGGCGACCGACGACACGCTCCGGCGGGTCGAGATCCAGCGGTTCGCCGACCGGGTGACCAGCCGGTACCGGCGGCGGCTCGACGCGCCGCTGGTGGTCGTCCCCTGTTCGGCGCGGAAACCCTACAGCGACTCCCGGAGCCACCGCCAGTTTACGGACGCCATCGCGTATCGGGGCCACGTCGTCTCGATGTCCTCGCCGATCGGCGTCGTCCCGAACGAGCTGGAGACCACCTACCCCGCCCAGCACTACGACAGCGTCGTCACCGGCCGGTGGACCGAGACCGAGATCGAGTTCGTCGCGAGCGTCCTCGCGCGGTACCTCGAGCGGGCCGACTACGAACGCCACGTCGCCCACGTCCCGCCCGAGGGGTACCGCGAGGTCTGCGAGCGCGCCGCCGACAGGACCGGTATCGACTTCGAGTACACCGTCGCCGACCACCCCACGACCGACGCGTCGCTGGCCGCGCTTGACGATGCCCTCGCGGGCCAGGACAGCTACCGGATGTCGGCCCGCGAGCAGGCGACGGTCCGGGCCATCGCCGACGTCCAGTTCGGCGACGGCGCCGGCGACCAGGTGTTCGGCCCCGACGCCGAGACCACGGGCCGCTACCCGAAGCTCCGCGTCAGGGACGCCGGGGGCGACCAGCTCGCCACGATGGTCGCACAGTACGGAACGCTTTCGCTGACACTGGCCGGCGCCCGGGCCTGGCGGGACAGCGACGCGCCGACGAAGACCGTCAGGATCGACGGCTTCGTCCCCATCGGCAGCGTCCTGGCGCCCGGCGTGCTCGATGCCGACGAGACCATCCGGCCCGGCGACGAGGTCGTCGTCGAGGGCCCCGCGGCGTTCGCCGTCGGCCGGGCGGCCTGCCACGGCGAGGCGATGGTCGAGTCGACCCGCGGCATGGACGACATCGAGCTGGGCGTCCCCGGGCCGCTCCTGGACGCACTCCCCGAGGAGGACGCGACGGCCGCCGCCGACATGGAACGGGCCGTCGAGGGTTACAACGAGCGACTCGCCCGCCTCCTCGAGGCGGCCGACGACGACGGCGACGCGGCGGCCGACGTGCTGGACCTCATCGAGGACTTCGAGGCCCGCCGCGAGCGGTTCGACGCGTTCGTTCCCGAGCTCCGCGCGTGGGGCCAGTCCCCGGTCTTCGCGCTTGCGTGGCGGAACCTGTACGCGGACCTCATCGCACAGCTGTACGACCACGACTGGCTCGCCGACCGGCTCGACCGCGAGCGGAACGCCAGGCTGGTCGAGGACGGCATCCGCCTGGGCGACAGATGACCGGCGACGCCCCGGACGCCCGCCCCGACGCCGCGTCCGACGAGAAGGAGCTCGAACTCCGGTTCTTCGCGACGTACCGGGCCGCCGTCGGACAGAAGGAACTCCACAGGGCGTTCGACGCCGACGCGACGGTCGGGGACGTCCTCGCGGGTATCGAGTCCGAGTACCCGGAGCTTGCCGGCGAGCTGCTGGACGACGACGGCGACATCGGGCCGCAGCTGTCGGCTCGACGCGGGCGACCGGGTGAGCGTCTTCCCGCCGGTCGCGGGCGGCTGATGGAGCGGACCGAACAGTACCGCGGCATCTCAAAGCGGCTCGCCGCGGACTACCTGGAGACCCTCGGCGGCGAGCGCGTCGACCCCGACGGCGACCGGATCGAGGGCGACGGGTGGGCGGCCGACCTCTCGGAGGGGTCCGCCAACCCGGCCGGTGCCATCGAACTCTCGGAGGTCACGGTCACCTTCGAGGGCGAGGCGGCGGTGCTTTCCCCCCTCATCGAGCGGTTCGACCGGAAGGCCATCCGCGCCGGCGGGTGACGGATGGCCGGCGGCCCGCTCGACGGCACGGCGCTGGTACTCGCCGCCGCGAAGGCGTCGGTCTCCGGCGAGCGGCTGCCGGATCTGGCCGACCGGGCCCAGGGACTGCTCGGCCCGCGGCTCCCGGAGTACGGCCGCCGGTACGAGTGTGCCCACGAAGACGAGTCGGCGGCCGTCTTCTTCGTCGAGGCGGGCCACTGGGCCGACCTCGGCGAGGAGATGGCCCTCGACGAGCGGGAGTGGCAGGCCCTCCGACGGGCCCACGCAACCCACCTGCGCGAACTCGGCGACGACCTCGATCGCAGCGAGGAGTTCGAGACGGCGCTGGACCTCCGGGAGGTCGTCGTGATCGGGAAGGGGAGGGAGTGATTTCAATGGTTACCTGCTCCGTGGTTCCAGGAGTACGCCATCGCCCGCTCCGTGCAGCTAGTGACGAGGCGCTCAAACATGCTCTCGGTGCCGCCCTCTGAAAATCAACAACATGATTCACAAGAGCAAAAATTCGAAAATTTAGACACAAGATAAACAAGTCACCGAGGACAACCAGCCGGCCGTGCGAGAGGCCCTCCAGACACGGAGACGGTTCCTGATCGTCGGCGGAACGGCAGCGGTCGCCGGGTGCAGCACCATCGGTCGGACGACGACCGACGACGGGGCCACCGGTCCGACGACCGACGAGCAGACGACGACCGGACCCGGCGACTGTACGCTACGACACGACGTACTGGACGAGGAACGCGACCACCAGATAGTCGACCGGTATCGGTACGAGAACCTGTCGTCGACCGCACAGCGGTACTTCGAGGGTGCGCTCGAGAACCCGGACAGCTACTACGAGGTGGAGGACACCGACGAGCCGGCTCCCGAGTACGAATACACGGACGTCGTGACGAAGTACGAAATAACGTACGAGGGGGACGTGCACCTGCTCGGGACGTGGTCGGGAGCTGGTTGCCGGGTCGAAGGGTGAGCCCGCGCCCAGCACCAGCTCGGCCCGCGGCTCCCCGAGTACGGCCGCCGCTACGAGCGCGCCCACGACGACGAATCGCAAGCCGCCTTCTTCGTCGAGTCGGACCACTGGGCGGACCCCGGCGAGGAAATGGGCCTGGAGGAGCGCGAGTGGCAGGCCCTCCGGCGCGCCCACGCCGCCCACCTGCGCGAACTCGGCGACGACCTCGATCGCAGCGAGGAGTTCGAAACGCCGCTGGGTTTCCGGGAGGCCGTCGTCCTCGGCAAGTAGCGGTCAGCCCCGTCGGGCGAACACGAACTCGGTGCGTTTGCCCAGCGGGTCGTCGGCCGTGACCGTTTCGGCGTCCTCGAATCCCGCCTCCTCGATGGCGTCCAGCGTCCGGCCGCGGCCCGGCGCCGAGAAGAACATCGACCCGCCCATCCACTCGCGGCGGACCGTCTCGAACCGGCCGCCCGGCAGCGTTAGCAGCAGCCAGCCGCCCGGCTTCAGCACGCGGGCGAACTCCGCGTACACCTCGGGGTGTCGCTCCCGGTCGACGTGGAAGACGGCGTGGTAGGCCGTCACCGCGTCGGCGATCCCCGTCCGGAGCGGCAACTGGAGCATGTCGCCCTGCAGGAGTCGCGCGGCGGGGACCTCCCCGGCCGCGAACTCAAGGCCGGCACGGGCGAAATCGACGCCGATGCTGCCGTCCGGCAGGTTGGCGAGCGTCCGGGCGCCGTCGCCGCACCCCACGTCCACGACCAGGGGGTCTTCGGGCAACCGCCCGCGCAGGTCCTCGAGCAGGTCGGCGTCGCTACCGTCGGGGTCCCGCCGGTCGGCGTACGTCGCCGAGACGTCCTCCCACAGGCGCCGGACCCGATCGCGATCCATACAGGCGCGATGGCCCGGCGTGCTTATCTGAACACCGCCGTGGCGACGTCAATGTTCAATTAAACCGTGGTGTAATACATCGGCGGACGCAAGCCCCCGGCGGCTCGGGTCGGGCGGCTCGCTGCGCGCTTCGCTCACTTCGTTCGCTGCAGTGCTTGCGTCGCCGGCCTTCCCCGAGCCGCCGGCCCCTTGCGGAGTCCCACCCGATCCGGTTGTTCGAGGGGCCGACCGAGGCCATGAGCCCGGTGTTTCGAGCTGTCTGACGAACTCTTTCCTAATCTGAACAGTGCCCGCCGCGACCGGCGGTACGTTTTATTACTCTTGGTTTGATATATAGAAGCCTACCGACACCCGATCTATGACACGTTCCGATCGAACCGTCCGTCGACGGACCCGTTGATAAACAGATGGTGAAAATACGTCGGCGAACGGCACTCAGAACGGCCGGCGTCGTCACGGGATTCGGTCTCGGCGGCTGTCTCCAGCTCGGCCCCGAGCGCGACGACTGCGAGGAAGGTCGCACCATCCACGACCACGACGTCGAACTCTCGGCCGACGCCGAGTGGGGACACCCACACTACGACGGCGCCAATATCGGCTACAATCCCGATGCGTTCGGACCGGACAGCCTGGAGGAACCGGCGTGGCGCTACGCCGACTGCGCACCATCCGGGGACCTGGGGTGTCTGGTCCACAGTCCCGGAGTACTCCAATTTGGGCCGGACCAGAACGACGCCCGAACGGGCGAACGTATCGAGGATTCGTCGGACGACTGGGAAATGAAGGCCCGCTTCCGGGGTGCCCGGGTCGTCGGCGGCACCACCTACAAAACCGCCGGGATGCAGGTCATCGCGCGCGACGGTAACGACGAGCTGTGGCGAACGGCCCCCGAAGACGAGGGCGCTTCCCTCCTGGGGGTCGCCGACGGGTCCGTATTCGTCGGAGCCAGCGCGAAGGATTCCGAGTGGACGTACGCGCTCGACGCCGACACGGGTGACCAGCAGTGGCGCACGGAGGTAGAGCCCGATGGGATCGCGGCCATCGCAAACGGCCGCGTCTATCTTGGAGTCGAGGACAGTGTCCTCCTCGCGCTGGACGCCGCCACCGGCGAGGAGCGCTGGCGGCAGGACCTGGAGGTGTTCCGCATCGAGCTACCGGTTGCGGTCACCGACGACGCCGTCTACGCGGCCGGCACCGGCGGGCGGGTGGCGTCGCTCACCACGGAGGGCGAACGCCGCTGGAGCGTCGAGACGGACGTGGATACCCTCGTGTCCCCGACCGTCGCCGCCGACACGGTATACACGGGCGGGGGGTTCACCCCACGTTCCAATTCGCTCGTCGCCCTCGACGCCGGGGACGGTTCGACGCGGGCCACCTTCGGGACCCGCCGGTTAGAAGGCAAGGTCGCCGACGCCGGGCTGACCACCGGTCCAGCCGCCGTCGAGGGCGTGCTCTACGTCCCGACGAGGGCCGGCGACATCTACGCCTTCGACTGATCGTGATCACTGTACGTCGTCTCGGTATCGACCGAATGACCGCCCAAAGCCGGGCGGTCGATCCGCTAGTGACTCACAGCAGTCACGATCAGTCGTCGGCGGGCGCCGCGCCCTCGCCGCTGGTGACGTCGGTGCCGGGCCCGACGTCGATGTCGAGTTCGTCGAGTTTCTCCTCGGTGACGACGCCGTCGACCCAGCCGCGGTGGTCGTAGTAGGCGTCCTTCATCCGGTCGAGTTCGACCAGGCTGCCCTCGACGCCGCCCTGGCCGGGGACCGCGTCCTCGGCGCCCTCGACGAACCGGTCCGGCAGGTCGTCGTCCGCGGCGTCGAACCCGACGAGGTTGTTGTAGTACCGCTCCAGGTTCCAGACGCGCTCGCCGGCCTGCATGAGTTCCTCCTCGCCGACGTCGCGGCCGGTCATGCCGTTGTACTGGAGGACGTACTCCTCGATGCCCTCGGCGAAGGCGTTGAATTTGCAGATGTCGAAGCTGTCGGAGATGGCGTGCATGTCCTGGAACGTGGCGGTGAGTTCGGCCTTGCCCTCCCACTCGACGGGGTCGACCTTCTCCGGGATGCCCAGGATCTCGGCGGCGGGCGTGTAGCCGCGCAGGTGGCAGGCGCCGCGGTTCGAGGTGGCGTAGGCGATGCCCATCCCCTTCATGCAGCGGGGGTCGTAGGCGGGCATCGTCTGGCCCTTCACGTCCAGCCGGCAGTCGTGGGCGTCGAACCGCTCGGCGGCGCCCTCGGCGCCCTCGGCCAGGGCGTCGGCGAGGTCGCCGTCGCGGTGACCGATGGCCTCGAGCATGTCGATCATCTCCTCGGTGTCGCCCCACTCTATCCCCTCAGAGACGTAGCCCTTCTCGGTCATCTCCATGGCCATCGCGAGCATGTTGCCGCCGTCGATGGTGTCGAACCCGAGGTCGTTACACCGGTCGATCATGACGGCGACCTGGTCGCGGTCGTCGTTCATGGAGTTCGGGCCGAGCGCCCACGCCGACTCGTACTCGTAGGACTCCATCCGGAGGTTCATGTCCTCGCCCTTGTGGTGGACGTCGACCTCGACCTCCTTCTTGCACGCGACGGGACAGGAGTGACACGTCGGCTCCTCGACGAGGATGTTCTCCCGGACGTTCTCGCCGGAGACGTGCTCGGCGTCGATGTCCGGCCCGTCCGGCGATTCGGCGGCCTCGCTGGCCGTCGAGGTATACTTCGCGTTCCGCGTCGGGAGACCGTCCATCTCCTCCGTCGCGTTCATGAGGACGTTCGTCCCGTACACGGAGAGGCCGCCCTCGTTCGGGGCGGTGACCTCCGACTCCTGGATGACCTCCATCGCCTGCTTGTGGCCCGTCTTGAACGTCTCCGGGTCCGCCGGCTGGGGCATGTCCGTCGCGGCCCTGACGACGACGGCCTTGAGGTTCTTCGAGCCCATCACGGCGCCGGTGCCGCCGCGGCCGGACGCCCGGTCGTCCTCGTTGACGATGTTGGCAAAGTGCACCTCGTTCTCCCCGGCCTGCCCGATGGCCATGATGGAGAGGTCCTTGCCGTACTCGCCGTCGAGGTCGGCCTCGACCCGATCGCGGGTGGCGTGGACGCCGGCGCCCCAGAGGTGGGAGGCGTCCCAGAGTTCGACCTCGCCGTCCTCGACGTAGGCGTACACGGGGCGGTCCGCTTCGCCCTCGAACAGCAGGCCGTCGAAGCCGGCCCACTTGAGGCGGGCGCCGGACCACCCCCCGTGGTGGCTGTCGGTGACGGTGTGGGTCAGCGGGGATTTCGTACAGATCGCGATGCGGCCGCTCATCGTCACCTGCGTGCCGGTCAGCGGTCCGTTCGTGAACGCCAGCAGGTTGTCCGGCCCGAGGGGGTCGACGTCCGGCCCCTGGTCGAAGACGTACTTGACGCCGAGGCCGCGCGCGCCGATGTACTTCCGCGCGTCCTCGTCGTCGACGCCTTCGTAGGCGACGTTCCCATCGGAGAGGTCGACGCGAGCGACGTGGTCGTGGAATCCACCTAGATCAGTCATGGTAACGTACATCTAGCTAGTTGTTCCCAACCTCCGTAATAGTTGCCGCGGCGATGTAACCGGAACCGGTTACTGGCCGCCGCGAGCGGCCGGTGGGACGCCCCGCCGAGCAACCGACCGCCCCGCGGGCGACCCGCCGGACGGAAGTCTGCCAGCGGCTGGGCGTCCCGGAGGACCGAGGCAGCCACCATCTCGACGTCCGACGCGCGGCCGACCGTCGCCGTCCTGCCGTGCCGGAGTGTTCAAGACCGCCCGCGGTGAACGACAGGCCCGTGCCCCGAGGACTCCCCGTGGCCGCGCCGGCCGTCAGGTGGAGCGTCGCCGGCGCGGTCGCGACGCTCATCCTCGTGGCTTCCGTCCGGGACCCCGGGTCGGGCCCCTCGCCGTCGCTTTTCGGCGTCCCGCTAGCGACCTACCTCCACCTCGTCGCCTACGCCGGGCTGTCCGCCGCGGTCGGCTACGGCCTGCTCCGGGCGGACGGACGCGCCCTCCTCCTCGCCGCCGGTACCGCGGTGTGCTACGGCGGGGGCGTCGAGCTGGTCCAGGCACCGCTGCCCTCCCGGAACGCGAGCGCCGTCGACGTCCTCGTCAACACGGTCGGCGCCACGGCTAGCGGCCGGCAATGAGCCAGCCGAGCCCGGAGGCCTACGAGCGGGGCCGGGGCATGGACGCCCACAACGAGGTGATGCGGGAGGTCCGGAGCCGGAACGACACGACCTACGACCCGACCGAACCCACCCGCGTGTGGCTCGACGAGGACACCACGCCGGACGGCCGCTACGAGTCTCTCACGATCATCCTGAACACCGGTGGCTGCCGGTGGGCCCGCGCCGGCGGCTGCACGATGTGCGGCTACGTCGCCGAGAGCGTCGACGGCGGCACGGTCGCCCACGAGGACCTCGTGACCCAACTCGATGCGTGCCTCGAATACGAACACGAGCAACTCAGCGCCGACCCCGACACGCCCGACCGGGCCGGCCTGGTCAAGATCTACACGTCGGGCTCGTTCCTCGACGAGCGCGAGATCCCCGCCGAGACCCGCCGGGCGGTCGCCGAGACGTTCGCCGACCGCGACCGCATCGTCGTCGAGTCGCTGCCGGACTTCGTCGACCGCGGGAAGGTCCGGGAGTTCACCGAGCGCGGCCTCGATACCGACGTCGCGGTGGGCCTCGAGACGGCGACCGATCGGGTGCGCCACGACGCCGTCAACAAGTACTTCGACTTCGCCGAGTTCGAGGCCGCGTGTGCTGAAGCCCGTGCTGCCACGACCGATGCCGGCGACGCCGGCACCAAGGCGTACCTCCTCATGAAGCCCCCGTTCCTCGCGGAGCCGGACGCCGTCGCGGACATGACGCGCTCGATCCGGCTGTGTGCCGGCGTCGAGGGCTGTCACACCGTCTCGATGAACCCCTGCAACGTCCAGCGGCACACGATGGTCGAGGAGCTGTATCACGACGGCGGCTACCGGCCCCCGTGGCTCTGGTCGGTCTGTGCGGTGCTCGAGGCGACCGCGGACGTCGACGCCATCGTGGTCTCGGACCCGGTCGGCCATGGCTCGGACCGCGGCCCCCACAACTGCGGCGACTGCGACGACCGCGTCCAGACCGCCATCAAGGACTTCGACCTCCGGCAGGACCCGTCGGTGTTCGAGCAGGTGGCCTGTGAGTGTGAAGCCACCTGGGAGTACGTCATGGCCGAGGAGACGGCGTACAACCAGCCGCTGGTCACCTGAGAGCCACACGCGGTGAGAGCGGTTCGGTAATCCGTCAGCCGAACGCCCGCAGCACGCCCTGGCCGTCCGTGGCGCCGAGGTCCGGCAGCGTCGCCCGCTCGGGGTGCGGCATGAGGACGGCGACGTGGTCGTCGGTCCCGAGCACGCCGGCGACGTTGTCCGTCGAGCCGTTCGGGTCGGCGGCCGCCGTGACCTCCCCGTCCGGCTCGCAGTACCGGAACAGCACCCGGTCGGTCTCCTCAAGCTGCTGGAGGCGCTCGTCGGCGATCTCGAACCGGCCCTCGCCGTGGGCGATGGGGACCTCGATGACCTCGCCCTCGTCGTAGGCGGCCGTCCAGGGCGTGGCGGCGTTCTCGACCCGGATGTGGACCGGCTCGCACTGGAAGCGGGCGCTCTCGTTGGTGGTGAACGCGCCGGGCGTCAGCCCGGCCTCGCCGCCGATCTGGGCGCCGTTGCAGATGCCGAGCACGGGCGTGCCCTCGCCGGCCGCCTCGCGAACCTCCTCCAGGATGGGGGCGTGGGCGGCCATCGCGCCGGCGCGGAGGTAGTCGCCATAGGAGAACCCGCCGGGGAGGACGACGCCCGTGGTGTCGGCCGGCAGCCCCTCGGCGTGCCAGACGATCTCGGCGTCGACGCCGAGGTGGTCGAGCGCACGCCGGGCGTCGCGGTCGCAGTTCGAGCCGCCGAAGCGGATGACGGCAACGGTCACAGTGAGCACCTCGTGTGCGAACCGAGCGGCGCCGTCAAGGGGACGGCAACGGTCATAGTGAGCACCTCGTATGCGAACCGAGCGTTGCCGTCACGCGCGTAGCGACGGGCATCTACGCCTCGCCGACCTCGACGTCGTAGTCGTGGATGGTCGGGTTCGCGAGCAGCCGCTCGGCCATCTCGGTCGCCCGCGCCCGGGCGGCCGCGGCGTCGGCGGCGTCCAGGTCCACCTCGAAGCGGTCCGCCGACCGGAGGTCCGCCAGGTCGAACCCGAGCCGTTCGAGGGCCCGCTGGGTCGTCTCGGCCTCCGGGTCGAGGACGCCCCGCTTCGGCCGGACGGTGACGGTCGCGGTGTAGGCGCTCATGTCCGACGGGCCGTGGTCGGGCGTGAAAACGGTTGTGTTGTTGGGGGTGAGTCCGGCCTGGAGGTATGGTCCTGGGTCGACTCCTCGGCCTGTGGCCGACCGGCGTCGACACCTTTTAGTGTTTTAGGCACGCCTAAACCGATGGCGTGGGTGTCGGGAGTTCCGTGCCGTCGCCGACCGCCCCGGCCGCGGTGGGCATCGCCGGGGCGAGCACCCGCTGCCACCCCGTCTGTCCCTTCCGGCCGCGTGGCCAGCCCGTCGCGGAGCGGCGCGTCGCCTGTGACGCCGGTCCGACGAGCACACGTTCCGCGACGACCGGCGGCGCTACAGCGAACGGATGGTCTCGACGGCTCGCGACAGCGGCGGCGCGTCGAATAGCGCCCGACCGGTGTAGGCGTTCGCGCCGGCGGCGTACATGTCGCGGACGGCGTCGATGACGTGGTCGGCAAGCGGCTCCGGCTCCCGATCGCAGAGCGCCCGCCAATCGGCGACGTCCTGCGCCGTCGCGTCGGCCTTCGCGTCCTCGATCGCCTCGACCCACCCCGGCTGGGTGCGGCGGTGGTACTGCCGGAGGACCTCCTTCGAGAGCTCCTGGCCCTCGACGGCGAAGCGGTTCTCGTCGAACGTCCCGACGACGTCGGCGACCCGGACCTCGCCGTCGGCGTAGAGACACTCGATCTTCCCGTCCTCGTGGACCAGTCCGGCCTCGGCGGCCGTCTCGGTTACGATGTCGTTGACCGCGCGGGCGACCCGCTCCAGGTCGTCGACGTGGGCGGCGCCCGCGATGGCGTCGGCCTCCGCCCGGGAGAGGTACCGGTCGGACTCCTCGAACTTCGTGGAGAACTCGACGACCGGCGCCGGGAGCTTCACCGGCTCGTCGGGCCAGGTGTCGTACGCGAGGTCGAACTCGGCGGGGTCGGCCCGCCCCCTGAGCGAGGAGCCGACGGGGACCGTGTTCCGGAAGACGACCTCCAGCGGGACCAGGTAGGTGTCGCCGGCCGCGTCGTGGAAGGCGTCGTAGTCGTAGGCGCGACCCCGGTGTGGCAGGTCCGGGACGCGCGTGAGGTCGATCGCCATCTCGCGTGGCGGCGAGGCCGCCTCGGCGAGCGGCACGACCTCTCCGGCGGCGACCACGCCCCGGTAGTGTGTCGGCACGCCGGCGGCCTCGAGCCGCTCGAAGTTCGCGGCGCCCATCGCACACAGCGACGCGCCCTTGGTGGGGATGGCGTCCGGCATCTTCCCCCAGTCGAAGACGGAGTAGTCGTCGGTGAAGACGAACGCCCCGCGGCCGAGCGCGTCCGGCGTCGCCGGCTCCGTGACGCGGAACTCCTTGACGCTCGTCATTGTCGGAGCCGAATCGGGCGGCCCGGAAAGGCGTTTCTATGGGAGGGGCGGCGGGCGAGCGGAGCGAGTCCGCCGCCGAATGAGCGAGCGGGAGGACTGACCGGAGGAAGGGACGACACGCGAGCCGGGCGGCGCGACCCGGGCGGCGCGACCGGAGGGAGCGCCGCCGGATGAGCGAGCGGGGAGCGACGCGACCCGCGAGCCGCCCGGCCGACCGGAGGGAGGCCGCGGAACGAGCGAGCGGGAGGAGTGACCAGCGGGAACGACAACACGCGAGCCGCGAGCGAAGTGACCCGCGAGCCAGTGTTAGCGCCGCCGGATGAGCGAACGGCGTCCTCGCGAGCGAAGCGAGCGAGGGCTCGGCAGAGCGAAGTGAGCCGCGAGCTGTGAGCGGCGTCCTCGTCCGGTCACCCCTCTGGGTCCGACTCCCCCTCGGCGTCCGGGGGGTCGCTGTCCGGTCCGAGTGCGAGCGTCTCGACGCCATCGGGGAGCTGACGGAGCGCGGTCTCCGGCCAGTCCCGGTGGGCGACGGTGAACGAGACGCCGAGGTTCGCCTCGACCAGCCGGCGGACGCCGACCGCGGCCGCCTCGTAGGCGGCGGTGTCCAGTCGCGCCGGGCGCTCGGCGGTGAACGGGTAGCTGTCCGACAGCGCCGGCGGGTACGGGCCGAACGGTGGCTCGAGCCGCCAGGTCTCGTCGAATCGGGCGTTGTCGCCGCCCTCCGAGAGGAGGACGGCGTCGCCGTCCACCGGGAGGCGGTCGAGCCGGTCGTGGTGGCGCCGGACCTCCGGGCGTCGCGCGCCGGTCGACGAGAGGTGGAAGAAGGTCCCCTTCGAGACCGGGTCGGCCGCCTCGAGCCGGGCGGCGGCGTCGAGCAGCGCCTCGTAGCCGTCCACCATCGCGGGGTGGCCGCGGCAGCGCCGCTCGACCAGTTCGAGGAGCGTCCCGGACCGGACCGCCTGCTTCACGGTGCGGAGTTCCGCGTAGCTGACGTGGAGGTTGTGTTCGGCCAGCCGCCGCTCCCGCGGCCGGTCGGCCAGTGCCCGAAGTCCGGCGGGCGTGTGGTCAGTACAGACCGGGCACGCACACAGTAGGTACTCGAGGTCGTCCAGTGCGTGGGTGCCGGCGACGGTGAGGTAGCGGTCGTCGCGGGCGTACAGCGCGTAGGCGGCCGAGTCGAAGAGGTCACAGCCCGCGGCCACGGCGAGTGCGAACGTCATCGGGTGGCCCGCGCCGAACAGGTGGACGGGCGCGTCGGCGCCGAGCCCGCGCGTGGCCGCGAGCACCACCTCGATCACGTCGCCGTACCGGTAGCCGTTCAACAGCGGGACCATCCCGCCGACGGGGAAGACGTCGAGGCCGGTCCCGTAGGCGTGCTCGGCGGCCGCCTCCCGGAGGTCGGGGTGCGTCGAGCCCTGTACCGGCGCGTTGACGAGCATGTCGCCGACGTCGACCGCCTCGGCGGCCTCGAGGCGCTCCTGGGTGGTCGCCAGGTCGCGCTCGGCCTGCTCGCGGTCGGCGTCCGGCGGCGTCGGGACGTCGATCGGAGTGCCGACGTCCGCGCCGATCTCGTGCTGGAACCGGAGGATCTCCTCGTTGCCCACCGTGATCTCGCCGTACTCCGACAGCTGGAACGACCCCGAGTCCGTCACGACGGCGCCCGAAAACTCCAGCATCTCGTGGATGCCCTCCTCGATGGCTCGCTCGCGGTACTCGTCGCTCCCGTGGATGACGTAGCCGTTCGTGATGAGGGCGTCTGCGCCGAAATCTGACTCGAGCGTCGCCGGCTCGACGGTCCGGATGTGGGGGTTGACGACGGGCAGAAGCGCCGGCGTCTCGAGGGTCACGCCGGCCCGCGGGACCTCGAGTTCGCCGAGTCGGCCGAGCCCGTCGGCGTCGCGCAGTTCGAAGACCTCGCCCATTGGACCTTCTAGTGATGCTACTTCGGTAAGGGTTACGTCACGAGCGGGTCGACATTGGGAGTACCCGAAATCACTTCGAAAACACTCGGCTCGCTAGCGGTCATGGACACGTTGGCTGAAGTGACCAATCATAGACTACCCTCTCGTGCACGACTAGCACGTTCCATTTCGCACGGCCGATTACTATCTACCAACCATCTGTCAGAAGCGGCGATAAAGACATAGAGCGTGAGTTCATTCCGAAGAACAGTACGCGGAGATGATGTGTCCCTCTGCCCGCTGGAGGATTCGGCTGACGACAGATTTGTTCACGTCCAGACAATCAGCTAGGTCGCTCAACGTACACCGGCGGGGTGAGTCATAGTATCCGGCTTCGACTGCCAGTTCGACGATTTCCTGTTGCCGGGCAGTAAGCGGATCACTCGCTCCGTCCATCCCGGAAATCTGGACGAGCTGGTACTCGATCTCGCCAGCTTCCAGTTCCTCACGAAACGCCGAGAGTTGCTCCCGCGAGGCCGTAATATCCCCGACGAACCACCCGTTTTCCAGTCGTAACGGAAACGAGGGAACGATTCCGGACTCCGCCATTGCTCCGTGCGGCGGGGGCGTTGGCGTACTCACCTCGAAGAGCGTTGTATCGGCTGTCGAATGTCTGATTTCGACGTCGGTGAGCGAGGGGATCGCTGAAACCGTTTCTTCGAGCGATGGCAACGGAATAGTGGATTCGACGAGCGCCCTGAGTTTGTCATCAGTCGGCCATGCACCCAGCACGCTGAACTCGGTCTCGGGATGGCGCTCTGACAGGGCAACGAGTGCCTCATTGGACTTGATCTTCAGTGTCGCCAGTGGCATGGATCAGTTGCGGTGGTCAGCTACTCTCCAGATCGCCATCCAGCTGATGTAGGAGTCCGAGTTGGTCGCTTTGGGTCCACGTCTCGATGAGTTTCCCGTTCTCGAAGCGATTGATCTCGATCGCCGTGAGTTGGACTTCTCGTCCTGTCGGTTCGACACCGAACATCGACCCGCCCTCGTGAGTGCCTGTCATCGTCCATCGCAGTGCGACCTTTGTATCAGCAGCGATCAGGTCGTCGATCGTGACCGTCATGTCCGGAAAGATGTCTCGTGTTCCGCTTGCCAGTGCTCTGTACAAAGCAGGACCCTGCATCTCGGCTGCCAGTTCGCGGTCGTGAATCTGGTACGCTTCGTGCACTAATTCGTTCGCTGTGTCTGGGTTCGAGCCGTTCCAGACGTCTTCATACAGTTGGGTGAGTGTGTCCTCGGGCGTCCGCATATCAACCCAATACTGTTGCAACCAGATTGGGAGTTGTGGTCAACATGTTGCCATCGCTCTGCTGACAGCGGTCGAAGCCTCTGTGATAGCTTGCCTGACGTCGTGGATGTCGAAATAAATGGCTTTGTTTCCGACCGGGCCGTTTTCCGGGGCTTCAGGGACCGGCTGGGTGGCGAGAGGGCGACCTGAGCTGGGCGCAGCCGATGGGACCCGCCCGGTTGCCCGTCGACAGCCTGAAGGCACCGCCAGCCGGACCGGGACGCATGGACTGGCGCCTGTTCGCCAACCTGGCCGAGGCCGCCGGGACACGGCAGGTCACCGTCGAGGCCGGGCCGGGCGACACCTTCGAGACCGCCTTCGATCAGCTGCTCGATGCCCACCCCGAACTCGAGGCCGAGGTGCTGGACGACGAAGGCGAGATCCGGGACCACATCCGCGTGCTCAGGAACGATCACGACCCCTTCGTGACGGACGACGGCTACGACACGGTCCTGGAGGAGGGCGACGAACTGGCGCTGTTCCCGCCGGTCAGCGGCGGCTGCGGGGCCGGGTAGTCGTCTCGCTCGGAGACGGCGAGGCCGTCTGCGCACCGTTCGCACGTACCGCGGTCTCCAGTGCTGGCAGCCCCCGAATGGTCTCGCGGGTTGGTTCGCTCGCGGCTCGCGTGTCGTCGGTCGCGTCGCTCCCTCCTCCCGCTCGCTCGTTCCGCGGCCTCCCTCCGGTCGGCCGCGCGGCTCGCGCCGCCCGGGACGCAACTCCTTTCACCCGGCCAACCGATTCCCAACGACATGGCGATGGACAGACGGGCTGCGCTCCGGGCCGGCGTACTGGGGGTCGGCGGGGCGCTCGCGGGCTGTCTCGGCCCCGTCGGTGAGAATGGCCGGGTTCCGACCGAGAGCCCGCCCCGGTCGGTGTTGCGGGTCACGGACGCCGAGACCGTCCGCTTTGCGGTCCGGCGATCGGTCGGCTGGGACGAGGCCAGCGGATTCGTCGTGCTCGTCGATTCGGCGGCCCGCCAGCGGGCGATGCTGACGAAGTACCGGCTGCCGGACGACCGCCGCGACCGGATACTGGAGTTCCTGGAGGACGTCGACTACGGCCGCGAACGACTGGTGCTGGTCGAGTCCGTCGGCCCGGACCAGTGCCACGACGCCCTCGAGATCGAGGCGGTCGAGGTGGGCGACGGCGGCATCACGGCCGAGGCCACGGTGCGGACATCGGACGCCGACGACTGCGGGCAGGCGCTGGCGTTCCCCTCGTCGCTACTCCGGGCGCGGTTCAACGGCGAGCCACCCGACGAGGCCACCGTCGAGGTCACCGACGGTCGCGGCGGGGCCTCGACGGTCACCGCGACCGCCGAGGACCCCCTGTCGCCGGCGCCCGAGGACCTCCCGGGCAACGTCCGCCCCGCGGCAGACGCCGAGCCGGTGCCCTCACTGGTTTGCGAGACGCCCGGCGCGGAGCGGCACGACCAGCGGTTCGACGAGGCCAACCTCGCGTGGGGCGACTACCCAGGCGAGGGGAGCCCGCGACTGGCGATCCGGGTGGATAACCTCACCTACGGCCACGGCGAGACGCTCAACGTCAGCCTGACGAACGTCGCCGAACAGCCGGTCGAGACCGGAAACAGCGCCAGGTACAACCTCCAGGTCGACACCGAAGCCGGCTGGGAGGACGTTCGGGTCACCACCGGCGACGGATTCGGCTACGCCGACGAGTCCGTCGCCCACGGTCCGGGCGAAGGGTTCGACTGGTCGATCGAGCTCTCCGAGGAGGGCATCATCGAGGCGTCCGCCCACGGGAACGCCGAGGTCTGTCCGGACCTTCGGTCGGGCCGTTACCGGTTCGCCTACTGGGGCGTCGAGGAGGGCGCCGTCGCCGTCGCGTTCGACCTCGAAGCGCGAGGGGCCCGGACGCCGACGCCGTCCAGGAGTTAGCGGTCGGCGTCCGCCGTCAGGTCACGTTCGAGGATGACGTCAGCGTCGTCGTCGTAGGGGACCCGTGCGTAGGCGGCGTCGGAGACGTGCCTGGGCGTCGCTGGCGCCAGGATGCGGGCGCGGTCGGCGCCCGCCCGGGCGGCGTCGCGGGCCACGACCGACGACAGCGCCCGGAGGGCCCCGTGGTCGGTCCAGGCGCCGACGCCGTACTCGGCCCACGCCTCCTCGTCGCCGTCGTCGGCCTGCCGTTCGAACGTCCGGGTCCGGTAGGTCATCGCGCGCAGGCGGTCGTCGTCCGAGAGCGCGACCGCGGCGGGGGCGGCCGCGAGGCGGTCGACGGTCAGCGCCGCGAGCGCCCACGACTCCTCGAGGTCCAGCGCGAGTCCGTGGAGGTGGCCGGCGGCGTCGCTGCCCCTGAATGCGCTCCAGGCGACTGCGGGGTCCCGCCGGACGGCCAGCGCTGCCGTCGCGTCCGGGTCCGGGTCGGGTTCGAGCCAGCGGAACGCGGTGACCGGCTCGAACCCCATCGCCCGGGCCTGGCCGAGGCCGGCGTCGTTCCAGGCGAACACCATCGTCCGGCAGACGGTCGCGCGGTGGGCCGCCCACGCGAAGAGGGCCTCGGTGAGCGCCTCGCTCACGCCCTCGCCGCGGACCTCGGGTGCGACCCGCATCCCCTGACCCCACGCCTCGTGGCCGGACAGGACCGCCCCCTGGCAGACGCCGACCGGCCGGTCGTCGACGCAGGCGACGAAGGTCCGCTGGTCGGGACCGTCCGTGTCGACCCACTCGTCGAACACCCGGGGGATGTAGTCGCCGCCCAGCTCCGGCCAGGTGTCCGCCGCGAAATCCACGACGGCGTCGCGGTCTCCATGGCGCGCCTGCCGGGTCTCGATGCCGTCCATGTCAACTCCAGGGGACGGAGCGCGGCTGGAGTTCCCCGGCGACCGGCCGCGCCATCGCCTCTTCGACGCGCTCGACGTTCGCCAGCGCCCACATCAGCTTCACGTAGGCGGTCGCGGGGAGCGTGTCGCCGGCCTCGACGACGCCGGCCGACAGCAGGTCCCGGCCGGTGTCGTACACCCGGTCGCAGACGCGGCCCTGGACGCACTGGCTGGTCATCACGACCGTCGTGCCCTCGGCGACCATTGCCTCGATGCGGTCGATCCAGCCCGTGTGGACGTGGCCGAGGCCGGTGCCCTCGAGGACCACGCCCGCGGCGCCCTGGACGCGGTCGAGCGCCGAGGGGTCGGTGCCGGGGACGAACTTCACGAGGTCTACATCCCGCTCCAGGTCGGCGGCGAGCCCGAGGTCGGCGTCGCCGCGGTCGGCGACCGGCCGGCGGAAGGTGACCTCGCCGGTCGCCCACTCGACCGCGCCGACGGGACGGGCGCCGACCGTCTCGAAGGCGTCCCGCCGGGAGGTGTGGTTCTTCCGGACGCGGGTGCCGCGGTGCAGCGCACACCGGTCGTCGGAGGCGCTTTCGTGCATGCAGACCAGCACCTCGCTGTGGTCGGCCGTCGCCGCCTCGACGGCACAGACCGCGTTCATCACGTTGTCCGAGGACGGCCGGTCGGCCGACCGCTGGCTCCCCGTGAACACGACCGGCACCGGTGTATCGAGCATGAACGACAGCGCCGAGGCGGTGTACTGCATGGTGTCCGTGCCGTGCATGACGACGACGCCGTCGGCGCCGGCCTCGACCTCGGCGTGGACGGCTTCGGCCAGCTCCACCCACACGTCGGGCGTCATGTTCTCCGAGAGGACGTTCGCGACGACCCGGCCCCGGTAGTTCGCCCGACCGGCGAGCTCCGGGACGGCCCGCAGAACGTCCTCGGCGTCGAACTGCGCCGTCACGGCCCCGGTCCGGTAGTCGACCGTCGAGGCGATGGTGCCGCCGGTCGAGATGAGCGCGACCGTCGGCAGGGCATCCTCGAACGTGATCTCCGAGGTACCCTCGGTTTCGGCTGCGCCGACGTCGTAGGTATCGGTCTCGAGGACCTCGACGGCGGCCGCGGCGCGCTCGACGCCGACGTTGTACCCGCCCGGCAGCTTCACGACGAGGTGGTCCGGCGTCGTCGAGGGCATGAGCACGCCCTCGTAGGTCGCGGCCTCCCGCTCGACGCGGACGCGGTCCCCGGGATCCATGCCGCTTTCTACCGCCCGCTCGACCCATAAATCCATCCGTTCGCGGGAAAGACCGATACCGCGGGCGGCCCACGGACCGGTATGAGCCGCGACCGGACCCGGACCCGCGAGCGGGCCGCCGAGGATGACGACGCACCCGAGTTCGACCGCCGCCTCGACCGTGGTGGGACGGCCAGCGGGTCGGCCACGGCCGGGACGTCCGAGGAGGGCCTCCTCGGGCGCCTCGGGACGCGGGCCGCTCGGGTGTTCGCCCCGCGGGCCTTCCTCGTCGCCCTGGTCGGCTCCGTCGTCGGCCTGGCGGTCGGGACGGCCGTCGTCCCGCTCCCCGGCGCGGGGCTGCTCGGCGTCTTCCTCGCCGCGTTCCTGTTCGGCCTCCTCCGGGCCCGCCGCCGCTACCTCGAGGCGACGCTCGCGGGCGGGCTGACTGTCGGTGCGGCTGCCCTCCTGGGGTACGCCGTCGTCGTGGCGCTCGCCGTGGTCGGCGTGCCTGTCGGCGCAGTCATGGGAGGCGTCGGCGCCATCGTCGGCGCCGCCGGGCACTACTTCGGCCGCGACCTCCGTGACGGCCTGACGCGGGAGCTGTAGGTCAGGCGGCCAGCCGCCACCGGTCGCCGTCCCGCTCGACGACGCCGCGGGCCGCCAGCCCCTCCAGGGCGTCGGCGACCACGTCCGGCGACGCCTCCACGCGGCGGCTCAGGTCGGCCGGCGTCGCGGGCCCGACCGCGAGCCCCCGGAGCAGGTCGCCGTAGAACCGGCCGTCGACGCCCTCGAAGCGGGCCGTGATCTCCTCTAAGGTCTCCGTGAGCTGCCCCTGCACCCACCGCTGGGCCATCGAGAGTTCGTTCTCCAGGCGCTCGAGACGCTGGAGGTCGGCGGCGAGCGAGGCCAGGTCCGGGTCGCCCGTCCGGGCGTCCCTGGCAGCCTCCCGCGTGCGGGTTCGCTCCACGTCGATGGAGACGTGCCGGCACGACGTGATGTCGAGGCTCGGCGACGCGGAGTAGGCGCTCTTGGTCCCGAAGTCGTACGGCGAGACGTTCACCTCCAGCCGGAGGTTCCGCGCGATCGAGTAGTACTTGCGGCGGCGGTCGTCGACGTGTGACTCGACCAGATCGGCCTCGTCGAGTTTCCGCAGGTGACCGATGACGGCCTTCGGACTCACGCCCAGACAGTCGCTGATCTCGGTGACGTAGCACGGCTTCCGGGCGATGAGCCGGAGGATCCGCCGCCGGTTCTCGTTGCCGAGCAGGTCCAGGACGGCCGCCGAGTCCATCAGGAATGGCTTCGCTCCGCGGACGAAAAAGGGTGACGCGTCGAGGGGACGCCGTCAGGGACCGGTGGACGCGGGCGTCCGGCGATCCCGCTATCGGTCGGAACCGTCCGGCGTCTCCCCGTCGTCCTCCGGCGTCCCGTCACCCTCGCCGTCCGACCCACCATCATTCCCCTCGTCCGACCCACCATCCTCTCCCTCACCGCCATTCCCCTCATCCGACCCACGATCATTTCCCTCATCCGACCCACCATCCTCTCCCTCACCGCCATTCCCCTCATCCGACCCATTCCCCTCACTGCCATTGCCCTCGCCCGACCCACCATCATTTCCCTCACCGCCATTCCCCTCATCCGACCCATTCCCCTCACTGCCATTGCCCTCGCCGTCGCCGCGGTCCTCACCGTCCGACTCGTTTTCGGAAGCGTTCTCCCCATCCTCGGAGGCATTATCCCCATCCCCATCCTCGGAGGCATTATCCCCATCCTCGGAGGCGTTCTCGACGCCGATGATGTCGCCAGGCGGACCCACGTCGTTCGCCGGGCCAGCGACCCCGACCGCGAGTTCGGCCACGGCGCGCCCACGCATGTCGCTGGCGTTGGCCCTGATCTCGGCCAACACGGTCATGTTCAGCCCAGCCGCCTCGGCGGCGCGCTCGGTACCGTTCGCCGACTCGGCGAGTTCGGATGCACCGACGGCGACCTCCGTCGCGATGGCGAACCGGGCGAGCCCGGAACTGTCATTCAGCGCCCACTGGCGCGCCGCGAGCCGCTGCTGGCGCTCCTGGAGCGCCGCCTCGCGCTGCTGTATGAGTTGACGGCGTTCCTCGGGGTCCTCGGTCCGGTTCAACGCCGCCGCGAACGTCTGCTGTTCGACCTCGCCGGCGGCCTCCTGGCTGCTGGCCTGCATGAACGCCGAGACCTCGGCGCCGAAGGTGGCGTTGGCGCTGGCGTTCGACGCGTCGGCGCTGGCGCCGGACTGGGCGGCCCCGGTGGCGGCTGCCGTCAGGGCCAGCGCGAGGCCGATGGCGAGCACGGTCACGATCGCAGTGCGCTTCATCGTCGGACACCAGCATATCCATCCCGTAAAAACCCGACCTCCGTTCTCACCGTTCAGCCATCGAAATCACCGCTCCTGCGCGCCGCATAGCGTTCATGCGGCCCGTTGATCGTTCCCAAGTGGCACGATTCTCGAGCGGGTACTACCTGGGGCGGCTCTACGTCGAACCCCACGAGGACGACCGTGCCGTGATGCACCGCGAGCAGCACGGCCGGGTTCGCGACGACCTATACGACGACGCCGACGATCCGGCGCCGCTCGTCATGAAGATCGGGTCCACACACGTCCCGGTCCACGGCGCCGACGGCGTCCCCGGCCGCACCGTCGCACTCCCGGAGGCCGTCCTGGCCGCCACCGGCGTCGAGAACCCGCCAGCCCTCAGCGAGGTCCTGCTCGCCAAGGCCGACCGCGCCAGCCAACTGCTCGACCTCGGCTCGGTCGGCGGCGCCGACCCCGCGGACTTTTAGGCACCCGCCGCCCACGGTCCGGCGATGCTCGACGACCTCCTCGGTCGCACCGAACGGAAAGAGCAGATAGCGGCGCTCGAGGCGGAACGCGACGACCTCGAGGCGCAGCTGGCGGCCGAAGGGGACCGCCGCGCCGAGGCCGTCCGCGCCCGCCAGGAGGCCGAGGAGCGCGTCAACCGCCTGGAGGACCGCATCGCCGACCTCGAGGGCAAGGTCGACGCCGACGACGGGCCGGTCGATCGCTCGTTCCGCCACCGGGAGACGGTGCGGGGCCGCCGGCTCGACGCCGTGCTCGAGCGCCTCGATTCGTTCGAGGGCGACCGGGAAAGCGTCCTGACCGCCGTCGTCGACGAGGACGTCCCGGTCGCCGTCGCCGACCTCCTGGGCGACCGGGCCGCGCTCGTCGACCGGGCCGCGCCGTGCGTGGTCTGTGCCGACGACACTGGCCTCCTGGCAGTCGCAATGCGACCGCCCATCACCCCGGAGCCGGGCGTCAAGTGGAGCGACGGCCCGGCGGTCGACCGGTCCTGGTTCCGGCCGACGGGCCGCTACGCCCTCGCGCTCGTCCGGTCGGACGTCTTCGCCGTGGGCGTCTACGAGGCCGGCGAGCGGGTCGAGTTCGAGGGGTTCACGAGCGACGTCAAGAGTGACCACTCGAAGGGCGGCTTCTCCCAGGCCCGGTTCGAGCGCCTCCGGGACGAACAGATCGCGGACCACGTCGAGCGCTGCGAGGCCGCCCTCGCGGACGCCGACGCCGACCGGCTGTTCGTCACCGGCGACAGCCGGCTCGTCGGCGAGTTCGAGGCGGACGCGGACGAGACCGCCGCCGTCGACGCCACCGGCGAGCCCGAACCGGCGCTCGCGGACGCCCACGCCTCCTTCTGGTCGGTCCGCGTGTGGGGTGTCTGATCCCGGTGGCAGCACCTGGGCCCCGGTCGTGGGGCGACTGCCGGGTGATCGGACCTGAGCGTTTATACCGACGGACCGTCTGGCCGGGGTATGCGCGTCGCCGTCCTCGCCCACGACCGGTTCCCCGACCGGGCGAAGACCGCCGTCGGGATCCTCCGGTACGCCGACGACGACGTCGTCGCCGTCCTCGACCGGGCGACGGCCGGCACCACGGTCGGCGACCACGTCCCCGACCTCGGCGGCGACGCCACGCCGGTCGTCGAGCGCGTCGCCGACGCCCCCGCGTTCGACGCCCTCGTCATCGGCATCGCCCCCATCGGCGGCGGGTTCGAGGACGACTGGCGGCCGGACGTCCGCGCCGCCATCCAGCGGGGCGCCGACGTCGTCGCCGGTCTCCACTCCTTCCTCGCCGAGGACGCGGAGTTCGCCGCCCTCGCCGCCGAGCACGGCGTCGACCTCCGGGACGTCCGGAAGCCGCCGGCGGACCTCGGCGTCGCCGAGGGCGTCGCCCGCGACATCGACGTCGAGGTCCTGTTGACGGTCGGCACCGACTGCTCGACCGGCAAGATGACGACGTCTCTGGAACTCCTCGAGGCGGCCCGCGAGGCCGGCATCGACGCCGGCTTCGTCCCGACCGGCCAGACCGGCATCATGATCGCCGGGTGGGGCATCCCCATCGACCGCACCGTCAGCGACTTCACCAACGGCGCCGTCGAGCGCATGCTGAAACGGTGTGCCGAGGACCACGACCTCCTGGTCGTCGAGGGCCAGGGCTCGATCGTCCACCCCGCGTACTCGGCGGTCACCTGCGGCATCCTCCACGGCGCCATGCCGGACCACCTGGTGCTTTGCCACGAGGCCGGCCGCGAGGCGGTCCACGGCTACGACTCGTTCACCCTCCCGGACCCCGGCCGGATCGCCGACCGCTACCTGGCGCTCGCCGGGGCGGTCGCGCCAACGAACCTCCTCGGCGGCGCCCTGAACACCGCACACCTCGATGGCGAGGCCGCCGAGGCCGCCATCTCGGAGTACGAACGGGCGATCGACGCGCCGGCGGTCGACCCCGTCCGGGACGGCGTCGACCCCCTCGTCGAGCAGCTATGAACTGGCGCGTCGAGACCCTCGACCTCCAGCTGGACGTGCCGTTCACCATCGCCCGCGGCACCACGATGGAAACGGAAAACGTCCTCGTCACCATCGAACACGACGGCGAGACGGGGTACGGTGCCGCGGCGCCCGCGAGCCACTACGGCGAGACCGCCGCGACCGTCGAGGCGATACTGCCGGACCTGCTCGAGGTGGTCGAGGCCGTCGGAGACCCGTACGCCCGTCGCCGCATCGCCGACCGGATGCGGGAGGTCGCCCGCGGCAACCCGGCGGCCCGCGCGGCCGTCGACGTCGCGCTGTGGGACCTCGCCGGCAACCTGCTGGACGTCCCCGTGTACCGCCTGCTCGGGCTCTCGGCGGCCCCGGACCGCCTGCCCGCCACGTCATTCACCGTCGGGCTCGACGACGTCGAGACGATGCAGCGCCGCGCGCGCGAGGCAGTCGGCGCCGGCTACCCGGTGCTGAAGCTGAAGCTCGGCACCGACCGGGACCGCCGCATCGTCGAGGCGGTTCGCGCCGTCGCACCGGACGTCCGCATCCGGGTGGACGCCAACGAGGCCTGGGCGCCGACGGAAGCCGTCGGCCACTGCGAGGCGCTCGCGGAGTACGACGTCGAGTTCGTCGAACAGCCGGTCCCCGCCGAGCACCCCGAGGGCCTGCAGTACGTCCACGAGCGCTCGCCGCTGCCCATCGCGGCCGACGAGTCCTGCGTGACCGCCGCCGACGTCCCCGCCATCGCGGACCGGTGTGACATCGCGAACCTGAAGCTCATGAAGACCGGCGGCATCACGCCCGCCCTCGAGGTCATCCACGCCGCTCGCGCCCGCGGCCTGGAGGTGATGTGCGGCTGCATGCTGGAGACGAACGTCGCGATCGCCGGTGCCGCACACCTGCTGCCGCTCTTGGACTACGCCGACCTCGACGGATCGCTGCTCCTGGAATCGGATCCGTACGGCGGGGTTCCTGTTTCCCGTGGGCGGTTCGATCTGGGGTCGGTGGACGCCGGGACCGGTGCGGCGCCGCGGTGACGGCGGCGTAGACGGTTCCGTATGGTCAGCGCGACCGAGAGCCCTCGGCCCGCTGGCAGTCATCATAAGGCACGCGAACCGAAAACCCATACCGCTACACCCTCGAAAGCCCTCGGCCCGCTGGCGGTCGCTGAGCGGGATACCCTCACTTCGTTCGGGTAGAGCCCGCTCAGCGACTGCCCAGGGCGCCAGCGAGCCTCGCCCTTTCAGTCCGCCAGGGAACATATTTTCGACCAGCCGTAGACCAACCCCGGGAGATCGCGCGGCCAGCCATACCGCTGACGGGCCCGCCTGCGGGAGGACGCTTTCAGCGAGGCGCGTGCTCGCCGACCGCTCCGAACGCGGTGAGGAGCGGTCGGCGGACACCGCGCGAGGGACGACGAACGGCGAACGGAGTGAGCCGTGAGGAGTCGGTTGGGGAGGGCTGTGGCGTCGTTCCTGGCGGACTCGAAGGGCGAGGCCGGGTGGCGGCCGCTGTGGGGGCAACTATCCGAGTGACCGTCAGGGAACGAGGATATCCCTCACAGCGTGGTCCGCGAGCCGGCCGAGGGCTTCGCAAACTATTGCTGGTAACTCAGCGTCTGGCAACTCACAGCCAGGCCTACTCCGGCGGAACGACGAACAGCGACGCCGCGACGAAGACGCTCGCCAGTGCACTGCCGGCGCCGACACCGACCGCCATCGGGATGGCCAGGAGCCAGCCGGCGAGCGCACCGCCGGCTACCGAGGCCGGCATGGCCGCCAGGAGCCCGTCGTACCGGGTCGGCGCTTCCGCCATGGTTGGCCCAACGAGCCCCTGGTAATTAAATCTAATTACCACGGGCGGTGGGCTCCACCGGTCGAACCCGCGCTCACCACCGTCTTCACGGCCGCTACTTCCCCCAGAACGGGTCGCGGTTCCGGTGTTTGTCGAGGTACATCCCGAGCGCCTCGAGTTCGTCGGCCGGGATCTCCTCGGAGAGTTCCTGTTCGAGGATCTTCGCGTGCTTCTCCGGGAGTTCCGTCCACAGCTCGTCGCCCTCCTCGATCCCCCGGCCGACCGTGGGGCCGTCGATGGAGGCGGCGACCTGGTCGCCGCGGCGGGCCTCGTCGACGTCCTCGCCGGCGTCCTGCAGCGACTTGAGTTCGCCGACGCGCTCGGGACCGTCGCCGGTCCACGTGACGACCCGGGAGTTCCGCTTCAGCGTCCCGGCCAGTACCTCGACGCCGACGACGGCCGGGTTCGACTGCCGGAAGACGTGATCCTCGAGGATCCGGAACCGACAGGGCCGCCGGATCTTGTCGAGCACTTGCTCCTGCTGGGCGCGCTCGATGGCCTCGACGTGTTCGTCGTAGTTCTGGACGAGCTGGTAGACCACGTCGTCGACGAAAAGCGTCACGTCATCCGCCTCCGCCTCCTCCCGCGCGTCCTCGAGCACGTCGACGTTGAACCCCAGGACCGCCCGGTGGGTCGGCTCGTCGGCCGTGGAGGCGACGGCGACGTCCCGCGGCGCGACGTCGCCGACCTCCGCGCGGACGATGGGGACCGCCGCGTCCTCGAGGGCGGCGGCGATGGCCTCGAGCGACCCCAGGGTGTCGGCCTTGACGACGACGCCCGCCTCGGCGGTCGTCACCTCGAGGTCGGCGAGTTCGGCCCGGACCGCCGCGCGGACCTCCTCGAGCGGCCGGTCGCGGACGACCCGGACCGGCGCGCCCGCGAGCGCGTCGTCCAGATCCGGGGCGGCGATCTTCAGGCCGGCGGCCGCCCGGACCGCCTCGACCTGCTCGAACTGCTGTTCGGTCCGGATCTCCGCGAGCGGCCGGGGCTGTAAGAGCGCGCGGACGTCGGTGACGATGGGCTCGCCCGTCCCGCCGACCACGACGGTGTCCTCCGTGCGGACGGTGCCATCGTACAGCACCAGGTCGACGGTGGTGCCGAAGCCGCGCTCGTCGGTCACCTCGAGGACGGTGCCGACGCCCGGGCCGCCGACGTCGACGGCCATCTCCGACTTCAGGTAGCGCTGGGAGAGCCCCATGAGCACCGTCAACAGGTCCGGGACGCCCTCGGCGGTCTCGGCGGAGACCGGGACGACCCCGACGTTCGCCTGGAAGTCCTGGACGCGCCAGTAGAGGTCCGCGGAGAAACCCTCGTCGGAGAGGTCGCCGATGAGTTCGTACAGCTTTTCGTTCAGCCGGTCCTCGGCGCGGTCGCTCTGCCGCTGTAAGCTCCGCTGGACCGGCTCGTCGGGGTTCGGGTTCCAGCCGGCGACGGTGTCGATCTTGTTCGCGGCGACGATGAATGGCGTCTGGGTCCGCTTGAGGATGTCGACCGCCTCCCGGGTCTGCGGCTGGAAGCCGTCGTTGACGTCGACGACGAGGATGGCGATGTCCGCCAGCGCGCCGCCGCGGGACCGCAGCGTCGAAAAGGAGTGGTGGCCGGGCGTGTCGATGAACAGGAGTCCGGGCAAATCGAAGTCCGCCGGGTCGACCAGCCCGCCCGCGATGTCCGAGATGGTGGGCAGCGGCACGGCGGTCGCGCCGATGTGCTGGGTGATGGCGCCGGACTCGCCGGCGGTCACCGCCGACCCGCGGACCTCGTCCAGCAGGCTCGTCTTGCCGTGGTCGACGTGGCCGAGCACGGCGACGATGGGCGTCCGCAACGCGTCGGCGGCGGCGGTGTCGGCAGCGTCGGCGTCGGACATACAAGAGACCTCCTTGTGCTACAGTGGCTTGCCGGCGCATATAACCGTTTCAATGTCGAGCCAACGCCGCCAACCGGGCCCGGACGGTCGGCCGTTCCGGCCTGGACTGGTCCAGTCCCAGTAATCGCCCACGCGGGCCGGTCCGGTCCCGGCAGCTGGCCGCCGGGGCGGTTCCGGCGAGGCGACCGACGCGGTCTGACCGGTCCCCGGCCCGACTTACTCGGTGACGGTGAAGCTCCCGGTCATCCCGTTGCTCCGGTGTGGGACGCAGTGGTAGTCGTACTGGCCGGCGACCTCGAAGGTGTGGAAGTGGACGTGACCCTCGCCGTAGGTGCCGGTCCCCTCCGTGCCCTCCCAATCCGTGCCCGACGGGACATCGCCGTCGTCGTAGTTGACGTTGTGGCCGTTGCCGACCCACTCCCAGAGGACCGTCTCGCCCACCGAGATCTCGAAGGAGTCCGGGTCGAAGTTCAGCCCCTCCCCGACCGCGACCCGCTGGTCGGGGTCCGGTGGGGGCGTCGCCGTCTCGTCGCCGGCGTCCGGGGTCGCCGTCGGTGAGGCGTCCTCGCCACCGGTCGGGGTGTCGCCGGCGTCGGTCGGCGTCGACGTGTCCTCGCCGTTGCCCATCCCGTTCCCGTCCTCGCCGTTCCCGGAGCCGTCTGAGCACCCGGCGACCGCCACGACTGTGCCCGCTGCGGCGACTGACCGGAGGTAGCGTCGTCGATCCATACCGGCCCAATCCGGCGGACACCCTTGAACGTTGACCCAATTGTGGCCCGACCCCGGCCCGCGTGCAATGTTCAGGTAACACGTTGAGTAATCCTCCGGTGGACGCAAGCCCCCGGCTTCTCGGGTCAGGCGGCTCGCTGCGCGCTTCGCTCACGTCGTTCGCTCCAGTGCTTGCGTCGCCGTCCGTCCCCGAGAAGCCGGCCCCTTGCGGAGTCCCGCCCGATATGGATCTCCGAGCGGCTGAATGAGGCCCTGCGCCCGGTGAGTGGAGCTGTCTGACGAACGGCATACTAATCTAAACAGTCCCAACCCGCGGACCCGAACGTTGATAGCAGGGGGCCTGCAAGCGGCACCCATGCCAGAGATACTTGCGGAGAACCTCTCCGACAAGGAGGTCATGGGGTCGGACGGCGCGAGCCTCGGGACGCTGTACAACATCACCATGGACCTGAAGACGGGGACGCTGCGGAACCTGGTCGTCGACCCCGCGACCGCGACCGTCGAGGGCGACTTCCCGAACGACGACCACGGCAACCTCCTGGTCCCTGTCAGTCGCGTGCAGGCGGTCAAAGACACCGTCGTCGTCGAGCGCTGACCCGCCGTGGACGGCTGAGTCCGATGGAGGTCCTCGACGCGTCGGCGTTCATCCACGACTACACCACCGACGAGCCGACGGCGACGATCCCCCTGGTCCGGGAGGAGCTCGAGGACGAGGCCGGCTACCGGTTCGACGCCCTCGAGGGCGCCGGGATGCGGGTCCACATCCCAGACGCCGAAACCATCGAGCGCGTCGAGCGCGCCGCCCGCGACACCGGCGACGACGGCAAGCTGTCCCGGACGGACGTCCGCCTGGTGGGGGCGGCCTTCGAACTCGACGCCACGCTCGTCACCGACGACTACGCCATGCAGAACGTCGCCGAGACGCTCGACGTCGACGTCGACGTCATCGCACGGGCCGGGATCGACGAGCGCCGCGACTGGCAGTTCCAGTGTCAGGGCTGCGGCCGGACGTTCGACGACCAGCGAGACAGGTGTCGCGTCTGCGGCAGCGACCTCGAACGGAAGCGCCCCTAGTCCAGCTCCGCCATCCCGACGTCGACGATCTGCGAGAGGACCTCCTGCTCGGTCAGGTCGTACTCGTCGGCGAGCCCCTGGATCCGTCGGCCCGTGTCGTCGTCACAGACGAGCGTGTACCGCTGCATGCCCCCGTGTGTATGCCACCGCCTAGCATAAAGCTACGTCAGACGAACGGCCGACGGCCGGCCCGCCGACGGACGCTACTCCCCCGTTCCGACACACTCCAGACGGCCGACCGGGAAGATTAATCGGGCCCCGACCCGAACCCGACGGAGATGACCGCCACCGCGGACCGCGACCACGCCGCGGCCGTCCTGGCGGCGGCCGGCGTCGGCCTCGCCGGCATCCTCGCCGGACTGGTCGTCGTCACGGTCGCCGCCGCACTCGTCGGTGCCGCCCTGGCCGAGGGGACCCCGACGCGGGCGGCCGTCCTCACGGTCGCCCAGTACGCCGGCGTGCTCGCAGTGGCCGGCCTCTACCTCGCCGGGGTCGAGCGACCCCGGTCGTTCCTCCGGCTCGCCCGGCCGACCGTCCGGGACCTCGCGTGGGCCGTCGGCGGCGTGGTCGTGCTGTTCGGGACCCTGGCCGCGGCGACGTACCTCCTGGAGCAGCTCGGGCTCTCGTTGACCGACCACGCCGTCGCCGAGTCCGCCGAGCGCGACCCGGCCGTCCTGTTGCCCCTGATCCCGCTGTCGGTGGTCCTGACCGGGCCGATCGAGGAGCTTCTGTACCGCGGCGTCGTCCAGACCCGGCTGCAGCAGGCGTTCAGCACCGCGCCGGCCGTCCTGGTGGCCGCCGCCATCTTCTCGCTCGTCCACGTCCCGGCCTACGGCGTGGGCGCGGCCGGCGGGTCGCTGGCGACGACGCTCGGCGTCCTGTTCGTCCTCGGCGCGCTGCTCGGCGCGCTCTACGAACACACTGGCAACCTGGTCGTGCCCGCGGTCGCCCACGGGGTGTACAACGCGGTCACCTTCGGCGTCGAGTACCTCGAGCTGACGGGCGTGCTCTAATATGGGCGGCGTGGTGTGCGTGAAGATCGATTCGGGGCCTCCTTCGCCAGTAGCTGTTCAGCCATCTCACGGCGCCGAGGATCGAGCTCGGTACGGCCTGCAGGATGGGTTATCCGGCGCGCCGTCTCACTCGCCGCGCCGCGCGATCCGGAGCCCCTCGCGGCCCGTCGCGACGAGGCCGACCAGGCCGACGCCGACTGCCGCCGACTGCAGGAGGATCCCGAACGGCGACGTCCCGTCCCGGGAGTCGCCCTGCACCGTCCCGTCCCCGTCCGGGGCGCCGGCGGGCTCGTTGTGGACGACGACGGAGTCGTCGAGGAACGCCTCGCCCGTCCAGACATTCAACCGCACGTCCCACGCCCCCGTCTCGGGGAAGAGGAGAACGGCGGCGTAGGTGCCGGGGGCGTCCATCGGCTCGAGTTCGGGATCGAGCGTGGTGCCGGATTCGGCGTGGTCGGCGAGCACCCGCTCGGTGGACTCGAGTTCGATCGGATCGCCGTCGTCGCTCCGCAGCTCGAGTCTGGCGACGATCGGGGCCCCGTCTGTCACCGCCAGCCCGCGGTCGGTGCGTCGGGCGGGGACGATTTCGAGTTCGGCCTCGACGCCCTCGGCGGAGACCGGCACCGTCTCGTTGCCCGCGCCGGGGCCGTCGTCCACGCTGGCGACGACGCCCGGCACGGTCGCGGTCAGCAGCCCCGAGACCAGGAGGACACAGACCACGACGGCGGCCTCGAGCCTGACGGTTCCGACGACCGCCCGGACGGGACCGGGGTCCGAACCCGACCGCTCGCCAGGTCCGTCATCGGGTCGGCGGCGAGGGCCGACGAACGGGAGTCGGTCACCGCCCGGTAGGCGTGCGAGTAGCCGTCTCGGGTCCGCCGTCGTGGGGTCGAGCCGCTCGAGGAGGACGTACCGGGACCGCGCGCCGAGGCCGAGTGCGACGACCACGAGCGACAGTTTCACCCCGAGGACGCTCCCGTGGAGCGTCCGGAGGAAGGCCGCCGGCGACGGCACGAGCCACGCCGTCAGGCCGAGTCCCGTCGCGACGAGGAGCGTCACCCCGGCCACCGCGAGCGCGGAAAACCGGCGGACGACCCCCGTCGCGGCGACTCGGCGGTCGCCGGGAGCCGTCCGGCGGAGCGCCGCCGGGAGCGCGACGGCGACGGCGAAGAGCCCGCCCGCCCAGACGGCGACCCCGATGAGGTGGCCGAGCGTGACGGCCGTGCCGACGGGGAGGCCGACCTGACTGGCGGCGTGGCTCGTCGCGCCCTGTCCGGCGGCGAGCAGCAACCCGGCGAGGGCCGCCGCAGCGAGCCACGCCCGGCCGCCCGCCGCCTTCGACTCCCCGTCGGCGGGGTCCCGCAGGGTGCGGGCCGACAGGACGAACGCGGCGCCGGCCGCAACGACGACCTGTCCGAGGAGGACGCGTCCGGTACGGCTCCCGAGTGCAGCCTCGGCTGCCCCGGTTCCGCCAGCGGCACGGACGGACGCCAGGAGGAGGACGCCGGTCGCGCCTGCCGCGACGACGGCCGCGCCGGTGAGGAGTCGACGGACGGTCGCGTCGACGACGCGCCGCGGCATGTCCGAGCGGTCGGCGACCGGCCGGAGCGCCGCCACGAGGGCGACCGGCATCCCGAGCAGGGCGACCACGGCGAGGTACAGCAGTCCCGTCGGCAGCACCTGGCCGTATTCGGGGTCGGTATCGACGGTGCCGCCACCGCGGTCGTCGGCCTCGTAGGACGCGAGCAGCGTCGCCGGGTCCAGCGCCGCCTCGCCGACAGTAAAGAACCACGACCCCCGGACCACGTGCGTGTCGGTCGACTGGATCTCCCATTCGACGACGTACACGCCCTCGCCCGCGTCCGTGACGTCGACGAACACCTCCGTTGCGACCGCGCCGTCCTTGGAGACGTTCCCGGTCACCTCCTGACCGTCCGGGCCGGTCACCGTCACGTCGAGTATCTCGTCGACGCCGTCACCCGTGTAGGTGAGCGTGATCGTCTCCGGGACGTCCTCGACGTGGCCGCCCTGCTGTGGGTCCGTTTCGCTGAGGACGGCGTGGGCGCTGACGACCGGTGCGAGCGTCGCCACCCCGATCAGCGCGACGGCGGCGGCGATGGCGAGCAGGCGACGGGAGCGGTCGGTGGGGTCGACCACGGTTCGGGTCAGTACCAGGCGCCCGTGGCGTCGCCGACGTACCGGAGGGTGTCGACGCCCTCCGCGACGGCTACCTCGTGGAGCAGTTCGCGGCCGGCCGCGTCGATGACGGGGACGGTCCCGTCCGCACCCGACGTGGTGAAGTAGTAGCCGCCACCCAGCGCGCCCGACCGGTGGAGGAACCGGCCCTCCTGTGAGATGGCGCCGGCCGGCACGTGGGTCTCGACCGTGTAGTCGTCGACATCGACGACCGACACCTCCTCGGAGGTGGTGTTTGCGGTGTAGGCATACAGCGTCCCGCCCTCCTCGAAGTAGCTCAGGTCGTCCGGGCCGCGGCCCTCCAGGTCGACCGACCCCAGTACCTCGCCGTCTCGGCCGGTCGCGTCCACGAAGTGGACGGCGTCTTCGGTCCAGATGCCGAGCTTCTCGCGGTCGGGGGTGATGGAGAGGCCGCCGTTTTCGTCCAGGCGACCGACCGCCTCGTGGGTCTCGGCGTCGAAGTACGGCATGTCATCGCCCCCGGAGCGTTCGAAGTACACCAGCCCGCTTTCCGGGGCGTACATCGCGTAATGAGTGCCGCCCTCCTCGCCGACGTCGAGCGAATCGACCCGCTCGTAGCGCTCCATGTCGATGACGTGGCCGAACGAGTCGTTCGTGTTGGTCGCGAAGGCCTTCGGACGGAGGTCCTCGTGGGTGAGGAGTTTGCCGTGCCCGGCATCCTCCAGCCCCGACTGGACGACCTGGATCACCTCCAGCGCCTCGGTGTCGACGACGTAGAAGCGGCCCTCGTCGTCGGCGTGGGCCCAGATCTCGCCCTCGACGGGATGGAAGGCGTGGGTGGCCCCCTGGCCGATGTCGATCCACGCGAGGAGTTCCCGCCGCTCGAGGTCGACGGCGCCGAGGCGGTTCTCGGACGCCTCCACGAGGAACATCCGACCGTTCCCGGCCAGCCGGGCGTCGCCCCAGTCGGCGTCGGCGAGGGCCGGATCGAGTTCGTCGGTCAGGTCCTCCTCCACGTCGCCGGCCTCGGGGTTGATGGCGACGGCCCGGTCCGGCGCGAACGCGAAGAGCAACCCGTCGCTGCCGGGGGCATCGTCCTCGTCGGCGGTCGTCGTCGGGGTCCCGTCCCCGGCAGTCGTCCCGTCGTCGTCCGGGTTCCCGTCGCCGGTACACCCCGCAATCAGGGACACCGTCCCGGGCCCGAACGTGGCGAGAAACCGGCGGCGGCTGGCGTCGCGTTTCATGCGGACGGACGGTCGAAGACACCAACGAAAGTGGTTCTGGCGTGTTCGACGAATGCCCTAGAGACGCCCTGGCACGCGTGGCGGCCCGACAACTCCCGATCCGTGCGGCCACCCCTGGCTGTGACCGATGCGACGACGACTTCGACCGCAACCGCCGCAGATCTCACGGTCCGTGCGGCCGCCCCGGGTGTGACGGGTGCGACGACGACTTCGACGACGACTTCGACCGCAACCGCCGCAGATCTCACGGTCCGTGCGGCCGCCCCGGTTGTGAGCCCGTTACTCCAGGAACGTATCGACCGTCCGCAGGAACCGGTCCACCAGTCGGTCCGGGAGCGAGGGCTCGACGGCCTCGAGCAGTGCCGTCGTCCGTTCGGGACGTCTCAGGGAGACGGTCATCGGGGAGTCGTCGGACTTCGCCACGACGTCGTGGTCGGCGAGGTTGGAGACGTGCCACGCGACGGTCGACCGCGCCAGGTCCAGGTCCGCCGCCAGGTCTCCCGGTCGGGTCGGTCCGTCCGCGTAGAGACGGACGATGATGCCCCGCGGGGTCTCGCGACGGAGGAACGCGAGGGCCCGTCGTTCCCACGGGTCGATCCCGGGCGGGTAGTAGTGGGTCTTGCCGCCGACCGCCTCGCGGACCACCGTCCCCTCGTCCCGCAGCCACCGGAGGTGGTACTGGAGTTGGCCGCTCGACAGGTCCAGGTCCCGCCCCAGGCGGCTGTGGTGGACGCCCGGACATCCCTCGACGTGGCGCCGGATCCGCGTCCGCGTGTCGCCCATGGCCGTGTGGTAGCCACGGGGCCCACGCCCTAAACGTTCACCGTCCGGTCCGGGGCAGTGTTCAGTTAACACGTGGAGTAATCCTCCGGTGGACGCAAGCCCCCGGCTTCTCGGGTCGGGCGGCTCGCTGCGCGCTTCGCTCACGTCGTTCGCTCCAGTGCTTGCATCGCCGTCCTTCCCCGAGAAGCCGGCCCCTTGCGGAGTCCCGCCCGATATGGTTCTCCGAGGGGCGGACTGAGGCCCTTTGCCCGGTGAGTCGATGTGTCTGACGAACGGCATTCTAATCTGAACAGTGCCCGGTCCGGGCCCCGAGGAATCGTTTAACTCTCTGCGGCCAGTACGGCTCCCAGGGGACCCGTGACCAGTCCCGGTATGCTCCATCCGGCGGCGGTCGAGGGCTCGGTGACGCTGCTCGGTCTCATCCTCGCGGCCGTCGTCGGGACCGGCGTCCTATTCGTCGTCAGCCTCGTCGCCTACCGTCGGCGCCGGACCGCCCAGTATCTCCTCGTGTCCCTGGCCATCGCCGGGCTGTTTGTACGGTCCGTCGTCGGGACGGGGACCGTCCTGGGAGTGGTCCCGATGCCGATCCACCACCTGGTCTCCCACTCGCTGGACGTCTTCATCGCCGGCATCGTGCTGTACGCCGTCTACGTGCACGCGCCTGGATCACTCGCTGGGTCCGTCGCCGAGGACCGCGACTGATCACCTGACCGCCCAATCCATCGTCGCGACGTGGAGTTATTCGACCCGGAGCGTCGTCTTCTCGTCGACGGCCGCGGCCTCCTCGAACTCGCCGTCGCCGAGCAGTCCACGGGCGGCCCGCTTGCCCCACTCGACGGCCGGCTGGGTGAACGTCTCGACGCCGTGGAGTTCGCCGGCGAGCACGCAGGCGGCCTCCATGTCGTACAGGAGCCGGCCGACGCCCTCGGCGTCGAGGCGGTCGAGTTCCACCCGGACGTTCGGCACGCCGGACGCGGCGAGGGCGGCCTCAGTGGCCTCGAACTCGGCGGCGAGGAGCGACCCGAGCGACTCGCCGTCGAGATACGACAGCGCGTCGGCATCGCCGGCCGGGATCGGTCGGTCCTCGCGGCTCATTGGCCGGAGCAGGGTGACGAGCTTGTCCCGGCGGCCGGCGCGGTACAGCTGGAGCTGGGAGTGCTGGTCGGTCGCACCGAGTGCCCGCGCCGGGGTCTGGCCGAGGCCGTCCTTGCCGAGGCTCTCGGCCCACAGCTGGGCGAACCACTCGGCGAACGGCTCCATGGCCTCCGCGTACGGGACCACGCAGTTCGTGGTCGCGCCGCGGCACTCCAGGGCGTACGCGACCGCGCCGTAGGCGTAGGCGGGGCAGTCGAACAGCGACGGCGACAGTGCGCGTCGGCCGTCGGCCCCGCCGGCCAGGACGGCCTCGACGTCGCCGCCCAGCGCCGCCGCCGGCAACAGCCCCACCGGCGACAGCGCGGCGAACCGGCCCGGGACGCCGGCAGGTACCCGGCAGGTCGGCAGGTCGTGGGTAGCGGCGAGGTCGGCGAGCGGTCCCGACTCGCCGGTGGTGACGACCGTCCGCTCGGTCCAGTCGAGGCCGGCGTCGGCGAGCGCCGTCCGGACGACGCGGAGGTTCGCCAGCGTCTCGACGGTGGTCCCCGAGCGGGAGACGACGTTGACGAGCGTCTCCGACAGTGGGAGCCCATCGAGCAGCCGCGTCGCCGCCGCCGGGTCGACGTTGTCCAGCGTGTGGTGGCCGTCGAGGCCGAGCGCCGCCGTCACCGTCTCGGCCCCGAGCGCGGAGCCCCCGATGCCGACCGTCAGCACGGCCTCGGGGTCGAACCCCTCGACGGCGGCGTGGATGGCGTCGGGGTCGGTGTCGGCCGGCAGCGCGAGGCCGGCGTAGCCGAACTCGCGGTCTCCCACGGCCGCGGTAATGCGGTCGTGGGCGGCCGCGACCCGGTCGTCCAGCCGGTCCAGCGACGCCTCCGCCACGCCCGGCGTCGCCTCGACCGCCAGCGCGTTCCCGATGTCGACCTGCATGGCTTCCCGCGCGTGCGCCTGGAGTAAGGCCTTGGCGGTCCGGCCGCTACGACCCCGGGCCCCCACGGCGGTTCGGCCGGCGCGACCTCGACCTGCCAGGGCAGTCCGGGCTGCCGCCGTGAACGGACCCACGCCGACCGGGTCGCTTATTCGCCGGACCGCCGTATCGCCGCCGATGGACGACGAGTACGGCGGCCTGCTCGGGGCGTTCCCCTACGCCGTCCGCCGGAGCGACTCCCGGCTGTTCCGCGCCTATGCGGTCCTCGGCGGCCTCCTCGCGTCCGTCCTCGCAGTGTTTTTCACGTTCGCCCTCGTCGTCTCCGTCGCCTCGACGGCCGCCCTCGCCGGCGGCACCGTCACGTTCGTCCGCTCGATATTCATCGTGTTCGGCTTCCTCGTCGTCGCACCGCTCGTGGCGCCCGTCCTGTTGGTGGCCCGTCGCCACCGCCGCGAGGGCAGCGACCCGCAGTACGACACCGGGCTCTCGGTCGCCGGCGCCGCCTACGTCGTGACGCTGTACCTCGGCGCCATCGCGTCGATGCCCGCCACCTTCGAGATCGACGGCCGGGTTACGACCCGCCCGGAGCCGAGCGGGGTGACCGCGCCGGTCGTCGAGGCCCTGTACGCACTCCCGGCGGCCCTCTCGTGGACGGTGCCGCTGGCCGGCGCCATCGCGATCCTCCTCGTCCACCGCTGGCGTCGCTGACGGGCGTCGTGTCCGAACGAGCCCGGCCGGGACCGGCCGCCTGCTCACTGCTCCCGGGCGGACTCGCGACGTGACGAAACGCAGAAGGCCGCCGACGCGTTCGCTCCGCCCGTGCCGACTGACGAGGACGGCGGCCGCCGCACGGGGCGGTTCGTCGTGACCCACGCCGACGACGCCTCGGCCGTCCTGAAGGACGTCGACCGCGGCCAGGTCCACACCCTCGCCGAGAACCCTGGCGTCGCTGAGCGTGACGTCATCGAGGGCACGGTCGCGCCGGCGCCGCCGATGGAGGTCGCCTACACCCTCCTCGAGGTCGAAGACCGGCGGTCGGTGACGGTCATCGAGAGCGCGGAGCCGCCGACCGCCCAGGCCCGCGAGATGGCCGCCGACCAGCCCGGCGGCGAGGTGGCCCAACGGGAGCGGGCCGGGACCGGCGAACTCCACGTCCTTACCGTCCCCGAGGCGGACACCGAGCAGGCCGTCGACGACGTGCTGGCGGACGAGGCGACGCTGGTCCGGGCGGCCCGGCTGGGCGTCGGGCGGGTCGAAGTGCGGAGCGACCCGGGCGTCGTCAGCGTCCGGTACCTGCCGTGACCGGGCGGACCGACGGCATCGCCGCCGGGTCGGCCGGCCGGCGCAAGGCGGGCGACGAGGAAACTACGGACAGCGGCCCGTGTCAATACCCCACATACGGTCGAAAGAGATCCCGGTTGATAGCTTCCCATGAGTCTGTTGTGAGCAACTAGCTGATTCGGCTGTTCACCCGTCACCTGATTTCTCCCGGACCAGCGGGGGGACGTAACCCAGCGAGCGCTCGGATACTCCACCAACGTATCGGCGGTGACCGTCCGTAGCAGGTGGCGGGACGTCCGAGAAACGGTCGTCGCCGATTGACGATTCGAGCCGCCCGACTACTGGAAGAGGCGCTCGATCGACTGGCGGATCACGGTCCCATCGACGTCGATCAGACGAGCCGTGCGTTCGTACAGCTCTGAATCGATTGCTGCTACGAAGGTATCCAGGTCTTCGTCGGTCAGATGCTCCAGTGTGGCCGCTCTGACGTCATCGTAGTCGGCCACGTACCACAGCACCGAGTGGAGGTCGGCCAGGTCTTTCAGGCGCTTGTGGCTCTTGTCCCGATCGGGAAACGCCCGGACCTTCATCGCGGCGAGCCCGGCAGGTGGTGCAATCTGCGTGTCTTTCGATACACTCCAGTCGATGTGCTCCACGAGCTGTTCACCGGTCTGGCCGCCGAACACTGGCTCCAGCAGTGGCTCCGCCGGCGGCCTGAACCCGAACGCCGACTCGAATGCGTCCAACTTCGTCGTGTCCGGGATGAGGTCGATGTCCACCCGAAAGACGTTGTGCGACGCCAGGTAGCGGGCCTGGTAGTCATCAAGACGCTCACCAGTGTCGCGGTGGAACTGCTGGTAGAAGCCGACCGGCCACGACTGTATCCGAGTTCCTCCCCGATCCTTTCCAATGTTTCGCCGACCGGTGAGTCGGTGATGTTGTCGGCCGTCCAGTCTTCATCGACATGAAGTCCGAGGTCGATGTCCCGGGAGCCGATGTAGTCTCGACCGTGTGTATCCCGGAATCCCTCGGTGACCTGGCGGTGAACTGCCCATCCGCCGAGGAGACAGATCGGGGGCTCCGCGACACGCAGAACGTCCTGTAACTCGCCCTCGGAGAGGCCCGTGACCGCTTCTGCGTACTGGCCCCGGTCCGCTCTACTCATCGCTCAACCCGTGGTACCGGCTCATCAGCCGGGTGGACGCCTCCGTAGCAGGTCCGTCCTCGTCGAGCAAGTCCACGATCAGCTGTGGGACGGAGACCGTGGTAACGTCGTCAACCGTTTGTGCGTTGTAGAAGACGTGTTCGTCGGTCGCCCGCAGTTCGGTGTTCCCACCGCCGACGAATCCCTCTTCCGCGACCAGGTCCAGCCACTCCTCGATGTCGGCCTCCCGGACGTACAGCGCCGTCGTCGACGGAAAGAGAAACCCCTGGTGGACCTGTTCGGCCTCGTCGGTCGTGACCGCGTAGTCGGGCCCGGCGTTCCGAATTCGATCGAGTGGCTGCTGGAGCGACACCTGGACTGCGTTCGGTTCGATCCGCGTCTCCCGCCAGCGCTCGTAGAGCGCCGGTGGATCCAAGACGACCGCGTCCTGGACGATCCCCTCTTCTGCGAGTTGCTCGAGGTATTCGTACGCCCACGAGGACGAGACGTCCGCCTCCGTCGCGATCTCGTAGCGGCTTCGTTCACCACCGACGTGATTCAGGAGGACCCGGTTGAGCCGTTCTTTCTTGAACCCGCGTTCCCGAGCGGGCTTCTCGAGGAGCATCGTGTCTAGGTTATCATGGGAACTTATATATCTAACCGGAATTCCGGCAACTCTAGCCACTCATATGTGTAACCGGAAGGTCGCTGAATGCATGGCGCTTTGATCGGATGATAGCTGATGGGAAATACCGTCATAAGACACGAGATGCGCGCCATCAACGGCGTCGAACCAGCACCACGGCCGGTTGGTTCCGAGAGAACGCAAATGATGGCTGAGACAGACATGAATTACTCCTTGCTCAAAAGTCCTGATGTGCAAGCTATGTGCAAACGGACGAAACCGTTATCCGTCCGTGTGCAGAACTTGCACATAATGAGCGCGAGCGACGACCCCCGACGCGTACACTTCCAGTCGCCGGAGTATCTCGTCGAGCGCCTCGACGCGATCGCCGATCTCTTCGACAAGGACCGGACCGACGTCCTGGTCGAGGCCATCCGCGAGTACATCGAGCACACCGCGGACAGCGAGACGTTCCAGGAGCTGGTCGCAGCGAAGTACTACGACGACCAGCTGGACGTCGAGACCGTCAAACAGCTCGTGGGTGCAGAGACGGCCCAGCGACTCCGCCTCCTCAAGTCGGATCTCGAGGACGAGCCGCTCGACCTCGGTGCGCCCGAGGACGACGTCGAGATTTATGGTGGTGACGCGACCACGGTTGCAACTGACGCCGACGAGTGATGAGCGGGGCGTGCCTGCGGACGGTCGTTGCCGATACGAGCGCACTCGTCAGCCTCGGCGTCCCTCGTGCCGACGCGGACTGCGACACCGACACGGCCCCGGACCCCCTCCAGTATCTGCTCACCTCGTGTGACGTCTCGGTTCCACCGGAGGTCGTCGCGGAACTGCAGGACCTCACGCAGTATCGGGACATCCACGGCGCCGCAGCGACCAACGTCCTCGCCGCTCGCGACCACTACACGGTCGAAGCCCCCTACGAGCGAGACGAGACACCCGACTCGCGACCGACGTTCGGCCTCGACGACGGCGAGACCGATGGGATCGTCCTGGCGAACGCACTCGACGTCGACGGGTTCCTGACCGACGAGTTCGGCGGCACGAACTTCGCGCTCGTCCACGCCGCCCTCCAGGGTCCGCGTATCGTTCCGACGCCGCGACTGCTCTGTGAGTACGCCCGCAATGACCACATGGCCGCCGAGGAGGCTCGCCGGCTCATCACGACGATCAGTCCACATCGAAGCTGGGAGAACAGTCCATATGTGGCGCAGTTGTTAGCCCACCTCGAGTGATCGCCGGGCGAGGTGCTCCCTCTTCTGACGCCCGCGGCCGTTCACGGACGGCAACGACGCCCGTTAGCTCGGGAGAGCTTGCGCTCCCGTTGGTCGGCAAGCCGCGATTACCTACTGGAGACACATTGATGAGTCTTCCACGCGTCCGTTCAACTCGAAGTCATGGCTACTGACCGTCCGAGGAACGCCGTCGAGGACACAGAGCACGTCGCGACCACGATCGGGCGCTACGTCCTCGGCGAGATCTCCCTCGGCAAGGCCGCCGAGCACACCGGCGTCACTCGCTGGGAGATGAAGGAGATCCTCCAGGAAGCCGGCGTCGAACTTCGCCTCGGCCCCCGGTCCATGGACGACCTCGAAGACGAGATCGACGTGGCACTCGACCTCGAATGACCGAGCCGCTCGACCGTCCTGGTATCCTCGACACGACAGTACTCAGCAACTTCGCAAGCACCGACTCCGTGACGTGGCTCCCCACAACATTCGAGGATCTCCAGACGCCCCCGCTGTGGTCCCCGTTTGCTTCACTCACCAGACCACCCTCTGCCTGGTAGTGGGACATGAGTCCGATGACGGATGGATAGCTGCCAAGTCAGACGGGCCGCGGCCGCTCGCCCAGTATCTCGACCTCGTCGCCGACCCGAAGCTCTTTGCCCACCGTCGACTCCGGGGCGAAGGTGGTGGCCATCAGCCGGAAGTGGTGGTCGAACCACGTCCGGTCGGCCCACGCCGGCAGCGTCTCGCGGCGCCGTTCGACGAACCGTTCGCGGAACCCCGGCGTCGGGTCGCCCGTCTCCGGGTCGCGTGTCGGGACGACACACCGCTGGCAGGGGTTCGCGCCGAGGAACTCACAGTCGCCGACGCGGAACGCGACCGTCCGGTCGCGGTCGGCGTACAGTCGGTCCTCCCAGAACGCCTCGACGCCGGCGACGACGAGGTTGGGCCGGAGGCGGCGCGCCATCTCGGCGGCGTCGATGCCGTCGAACCAGGACGCGACCGCCTCCAGGGTCGCCTCGGCGACGACCGTCGGGCCGGAGGCCGTCGTGTGGTCGGGGTAGCCGCCCCCGTCGGCGCGGCGGAGTTCGACCGGTCGGCCGAAGTACGCCGTCAGCCACGCCTCGATGGCCCCTGTTTCCTCGAGGTCGAAGGCGGCCTGGTCGCCGTCCGGGCCCCGCAGCGTCAGCCGCGCCGCCTCGGGGTCGAACCACGACCGCAGCCGGTGGACCGCCGGCTCGCGCTTGCCGTTGACGTACTCGCCGTTCTCCTCGACGATGGCGAACTCCCGGTCGAAGGCGAGGCCGCCATCAGCCCGTACTGCGACCGGTCCCGGGGTTTGGTGGGGGTCGTGCGACTTGACCGGGTAGACGACGATGCGGTCGAGGGCCGGCGCCGGCATCGACAGCACCCTGGGGCCGACCAGCCAAGAGCGGTTTCGGTCTCCGTCGACCGTCGGCGGCGGGCGTTCGTCGCCGCCGGCCGGTCTGGCCGGCGAGCTCCGCGTGGCCGAGACCCCTGCCCCCGCGCAAACGACAACCCTTATTCAGGGGGCCGCCACACCGGGAATCATGGACGTGTCGGTACCGGACGTCGAGTACACCGACTACACCGACCGCCAGCTCGTCGCGGTCCCGCTCGCGCTCCTCGGGGTCTCGGTCGGTGTCCTCGCCGTGGCGACGGTACTCCTGGGCTCGCCGGTGCCGCTCGGCATCGAGTTCACTGGCGGGACGGAGCTGCGCGTCATTACGGGTGACTCCCCGTCGGAGATCCGGGCGACGTTCGACCGGGACGTCGAATCGATCACCCCGATCGCGAGCCAGGCCGACACCTACCAGTTGACGTTCCAGTTCGAGGACGCCGACCCCCTTGAGCAGCGGGCCACCGAGGCCGGCTACACGGTCGAGTCCGTCAGCGAGCGCTCGGCGAGCTTCGCCGGGGACTCCCAGCGGCAGGCCCTCCTCGGCCTGCTCGTCGCCTTCGCCGGGATGGCGGTCCTGGTCTTTCTGATGTTCCGGACGTTCATCCCTTCGATCGCCGTCGTGGCGTCGGCGTTTTCCGACATCATGATCCCGCTGGCGCTGATGCGGCTGTTCGGGATCGAACTCTCGCTCGGGACAGTCGCGGCACTGTTGATGCTCATCGGGTACTCGGTTGACTCGGACCTCCTGTTGAACAACCACATCATCCGCCGCCGGGGGGCCTTCTACACTGCCACCTACCGGGCGATGCGGACGGGGGTCACGATGACCATCACCTCCATCGCCGCGATGATCGTGATGGTCGTCGTCGCCTCGCTGTTGGGCATTCCGCTCCTGCCGGCGATCGGGATCGTGCTCGTATTCGGCCTCACGGCCGACCTGATGAACACCTACCTGATGAACGTGAGCCTGCTGCGCTACTACAAGTTCGAGGCGGTCGGGAGATGAACCTCGCGATCAGGGACAACTGGCGGATCTGGCTGCTCGTGGTCTTCGTCGTCGCGAGTACGGTCGCGATCTTCGCACCCGTCGGCGTCGGCGGCCCCACCGGCGACGCCACCGGGAACGACACTGCCGCCACGGAGTCGACCGCCTCCCGGTATACGAACCTCCGGTTCGGGCTCCAACTGGCCGGCGGGACCCAGGTCCGGGCCCCGCTTGTCGGCATGACAGCCGAGGGCATGGCGTTCCAGCCCGAGGAGGCCGACGGGATCGAGGAGACGGTCAGCCGTGAACTCGACGTCGACGCCAGCCAGGTCAGGGCCGACGCCAGAGGCGGCACGATAGAGGTCTTCGTCGACCGGCACGTGGGCAACGTTACCCAAGCGGAGTTAGCCGCCGCGCTGCAGGAAGCCGGGCTGTCGGCCAGCCAAGACGACATCCGGATGGGCGTCACCGCCTCGACCCGCCAGTCAGCCGTCGACGTCCTGAGCGACAAGATCGACCGGAGCGGCCTCAGCGGCGGGACCGTCACCCAGGCCTCATCGGCGAGCAGGGCCTCGTCCAGACCGTCGCGCTGTACCCCGTCGAGACCGACAACGGCACCGAGTACCGGACGGCCAACCTCACCACACAGGAGGACTTCCGGAACGTCGGGAACGCCCAACGGTCCCAAGAGGGCGAACCCCCCAGTGTCACGGTCACGCTGACCGACGACGCCGCCCCGGAGTTCCAGGCGGCGATGCAGGAGTACGGGTTCGACCAGGAGGGCGGGACGACCTGTCGGTACGACCGGAACAGGACGGTCGAACAGAACATGGAGGCCTTCGAGGAGGCCGGGGTGGAACACCGGTGTCTCCTCACCGTCCGGGACGGGGAGGTCGTGTTCGCGGCCCGCGTCGTGTCAGACCTCGCCGATAGCTTCCGGACCGGCCAGTTCGTCCAGAGCCCCGTCTACTCCTCCAGCGCCGGCTCCTTCGAGGAGGTCCGCGAACTGGAGATCAACCTGAAGGCGGGGGCGCTCCCGACCGAACTCGACATCGAGAACCGCGGGACGACGTTCTACCTCCTGCCGAGCCTCGCCCAGCAGTTCAAGCCGCTGTCGCTTCTGACCGGCTTCGCCGCCGTGATCGCCGTCTCGCTCATGGTGTTCGTCCGGTACCGGCGCGCCGACGTCGCCATGCCGATGATCCTCACGGCCGCGGCGGAGGTGTACGTCCTCCTGGGATTTGCCGCCGCGGTCGGCCTCCCCTTGGAGCTGTCACACATCGCCGGCTTCATCGCGGTGATCGGCACCGGCGTCGACGACCTGGTGATCATCGCCGACGAGATCATGCAGCGGGGGAACATCGAGACCTCCCGCGTGTTCGAGTCGCGGTTCCGGAAGGCCTTCTGGGTGATCGGCGCCGCCGCGGCGACGACCATCATCGCGATGTCGCCGCTGGCGGTGCTGTCGCTCGGGGACCTCCGCGGGTTCGCCATCGTCACCATCGTCGGGGTTCTCGTCGGCGTCCTCATCACCCGGCCGGCCTACGGGGACATCCTCCGCGTGCTCGTGCTGCGGCGGGACTAACCACCCGCCGACACGGGTTCGACGCCGAGGCGGCGACCCGAATCTGTTGGTCGCGACCCGAAGGTGTAGACCGGGGCCCCGAAGAACTCCTCGAGCGAGCCGGTGCGGCCCCCGAGTGAACGGGCGGGCGTCCGACGACAACTCCACCGGTTCCTAAACGTGCGACGTGTTTATCAGCCCCCGGACGGGAGTCCCACCGATGGCAAGCCTGAGAGACCTCGGCCTCTCGGAGTACGAGGCTCGCGCCTACCGCGCGCTCATCGAGACGGGACCCACAACCGCCAAGGAGTTGTCACGCGCCAGTGACGTCCCGATGGGGCGGATCTACGACGTCCTCAACAGCATCGAACAGTACAACCTCGTCCGATCGCAGTCAGCCTCCCGTCCCCAGAAGTACGTCGCCGTCGAACCCGACACCGCCCTCGACCGGCTACTGGCCGACAAGAAGCGCGAACTCAGAGAGCAGGCCGACCAGTACGAGGCGATCGTCGACGACCTCGCCGGCGAACTCGAGACCGCCGACCCGGTCGAGGAGACCTTCTGGACGGCCGCCGTCGGGGCCGAGGAGACGGTCGACCTCCACGTCGAGCGCATCTCCGCCGCCGAGTCCCGCGTCGTGATGGTGCTGTCGACGTACACCGAGCAGTTCTTCGACGTCGACGCGGTCGGCACGCTCATCCTCGACGAACTCGCCGACGCGCTCGACCGCGGCGTCGGGGTCCGGCTGCTCATGCGGCCCGACCTGGTCCCCATCCTCCCGGAGTCCATCGGCGAGCGCTACCGCGAGTCGCTGATGGAGTACGACGACTTCGCCGTGCGCACGAGCGAGAACGTCTCCGGCACGTTCACCCTCGTCGACGACGCCGAGGTCGTCATCGAGGTCCCGCACCCGCTGAAGAGCCAGGAGGTCTTCGCCATGATCGACCTGAAGGACCGGGAGTTCGCGGGCAACGTCCGCGCGGAGTTCGAACCCCGGTGGGACGCCGCCGAGGGACTCCGCCTCTGAGCGCCGACGGTCAGGCGTCCTCGCCGCCGTCGACCTCCCGCTTGACCTCGGCGAACGCGGCCACGCGCTCCGCGTGGGCGTTGTGCTGGTGGATCGACTCGTCGTTGGACTGCTCCATCCGGACGACCGCCTCGTCCGGCAGGTCCGGGTACGCCGCGACAAGGCCCTCCGCCATCGCGCGGACGCAGTCCTCGACGAACTTCGCGTCGCCGTGGCTCTCGTGGGTCATGTGGTCCTCGTCAGGCCGCTTGGCGAGGTTGTAGATACGGGCGCTCATCGAGTCGCGGGCGATCTCGATGAGCTCCTCGAGGTCCACCGACGGGTCGCCGGCGGTCTCGACGGACAGCGTCGCGTGGCCCCGCTGTGAGTGGCCCGGCTGCGGGACCTCCTCGAGGAACCGGTCGACGGTCTCCCGGTCGACGTCCAGCCCGGCCAGCACGTCGCGGGCCCGCGACTCGCTCATCCCCTGCGAGCAGGGACACACCGTCATGCCGTCGACGCGACACCCGACCGCCTCCCGCGTCCCCTCGTCGGTCGCGGTCGCCGAGGCGATCAGGTCCGCCGTCGCCTGCGTCGGCCGGCCGGTCTTCGGCGTCTCCTCGCGGATCACGTACTCGGCCTCCATCCCAACCTCGGCGCGGGTGGTGTAGTCGTGTTTCTCGAGCAGGCGTTCGGCGACGTCGCCGCAGACGTCCTCGACGGCCACGGCCGGCTCGGAGACGGCCTCTTCGAGCATCGCGTCGACGACCTCCATGTTCCGGCTCATGTCCGCGCCCTTCCGCCAGCTCGGGAGGTCCACGAACACGTCGAACTCCGCCATCAGCACGATCGGCCGCCCGCCGTCGCGGTGGAGCTTCAGGAGCTTCTCCACGCCCGTCACGCCCACGCGATTCAGGCCGACGCTCACGTCCGGCCTCGAAGCCTGCACGTCCGGCAACTGCTGACTCATTACCTCGAAGGCGTGTGCGGGCGCCGTTATGGCTTTCGGAAGGGGAATCGGCCGGCACGGGTCACGCCCGCCGGTATTCGGTCGGGGGACCCGGAACTCTCCCGGGACGGCGGACGAGTCATCCCCGGGCGTCGCGGTCCAGCAGCCTCTCACGCTGGCGGGTCGACGGCCACCGCAGGCTCGCGGCGCCCGCGGGCTCAAGGTCCGCTGCGTTCACCGTTCATTCATCCGGCGGCGCTCCCATGCTCACGGCTCGCGGGTCGCTTCGCTTCCCGCCCACACAGACCGAGGCCCTCGCTTCGCTCCCCGTTCGCTCATATGGCGGCCTCCCTGCGGTTGGCCGCCCGCGTCGCACCGCCCGGCTCGCGGCTTCGCCGCTCGCCCATTCGGCGGCGCTCCCGCTGGTCGGCCGCCCGACGCTCGCGCCACCCGGCTCGCGGGTCGCTTCGCTCCAGGCTCGCGTGTCGTCGTTCGCTTCGCTCACTCCTCCCGCTCGCCCATCCAGCGGCGCTCCCTGTCGGTCACGCCGCCCGCCGCTCGCTCGTTCGGCGACGCTCCCGATGGTCGCGCCGCCCGGCTATTCCAACTTCCCGAGTGCGGCGAAGAACTCCGGTCGGGGCCCCGCGATCCGCACCGGTTGCTCGGCACGGCGAAGCCGCACCGTCGCCGGCGGGTCGACCCGCTCGATCGTCCGGCCGTCGGCGACGACGACGGCGTGATCGGCCGCCTCCACCCGGACCGTCACCGCGGCGTCGGTCGGCACCGCCAGCGACGGCATCGGATCGCGAGCGGACATCTCCGTGACGAGGAACGCCGCCACGTCCGGGTGGAGCAGCGGGCCGCCCTCGCTGAGGTTGTACGCCGTCGACCCCGTCGGCGTCGAGACGAGCGTCCCGTCGGCCTGCCCGCCGGCGTACAGATCGCCGTCGACCCGGATCTCGACGCCGACGCCGTTGCCCCGGCCGCGCTGGGGCCCCAGGACCGCGACCTCGTTGACGGCCGGCGGGAGCGACAACCCCTCGCCCGTCGCCGCGACCTGCGGGAGTTCCGTGCAGTCCAGGTCGCCACGGCGGAACCGCTCGGCCACGCGCCGGACCGCCTCGACCGCGTCGCCGGGCGAGACGGCGTTCAGGAAGCCGACCTCGCCCAGGTTGACGCCCATGACCGGCGTCGGCGTCACCTCGCGGGCGGTGAAGAGGAAGGTGCCGTCGCCGCCGATGGAGACGACGACGTCGCAGGCGTCGAGGTCCGCCGGCGGCGTCCCCGGTCGGTCCAGGCTCTCGGCCGTCGTCTCGTCGAGCGACACCGACGCCTCCAGGTTCCGACGGAGCCGGTCGGCGAGTTCGGCGGCCCTGGCGTTGCCCCGCTGGGCGACGACGCCGACGTCCATCGCGCCCTCGTTCTGCCTCCATGGCCAAAAGCCACCCGACACCGTGATCTGACGGGTAACATTAAGGAGGCCGTATAACTAACGGGCCATATGCACCCGTGGCACCGGGCTCGACCATGAGCAAAGAGAACGACGAGTGGTTCGAGGGTGCCAGCGACGACGACCCCGACGAGGAGGACCTCTTCGAGGACGACTTCGCCTCCGGGTTCGGCGGCGGTCCCGGCAGCGAGGGGTTCGAGGAGGACTTCGAAAGCGAGATCCCGCGGATCGACCTCGGGATCGAGGGCCTCGACGAGATGATACAGGGCGGCGTCCCGGAACGGTCGCTCCTCGTCGCGATGGGCGCCGCCGGGACCGGCAAGACCACGTTTGGCCTCCAGTACCTCCAGCGCGGCCTCGAGACGGACCAGAAGGCCATCTACATCACGCTCGAGGAGGACCGCGAGGACGTGGTCCAGGCCGCCACCGAGAAGGGCTGGGCGTTCGACGAGTACATCGAGAACGACGAACTCGCCGTCGTCGACTTGGACCCCATCGAGATGGCCAACAGCCTCACCTCCATCCGCGGCGACCTCCCGCGGCTCATCGACGCCTTCGACGCGGACCGCCTAGTGCTGGACTCGGTCTCGCTGCTCGAGATGATGTACGACGATCCGGCCGAGCGCCGCACCGAGATCTTCGATTTCACCCGAGCGCTCAAAAAGGCCGGCGTGACCACGATGCTGACGAGCGAGGCCGCCGAGGGCAACGCCTACGCCTCCCGCCACGGCATCATCGAGTACCTCACCGACGGCGTCTTCATCCTCCAGTACGTCCGCTCGGAGTTCCGGGAGACCCGCCTCGCCATCGAGATCCAGAAGATCCGGAACGCCAACCACTCCCGCGAGACGAAGCCCTACGAGATCACGAACGGCGGCATCTCGGTGTACCAGCAGGCGAATATATTCTGAGCGACCTTTTTTCACGGGGGGTTCGCCGGCCCGCGGAGCGCACCGGCTCAACCCCCGCAAAAAACGTCGATGAAAAAAAGCCGGCGGCTCGATGGCTGCGCCATCTCGCCGCCGGAGAACCGCTCGGCGCTTCGCGCCTCGCGGATGCTTGCCAACGACTGTTCCGGTGGTAGGGGGACTCGAATTCTTAGCAGCTCGGGAGGTGCCTGCCCACGGGACTGTAAGCCGGGCACTGATTCGATGTATGCGACCGGTAGGCGGCTTCCACTCCCTATCTCACCCGATGATCCACGCGGACACCCTGCCGGTCACCCGCGAGAAGATATCGAAGACGGCTCCGACCAGCACTAATGGACACCCCAGGCCGAAGATGACGAACATACCCATGAGCCAGAGGGGCCGGGTACCTGCCATCGTCCATCCCAGATACACTGACGGTGCCAACCCTCCAACGATAGCTATCGCAACAGCGAGACTCACACGGTCGGAGGAGCCACCCTGATAGGCATACAGACCGTTTATGATGATGACGAGGCTCGCGGCGAAGAACGCGGCACCTGTCGGCGCCATTATCGCCATGATGAGAACGAGACCAGCACCGAGACCCGTCTGAGGATCAGCGGTATAGAGGTAGACGCCGGCGCTGACAAGTACGATTGGATAGATGCTGGCGGCGATTTGTTGATATCGCCTGTGGTCCCGTTCGGTCAGCGCCAGTATACCCGGCACAAGGTTCGGTTGCTGTGATTCGCGCATATGTTTTGTGCTGCTGTCGGTTGAAAACGGGCCGACAGTCGACGATCAGAGCCAAGACCAGTTTGGCAGGGCTAGTGGAGAGCAGAATCAACGAAGTCGACGTAGAGGCCGGCGAGCGTCAAGTTCCCGAACTGTGCGGCCGCGTATTCGAGGGCCGCCCGGAACCGTTCGGACCGTCAACCGACACGAATACACGCATGGCTGACCTATCTGGAGGCTGACTGATAAATCCGGGCGCTTGCTCGTGAGGCAGGATTCACTCCCCGTGGCGCGTCACGCACGCCGAGAGGCCGGTGAGTTCCACGGGCTCGGAGTTGTCCGGCGAGTAGACCACCATCTGGCCCGTCTCCATGTACGGCACCTTCCCCTCGAGGTTCGAGGGGATATTCACCGCCGAGATGGCGTCCTCGTCGCCGAGGTTCAACACGACGGTGGTGTTGACCTGCTTGAAGATCGGGTCGGCGACGTCCTGGGGGTCCTGCGTGACGAGGAACAGCCCCAGGCGTTCCTTGCGCCCTTGCTTTGCGGCCTCGGCGAACTTCCCGATGACCTTCCGGGCCTGGACGCTGTCGGCGGCGGTGAGGAAGGTGTGCGCCTCGTCCATCCCGAGGATCAGCGGCGTCTCCTCGATCCGCGGGTAGTCGGGGTCGTTCGAGAGCTTCTGGTCGACGAGCAGCGAGGCGACCGCAAGCACCACGGTCGTCGCCGCGCGGGAGTCGTTGATGTGGTAGGTCGGCACCGTCGTCAGCCCGCCCGGGCGGACGAACTGGCCGACGAGGTCGGTTATCGGGCGGGCGTCGCCGTCGAAGACGTCGCCGAAGCCGTACGCTCGGCGCTTGACCGCGTCGAAGGTCGCCTCGTGGACGCGGCCGGACTCGTCGAGTTCCTCCCGCAGGGAGGGGTCGTCGAGGAAGGACATGAACGCCGCGTAGGTACCGCCGTCGCGGCCCCGGGCGTCGAAAAAGCGGTTGAGGAGGTACCGGAGCGCCCCGTACTGGTTGTCGTTGAGGTCCGAGCCGGCGATGAGCCACGGATTCGACCGGACCATCCCGAACGGGATGGTGAAGGCGACCTGCTCGGCGCCGTGGTGGGCCGCCGCGTAGGTGGCGTCGCCGACGGTGGGGACGAAGGCCGTCGTGTCCTCGACGCCGCCGTGGGCGATGCCCTCGCGCTCGAGGCGGCGCTCGGCCGACGCGTCCAGCGCCGGGTTGTCGTCGTGCATCTGGGCGTACTCGTCCTGCGGGTCGAACTGCACGACCGCCGGCGCCACCTCGCGGCCGTCGTCGACGGGGTACCGACGGTCCTCGGCGAGGTACTGCCGGAGCACGTTCTTCGCGGCGTGAGTCTTCCCGGAGCCCGTGCCGCCGGCCACGAGCGTGTGCCGGAACACGAGCGGGTCGCCGGCCCCGTAGTCGTCCGTCAGCCGGTAGTCGATCGTCGGCGGTTCGGCGGCGGTCCGGACCGTCTCGCCGCCGACCGAGAGGTGCCCGACGAACACGCCCTCCTCGGGGATCTTCAGTCCGGTCTTGATCTCCGCGGAGTCCGCTGCCCGCCGGACGACGGTCTCGGGCTTCGGCACCCGGTCCGGCATCCGGCGTTTCAGCTCGCCGGCGTCTCGCTGCGTCGCCGCTCGCGCCTCCGAGAGGCTCTGTGCCTCGGCGTCAGTGTACAGCACCGCGACCGGCTCCAGCGTGGCCATGAACTTGTAGTCCTCTTCGTCGATCCCGGACCGCCGCATCGCGCGGCGGGCGTGGATCTCGGTCGCGTCGTCCGTGCGGAACTCCTGGACGTACTCGAGGGCGACGATCCGGCAGAAGAGGAGTTCCTCGTCCGGGTACGGCGCGAGGAGGTAGCTCCCGATGCGGACCGCCGACCGGTTGTCGACGGTGACGTAGGCACAGAGCCGGGTGTCATCGGCCGACTCGCTGATGACCAGGCCCTCGCTGGCCGACAGCGTCCCGATGCCGCGGTCGGCGCCGACCGGCGTGGCCGACACCTCCTCGAAGTCGTCGGTCGCGTCGTCGGCGACGGCCTCGCCGGGCGACCGGTCGTCCCCGCCGCCCGTCCCGGAGTCGAAGGTCTCGAAGTCGCCGGGGTCGGACATACGGAGCGTCTCGTCGGCACCGCCCAAAAACCCTCCCGTGGCGCGGCGAAAGTGGTCCGGCGGGTGAGAGCCCTTCGGGTCCGGACGGTGCAGTCGGGGGCCGTGCCCGTCAGAGGGGCATCGGGCCGCCGCCGGCCTCGTCGCCGCCGGCCTGCCGGGCGTCGGACAGCAGGCCGGACACCGGCGGGACGTACTCGTAACCCGGCACGATACCCTCCACGTAGGTGCCCTCGACGTACTCCGCCAATGCCTTCGCGATGGCCGGCGCCTGGCCGTCATCGCCCCACTCGAAGCCGAACACGGCGACGGCGTCGCCGGCCTCCTCGAACACCCGCTGCTCGGCCAGTTCGACGTCGTGGCGGACCGCCATCGACGCGTCCGTCAGCCGGCGCTCGTAAGTGTCGAACCATCCCTCGAGAACGCTCGCCCCGACGTCGTCGGCGGTCGCGGCCTGCAGCGTCGGCGCCCGCACCTCCAGGGTGTACCGCGGCGCCGCCCCGTCGGTCGCCTCGGCGGTCGCCCGGGCGTCGAACGCGGTCGTGGTCACCTCGAACCACTCGCCCGCCCGCTCGATGGCGTCGTGGGATTCCAAGGCCTCGACCGCCCGGTCGGGCACGTCGGCCGTCATTGTTGGATGGGATAGGCGAGGGTCGGGCAAAAGGCCGTCGTCATGTTTCGAGTCGGTGGGCCTCGAACCGAATGGTGGGCTGCACAGGGCTCACGGTTTCCGATGGTCGCCGTTCGCCCATCCGGCGGCGCTCCCTGGCTCACAGTTCACTTCGTTCACCGTTCGCCCGTTCGGCGGCCTCCCAGCGGTCGGCCGCCCGCGTCGCGCCTCGCGCTGCTCGGCGCCTCGCTATGCGAGGGGAGGGATTCGAACCGAGCCGAGACGGTCCGGGCTCCTCGCTCCGCTGCGGTGCCGGGCTGCGACTCGCCGGCTTCGAATCCCCCGTCGCATCCCCGCTCACGATAGACTCGCGACGCGTCGCTGCCGCGACGCGCCGCTCGATGATGTTCTCGGGGATGCGAGGGGAGGGATTCGAACCCACGGACCTCTACAGGAGCGGATCTTAAGTCCGCCGCCTTTGTCCATACTCGGCCACCCTCGCTGGCGTCATCGACGGACGGCGCTGGCAGGCAAAGTGGTTTCGGTCGTGGCGACGGCCTGCTCGCTCCGCTTGTAAAGGTTGGGGCCGAATCCCCACGGGTCCATCGCCGTTTGCCGGTAAAACCATCGTCTATCCTCGCAGCGAAGCATTTTTTAAAGTCGGCAATCAGTGAGAGGTATGCGTTCCGAATCCCTCCCCGAGGTCGACACGACCCGACGCCGAGTGCTTGCTGCGATGGGCGGCACGGCAGCCGTCGGGCTCGCCGGCTGTCCCGACGGCGACTCGGAGCCGACCGGCACCGGGACCGGCGACGACAACATGACCGACGAATCGACGCCGGGAGCGTCGGTTCCGACCGGCGAGTTCACCGCCTCGGTCGCCGCCAACCCGAGTACGTTCGACCCGCAGATCGTCACCGACGCCACGTCGGCGTCGACCGTCAGCTCGCTCTGTTATGAGACCCTGATCACGGCGACGTTCGATCTCGCGGAGTTCCGTGGCCTGCTGGCGAGCGAGTTCGAACGCGTCGACGACACCACGTTCCAGTTCACCCTTCGCGAGGGCGTCCAGTTCCACACCGGCGACGAGTTCACCGCGGAGGACGTCCCGTTCTCCGTCGAGCGGATGCGGGGGACGACGAACGACGCGACGGTCGCCTGGATCGACAGCGTCAACGTCCAGGGTGACTACCAGGTCGAGATCGTGGCCAGCGAGCCCCACGCCCCCGCATTCACCGACATCAGTGCCATCCCGATCATGCCGAGCGGCTTCGACGCCATCAGCGAGAACCCCGAAGAGGACGAACACGACTTCCAGTCGGAGACGCTCGGGACGGGCCCCTACACGATCGAGGAATTCCAGTCCGAGGACCGGCTGGTGGTGAGCGCCTACGAGGACTACTGGTACGACGGTGGGGATTACCCCGGCTCGTCGCCGTGGGAGACCATCACCTTCCGCGTGATCCCCGAACAGGTGTCCCAGGAGGAGGCGATGAAGTCAGGCGAACTCGACATGATCGACAACGCCGCCCCGTTCGACCTCGCGCAGTGGGAATCCGAGAACGCCGAGGTGGTCCAGGACGTCGGCGTCGGGTTCGACTTCATCACCTACCCGGTCAACCAGGAGCCCTACACCAACCCCGACTTCCGCCGCGGCATGACCCGACTCATCCCGCGGGACGACGTCATCGAGGCCATCTTCGGCGGCAACGCGACGCCGCTGGCCGGCCCGATCAGTCCCGGTCTGGGCGCCTACTACGACGAGGAGGAAGAACAGCGCCTCCGGGAGGAGTACGTCGGCGAGGACGTCGAGGCGGCCGAGGAACTCCTCGACAGCGCCTTCGAGGAGGAGGACGTCGAAAAGCCCTTCCAGGTCAGCCTCATCACGAACGTCAACCGCACGCGGGAGCGGTGGATGGAGGTCGTCCAGCAGCGGTTCGACGACACGGAGTACTTCGACGCCGAACTGGACGTCCGGGCCTTCTCCGACCTCGTTCCGTTCCTGCTCGACCCCGAGGGCGCCGCCCAGAGTACGGACGTCGTCGGGATCGGCTGGACCGGCGGCTCCGACCCCGACGGCCACGTCGCCCAGCTGCTCCATTCCCGGAACCACGTCCCGGACGGGTTCAACTGGAACCTCTACGAGAACGAGGAGGTCGACCAGCTCATCGACGACGGCCAGACGACCATCGACGTCGACGAGCGCAAGCAGATCTACAGCGACCTGCAGGAGCGTGTGGCCCAGGAGTCCCCTGCAGCCTACATGTGGACCGGCGACCAGATCGACGTCCTCAACCCGGATTCGGTCGCCGACACCGGCGACTGGCAGCCCCACCCGAACTCCAGCCTCCGGTACGACACCCTCTACGCGCCGGTCCGCGGCCAGCTCGTCGTTCCCCCGGAAAGCTGACGGCCGTCCCACGAGCCCATGAGTCTCCGACGGTACGTGCTCAAGCGGCTCCTCATCACCATCCCCCTACTGCTGGGCGTCACACTCGCGACGTTCGCGATGGTTCACTTCATCCCCGGGGACCCGATCGACTTCATCACGCTTTTCACCGAACTCGACCCCGAAACCAAACAACAGATCCGGGCACGGTACGGCCTCGACGACCCGATCTACGTCCAGTACCTCGACTGGCTAGCCAACGCCGCCCGCGGTGACTTCGGGACGTCGATCACCACCCGCCAGCCGGTGACCCAGGAGATCGCCGAACGACTGCCCTTTACCCTGTTGATGGGGTCGATGGCGTTCGTGATCGCGATCGTCACCGCCATCCCCGCCGGCATCGCCGCCGCCTACCACCGGAACACGAAGGTCGACCAGGTCAGCCGGGTCGCCGCACTGCTCGGCATCGCGATCCCGAACTTCTGGCTCGGCCTCATCCTGATCCTCGTGTTCGCCAGCTGGCTCGAGGTGTTTCCGGTGCTGCCCCCGACCGGCGAGGGCCTCCTGAGTTCCGAGATGATCGTCTACACCCTGCTGCCGGCGCTTGCCATCGGCACGGGGTCGACGGCGCTTCTGATGCGACTGATGCGCTCGTCGATGGTCGAGGAACTGGACAAGGACTACGTCACGATGGCCCGTGCGAAGGGGCTGCCCGAGCGCACGGTCGTCGGCAAGCACGTGCTCCGGAACTCGCTCATCTCCGTCGTCACGGTGGCGGCCATCCAGGTCGCGTTCATCATCAGCGGCTCCGTCGTCGTCGAGATCGTCTTCTCCTACCCCGGGCTCGGCCGCCTCCTCGTCAACCGCGTCCGCAACCACGACTTCCCCGTCATCCAGGCGCTGGTGCTCATCATCGGCGTCGCCGTCATCTTCGCGAACCTGCTCGCCGACGTCCTCTATGCGTACCTCGACCCCAGGATACGATACTGACCATGGCCACGGAACGACACGACGCCGGACCGGAACGCGGACGCATCCGCGTCGAGGGCTACGACGCCGCCGCCACCGACGACCGGGAGTTCGACACCGCCTGGGAGCCCACACTCCAGTCGGCGGAGGGCAAAGGGCGGCTCTACTACGCCTGGCGGCGGTTCAAACGCAATAGACTCGCACTCGCCGGCGCCGCGACCATCGGCTTCATGACGCTGTGTGCGATCTTCGCCCAGCCCATCCGCGTCCCGGAACAGGTACCAGTGCTGGCCGGACAGCTCGTCCAGCCGGTCGCCCTGGCGCCGGCCGACCCCGCGAACCAGGAGGTGCTGCTGGGCCACCAGCCACCCACCACCGAACACCTGTTCGACTGGCCGCCGAGCATGCTCCATCTGTTCGGGACCGACTGGGCCGGCCGGGACATCCTCTCGCGAATGATGTACGGGGCCCGCTGGAGCCTCTCGATCGGCTTCATCGCCGTGGTCGTCGCACTGTTCATCGGCGTCCCGCTCGGTGCGATCGCCGGCTACTACGGCGGGTACGTCGACGAGGTGATCATGCGCGTCGTGGACCTGCTGTACGCGTTTCCGTTCATCGTCCTGGCGATCGCCGTCATCGCCATCCTCGGTCGGGGCTACTGGGAACTCGTGTTCGCGCTGATCGTGGTCGGGTGGCTTGCCTACGCCCGTATCCTCCGCGGCGAGATCCTGAGCGTCAAGGAAAACGAGTACGTGACCGCGGCCAAGGCGCTCGGCGCCACCGACCGGTCGGTCATCGTCCGTCACATCCTCCCGAACGCCATGGCGCCGGTCATCGTCCAGGCGACACTGAGCGTCGGGACGGTCGTGCTGGCTGCCGCCGCCCTCGGCTTTATCGGCCTCGGGCTCTCCCCGGCCAGTGCCGAGTGGGGCGTCATGCTCCGGGTCGAACAGGACTCGATGGCCCGCGGCCGGTGGTGGGCCGGGTTCTTCCCGGGGCTCGCTATCTTCGTCTTCGTGCTCGCGATCAACCTGGTCGGTGACGGGGTCCGCGACGCGTTCGACCCGCAGGGCGAGGGCGGTGGGAGGTTCCGCTGACGATGGCGATGCTCGAGGTCGAGGACCTGAACGTCAGGTTCTACACCGAGGACGGCGTCGTGAAGGCGACGAACGACCTCTCCTACCGGGTCGAGGCCGGCGAACGGTTCGGCGTGGTCGGCGAGAGCGGTGCCGGCAAGAGCGTCACCAGCCTCGCCGTAATGGGACTCGTCGACGATCCGGGCGTCATCGAGAGCGGCGAGATCCGGTTCAAGGGCGAAGACCTCCTCGAACTCGACGACGAGGAGATGCGGCGGCTCCGCGGTAACGAGATCGCGATGATCTTCCAGGACGCCGAGACCGCGCTGAACCCGGCCTACACCGTGGGCGAACAGATCAGCGAGGCGATCCGGCACCACCTCGCGCCGGGCGAGGCCGCCGCCGAGGAACGATCGATCGAGATGCTCGAGTCCGTCGGCATCCCGGACCCCGCAACGCGGTACTCGAACTACCCCCACGAGTTCTCCGGCGGCATGCAGCAGCGCGCCGTCATCGCGATGGCGCTGTCCTGCGACCCGGACCTCATCATCGCCGACGAACCGACGACCGCCCTGGACGTCACCATCGAGGCGCAGATCCTCACCCTGCTGGAGGACATCGCCGAGGAGTTCGACACGGCGATCCAGCTCATCACCCACGACCTCGGCGTCGTCGCCGAGTTCTGCGACCGGATGATGGTCATGTACGCCGGCCACCCCGTCGAGATGGCGCCCGTCGAGGACGTCTACTACGATCCACAGCACCCATACACCGTCGGGCTGATGAGTTCGATCCCGCGGATCGGGGACGACCGCGACCGGCTCGACACCATCCCGGGCCGGATGCCGGACCTCATCGAGATGCCGCCCGGCTGTAACTTCCACCCGCGGTGTCCCTACGCCGAGGAGGTCTGCACCCGCCGCGAACCGCCGCTCGTCGACACCGACACGGGCGAGCCCGCCGACGTCACGGACCACGACAGCCAGGTCGCCGCCTGCCTCGCCCACACCGGCGAACTCACCGGGCGGCTGGACTACGAGGTGACGGTGCGGGACGACACCCACTCGCGGCCCGTCGGCTCCACCGGGGACGGGAGTCCCAGTGAGTAGCGACGAACCGCTCGTCCGGGCGGAGAACCTCGAGAAGCACTACCGCTCGGAGACGGATTTCATCGACCGGCTGCTCGGCCGGCGAGAGTGGGTGAAGGCCGTCGACGGTATCGACCTGGAGATCCGCCCGGGCGAGACCCTGGGGCTCGTCGGGGAATCCGGCTGCGGGAAAAGCACCGTCGGCCGGACGCTCCTCCGGCTCGAGGAGCCGACGGCGGGCAGCGTCTACTACGAGGGAACGGACATCGGCGCGCTGTCCGGGCGGGAACTCCGGGAGCTCCGGAAGGAGATCCAGCTCATCTTCCAGAACCCCCGGTCGAGCCTCAATCCCCGGCTGACGGTCAACGACATCATCGGGGAGGCCCTCGACATCCACGGCCTCGCAGCCGGCAGCACCCGCGACCAGCGGATCAAGGAGCTGCTCGAGACCGTCGGGCTCAATGCGAGCCACGCCAACCGGTACCCCCACGAGTTCTCCGGCGGCCAGCTCCAGCGCATCGGGATCGCCCGGGCGCTGGCGGTCGACCCGGATTTCGTCGTCTGCGACGAACCGGTCTCGGCGCTGGACGTCTCCGTGCAGGCACAGATCCTCAACCTGCTGGAGGACCTCCAGGAGGAGTTCGGCATCTCGTATCTGTTCATCGCCCACGACCTCTCGGTCGTCGAGCACATCGCCGACCGGATCGCGGTCATGTACCTGGGCGAGATCGCCGAGATCGGCACGCCCGAGGAACTGTTCGCCCCGCCACAACACCCCTACACCGAGGCGCTGTTGTCCGCGATCCCGGAGCCGGATCCGAACTGGGAGGCCGACCGGATCATCCTCGAGGGCTCGGTGCCATCGCCGATCGACCCGCCGTCCGGCTGTCGGTTCCACACCCGGTGTCCGCACGTGATCCCGCCGAAGGACTACGAGTTCGAGCAGGCGGAGTGGCGGGCCGTCCTGGCACTCCAGGAGCGCATCGAACGGGCCGACATCGACTTCGAGACGATCGACGCGGACGCCGACGACGACCCCGGCCTGGTCGCGGCAGCGATCAGGGCGGAGTACGGCGTTCCGGAGACGCTCTCCGACCCTCGGGCGGAGGCCGTGCTGTCGGACGCACTCGATGCCGTCGCTCGCGGCGACTTCGAGGCGGCCGCCGGGCGGCTCGGGGAGGTGTTCGTGACGCCGTGTCGCGAACACGACCCGGACCTCCGCGACATCGAGACCGGGCGGGCGGCCTGTCACCTGTTCGACCCCCGGTATGCGGACGGCAGCGTCGACGGGCCGACGGACGCCGACCGGTCCGGCGCGACCGAGTAGTGACCCGGCCGGATCGACGCCCGCGGCGGGCAGTGTTCAGATTAGGATGCCGTTCATCAGGCACCTCGACTCACCGGGCTCTGGGCTCTGTGGCCCTTCGGTGAACCACATCGGGCGGGACTTCGCAAGGGGCCGGCTTCTCGGGGAAGGACGGCGACGCAAGCACTGGAGCGAACGACGTGAGCGAAGCGCGCAGCGAGCCGCCCGACCCGAGAAGCCGGGGGCTTGCGTCCACCGGAATATTACTCCACACGTAAACGAAACACTGCCCCGCGGCGCAGGGAACGAACTACCTTACTGGAGCACCTACGCCGGGTCGATGCGTCGCATCTACGACTCGGGGGCGCTGGACCGGGACGACGAGGACCCGTTCCGGCCCGGGACGCGGGACGACGACCGGACGCCGCAGGCCGCCCGCAGCCTCCCGGTGAAGACGCTCAGCGACGCCCTGGCGCCCACCTGGCTCCGCCACCGCGCCATCTCGGTTGCCGTCACGACGCCGGCCGAAACGTACCCGGTCGGCGACCCGGTCCCGTTCACCGTCGAGATGAAGAACGCCCTCCCGGTCCCGATCAGCGTCCCGACCCGCTCCCCGCGGCTGTGGGCGTGGGCGGTCGACGGACACCCCGAGGGCTCACACGTCCCCGAGACGCCGAGCCAGGATACCGGCGTCCTGGAGTTCGACCGCGGCGAGTGGAAGGCGTTCGGCCGCACCTGGCACGGCCTGTTCCAGGTCGAGGGTGCCGAGTGGGTCGCGCCGGACCCGGGCGAGTACACGATCAGCGCCGCGATCAACGTCGAGGCGCCGGTCGAGAGCGGTGTCTACGACGAGACGACGGTCGAGATACGGTGAAGGTCGCCGAGACCCCGCCCGAGTCAGTCGGGACCGTCGTACAGCCTGTTCGTCGCGGACTCGGCGAGCGTCCGGATGTCCTCGACCAACTCGTCGCTCCGGTCGACGGCGTAGGTCCGGTCCGGCCCCTCGTCGACCTCGAGCACGTCGAACGGCTCGAGGGCCTCCAGCGCCTCGATGGTGTCGCTCCGGTTGATACCGGCGTGATCGGCGATCGCCGCCGCCGTCAACGGTTCCCCGGCGTAGAACAGCGTCACCAGGACCCGAGCCCGAACCCGGTTTGCGAACAGTGCGACTAATCCGTTCCTGTCGACGAGGGCTGTCACGTCCTCGAGTCGGGCCTCGGGTGGCTCGGACATGGCTGGCCGGATGTCGCGGAGCGGTTTAACCACACCGGAACGGTCCACGGTGTGACCCCTGACCGCCAGGTCTCCGGCGACCGCCGACCGTGGGACGGCCGGCTGTCCGTCTCGGCCGGTCACCAGTCGATCGACAGCGTGCCGTCGCCCGCCGGGTCGGGCGCGATCTCCTCGTCGGTGTGGCGGTCGGCGACGTGGACGAGGCTGTCCGAGACTGGCCGGCCGCGACGGACTCGTCCGCCTCGCAGATGATCTCGTGAGGCGAAGATGATCTCGTGCGGCGCCTCCGAGACGGGCGGCGCGTCGACCTCGCCGACGTCGCTGGGGTCGACGGGCTCGTCGGCCACGCCGATGGCTGGGGGTTCCACGGATTTGATGATACTAAATCCTCCGGCGGCGCGGACCTGCCGGCTCCCGGCGGTGGCCGAATCTCGCCGGCGCACGCTCGTCTCCGGGCCACCATTTAACACCGACTGCGCCGCAGGGTTGGCATGACGCTTGACCCCGTCCACTTCGACGGGATCGCCGACCTCGCCGGCCGGATCGGCCGACGGGTCGACCCGACCGGCCGCGGCGAGTTCGCCGACACCGTTTACGAGGAGTTCCTCGACCCGCTGGTCGAGGATGACCGCCGCGTCCTCGAACCGGTCGGCGACCTCCGGCGCCGACGGATCGACGTCGAGGACGCCGCCCTCCAGGCGGCGCCGTTCGAGACCCAGCACGGCCTCGACTCCGGCACGATCAACCCGACGACGTTCACGAACGGCCTCGTCCTCGACGTCGCCCAGGCGGCGATGGCGGCGGTGCCCTCGGACCTCGACCTCCACCGCGCCCGGACCGTGGTGGCGACGGTCCACTCGAACGACGCCACCGTCGACTGCGGCGAGGCCGGCTGGACCGACTTCGACAACGAGTACTCCCGCGGCCGCATCCTCCAGGCGCCCCACGTCAACCGGTACGAGGACGCCGTCGTCCATGCGCTCTCGCTGTACCTCGCGGAGGTGACACACGCCGCGAGGCGGGCAGACGACGTCGAGGACCTGCTCGTCCTGGACGGGCCCGTGTACCCGAAAGGGCTTCTGGCCTGGAGCGGCCGCCACCCGGAACTCGCGGACCTGCTCGTCGAGGACCGCCGGCCCCGCGACGTCGTCGCCGGCTACATCGAACTCGTCGAGACGTTCGTCGACCGGGACGTGCCACTGCTCGGATTCGTCAAGACCGGCGGCGCGAAGACCATCACCCGCGCGGTCCGGCGGCAACGCCGCGCCCCCTGGGTCGACGACGCGGCGTTCTTCCGGCGCGCCCTCGAGCGGGTCGACGCCGACGGCGACCGCCGCACCGACCAGCTCACGTTCACCAACTGGTTCGTCTCCCGCGGCGGCGTCGACGAGCCGCTCTCGGCGGGCGGGGACGCCCTCGGCCTCGACCGCCGGCTCGACCCGGCCGACTACGAGGTCACCTTCTTCTGCGTCTACGACCCCCGCAGCGACCAGCTGTTCCGCGTCGAGGCGCCCGCCGCGTTCACCCGCGAGGCGGACCGCCGCGAGGCGCTTTCGATGCAGATCCTGCGGGACGTCGCCCACGAGCACGGGCCCCCGCTGGCCGTCGCGAAGGCCGACGAACTCGCCCGGATCAGCCGCGAGGAGAAGGCGGCACTCTGCCGCGCCATCGAGGCCCGGTTCGACGCCGAGCGGGCCCGGAGCTACGACGACGAGCGCTGGGGCCTCGTGGTGTAGCATCCGCCCCTGGATCGGTTCGGGAACTCGATCGGGACTATCGGAATCACCCCGAACGCCCTCAGCTCGTACGAGCGAAATACGGTCCAATGGCACGGACAGCAGCTACCTCGAAAGCCCTCGACTGGCCGACGAATGGACCCGTACACGATACCACCCAGACCGCCACCACCTCGAAAGCCCTCGGCCGGCTAGCGAACACATCCGGACACGATACCACCCAGACCGCCACCACCTCGAAAGCCCTCGGCCGGCTCGCGGACCACGCTGTGAGGGATATCCTCGCTCACATGCGTTCGCTCGGATAGGGCCCTCACAGCGGCCGCCACCCGGCCTCGCCCTTTCAGTCCACCAGGAGGTTGACCGGTCGGCGTGGCATGCGCGCGTCGACCGCCGGGAGCAACCGCGAGCGGCGGTCGGCTTCTGCGCGCGAGGGACGAGGAGGCGGGCGCGACGCGCCCGCCGAACGAGTCGGCTGGGGAGGACTGTGGTGCGGTCGCGGTGCTGTCCTGGTGGATTCGAAGGGCGAGACCGGGAGGCCGCAGGGAGCGAAGCGACCGAGGCCTCGCATGCGAACGGCGACCGCAGGGAGCCGTGAGCAGGTCGACCCGGCCCGGAGGCCGCAAGCACCGCAGCGCCAGCGAGGAGCGCAGCGTGCCTCCCGGCCGGTCGAGCCGGTCGAGGGCTTCGGAGTGGGTAGTGGTGTGGGTGCTGTCGTGGTCGAGCCGGTCGAGGGATTCGGAGGTGGAACTGGCGTAAATGTTTGCGTCGGAGAGCCGGTCGAGGGCTTCGGAGGTGGAACTGGCGGAAGTGTTGGCATCGGAAAGCCGGTCGAGGGCTTCGGAGGTGGAAGTAGCGTATGTATCGGCATCGGAAAGCCGGTCGAGGACGGCGGGAGTCTCCACTACCGGATCGTCGGATGGCCCTGACTCGTTTATACGAACGAACAATTACACAAATCGGTACGAATATCCACTGTCATCGAACCGTCGCTTCGAAGGTCCGTCACAGTGTCGCCTCGTCGGGGACCTCGAGGACGTCCACCGTCACGTCGGCCGCCGGGATGCCGAGACGGGCGAACTGGGTGCGGACGTGCTCGGTCCCCGCCTCGATGGCCGCCCCGCGGGTCTCGAACCCCCGCGGCATCGGCGTCTCGAAGGCCACCTGGACCGCCCGGTCGCCGAGTTCCTGGGTCGTCCCGCCGCTGTCGACCTGATAGAACGCGTCACAGACCCAGACGTACGGGGCGTCCTCGTCCGGCGCGCCGCGGAACTGTGGCGGCTCCTCCCCGCGTTCGTACAGCGTCCCCGTAAGCTCGGTCCCGCGGGCCGATCCCCGAACCTGTAGCACGGGATGTCTACGGTGGGGCGCGGATAAAAGACGCACGCCGGCGGTGTCGCGGTGGGCCGACCGACTACGCTGCCATCGCGACGTACGTGTGGGTGTCCTCGACGCCGTCCAGCCCCTGGACGCGGTCGGCGGCGATCTCCTTCACGTCGCCGGGGGAGGACACGTCGACCTTCGCGATGACGTCGACGTCGCCGGCGACGATGTGGGCGGCAGTGACGCCATCGACGGCTTCGACGTCGTCCCGGAGCCGGTCCGCCTCCCCCGTGTGGGCTTTCACCATGACGTAGGCGACGACCATCCTCAGGCACCCCCGGTGACGGCGGCCGGGCTCCGGTCGCCGACGATGATCCGCTGGACGTCCTCGAGGACGGCGAAGTCCGCGATCACGACCAGGCGGTCGCCGGCCTCCATCCAGCGGTCGGGATCCGGCAGCTTCAGCTGGCCGTCGGCCTTGCCGAACGCGAGGATGCGGGCGTCGGCGGGCAGCTCGATCTCCGACAGCGAGTAGCCCTTCATCGGCGAGTCGGTCGTGACCGTCAGCTGGACCAGCTGGATGTTCTGGGCTACGTCGGCGACCGCGCGGACGTTACCGCCGACGAGGGCGTTCTTGGCCGCGATGGCGCCGAGCCGCTCCGGGTAGATGACCTCGTCCACGTCGGAGGCGTACTTCGTGACGACGTACTCCCGGTAGTCGTTGTCGACGCGCATCACCGTCCGGCAGTCGTGGGCCGACGCCATCATGCAGACGACGACGTTCACGAGGAGGTCACCGGACAGCGCCGCGACCCCGTCGGCGCCACCGAGGTCCTGCGCCAGGAGCGTCTCCTCCTCGCTGGCGTCGCCGTGGACCACCTCGAACCCCTCGTCCTCCAGGCGGTTGACCTTCGTCTCATCGGGCTCGACGATGACCGTCTCGTGGCCCTCCTCCCGGAGGACCCGGGCGGTCCGCATCCCGACCCGGCCCGCGCCGACGATGACGAACCTCATGGCGGCGTCTACGACGACCGGCCCAATAATGTTACTGCATCCCACGCGGCGCCCGCCGGCGCCGGGAAAGCTTTTTCGCCGGGGTCCGTCAAGCCGACCCATGGTCAGGGCGTTCATCATGGTCGAGACGGACACCGGCCACGCCGAGTCCCTGCTGGAGACGGTCCGGGGATACGACCGCGTCGAGGACTCGAACGTCGTGGCCGGGGACGTCGACGTCATCGTCGAGGCCGAGGCCGAGGAGGTCTACGACGTCATCGGCGCCGTCGCGACCGAGATCCGGAGCCTCGAGGGCGTGACCGACACGAAGACCTACGTCTGTCTCGAGTAGGCTCACCGCCGGCGCGCCGGCGCGGCGGCTCACCGCCGGTAGGGGTCGCCGTTGCGATGCAGGTGTTCTGCCAGGTCCGCACGCTGCCGCTCGAGCAGCGGCGGCGGGTCGTCGTAGACATGGTCGAAGAGGTCGTCCGGGTCCCGCTCGGCCGACTCCGCCGACTCGCGGGCCGCGTCGAACGCCGCGTCCGCCGTCGACCGGACCGACTCGACGAAGTCCGCCGGGACCACGTCGGCGCCGCGGAGGTACTCGACGAACCGCTCGATCGGGTCGGCCGTCCGCCACGCCGGGAACGCCGCCCGGTCCTCGTAGCGTGCGGGGTCATCGCTCGTGGTATGGGGTCCGGCGCGGTGGGTGAGACTCTCGACCAGCACCGGGGTGCCGTCGCGGGCGGCGGAAAGCGACGACGCGACCGTCTCGTGGACGGCCAGCGGATCGTTGCCGTCGACCCGGCGGCCCTCGATGCCGTAGGCCTCGGCCTTCCCGGCGATGGTGTCGCTTGCGGTCTGGGCGGCCGTCGGCGTGGAGATGGCCCAGCCGTTGTTCTCACAGAAGAACACCACGGGCGTCTCGAAGACGCCGGCGAAGTTCAGCCCCTCGTGGAAGTCCCCCTCGGAGGTGGCGCCGTCCCCGAAACAGCACAGCACCGCCTCGTTGGTGCCCCGGTAGTTCGCGGCCATCCCGAGCCCGGTCGCGTGCGGAATCTGGGAGCCGACGGGGACCGCCTCCGGCAGCACCGGGACGTCGTGGCCGGAGGCGAACTCGGGGTGGCCGCGGCGGAACCTGAGGACGTCCGCCATCGGGACGCCGCGGGCCAGCTGCATCGCGTTCGACCGGTAGGTCGGGACGAGCCAGTCGGCCTCGGCCAGCGCCACGGCGGCGCCGACCTGGGAGGCCTCCTGGCCGAGGTACGGCGGCCAACCGCTCATCCACCCCTGCCGCTGGAGCGCGAAGGCCCGCTCGTCGAACACCCGCGCCCGGACCATCTCCCGGAGGAGCGTCCGCGCACGGTCCGGCGCGACCTCCCCGGGGTCCCGCTCGCCGATGACGCGGTGCATACGTCTCCTGGCACGCGGAGGGGGTTTAGCCGTGACGGACCGCAAAGGGGGTCGCGGCGGGCCGACGCCGCAACGGCCGGACGGACAGACCAAAGAGCCTCCGCCGCGTACCGGCGTGCATGGTGTCGGTCGTAGACGCCGTCGGGCTGGTCGGCCTCCTCGCCGCGAACACGGCCCTGGCGGCGGTGCTCACGCGGCTGTTCCGGGTCCGGCTGTCGACCCGGTGGGGCGGGTTCCTCTATACGCTCCTGTTGACGCCGCTCGTGCTCTCCGTGGTCACGCTCCTGGTCGGCCAGGCCGTCGGTCCGGACCTCGGCGGCGGCGCGACCGGCCTCGGCGCCACGGTCCTGGCGCCGCTGTCGCTCGGCATCGCCGTCGACTACTTCTGGATGCCCGCCCCCGACGAGGTCGAGGTCCCCGACACCGTGTAGCCCGCGGGGACGGGACCGATAGAGCGAGTCCCTCGGAACTGCACGACAGAACGTAACGAGACCGAGAGGACGGGGTCCGTCGCTTACCGGACTTCCTCGATGGCCCGCTCGGCGGCCGCGACGACGGCCTCGGGCGACCGGGTGGCGTCGATGCGGACGAACCGGGCCGGGTCGGTGTCGACGAGGTGCTCGTAGTTCTCCCGGACGCGTCCGAGGTAGCCCGCGGTCTCGAACTTGTTCGACGCGCCCGCGCGCTCGGCGCCGGTCTCCGGCGGCACGTCGAGGTACAGCGTGAGGTCGGGCTCCCGGGTGAACGGCTCGTGGATGCCGCGAACGTACTCGACGGGCCGCGTGAGTTCCCCGGCCAGCGTCGCGCCCTGGTATGCGTACCGGGAGTCCGCATAGCGGTCGGAGACGACGAGCTTTCCCTCCCGGAGGGCGGGCCTGATCAGCCGCGAGAGGTGGTCGGCGTGGTCGGCGGTGTAGAGGAACAGCTCCGCCAGCGGGTCGGCGTCGTCGTCCCCGATGGAGCGGGAGACCGCCTCGCCGTACCACGACCCCGTCGGCTCCCGGGTGAACACCGTCTCCGCCGGCAGGGAGTCCTGCAGGGCCGCCGCGACGGTGGTCTTCCCGCTCCCGTCGATGCCCTCCAGCGTGACGAGCATGTCCGGTCTCTGGGTGCCGGTCCATATGAGTGGCCGGGTCCGCGGGCGACGAGGCGGCCGGGACCGGAGACGAGAGCGGCACTGGCGGTCGTCCCTATACCGAGGGGAGCCAGCCGGGAACGGTACCGGCCGGAGAGAGGAGCCCGCCCGGGTCGGACCCATCGACACGGGTTTGGTGGACGCGTCCGGCGGCCGGTCCGCCCCGACCCGGCGGCGGTGGGCCGGCGCCCGACTGACGATTACCCTGCGGGCCAGGGCCCCTCGCTCGCCGCGCGCTTTGCCTCGAGGACGGCGCCGGCGGCGAGGTCCTGCGCGAGCGACTCGCCGACGGGGTCGTCCTCGCCCGGTTCGAAGCCCGCCGAGACGACGGACCCGGCGGGCGGCCGGACGGCCACGGTCGCCTGCAGGCCGTCGGTCCGGCCGGAGAGTTCGGCGCCGACGACGAACTCGTCGGACAGGAGCGCCCGGGTCGAGGCGGCGACGTCGACGAGTTCGCGCCGGAACGCCCGCCGGCGCTCGACCGACGGCTCGACGTCGGCCGGGCCAGCGTGCGGTGAGTTGCCGTGCATGAGAGTGTCCGTCCTACAGCGCTGCCCGGTAAAAACCCGTCGTCATGCGACTTGTCACGGAAGCGGCGTGCTCTCGCCGTATGCCGCGAGGACGACGGCTGTCGCGTGGGCGTCTGCTGGGGCCTGGCCCGACACCGTCCGGCGGCCCCGGTCATCGAAGTCGCCGTCCCGCAGGTCGCAGCCGGCGGCCAGGCCGGTCTCGGCCCGTTGTTCGACCGCCGCCCGGTCGGTGCCGCCAGCCTCGTAGATCAGGCCGGGGGCGCCCGGTGCCTGGGCCCACGACAGCGTTGCGACGGCGGGCCCCGCCTCGTCGGGCGCGACGGTCGCGCGGCCCTCGACGACGGTGAGGCGGTCGCCGGCCGGGCCGAGGTCGGGGGCAGTCCCGGCGGCCTCGACGGTGGCGTGGGCCGGCACGACGGACGACACCCGGACGAGGTTGTACTCGTGGACGTTCGCCTCGGCGAGGGCCGCGTCGTAGGCCGCCATCGCCGTCGGGCCCGTCCCGGTGCCCCAGACGACCCGGATGGTGTCCATCACCCGGCGGTCGGCGACCGAGACATAACCCCGTTTCGGAACGGCGGCCACGGAGGCTGGACCGCTCGACTGTGCCGGTCCGGCCGGACCGGCCCGCCGGTCGTGTGCGGTCGGCACAACAGCAATCCTGTTATAACAGCGCGCGTCCCTACCGGACGGATATGACCAAGCGCCACGTCTCGTTGCCGCCGGAAGCCGAGGAGGGCCTGGAGGCGTTCCTCCGGGAGGTCGACCGGCGGCTGGCGAGCGACGAGGACACCTGCGACGTGGTCGAGGACGTCCTCGTCGACCTCCACGGCGACCGGGCCGCCTACGAACGGTGGCGGGCCGGGGAGGACGTCTCGCCGGCCGAGCGGGTCCGCCTCCAGGGGTACGACCCGTGCAACGCGACGCTGGAGAGCGAGTACTACGCCGAGAAGGACGAAGCGGCCTTCGAGGACTCGAAACACCTCCAGTGGCTGTGGCGGCAGTTCGACGCGACGCCGATGGCCGACAACGTGGAGTTCGCGCTGCGGTTCCGGCGGATGCTGGCCGACCACCTCTTCGCGGAGTGCGGCGAGGACTGCCGGTTCTTCAAGGGGATCACCGTCACCTACGGCCACAACATCGCCGTCGGCGACAACGTCGTCGTCCACGACGACGTCCACCTCGACGACCGCGGCCGGCTCACCGTCGGTGACCGCGTGTCCATCAGCGACGGCGTCCACGTGTACAGCCACGACCACGACCTCGTCGACCAGACCGAGGTCGACAACTACCACACCGTCATCGAGGACGACGTCCGGCTGACCTACGACGCGATGGTCCGGGCGGGGGTCCGCGTGGGGGAGAACGCCCTCCTGGGTGCCCGCGCCGTCGCCCAGTCCGACGTCCCCGCCCACCACGTCGCCGTCGGCATCCCGGCCCGCAGCGTCAGCGTCAAGCCCGGCTGGGAATCCGTCGCCGAGCCCTTCGACGCGGACCAGCCTGACGGCCGTGCGGACCGACAGCTCCCCGACGAGGTGCCGGACGACGTGAGGGTCTTCGACGAGTTCCAGCGGGACCTGTCGCCGCCGGACTAGGCCGGCCGCGGCCCGGCGACCCGGCGCGACGCCGGACCGGACCGCCGCGGCGCGACGCGGACCAGACCGCCGCGGCGGCGCTCAGGTGGTCCGCGCGTGCCGGTACCATTCCCGCGCCAGGCCCGCGATGGCGCGAGCCCGAGGAGGCGACGCATTGCCGGGGGGAGGGAACGACGCGGCATAACGGTTTTTGGTTCGACCGCCCCGGCGACGCGCTGGACCGCGGGTCGGCGGCGACGCGGGTGGAAAGCGGTATCCGTCGCGGTCGTCGAGGGGAGTCCGTGCGGAGCGTCGCCATCAACGTCGCGGCCAACACCAACGACCCCGGATTCCGCGGACCCATCCAGGGTGACGGCCGGTTCGAGTACGTCCCGATCCCCGAGACCGAACCCACCCGAGCGGACGCCGACGTCCCGACGTACGGCGACCTCGAGCTCGATGTCGACGCGAGCGCCGTCGTCAACCGGCCGGTCCACCTCGACCCGACCTTCGCCGGCGTCTACGGCTGTGACCGTTACACCTATGGCGACCCCTACGGCGTCAAGGCCCGGCCGCTATTGGCGCTGTCGGCCGGCGACTACGTGTTCTTCTACGCGACGCTGTCGACCGCCGCCGACCCGGCCGACTGGCTCGCCCCCGAGTGGGGCGCCTACGTCATCGGCCAGTTCCAGCTGGCCCGCGACCCCGTCCCCGGCGACGCCTACCCCGACCTCCCGCCGGAGGAGCGCGCCGTCTTCGCGTCGAACGCCCACCTCAAGCGGGAGACGTTCGACGCCGCGGTGCTCCTGGCGGGCGACTCCGGCTCGTCGGCGCTCTACGAGCGCGGCGTGCCGCTATCCCGTCCAGAGGCCGGCGCCGAGGCCAACCGGCTGGTCACCGAGCTATCGAGCGACTCAGGGCGGGGGCCGTGGTGGCGCCGGCCGCTCCGCTTCGGGGCGGACGGGACAGAGGAGATCCGGCGGCTCCGGACCGGAGACCGGTATCGGGCGTTCGGGTAGGGTTAGAACTCGACGATCGGGTCCTCGCCGAGGTCCTCGAGTTCCTCGAGGGCCCGGCGGAAGAGGAGCCCGAACGCGAGGTGCTGGGCCATCGCCTCCTCGATCCGCTCGCAGGCCGCATCGGCGTCCTCGACGCTGTACTCCTTCGTCTGGACGAGTTCGTGGACCGAGAGGACGTCGTCGTCCTTTAGGTCGTGGAGCACCGGGTAGACCGTCCCCGGACTCAGGTCGGCGCCGAAGAACCGCTCTAAGTCCTCCATGACGCCCATCCCGTGGGTTTCGCTCTCCCGCAGCTCCACGAGGGTCGTCACCAGCTCCGGTAGCGACTCCTTTATCATCCCGTCGTCGACGACAAGCGTCGATTCGTCGAACAGGGCGCGGGCCGTCTCCGCGACGATCGTCTCGGTCTGTGCCGCCGGCTCCGCATCGTCCGTGCTGCCGACGCCGTTCATCTCGCTCACAAGGCTCTGTAGGGTGTCTTCGGTCCCCGGCTGTGGGGTCTCCTCGGTTACCTGCTGTGGGTCGCTCATCGCTACTACATCCCACGGGAACTTCCCCCATAAAGCAGCCAGAACGTCCACTAAAACGACATGAATTGAACGGTATGAACGGTTTAAACGGTCCCTCGCGCCGCGATAGAGGGCTCGTGGGCCCGTGGCCCCGGGTCAGGTGGATGTAATCCGGGTCAACGTCGCTCGAGACGAATCCAGGTCCCGTCGGCCGCGCGCGCCGGAGATGCGAACCGGGTGGAGAGACGAGCGCTGATCGCGGTCGCTCCCCGGTCGTCCGTGCCGATGCTTCCTACAGCCCCCCCGTTCGCTCGCTAAATCGAGGCACTCCCTTCGGTCGTTTCGGCCCGCTCGCGGCTCTCTGCGGTCGGTCCTCCCGCTTGCCCATTTGGCGCCCTCCCACCTGTCGGCCGCGCGGCTCGGACCGCCAGGCTCGCGGCTCGCTCCGCTCACCGCTCGCCTATTCGAGGCGCTCCCTGGCTCACGGTTCACTTCGTTCACCGTTCGCCCGTTCGGCGGCCTCCCTGCGGTCGGCCGCCCGGCTCGCGTGTCGTCCTTCCCTCCGGTCAGTCCTCCCGCTCGCGTTTTCGAGACCTCACTTTGTTCGGTCTCGCTATGCGCCGTCCGGGAATTGAACCCGGGCTAGTGGCTTGGGAAGCCACTGTCCTGCCACTGGACCAACGGCGCTCTCCGCCGCGCCCCGGAGGTCGCGAACCGTCCGGTTCCTCCCCTGCGGCGCCCGGCGGCCGCCGCTACCGGCCGCCATCACTTGAACGTAGCGCCTCGCGAAGCGGCAGTGTTCAGATACTACACCGAGGTATTCGGTTCGTCCGCCGAAGCCCCCTCCCGCTCGCCGGTGTACGCTCACGGGTCGCTTCGCTCCCCGTTCGTGTCGAGGCGTTTCCTTCGGTCGCGCCTCGCTACTGCTCGCTGCGCTCCTCGCTTCGCTGCGGTGTCCTCGCGCGGCGCTGCCGCGCGAGCGGGCCGAGGGACCGTCGGTCCCTCGCGGGCAGTCGGCGCACAGCGCCGACTGCCCGCGGGAGCCGGCGGCTCCCGCGCTGCTTGCGTCGCCTACACCGGCGAGCGGTCGGCCCCTTCGGAATTCCCGCCCGAGGTCGGTTGTGCCGGCCACCTTTGCTTATCTGAACAGTGGCGCAACGGGACGAAAGCGGACGCACGTCCACCTCGAACCGCCCCGACCGGGGTTATTTGTCCCGACCGGCCGAACCGGTCGTCGATGACGGATGCCTCGCCGCTGCTGGAGGAAACGACCGTTGACCTCCTGTTTTCCGAACCGGAACTACAGGCCCGCCGCGAGCACATCGTGGAGTTCATAGCCGACACCGTCGAGGCCGCCGGCGCCGAGGGCGCCGTCATCGGGCTCTCCGGCGGCGTGGACTCGACGACCGTCGCCCACCTGGCCGTCGAGGCGCTCGGCCCCGACCGCGTCCGCGGCCTGTCGATGCCGAGCGACGTCAACCCCGAGGCCGACGAGACGGACGCCGAGCGGGTCGCCGAGAGCCTCGACATCGAGTACGACGTCATCGACGTCGCCCCGATCGTCGAGGCGTTCGTCGACGCCGCGCCGCCGGCGGCGGCCGACGACCGGACGGCACTCGGCAACGTCCGCGTCCGGACCCGCGCCGTGTTGAACTACTTCCTCGCCAACGCCGGGGACCGGCTGGTGCTCGGCACCGGCAACCGGGCGGAGGCCGCCACGGGCTACTTCACCAAGTACGGCGACCAGGCCGTCGACTGCAACCCGATCGGGAACCTATACAAGTGCCAGGTCCGGCAGCTCGCCCGCGCGGTCGGAGTCCCCGAGGACCTGGTCACCCGGACGCCGTCGGCCGGGATGTGGGAGGGACAGACCGACGAGACGGAGATGGGGCTGGGGTACGACGAACTCGACGCCATCCTCGCCGTCCACGTCGACGGCCCGCTGTCGAAGTCCGCGACGCGGCGAACGCTCGGGGTGCCGGAGTCCGCCATCGAACGCGTCGTCGAACTGTACGAGCAGAGCAAACACAAGCGGGCGATGCCGCCGGCGCCCGAGCGGCCGTGACCCATTGGGGCGCGACGGCCGGGTAGACGCCGTCCCAGCTTCTCGACGTTTCAATCCCGGGTATCGCGATCATGGTCACGGTTCTCGGGTTCAACCTCCTCGGCGACGGCCTGCGGGACGTCCTCGACACGCAGGGCGCGGGCCAGCTCGAGAACAAGGGGATGTGAACGTGAACGACGAAACCGTCGACGGACGAGAGACGGCTAATCCCCGGGAGACGCTTGACCCACGAGCGCCGCTGCCCGACCGAAAGACGGTGGATTCACGAGCGCCACTCTCCGACCCAAATACTCTGAACACACGGGCACCGCTACCCGACCAAAAAACGCCAGACACACGAGCGCCGCTGCCCGACCCGGGGACGATGGCGGACGTGGTGGACGCGACGGCAGATTTAAGACGGCAGGACGGCGGGTGTCGGGGACGATGACGGAGCCGTTGCTCGAGGTCGACGACCTGCACGTCCGCTTCGATACGCGCGACGGGCCGGTGCACGCCGTGAACGGGGTCTCGCTGGGGATCGACGAGGGCGAGATCGTCGGCATCGTCGGCGAGAGCGGCAGCGGGAAGTCGGTCACGGCCCTGTCGTGTCTGCGCCTCGAGGACCCGGGGGAGATAACCGAGGGCTCGATCCGGTTCGGGGACACCGAGATGACCGCGGCGAGCGACTCGGCGATCCGCCGGATCCGTGGGGCGGGAATGTCGATGGTCTTCCAGGACCCCATGACGACGCTCAACCCGGTCTTCCGGGTGACCGAACAGATCGCCGAGTCGCTGAAGGTCCACGACGATCCCGACGGCCAGCGCCTGCTCGACTACCTCCGGGTCCCGGGCGCCTCGAACCGCGCCGAGTGGGCGGACGAACAGGCGCGCGCGCTCGCGTTGATGGAGGAGGTGGGCATCCCGAACCCCCACGAGCGGGCCGAGGCCTATCCCCACGAGTTCTCCGGCGGGATGCGCCAGCGGGCGATGCTCGCCATCGCCCTGGCGAGCGAGCCCGACCTGCTCATCGCGGACGAGCCGACGACGGCGCTGGACGTCACCATCCAGGCGCAGATCCTCGACCGACTCCGGCGGCTGAACGAGACGCGGGACATGGCTGTCATGCTCATCACGCACGACCTGGGCGTCGTCGCCTCCGTCTGCGACCGCGTCGTGGTCCTGTACGGCGGTGAGGTGATGGAGGCCGGGCCGACGGACCGCATCCTGCGCGATCCGCGTCATCCCTACACCCAGGCGCTTCTGGAGTGTTTGCCGCAGCACGCCCGCGGCGAGTCGGAGCTGAACGTCATCGGCGGCCGGGTGCCGAGCATGATCGGCGGGATCGAGGGGTGTCCGTTCGCCTCGCGGTGTGAGTACGCGGCGGCAGAGTGCCGATCCGGCGAGATACCGGTCGTCGACGTGAGCGAGGAGCAATCAGCGAAGTGTGCACGCCTCGAGCACGTCGAACGGGTCGCCGACCGGACCGCCGACCGGCGGCGTCCACCCCGGGCGAGACGACCACCCCCCGACGGCCAAACGCGGCCGTTGCTCGAGGTGGAGGGTGTTACGAAGGAGTTCGTCCTCGACGACTCGCTCGTGGCGCGGCTGGCCGGCCGCCGGGAGGTCGTCCGGGCGGTCTCGGATGTCTCGCTGGCCATCCACGAGGGTGAGACCCTGGGGCTGGTCGGCGAGAGCGGGAGTGGCAAGACCACGCTGGCGAACGTGATAGCGGGGCTGGAGACGGCCACCCGCGGGGAGGTGCGGTTCGACGGCGCAGCCGTCGGCGGGGTGGCCTCGCGGGACGCCGAGGTCCTCTCAGACATCGGGATGGTGTTCCAGAACGCGCGCGCGAGCCTCGACTCCCGCATGACCGTCCGGGCGACGCTCGCGGAGCCGCTCGAGGCCCACGGCTGGAGCCGCACGGAGCGGGAGAACCGCGTCGACGAGTTGCTCGAGAAGGTCGACCTCTCGCCGCGGTTCAAGGGTCGGTACCCCCACGAGATCTCCGGCGGGGAGGCCCAGCGCGTCGCCATCGCCAGGGCGCTGTCGCTGTCGCCGCGACTGCTCATCCTCGACGAGCCGGTGTCGGCGCTGGACGTCTCGGTGCAGGCGAAGATCCTGAACCTCCTGGTGGAGCTCCAGGCGGACCTGGGGCTCACGTACCTGTTCATCGCCCACGACCTGAACGTCGTCCAGTACATGGCCGACCGGATCGCCGTGCTGTACCTCGGCGAGGTCATGGAGCGGGCCCCCGCCGAGGAGCTTTTCACCTCGCCGGCGAACCCCTACACCGAGACGCTGGTTTCTGCGATCCCGCGGGTCGATACCGCCGGCCCGGGCGGCCCGGCCGACCGGATCGTCCCCACTGGCGACGTCCCGAGCCCGGTGAACCCGCCGAGCGGCTGCGTCTTCCACCCGCGGTGCCACCGCGCGGACGCCGACTGCGAGCGGGCGCACCCGGACCTCCAGGTCCTCGACGACGGCGACCGGACGTCCAGGTGCCTCTACGCTGAGGAGGTGTTCCGAGCGGAGAACGAGGATCCGCGCGCCCAACCCGATGACTGACGACGCCGAGGCTCGTTGTGGGGACGGCGCGGATGCTGGCAGCGAGGGCGACACCAATACGGCTGCTGGCAGCGAGGACGACACCAACACGGCTGCTGGCGGCGAAGACGACGCCGACGCGGATGCTGGCGGTGAGGTCGATGGCGACCGGGAAGCCAACGCCGACCAGGGACCAACGCCCGAGACCAGCAGGGCGTGGGACGAGTACTACCGCGGCGACGAGTGGGAGCGGGAGGCCGGTATCGCCGGCACGGCGGGCATGGCGGAGATGGCCGGTCGGTTCATCGACATGGTCGAGCCGGCCGACTTCGCGTCGGTCGGGTGCGGGCCCGCGGCCGCCGAGTTCGAACTCGCCGAGCGGTATCCCGAGGTCGAATTCTACGGGTTCGACCGCTCGCCGGCCATCGTCGAGGACGACCGGCGCGAGGCCGACGCGCGCGGGCTCGACAACGTCCAGTTCGCGGTCGACGCGCTCCCCCGCCTCGAGACGGACCGACGGTTCGACGTGGTCTACGCCGTCGGGATGCTCTACTGGGTCCGCGAGATCGAAGACGCGATCGTGGACCTCTACACCCACGTCAGGGAGGGCGGGCAGCTGGTGGTGAACTACCCGAACCGCTATCTGCACTACGAGGTGCTCGACGAGGAGTCGGATGCCGACCGCGACGTCGCGCCGCTCGTCCGCGACGCCGAGAACCTCATGACGTTCGACGAGGTCGGGCGGCTGCTCGGGTCGAAACCCCGGAGCTACTACACCCTCGTCGGCGCTGAAGACCACCGGGAGCTGAAGTGGCCGATCGTCGTCGTCGAAAAGCGGGGCTGACGTGGCCGGGCCGACGCGTTGAGAAGTGGGGCTGACGGTTCCACTGGTCGACGGCACCGGAGGCGGCGCCGCCGGAGCCGGCCTCAGGCCTCGCGGACGACGACCCGGATGCTGTCGCCCTCCTTGAGGGTGTAATTCAGGTCGACGGCGTCGCCGTTGACCTCGAAGACGACCTCGACGCCGTCGCCGTCGGCGTACGTCTCGCCCTCGTACCGGATCGCGTTTGGCTCCGTCGACACGTCGAATCCGAGTGCGTTCATCGCGTACCCGAACGTCACGCCCGTGGCGTGGGCGTGCCAGGTCCGGCCGTCGCCCTCCTCGAAGTGGAACCGTTCGTCCTGGAGCTGGTATCGGGGCCGCGAGAAGTCGACTCGGTCGCCGAGTACCGTCATCTCCATCGTCCCGTGGTAGTGGGCGCTGCCGGTCGGTCCGACGTTCGTCCCGCCGCTGTTCCCGCCCACCACGAAGACCACGTAGCCGACGACGGCGACGGCGGCGAGGACGACGACGCCGACGGCGATGGGGCCGATGGGGAGGTCGCTCCCGCCCGTGGCGTCGTCGACGCGTCGCTTGTCGATTGGCCCGAGGTCCTCGTAGTGTTCCTCCTTCAGGTGGGTCAGGTGTGCATCCTCGCTGTCGTGGGAGGCGCCACAGTAGTCACACTCCGGCATTCCTATCCTCACTACCCGGTCGAGGGTTTCAAGGGTTGTGGTGGGGACTGGCGGGCGTTCACCCGTCCAACTCGCGCAGTTCGTCGGCGTGGCGGTCGACGAGCGCCGCGAAGGCCTCGACCTCGGCGGCCTCCCGATCCGCCGTCGACCCCCGGTCTCGGAGCCGCTCCTTCAGCCGGGACAGCGCCGCCGGGTCGTTCGCCGCAACCTCCTCGGCGACGGCACGCGGCTCGTCGACCACCCGCGACACGAGGCCGATCCGGTGGGCCGCCTCGGCGTCGATCACCCGCCCCGACAGCGACAGGTCCATCGCATCGCCCGGCCCGACGACAGCCGGGAGCCGGACGGTCCCGCCCCAGGCGCCGAACAGCCCGAACGCGACGCCTGGTTCCGCGAAGGTTGCCCGCGGCGTCGCCACCCGGACGTCGCAGGCCAGCGCCAGCTCGACGCCACCGCCGCGGGCGGCGCCGTCCACGCCCGCCACCACGACCGACGACGCGGACGCGATGGCCTCGGCCGTCGCCTGTCCGCGGCGGACGAACCGCTCGACGGCCTCTCCGCCGGCAGCCGCGACATCGGCGACTGTCGAGCGATCGGCGCCGGCACAGAACGCCGCCCCCGCCCCGTGGAGGTAAATGACGGGGGCGTCGGCATCGGCGACCGCGGCGGCGAGCGCCTCGAGGCCCTCGGGCGTGAGTGCGTTCCGTCGCGCCGGCCGGTCGAGCGTCACCACCCGCACGGCCTCGTCGTCCGCAACCCGTATCATACCGGCCGGATGGGGGCGTTTCCAAAGGACTTTGCCATCCGCTCCCCTAGAACGTGCCAATGGAGGAAGCCGCCGCGGTCCGCCGGGCGGCGTCCGAGGCGATCGCGGACGTCGTCCCGGCGGAACTCCGCGAGACCATCGAGGACCACGTCGCCGACGGCTCTGCGGTCCCCGGCGCCCTCACCCTCCTGAGCGCCCGGGCGGTCTCCGGCGAGGACCCCGACGCGCCCGTCGAACAGGCCGCCGGCGTCCAGCTCATCTACGACGGCCTCCGGCTCACCCGGGCCGTCGCCCGGGCGAACCCCTGGCGCGAACCCGACGCGGTCGCCGCCGACGGAAACGGGGCCCCGGCGGACGACGACGCCGACTTGGCAATTCTCGCCGCCGACGTTCTGGTCTCGCGGGGCTTCTACCTGCTCGCCCGGACGGCGGCCGCCGAGGAGCCGGTCGGCGTCGTCCGGGCCTTCGGCCGCGACCAGACCGACCGCGAGGCCGCCACGACCGACCGCGCCGCCGACCTGGACCGCCGGCTGGAGGGCGACATCCTCGAACTCGCCGTCACGACCGGCGTCACCGCCGCCGGCGGCCGCGGCGACGTGGCCTCCGGCATCGCCGACGAGTTGGCCCCCGAGGGCCCCCGGTTCGACGCGGTCGAGCAGTTCTTCGACGACGCCCGACGGGACCGGGTGTCGCGCCTGGCGGCGGACGGCGGCCGTCCGTTGAATCGAAACGATTAACGGGACATCACGGCTACCCCGGAGTGCCTGCCTGGGTAGCTTAGCGGTAAAGCGCGTCCTTGGTAAGGACGAGAGCCCGGGTTCAAATCCCGGCCTAGGCTTGTAACTTTTCTTTCACATCCCAGTTTGACTACCCCCCAGCTCTGGGCATCCCCCCCTATTCGGCTGGTTCTTCTGTTATTGCAAGGAGGGGTTGGCCGTGACTGCTCGCGCACATCATGACCAGCCGACACACCCCGGTTTACCGATGCAGAGGTTCGACTGGTCGAGTGTCCAAACGGATGATGTGGGCGCGTCGTTCGGCTTGTCGTCGTTCCTGGGCGCACCCGCTACTTCTGTCCATACTGTGACGTTAAACTAACGGTCGATACCGGTAGGGGTGTTGGCAGATGACGGCCGTTATCGAGTGTGCACCGCATGAGTTCACGGCCAACTTCCTCTTTGACGCCCATGGGCTTGCTCCGTATTTTGCCTGTGACTGACAGGTTAAGACGGGCGAGGGCAGTTATCGGTCCACTTTCGAGCTCGACGGCGAAGCCTGGACCGTCCATCTCTATAATCAAGAGTCGGGCATCGTTCACCCCGGCCCAAGACGCCCACCGGGACGGAGTTCCGCCTGGAGACAATTCGCGAATTTCGGCTCCAGGTGAATGCTGCCGACGATCCGGTCGGAAAGCGAAAATTCAACGTTCATTTAGCGCCGCGGTGGTCCAGGATGGAAGTTGAGAAGACCGGTGAGATGAAACAGGAGCTCTCGATCCCGGAGGGTTTCCAAGAGGGAATGAACCTCCGGGTAAGCGGGAGCAACATCGAGTTCAATGCCTACCAGCCCTTGGTCAGACGGGCGTTGGACGCCGTCGGCGTTGGGTGCCGGTATTTCGAAGAGCCACACCAATACAGCAATGTCCAGGATGCCGCGAAGTACGTCCGGCTTGACCGACAAGCCAGTGGGCCCGTTCACGTGCGAGACGGCCCGCTTGTACAGCTTGCCCATCTCCTCGAGAATGACCGCCCGGGGTATCGGAAACTCGTCCAAAACAATGCGGACGAGCACGGTAATGAACTGCCGGGCTACTACCACACTGTCACGCTCGATCCAGACCGAATCCGGGAGGCCTGGCCCGCTCATCACCTTCCGAAGGAAATCAAACACAACTAAGCTCGGGAAGCTGCCAGTCTACCACCCGATAACCCGCTTGCTCAGCCGAAACATGAAGCTGCCTATCAGTCGAGTCGGTGGGACGGCACACTCGGGGTTACACCGACGACCTGACTCAATTGGACCAGGAGTTGGAGGAAGCAATTCTATCGGTGCTAAACGCCGCAGATATCCATCTACGCCCCAGCCAGAACGGTGGACTGCCATACGTAGAGGACGCATACTTTGAGCCCCGTGCAACCGACCGAGGTGTCTCGGTGCTTTAGCTCGATTTGACGGCGATTAAGCAGCGGCAGGAAAGCATTGTGATCCGGCATCTCGACGACGGGCTCAATCCGACTGATTGGGCCGACCTGGATGTGTTGGTCAGTGACGGCGGTGAAGTAGCCCCTGTTGATATAGCTGTGGAAACTGGGTTCCATCCTGATAGCGTGCGACGGGCGTTGCGGCGGATCGACGAGCTGGTCGATCGGGAGTACGGGAACGTGAGCCTGCGGTCGAATTATGTGGCCGAATGCGTCCATGAGGCGGTCCAGGAGGCGCGTGAGGCCAACAAGCGGGCGGCCAAGGCCGGCACCCAGGCAATCCGATCAGTCGAGCGTGGCCTCGACGAGAAGACCAGCGCATTCTTAGCGTGGGCCCGCCAATTCGGGATCGACGTCCAAGACGCCGGTGAAGCCCGGATGCTGATTCGGCTCGGCGAGATCGAGGCCACCACTTGGGCCCAACGCCGGATCAGGGAATGGTACGAGCTCTGGACAGCGGCCAAGCAGAACGAACAGCGGTTCCGGGAGGCACAGATTCACTACCAGTACAAGGGACGGACGAACCGGCTGGACGCCTGGCGCTGACTGTAGGCGTGGCCAGGTGAGTGGCAACACTATTCTCCACGGCCTTTACCAGCGATTATCACCGCTATTGGCGGAGTTGTGAACTGGTTTTGTCCGCGGTTAGATATCTGCTTGCCGTCCCTGTCTATCCTCTGAGACAGAATCGACCGGATGGGTCATATTCCCTCTTAGAGGTGTGCCTAAGGGCACAATATCAAAATATACCGCAGCGGGATGGGAATTTCGCATAAGAAATAGAGGGGCCTACCTACAAGACGGGGAACTTTCGTCGCTCACCACACGTCGATAGGTCACCCGAGTATTGGCATGTTTTCGTCGTTCTACATAGCCCTCTTCAACGAGGGACTCTAGACGGTTTCGTATAGTTCCCCTGGCCGGATTATATTGGTCCTCAAACTCAACTACGAGATCGGCCACAACGTAGCAACGGTTTTCGACCATTTGGTCGAGGACTTCTTCCGGGAGTGGCGGTTCGGGTGGCCGAGGCACATCGTATGACCCGACCCTATTCATATTATTATTGTCTATGAAGCGAGATATTCTTGGCCACTTGGGAAAGAACTAAGTTATTAGCCATGTGGATAGTAACGTGAGCGTGACCCACTTGGTGGCCAGTAGTGGATGCGATGGGTTCTTGGAAGGTGAAATCCGGTTAGAGGTAAAAGATACAAGACAGGGTAAAATACTCACATATTCGGATAAGGCTGCGCCAAGCGGCTTTCGAGGAATGACTGAACTGGAAATACAAGCTAATCATTATATCACAGATCTCGTCTCGCGGTTTAATACTGAGAGTGTCGAAACAGGATATGTTGGAAGTATTTATTTCGATGGAACCGGTCAGCCGGATATTGAATGGTCCAGAGAAGACGCTCGAGCCGTTGCTGAAGATATTATTTAGATGGAACGAAGTGCATACGTAAATGAAGTGGTGGAATATAAGACGGCTGTCAAGATGATTCAGCATTCTGATTATCGATCGCCGTTTTCTCTTCGCCGGATAGGACTGGTAACGAAGCAATGTTTCTCTCTGGCAATGGAGAACTCAAACAGCGAATTGGATGCCCTTTGATGGAATAAGTATAACAGTACTAATACAAAACAGATATCGGTAAAGTATTGAATCGATATTAGAGAGTTTAGATACAAATGTGCACGATATTAACCAACCTACCGGAGGGAATAGTTCGCAGCATCCCAAATTGGCCAGTAGCCACTTTTATAATAAACTCAGGTAAAGGGGACAGATAAGATGGGTAGCGGCGAATCTACACAGGATATTTCTCCACAATCTGGTGCGGAAGAAAACCCGAGTAAGAATGCTGCAGATATTGACTTTCGAATTGAGGACAATCCCGCGATGGACGAGCGCATCGCGGCTCCCCGATATCTGCTCTCAGATACAAATTCGAACCAAGAGTTGAACGAGTATCCAGAGATGAACTTCCGCCGGCTGGCGGACACGATCTCGTGGTCGGATACAGCTCCCTTGACTCATGGCATTCACAAGCACCCTGCGATATTCATACCCCACATCCCACGGTACCTTATCAACACATTTTCGTCGGAAAGAAACGAGGACGGGGACCGCCCAGTCATCCTCGATCCCTTTTGTGGGAGCGGCACAACAGGCGTAGTGTCAAAGGTAGCGGGGCGCGACTTCCTCGGAGTAGAAATAAATCCCGTTTCAAAGTTGGTTACCGATGCCGCAACCACCCCAATCCCGTACACTGTTCTTCGTAACACCAAATATGAAATACTTCAAGGGCTGGAAGCGACTGAGACAAAATACTATGAGGAGCACGACGTGGAATTTCTGGATGAGACCGACAAGCACCACTGGTTCGAGGATTCAGCAATCGAGGGGCTGACAACAATTCGGAAGGTAGTAATCGAATTTATCGATGACGAAGTGGGTTTGATGGCCGGAATTGAACCACGGGAACGGAAAGTGGTGGCCGATCTGAATTCGGAGAAACTTCTCAAAACGGCTGTACCGAAATGGCTCATCCTCTTGATAGCGAATACGGTCTTCGATGTTTCAAACGCGGATCCGAAGGTTTCGAAGGCCCACAAATCGAAGAAGATGAGGGAGCGTATCGAAAACGGGGAGCACCCACCGAATGCGATTGAGCGGTACCAGGAACATCTCGATCGGTCGGTTGGGAAACTCATTGACCTGTGGAATGAGGTTTATCGTACAAACGTTCCAGGTGGCGCCAGTCAAACGTTGACCACCGAACGGATGACCCGGTCGACTCTACACAGCTTCTCGGATAACTGGCTCCCATTGGAGGAAAACCAGTCGCACCAGGCTACCTCGAATATTCAGTTAGGGGACGCTCGCGACTTCGAATTCCCTGATTACTTTAATGGTGTGGATATGGCCATCACGTCTCCACCGTACATCAACGCAATAAATTACTATAGAGGGACGAAACTTCGGTTGTTCTGGATTCACGACCTCCTGGAGGAAACCACAGATGTAGACGCCGAAACCCTCCGACGGTCGTTTATCGGGACAAACTCGGCTACTATCAGCGACATAGAGGAAGATCTCCCATTCATGATGAACGACCAGTGGGGCGGTGCCTGGGACGAATACGAGAAAACTTCGCTCCCTGAGCTGGACGACCACATCCTGAAAATACACAACGGTGATTTAACCGAAGCCAAGAGTCGTGCTTACATCACGTGGAAGTTCTTCGCAGAGGACATGCTAGAGACTCTGACGAGCGTCTATCGACACCTAAAGCCGGATGCGTATTTCTTCTTCATTATCGGCGAGAATACGATCAGCGGCCGCCGGATACAGAGCCACAAATTCGTGGCTGATATCGCTCAAAATCTCGGAAAGTTCAATAGTCAAGACAAAAACATCCCAACAGACGCCGGATATCGGCTCGCGGGAATGGCCTGGGATAAGATTTCCAACCGCGACCTATTCTACGGGAGAGATCATGGCAACGGAGTCATTGAACGTGAATGGGTCGTCATCCTTCAGAAACCACGATGATGAACGAATCTAACATCGGTGGGCTGCAGCTGGAGTTGCTGTGCTTCATCGCTGATAAGTATGAGCCGGATGTAAGCGCTCTTCAAGATGAATATGAGGGATGGCATGACACAGATATCGCATACCAAAGCGTGTACCAGGCCTTGGAACGATTAGACGACCTAGACTTTGTCGAAAAAAAGCCGATAGACGGACGCTCGAATTGCTATATGTTGACCACAAAAGGCGCAGAGTTGCTCGATACACATCGTGAACTTGTGCTTGATCATACACAACAAGTCGAAGAAGCCCTAAACTGAGGGCCAATTCTCCCGATTTTAGCAGCTAGATAGCCTTTGTCCACTATACTCGGGCCCATCCGAACATTTTTGAATCTCTATTGGATCGCTTGTATGTGAACCACAAGCTGTCGTAGGCGCTACCACAATGAGGTGAAACACAATATGAGGACTGACGACGAACGATCCGACGACGAAGACCCGATAGATGACGAGGTGCCGATCGACACCCCTAATCGGGAACCGCCCGAAGTGAACGTGGAAAGTATCAATGAAACCGACGATACCCCGGAGTTCGCGGACGACGACGAGATAACGGAGAAGGTTCCCATCAAACGGGGGAACACGCTGAAGCGGATCCGTGAGGACTACGACGAGCCCTGGAAAGGGTCGATCCGGGAGGCACTCCAGAACGGTGGTGACGCCTTCGGTCGAAACAAGACCGAAGGCTTCCTCGACGAGGACGCGGAACTCGGAATCCAAATTCGCGTGGACACTGCCCGGGAGATGTTCACCTACGAGGACAACGCCGGGGGCATGAGCAAGGAGACGCTGGAGGACAATCTCCTGGGTATCGACACGCCCGACGAGGACAAAGAGGCAGGCGAGGGCGCAGGCGCGTACGGACGCGGGTTCTACGTGGTTTCCATGTGCGGCGAAGGGAAGACCTACGTCGAGACCCGTCACGGTGGCGAGCACTACTCCTCAACGGTGACAAACGTCGGGAAATACAGTGAACCAAAAGAGCCTACCAACCGGAAGTTCCCTGAGGGGGTCCAGGGGACGTACATCCACGTTGAAGGCGTTCTAAACCACGACATGGAATTCCTGAGCGACTGGGAGGAAGTCGAGAAGGTGCTTCTGCACAGCTTCACGTTCCTTCTGCTCAGGGACGATGTGACCGTCGAGTACTACATCGACGGGGAGCGTAATACTCCAGACGCGCCTCGGCTCGACGAGTACCTGGAGGAAGGACAGCTCATCTACAAGGAGAAGCTACCGGAGTTCTCCGCCGAGGGCGGCACATACCAGGTTCGCGATCTCTCCGTGATGCGGACGGACGTGATGGACGACGATAAGGAGGTCCCGTGGGAGGGTGTGGCGATGCTGAAGGGCAACAAGTATCTCGACCACCCCTTCATGACAGTCAAGGCGTACAAACCACAGAACATCCCCTCAATCAAGAGTCCACCTGAGATGATTGGGTGGTGCGACGCGAGCGAACTCTGCCCCGATCTCGAAAACAACTCCCACACGTCATTCCGCGGCAACGAGACGGATAGTGGGATCAAGCCCGTCCTGAACGAGCTCCACCAGGAGTACTTCAAGAAGGGCCGAACGACGGAGGAACGCCAGGAGCTCGCGTCAGACATCACGTCCTCCATCAACGACCTGCTGGCCGAGTACGAAGACTTCGACGACTACCAGGTCGAAGACGGTCAGATCACCGAGCTCGGTGGTAATGAAGACGAGGGGCCTGGTGAGGACACGCCCCCACCCCCACTGAGCAAGAATCTACTCAAGTGCCAGGTCGGGAAGCGCGAGTTCGACGTTGGGGAGGAGGTCCCTTTAGCTGTTCAAATAGAGAACCCCAAAGACGCCGAAGATGAACGGTTCGAAGTCTACGACCTTCAGGTCGGAGCAAACGACCTGGGCCTGAACCAGTCGCTCCCGTCACGCGTCATCGAGGTGCCGGAGAATAAGCACCGAACCATCTCGATTAGCAAGTTCCGGCCCACGGAGGAGGGCATCTACTCGTTCCGTGCGAGTATTCGCGCACAGCCCGAGGTGTTAGAGCTCAATGGAGAAAACCCCGAGGAGCTCGACAGCTCTCGGGTCACGTTCTACGTCGGCGACGTCAAACCGAAGTCACAGAAGATCGCCAACGGCGAGGACGGTGGTGGAGATGAGCCCACGCGGATGTCCATCGTCCGCGACACCACGTTCTATCCCGGTGAAGATGAGAGCTGGAAAGCCGTAGCTACCGAACACGGTGAAGGCGGAATCGACCTTACCATCAACGTAAATCGGGATGAGTGGGTCGCCGCCACCCGCATCAAGGATGACGAGGACCGTCGAGACAGAATTCAGAAGCGACTCGGGACCGAGTGGGGCGTCAAGGAAGTCATCCTTCACCGCAACATCGACGAGATACACGAGCTCCTCGGTGAGATAACTGTCGACGGTGACCGAGCTGCCGAGGTGCTAGAAGAGATGATGAAGGATCGTGCCGGCAAGCTCGCCCTCATGGAATCGTCCATCGCGGACCAATTCGGTCTTGAATATGAGTCTTAATAGCAGCGGGGCACGAGTCCCTTGTATGGCCGATCTACACTCGAAAATCGAAGAAGGGAACTACTCTATCGAGATCAAGGAGACGCGTGTTGGGCGGCTCGTGACGCTCAACAAGGGCGGTGAGCGGACGCTGACGGAGAGCGAGCATCAGGAACTGAGCGACCTTCTCAACGATTACCAGGAGATTATTCTCGACTTATGGGACGCCGATAACGAGGAGGCCGACAAATACCACAGCGCCTGGAAGATGGGGAAGGTGTACAAGGAGCAAGTCCGCGAGGACGAACACCGGGATATGGACATCCTGACACCACTCCTGCCGTTCGTGGACAGCAAGGAGAACCGCGCCAGCTACCTCTACCAGCGATTCTATGAGGTCTTTCCGGACAAGGAGTGGGATAGAAAAGACGCGCCGATGACCATCTCGGAACTCGCCCAGAAGCTGGGACCCGAGCAAGCACGCGAGACATACGACGTCCACATCCGCGACGCTGAGGACTCACTCACCCGCAACGAAATCCGTGCTTGGGACGATGCCCGCGTGGAAATCAATGAACCCGACCTCGACGTGATCGCTGAGAAGGCGGTTGGCCGAGTGCGAAACCCGTCTCCGAAGAACGTCAAGAATATCTACCGGCTCTTCGGAGAGCACAACTTCCCCGCCGATGAGGAGATAGAAATGGCACTCAGGGAGCCACAATGATTTCATGAGACTGTTTGCAGAACTCGAACCAGCCGCGTACGAGGAGGTACAGCAGCTGGTACAAGAAGAAAAGTATGACTCCGTAGAACAGTTTCTGCGGGTTGCTGCGCAGAATCAACTGGCCATTGAACGTTCCCAGGAAGACACTGACCAGTCCAATCAGTCTACGACAACTGAGGAATCCGGTATTAGACATTGGAGCTACTCCCCGCCGCAAGAGATCCCCACAGGACCGCCATTCGGCGAGCACCGAGACGGAATACTCCTGTTCTCGCAGTACTATCGGTTCTTCCCGTTGAAATGTGCGCTCTATAAGCTCGCCGAGCTGAGTGCCGATACTGGTGGTGCAGTCCCGCTAAAGGAAGCGAGAAAGTATATCGCCGAAGAGGTTTGGCCAATCCGCGAAGCGATTGTTGACTGGGAAGACCGCCACGACATAAAGAAGCAGAACCGAAAATCCACCGGGTTCCCAAAGGACAAAGATCAGTCCATGAAACGGTTTCTGGACCACTACGTCGGGAAAGTCCAGACCCAGAAGGGGCAAGCCGATGGCTTCGGCCATGATCTCGGTTACGTCTCCTTTCAGGAGGATGGAATGGATTGGGAGATTCAACTGAGCTTAAAGGGGTCTAGATTTATTCAGATAGACAATCCGCTGCTGGAGAATGGTCCGGATGCTCCAACTCTGAGTGAGGAGGAGCAGGCATTCATAATCACCACCATCCGAAACGAGATGGATGAGGAATATCGGTTCATGAAGCACGTCTACAACATCCTAGAGGAGGGGGAAGGAGCCTATACCAACTATCTAGACAAGTTCCGTGATTTCCTGGAAGACTCGCCTGCCATTGGGGACGACCCCTCCGACAACAATGTGCGATCCAACGCTGGTGGTGCTATTAGCCGGATGGTCGAACTTGGAATCTTAGAGCGAGGGAGACGTCGAGGATGGTATAACACTAATCGACATCCTGACAAATACGATTCTGTAAATATAATCCCATAAATTTCCGTTCTTGGGCATGGCCGTCACGTGCCACGGTCGAGGAAACAGCGGTACTGATTGGCACGGAGTAGCAATGGCTGTATGCCGCGATCGATCTCGAGACGAAACCGCTACTAGATATATTCGTTTCTGAGCGACTCGGAACGGATCCGGCAACCGAGTATATCTGAGACGATATTTCTCGTCGAGGGGATGGGCTACCTGACCACTCTCGCGCGATGCGATTTAACCGGTCACGTCGACTACGTCGATCGGAATCTGCTCGAAAAGTGGTTCCAGACGCTCGCTATGCGGATCGACAGTTTTCATCAAACGGATGCCGACTGCGCCAGCGCCTACCACTAGCTCGCCGCCTTCGGCTATTATTATAATTTCCAGCGACCGAATTAGACACTTCACTAACGAACGCCTGTCGAGGAGTTGCAAAGCTACCGGTTTTTGACAGGCGATAGCCATAGAACCGAGTTAATTATAATTTATATTATCTTATGTGTCAGGCAGGCCTCAAATCGTATCCGAGAATCTCAATCGCTTCTTCCGCATCTTCTTCGGTAATCAAAGTATCATCATACGAGATTATGTACATTTCGTTCAGAATCTCGCTGAGCCTTCGAGGGAGGCCGTCTGAGGCGCGGTACGCTGTCGAGATCGCTTCTTCTGTATATGGATGAATAGCCGTTTCAGCGTCTTCTGTGCGCCTGTAGTCAATACACTTAGCTGCAATTTCCATTGCCTCCTCTTCGTCTATCTTGGTTAGTACGAATCCTCGGTCCATGCGGGACTGTAGAGCCGTTAGCCAACCCGGTAAGTCTTCAGAGGATGCTGATGGATCAATCTTCGTAGCAGCTTGCGTAGTGGCGCTCAGGATAACCTCCAAATTCGGCATATCTTCTTGATTTTCTTCAACCACATCGTATAGCCTACGTAGACCATCACTAAAATCAGTCATCTTGTTAGAACTAAGACGAGTGACCGTCGTTTCGAATTCGTCAATCAGGATGATAAAGTTGTCAACACCAACTTCATGGAGCCTCCTCAACCATTCAACTAAGAATTCAACCTGCGTCTGCCTTCGAGTCCATTTCGGCTTCTGATCAACCCCCTCTATTGTCGGGAAACGCCCTTTATCTCCAGTTAGGACTGCCCAACTGGAATCATCAAGGAGCGCGTGATTCAGAATTCCTTCTCTCCCTTGGCCGGAGACGTTGTCTTGATTCTCCGGCAGCTCCTTCTTCGCTTCCTCTCTTAGGTATTCTGTAGACGCAAAAATGGACTCGTAGAGATCGCGTACTTTCCCCTCTCCGAGGCCAGGAACTAGGGCTGCTTCCCACCTTTCATCCGCTTTCTCCATGTCTTTATCAATTGCCTGTCTCCCCGTCCAAGCCAGCGTCCAGGTCCTTCCAATACCAACCGGTCCTGCCAACGGCCATATCGAAACTCCGCGTGCCCGGTTCTGAATGACCCTGTTGCGGAATTGTTTATGCATCTCGAGCGGCACGAACGTTTCCCGACCTGTTTCGAGATTAAGCCCGCCACCGAGATTGAACGGTGCTGTCTGCAACAGGTTTCTTACTTTTTCATCTGTCATTGTTTCTCTCTACAATAATTGCATCATATGTAGAACCGTTTCTGGATAGTCTAGCATCTGAATGAGTGGACCCCTCCCATAAATCAATTACCCGTCCTTCACTCCGCCATTCACGCCAAAGGGCAGTATCAACCAACCAAGTGGTGGCTAGAACATCATGGTCCAAAAGCCATTTTAGAAGCCTCCACCTTCCACGGTCAAACTGTGTCATTTCATGGTGTGGGAGAGCACCTAGCAGCCACTCCCTTCTTAATTCTCGATTGGTAAGGTAGGGTTCGGCACTCTCACCCCGGTATACCGCATCTACGAGCTCCTCTGCATCATCTTCTTCTGGCAGTCTAATATCAAAATAATCCAGATACTGATTATAGAACCGACCTATGTTCTCTTCGAAGTTTTCATGAGTTCCTTCGGAGAGGAGAGATGCGTTTTCTCGGAAGTAATCAACTGCGTTACGACTAAAGTTAAGCTCAGATACAGTATAATCTCGTACACACTGTTTCAGTCCTTCATGTGTTGAACTGTATTCAAAAATCATCTTCCCATTCGGTGATACCATGATGCGGGACGCGTCTGCTTTGATCCGGATTAATTGGAGTCTCTTCAGGGTCGGGATTACCATACCCCGGAACACGCTCTTTCGCGATTTCCCGGGGAAGTTCTCCATCACTCTGTCGGCGACATCATCTCGGTGGGGCTGCGCATCAAAAATAGCCTCAAGTATAGGTTCCAGGTGAGTACCACTAAGCTTCAGATTTGATATGTCTTGGTATGTGTCATCCCGTAGATCGAAATACTTCCCACCCTCGTGACAGGATCGTGTGTAGGCACAGTTCCGGCATGCTCGATTATACTTTGGTTCATGTGGTTCAAGAAGTCGTCTGCTTAATGGAATCGATTCATCCCACGCCTCTTCAGATATACTGTCAAATGCTAAGGCCGAAAAAATCTCTATATTCTCCTTGATTCTTTCACGGAGAACATCGTCTATATATATTTCTTTTAGCTCAATTTCGTTCATATCGTCGTCTAAATACAAGTACACGCCAAAATCCACAGGTAAATCCTGTGCGCGTTCTATATGGACTGCGTACCCCGCTAATTCATGTCTATCAACTGGCTCTGGAGGAAGACTTAATTTGGATTCAAACACGCCACCAGGGATTTCATCTGGTATCCAGGCCCCATCAGGTTCAGCTGCATGAAAGTAGCGAGTGAATATTTCGTGCTGGACGTCGATTTTCAATTGACTCTTCTCGATATCCAACTCTTCTGCTTTCTCCTCAATTTGGTCAAGTCGATTAAGGTAATGTTCCCGTAGTTTTTCCGGGATATCCATCTCTTCTAATGCTTGGGAGTCCCTCGTCTCTAACCATTCATTCAGAGATTCATTTGCCTCATCCACCCAATCCTCAAGTGCTTGGCCTGCATCCCTTCGTGACAGATTCACAGATCTTCCAAGGAGTTTCTCAATTTGCTCATTCCCTCCCTCTATCTCGGGATCAGATACGAACTGATGATAGACACGAGCATTTCCAGGGCAGGGACCGGTTCGGAGAAGTTTCGCCTTGATACGATCGGTATCTTGCCTATCAAGCTCTTCGTCATGTAAGCTCATCTGACGAAATAGCTCATCAATCTCGCTGAAAAAACCAGACTCAAACCCGTAATTGGTGACTGGAGGGAAGGAATCGCTTTTCTCTTGGAGCGAGAGAAACGCCAGTATTGGCATGTGGGGCACTTCTTGAACGGACCCGCTATCAAATTTCCCCTATACTCCCGAAACTCGCAGAGGTACCTACCGGGATGAACTCCGAGCCGCACCTGAAGGCGATGCTTAGCTCGAACGCCAAGCGAGCGGGGTTAGGCATCGTCGTCGAAGAACGGGAAGATATACGCGAGCTAGGAGCTTTGTAGCTGACACTCTCAACCATTCTCGAGGTCGCTTTGCAGTGGAGCTGCTTGCCCGACGGATTGACCTAATCGTCGAGCAGGTTCTCGTACTCGACACTATCTCAGTTCGTTGATGGGGACACCCCCGGGGTTTGGTGTCGATGTAATCACCATCCTGATTCTATGCACATTCCAGGGGTCGGACGACCCGGGGATGTCCATAGATTTCAGTAGGAATGGCCGGGGGCGGACCCAGCAATCCAGTGGGTCTCATGCAGCATTTTTGCCATAGAGAGCTATTGATAACCGAGGAGAACGAATTTCCGTCGGGGTACATATTTTGATTAAAAACGCGAATCCCGTTTTACAGTTCAACCCTGGATAACGCTGGTTTCACTCAGTGGGTGAAATCGGTGACGGGTCGTGTAACCCGGCCACTATGGCCGGCAACAAGGATCGATGCGGCGGGGGAATGGCCGGCCTGTCGTAATCGTTCATTCAATACCATAGGTCGGCCTGGTAGGCCCCAAAAGGGCGATTATCGCTACCCGCCGGCCATGGCTAACCGTAGAGGCCGGGAAAACACTCTAGGAGCTTGGCTACATAAGGTTGGGTACGATGGGTTCGACCAAGCGGACGACGATCCGGATGACCGACGAGCGACAGCGACTCCTCGAGCAGGCCAAAGATATCGTCGCGGCCCATGGAAATGACGCGAACAGGCGAGATAAGCCGGATATGGGTTGGAGGAGTGATTCCAGTTCCTCCCACACTATGTAAATCTTGGACAGTATTGTTGACCGTGGTCATTATGATTGACCAAAATGACTCGGGTGTCTTGCTCCCAATACAGGCGAGAGATTTCACGGGCTAGCGAATTCTGGCGACGGATACCATCCTCATTCTCAACTCGCGTCCCCGGACCGCCGCCCGCCACGTTCAGTCCTCCGACACCGCCGCGCCCTCCCGCATCTCCACGACCATGAGGTACACGAGCGACACGATGAGAACTGCCTGGACAGCCTTGTCTAGGCCGCCGAGGACCGGCTGTGGGAGGCCCGCCACCAGCCAGAAGACGGTCGTCGCGCCGACGTAGACGGCGCCGACCAGGTAGAGGACCGGCGCCCAGAGGTCGGTGAAAAAGACCACGAAGCCGAGCAAGATTCCGAGGCCGAGAGCGGCGAAGGCGTCGTTCCCCGACGTGGTCGCGATGGCCAGGTGGATGCCGGCAGACAGAAGCGCCGCCGCGACGGTGATTGCCTTCGGCGGCGACCATTCGACCTGCCGCAGTTCGAAGCTCCCTACCGACACACCCAGCGTTCGGCCGACCCCCGTAAAAACGCCCACGGTACGAGCCGGCGGATCCTGGTCGGGGTCAGGCCGACGGCCCCCTCACCGCACCAGCGAGGAGAGGACCTTCCCCTCGATCTTCCGGAGGTGCTCGCCGACGGTGCCGGCCGAGACCCCGACCGCCCTGCCGACGTCCTCGTGGGTCGCCTCCCGTGGCTCCCGGTAGTAGCCCGCCTCGACGGCGGCGGCAAGTATCTCCTGCTGGCGTTCGGTCAAGACCGAGAACAGCTGGTCGGAGTCCGGGTGGTAGTCGCCGATCCCCTCGAGGTGTAGGCGGAGCGAGTCCGGTACCTCGCCGACCACCCGCTGGATGACCGCGTCGTCGCCCACGAGCGTGACGCGGACGCCGCCCTCGGCGAGGCAGTCGATCGGGGTCTCCAGCACGATCTCGTTGTCCTGCACGATGGAAAGAAGCCGGTGGACCGTCTCCGTCGGCCGGAAGTGGATGTACGCTAGCCCCTCACGGTCGCCGGAGACGTCGTGGCCGATGACGTCCGGCTGGCCGTCGAGGATCTCGGCGGCCCGGTCGAGGGGCCCCCGGACGCCGTACAGCGACACGCAGGTGTCGTCCGAGAGGAGGTTGACCTGGTGGATGGCGTCGCGGGTGACCGCCGGGTCGGCCGTGAGGGCGGCGTCCGCCGGCTGGAGGCCGCCCTCGTCATCGGCGATGACGACGGTCGCGTACCGCATACCGCCGATAGTGACACCGAGGGGCATACGCGTTTCGCCGCGGCCGCCCGGGGCAGCGTTTCCGGACCAGGGGTGCCGGGCGGTGTGCCAATCGAAGACGGGGCCGACACCACGCGACGCGGACCACATTGGCCGATCGGCCCGACGCTGCGGCGTGCTGCGTCGGCCAGGTCACCGGTGCAGCGGTCGATCCCTGTCGAGCCGTCCTGTCGGGGCCCGGTTAGCCGGCGAGGGAGTGCTAGAGATTCCCACTCCCTTAAGGACTCGAAACAGTCTAACCACTATTAACATTAAAGATCATAAGGGTTTTGTACGCATCGCTGCTCCGCTCGAACGCACACGATGAGCGACCCACGGTGCCGGCGCCGAGACGTCCGACGCGGGGCCGGAGGGCCGGGCCGTGTGCGCTCGAGCACGACCGCCGGCGTCCGGTCGGGCGTCGGCCCCACCTGATATCCATGGCACACGATAACGACGGAGCGGACAAGGTCGCGAGCCGAGTCCGGGACACCGAATCGATCGTTCGAAACGTCGACAACCCCGCCGCGCGCGAACTCCGCCGGAAGTTCGACGAGCAGGAGTTCACGTTCGCGCCGGGGCTGTACCACGCGCTGGACGCGCGGCTGGCCGAGATGGCCGGCCTGGACGCGGCCTACATGTCGGGCTACTCGACGGTGCTCGGCCAGTTCGGCTTCCCGGACCTCGAGATGGTGTCGATGACCGAGATGGTCGAGAACGCAAAGCGCATCGTCGAGGCGACGAACCTCCCGGTCATCGCCGACTGCGACACCGGCTACGGCGGCATCCACAACGTCCGGCGGGCCGTCCGCGAGTACGAGAAGGCCGGCGTCGCCGCCGTCCACATCGAGGACCAGACGACGCCGAAGCGCTGCGGCCACATCGCCGGCAAGAAGATCGTCTCACGGGAGGACGCCGAGGCGCGGTTCTCGGCGGCCGTCGACGCCACCCAGAGCGACGACACCGTTGTCATCGCCCGGACGGACGCTTACGGCTCCGCGAACGGCGACTGGGAGGAACACCTCGCCCGCGGCCGGCTGTACGCCGACTGCGGCGTCGACCTCGTCTGGCCCGAGATGCCCGACCCCTCCCGGGAGGACGCCGTCGCCTACGCCGAGGCACTCCAGGAGACCCACCCCGAGGTCGACCTCGCGTTCAACTACTCCAGCTCGTTCGCCTGGAGCGAGGAAGCGGACCCGCTCACGTTCCGGGAGCTGGGCGACCTCGGCTACCAGTACATCTTCATCACGCTGTATGCGTTGCACTCCGGCGCCCACGCCGTCTACGAGGACCTGAAGGCGATCGCCGAGCGCGACGAGGCGGCCCAGTTCGACCTGGAGGGCCGCTACCTGGACCACGAGACCGAGAGCCACCACGAGCTGTCGTTCGTCTCCCGGTTCCAGGACATCGAGGCCCGGTACGACCCCGAGGCGGCCGGCCGGATGCAGGCCAGCGAGGGCTTCACCGAGGACGAGAGCCAGCCAGTCACCTCCGAGCAGGACGACGACTGAGCCCGCCGCGCCCCCGGCCGTCCGTCCGCGTCCGGATAGCCCTGTAACCGCCGTATACGCCGAATTGGAAGCAATGCGTCCGTTTCGGCCATCTTTAATACCCGCCGAGCAAACCGTCGGAACGACAATGATGACTGCAATCGACAAGCGGACCCACGACCGCGCGTTCGTGCGGACGTTCTTCACGACGCCGACCGCAGAGCAGGGCGAGGCGGACTCCGCGAAGAAGCTCCGGAGCGCCATCGGGCTCCGCGGCATGCAGGCGCCGGACGTGTGGGTGCCGGACAACGAGGACGCCACCGCGCCGACCATGCGCGAGGAGGGCGCCGCGAACGTCGCCGAGGTCGTCGCCGGGGGCGGCGCCGACTTCCCCGGCGAGATCCACCCCCGCGTCGTCTGGCACCGCGACAGCCCGGAGACCAGGTACCGGGGCTTCCGGCACATGCTCGAGATCGCCGACCCCGACAACGGCGCCATAGAGCACATCGACGGGTTCGTCATCCCGGAGGTCGGCGGCGTCGACGACTGGAAGAAGGCCGACGAGTTCATCTCCATCGTCGAGACCGAGTACGGCCTCGAGGCGGGTAGCCTCGCGATGAGCGTCATCGTCGAGTCCGGCGCCGCCGAACTCGCCCTCGAGACGCTCCGCGAGGAGATGGCCAAGCCCACGAACAACCTCGAGCGGCTCTTCCTGCTCGTCGACGGCGAGGTCGACTACACGAAGGACATGCGCGCCATCACGCCGACCGGCGGGCTCCCGGAGTGGAAGGAACTCCGCCACAACACCTCCCGGGCCGCCTCCGCCGCCGGCCTCATCGCCGTCGACGGCCCGTACGACGACATTCGCGACGTCGAGGGCTACCACGACCGCATCACGGAAAACAGCGCGATGGGGATGCTCGGCATCTGGTCGCTCACGCCCGGCCAGGTCGTCGAGGCGAACCAGAGCCCGCTCCCGCCGGCCGAGGGCTACTGGACCATCGACGCCGACGGCCGCACCGTCGAACTCGACAGCGGGGACGGCGCCGAGGTCTACCGCGGCGACCGCATCGACCTCGAGGCGGAAGACGGCGGCTACGAACTCGCGGTCGGCGGCGACGAGCGGTTCCTCGAGACGGAAGAGGACCTGGAAGACGACCTGCTCGATCTGCTCGACTACGTGCCGGGCCTTGACGACGTCGTCGACTCCATGGAGGAGTTCGAGGCCGCCAAGGAGGCCGGCAAGGGCGCCATCGCGATGACGCGGTCGGCGACCGTCGAGATCGACGGCGTCCGGGTCGACGTCGCCAGCGACCGCATGTGGGACGAGGCGACCTACCAGGCGCTGATGACGCCGATCAAGCTGTTCCAGGACGTCCACGAGAACCGGCCCGACCAGCACGACGACCTCGCGGAGCTGTACGGCGCCGAAGTCGTTGATCGGGCGATGGCCGTCGGGAACTAACACACCTACATCTTGCACGTTGCGCCTGCGTTGCCCGCGTTGCGGCGCCGGCGTGGCGCGAATGACGCCGTGTGCGTCTTCCGGCATCGCTGGAAATGAGAGACGGCTCTTGGGTCAGCTACCCACTAATAAACGCGTGGGCTCGTCGGTGGACTCCCGGCCTGCGCTCCCGCAGGAACGCCCCACGCCCACTCCGTTCGAAGACGGGGCGTTCTCGGGCGGCTTTCACCACGGGACTCGGAGCGGTGCGTTCAGGATCGCCGACATCGTGGTAGTTGACGGACAGCCCGTCCATCCGCAGACATCTGCCCCCGATTACCGACGGTGCGTTCAGGATCGCCGACATCGTGGTAGTTGACGGACAGCCCGTCCATCCGCAGACATCTGCCCCCGATTACCGAGGTCGATCACTCCTCGATCGGGATGGTCTTGCCTTTCGTCGTGGTGCCCTCGAGGGATGGGAGGTACACGTCGAGGATCCCGCTCTGGTATCGGGCCCTGATGTTGTCGTCGTCGATTTCCTTCGGCATCCGGAAGGACCGACGATAGGTCCGCGTTCGATCACGGCGGTCGTCCTCGTGTTCGGCCGCGACCGTCAGACGCCCCTCGTACCAACCGATCTCGATATCGTCGCGTTCGAACCCCGGCATTTCGACGCTCAGGACGAACTCGCCGTCCTGTTCGTAGAGTTCGTAGTCGTCCGAACCGGTGCCGAACAGGCGTGATTGACTGCCGGTGCCGGAAAGCCACGAGCTGGCTGGGTCAGTTGGTAGTACCATCGCACGTCACCTCGGTAGGTAATTGATGGTGATTCGAAATCAATTTTTCGCGACAGTGCCCGACATCGGCCGCGACGGCTGCACCGACACCGCCTGGGACGTCGATCGCGAGGACGACAGCGCCGACGCCGACCGCCGGATGTCGCGGCGCTACCGCGTCCCCGAGGGCCGCGTCGAACTGCAGGAACTCGCCCGCACCCCGACCGACCGGCTCATCGAGGACGTCGAGGACACCACCGCCGAGGTCGGCCTGCCGGACGACGCCGATCCGGAGTAACCCCGTCGCCTCGGAGACGACCCGCCCGGGTGGCGCAAAATAGAAGCCGGATGAAACGTGGCCGACTCTCGGGCGTCCGTGACCGCCGGCCGGCCCGAATCCGAGTCGGGCCGCCCTGTCTTCAGAAGCGGTTCGCGCAGTTGTCCTCGTTGTACGTTCCGTCCGGCCCCACGATCCTAATGGTCGAGCCCTGGCCCTCGGGCGTCTCCCAAGATTGTACCGCTGACCAGTTGAGGTGGCCCTCGGGGTCTTTGGTCGCCGGGCAGAGTCCCTTCGGCCGGGATTGATAGTACCGACCCCCCGATGTTTCCTCGGGGAGTTTGAGCATGAACTTCGCCGTTCCGGTCTCCCTGGGCCCGCCGTCGGGGGTCCAGAGGTAGAGGTATGTCTCCGTGCCGTCGGCGATTTTTTCGACCCGGGCGACCTCGTCGCCGTTCCCGTCACCGATGTACTCGAAGTCGCCGGGGACCTGTATCCGGACCCGCACCGGCGGTCGGGGCTCCGGATCGGGGCCCTGTCGATACGGGGTCCAGGATGGCACGCGTGGGGGATTCTCGAGGGTGACTTTGAACTCCACGTATTGCCCGGTCGCGAATAACGCCTGGTTTCCATTGGAGCCGTACGCGGGCTCCGTCACGTTCTTGATCGTCAGTTCGGTTTCGATGCCGATACCATCGCCCTCCCCAGCACTAATCGTCTTGTGATTGAGCCATCGAGGTTCGGACTTGCCGCCGGGGTCGGGCCGCTGGCGTGGCCGACCCTGCTCGTCCTTCACGATGTCGAAGGAATCGACCGTCTCGCCGGTCTTGTAATCGACGTAGCTCACCTCGATCCGCTCGTCGCTGAACGTCAGTTTCGTCACCCCGAAGCCCTGGTCCCGGATCGCCACGGATTCCCCGCCCGCGTCTGCCTCACTAGCGGTGTAGTTGGAGATGCCACCGGCGCCGTTCGTCACGTACGTCGTGCCGAACCCTGGCGCCTCGGAGACGTTCGGTTCCTTGCTGAGGTTCCGGAGCGGCCGGGAGCGGTTCCAGTAGTGGTTGTCGCCTGTCAGCACCAGGTCGACGTTGTGCTGGTCGAACAGCGGACCCCACACCTCCCGGGCCGTCGGGTGATCCGGGTGCTTCCGGTAGTTCGCCGACACCATCGGGTTGTGGAACTGCACCACCGTCCACTTGATCGTGTCGTCGTCACTCGCGCGCCGCAGCGTCTCCTTGAGGTACTCCAGCTGTGGGCCCTCGAGGAGGAACTCGATCGAGCTATCGGGGAGGTCATCGCCGTACTGGTCGTAGCCGCCTTGGCCGCCGTCCAGAATCGGGTAGAACTGGATGCCCTCCCCGTAGGTGGCGGTTTCGAGGTTCAGCGTAATGAAAATGGCGTTGCCGTACCGGACGTCGAACCAGCGGCGCTTTTCGGCCTCGCCGTCCTCCTCGGCGACCGGCACGGTCCCGGTCGGCATGAGCTGGTTGAGGTGGCCGTCGTACTGCTGGAAGCCGAAGCCGGGTTCCCGCTCGTGGTTGCCGACCGCCGTCGCGATGGGGACGTTAGCGAACACGTCCTCGTTGACCTCGAAGTACTGCTCCCAGGTACTCGGTTTCCCGTTGGCGTAGCTCGTGTCGCCGCTGATCATCAAAAACTCCGGGTCGATCGGATCGCCGTCCATCCAGTTCGGCAGCTCGAGGTCGGCCGGCCCGGCCCGTTTGGTGACGTAGCGCGGCCGGTGGTTAGTCGTCCGGTTGCAGGGGTTGGAGTCGTCGTCGACGCCGTGGTCGGCGAACTGCGCGACCGTGAACTCCTCGACGTCATGCGGCGCCGGCGCCGTCGAGAACGTGTAGACGTCCGACGCTTCGTCGAGAACCGAGATGCGATACTGGTAGGTCGTGTCCGGCTCGAGTTCGTCGGCCGTGAACGTGTAGACGTACCGTCCACCGGGAAGCGCTCGTGAGACCGACCCGTTTTCGTCATTGAATTTGTCGGGGGAAAACTCATTCTTGTCGAACTCTCCGTCAGGCCCGTACTCAAGGGTCGCTGACATGGCCTCCGGCGGGAGGTCGGACCCGAAGCCGACCTTGACTTCACGCCATGGCTCGCTCCCGGGAGCGGTGCGGATGCCACGAATCAGTTCCTGGTCGTCGTTCTGATTGCTCGGGTCGAACGTGTCGTCCGCTTGCCCGGCGACCGAATGGGTGAAGAACGGCGCTGCCGCGGCGCCGGCGACGCCGCGAAGTGCGGCTCGCCGGCTGACGTGGCTGTCGCCGGCGTCGTCGTGGTCCGTCATGCGATACACTCCCGGGTCGTCCGCGATCGGATGTGAGGTGACACAGCGTGCGTGAGTTTCGTGTTGGGATGACCAAGCTTGTGACAAAACCATCCAAAAATGAATATTTTTTCTCTATAGTCCTCAATATCGGTTCATAGGTTGAGCGTCACGCAGGCCGCGATACATGTGCACGTCGACCGGCGGAAAAAGAGAACGCGGGCCGACGTTACTATGCAATGCAGTTGCCGGTGTTCTCCTCGTCGTCTCCGACGTCAACCAGGGGCGGGACCTGCTGGCCTCCGTTCGAGCAGACCTGCGCGGAGGTACCAGCGCCAGAGTCGACGTGGTCTTCAGCATAGCTGTCACCTGTTTCTCTCGAATTATCGTTGTCACTGTCAGCCGGCCCCTGGCCGTCCGGGGCAAAGTGGACGAGGCCGTCGGCGGTGCTCCGGGCATCCGGGACGAGGCCGGTGTCGTCGGCGGTCGAGACGGCGACTTCACCGCCACCGCCACTGTCGCCATTATCATTATTGAACGATGTGCCGGATTCGGTGTCGGCGGCTGCCGACCCGGCCAACGTGACCATACCACCGGTCAGCACGGCGGCGGCAATCCCCAGCCACGTTCACATCGAGGAGTCCCGCCGAAACCGGGCCGTCGAAGGTGCGAAGCGGGCCTTAGAAACGCAAGGACCTAAGGCCAGATCCGGTTTGACAGGCTCGACAGAACCTGTTGGTCTTCGAACGGCGTCTCGCTGTGCGGCGTCGGGCGGACGTGGTCCGTCTCCTCGAGTATGGAGGCCAGCCGGTCGCCGTCGGCGTGGTCGCCGCCCCCGATGGTCGAGGGCGGCCAGATGGTGAGGTGCTCGTACCGGCCGCCGCTGCCGTTCCAGCGGGCGTAGACCTCGGCGGCGCCGTCGGTGGCGACGACGGCCAGGGCGCCGTCGGTCGCTCGCATCGCCTCGACGTAGTCCGGCAGCGGGGCCTCGCCCTGACCGGTGAGCGCCTCGAAGACGTTCCGGACGGCCCGGTGGTCCGAGTGGTCCAGCAGGAGCGATCGGAGCGCGTCGTCCCCGTCCGTCATCCGCCGAGGGTAGGGTTTAGGCCGGCATAAGCCTCCGGGCCGGCGGCCGACCGGAGGGAGGCCGCCGAACGAGCGAGCGGGAGGTGCGAGGCCGACCGGAGGGAGGCCTCGGAATGGGCGAGCGGGAGGACCGACCAGCGGGAGGGACGACACGCGAGCCGCGAGGCGCGACCCGGGCGGCACGAGCGGAGCGAGTGCCGCCGAATGTGCGAACGGCGAACGGAGTGAGCCGTGAGCAAGGTAGCGCCTCGATCTGGTGAGCGGTGGGAAAAGCGACACGCGAGCCGCGCGACGCCCGCCACGACCCGCTCATCGGCCTCGCCCCCCCGGCCCGGTATCGGTGGGGCTTTCTCCCGGCGGGCCCCAGCGGTGGCCATGCTCCGGTACGTGACGACGAACGACGGGAAGGTGCGGGAGGCGGAGGCGTACCTCGAGGAGGTGGCCGCACTCGAGTACGACTACCCGGAGATACAGGCCGACTCCATCGAGGCCGTCGCCGCCGAGGGCGCCCGTGCGGCCTACCGGCACGCCGACGCGCCGGTCATCGTCGACGACGCCGGCCTGTTCGTCGACGACCTCGAGGGCTTTCCCGGCCCGTATTCAGCGTACGTCGAGGACACCCTCGGCGTCGAGCGCGTCGGCCGGCTCGCCCGCCGCGAGGACGCCACGCGCGCCCGGTTCCGGTGTGTCGTCGCCTACTGCGACGGCGCCGCCTTCGAGGCCTCCCCGGAGCCGGTCGACACGGCCGACCGGCGCGGCCAGGACCTGGCGGCCGACGACCGCGCGTCGGCCGCGACCGACGAGACGGTCGCCGGGGGCGGGCTCCCGGTGAAGCTGTTCACCGGGGCCGTTCCGGGACGGCTCGTCGAGCCGCGCGGCGACGGCGGGTTCGGCTACGACCCCATCTTCGAACACGACGGCCGAACGTTCGCCGAGATGTCAGCCGCCGAAAAGAACGCCGTCTCCCACCGCGGGCGGGCGCTGTCGGCGTTCGCCGAGTGGTTCCAGGACAGGGACACGTAGCGCGGTGGCCACCGGTCGTCGGGCGGGCCGCACAACACCCCACGCGGGCTATCCGTCCACGAGTGACGACACGCTGACGGGCCAGGGTCGGGGCGGGGTGAGCCGCGAAGACGGCTCGGCGGGCGGTCTGGGGGACCGCGGGCCGCCACGACGTTCCGCCTTGGAGTCCGCCGTTCGCGGTGGGTCGGCCCCCACGCCTAAGCCGGGGGCGGTCGAGGAGGGCCACATGACAGTCGACGGCACGGCGCTCGTCACGGGCGCCTCCGCTGGCATCGGCCGCGCGCTGGCGAAGGAGTTCGCCGCCAACGGCCACGACGTCGTCCTCGTGGCGCGCCGGGAGACGGAACTGCTCGCGCTCGCGAACGACCTCGAGGACGCCCACGGCGTCCGGGCCCACGCCATCGAGTTGGACCTGGCCGCCATCGATGCTGCGGACGACCTCCACGCCGAGACCGAAGACCGGGACGTCCGGGTCGACGTCCTCGTGAACAACGTCGGCATCGGCACCCAGGGCGCGTTCGTCGACAACGACCTCGGCCGCGAACTCGACCTGCTGCAGTTGAACGTGACGACCCCGACCCAGTTGACCCACCGCTACGGCAGCGAGATGGCCGAGCGCGGCCACGGCGGCATCCTCAACGTCGCCTCCACGGCGGCGTGGTTCCCCGGGCCGTTCATGGCGACCTACTACGCTTCGAAGGCGTACCTCAAACAGTTCTCGGAGGCCATTGCCACGGAACTCCGGCCGGAGGGCGTGACCGTCACCGCCCTCTGTCCCGGCCCCGTCGACACGGAGTTCCAGGAGCGTGCGGGCAACGAGGACACGCCGGTGGGGCAGGGCGAGCAGGCCGCCGACGCGGTCGCCGCCCGCGGGTACGAGGGCCTCCAGGCCGGCCGGCGGGTGGTCGTCACCGGCTGGAAGTACGAGCTGTTGACCCGGCTGTCGAACGTCCTCCCGAACCGGCTCACCGGCAGGCTGGCCGCCGACCGAAACACGCCGGACTGACCTCCCCCGTCGGCGGGGCCTACGCCCGCGGGTCCCGGTCCGGACCGGGGTAGTCGCTCCCGACGGCCGTCTCGTAGACCGCCGCCGGATCGAAGACGGTCGCGAACGCGTCGGGCGACCGGACGCTGACCTCCACGACCCCGCGGAGTTCGGCACCGGCCCGGGCGCTCCGCAGCCGCTCGTCGAACGAGAGCAGGTGGGCTGCGTCGCCGTGGAGGGCCGCCGCCAGCGCCGGGTGGTCGCCGGCCGGCTGGTCGACGAGCACGGCCCGCGCTGCGAGCAGTCCCCGCAAGTCGTCGGCCAGCCCCGGGTCGGCCAACCCGGCGACGACCGCCTCGGCGTCGGCGAGCAACGGGTCGGTCGCCACCAGGTCGAGCCAGGAGTGTCGCCGGACGACGTCCAGGGCGTCGCGGGCCGCGCCGTCGACCAGGAGGTCCGCCGCGAGGACGTCGGCGTCGGCGACGACCCGGGTCGAGTCTGGACCGGCATCCTCACCCGTCATCCCGTCGCGCCTCCAGCGCCGCCATCACGGCGTCGGGCGTCGCCTCGTAGGCCTCGGCGCGCTCGAACAGCTCCCGCCAGGTCATGGTCCGGAGTTCGCACCGGGCCGCCTAAAGCCCCGCGTCCGGACCAGCCACCACGCGGCGCCGGCGACGAAGGCCACGCCGACGTTCACGACCACCCCGAGCAGGCCCACGGCGACGACGAACGGGTGCCGGTCGGTCCGCGCGATGGCGACCCGGGCCAGCGACGCCGCGACGACTAAAAGGAGGACCCCGAGCAGCGCCGTCGGGAAGGCCTCGAACAGCCCGGCCGCGACTGCGAGGCCGGCGTAGAGGGCCGCCGCGGCGACGTTGGCCGCCGACGTCCGGGCGCCGAAGGCGTGTTTGCCCGCCAGGCCGCCGGAGCCGTGACACATCGGGAGCGCGCCGAGCGGGACCGCCGCCAGGTTCATCGCCCCCATGCTCTCCGCGAGCCGGTCCGGCGACACGTCGGCGTCGTAGAGGTCCGACAGCAATAGCGACGTCGCGACGGCCGCGTTCCCGACGGTCATCGCCAGCTGGGCGGCCGTCGCCTCGGCCACCGCCGGGGAGAGCGTCGGTCCGCCCGCGGGGAAGGCCGCCGGCGTCGGCACCGACGCCGCCGGCACCCCGCCCGCAATGACGGCCCACAACAGCCCGACCGCGAGCACGGCCAGCGCCACCGCCGGAACCGACCGGACGGCGACGACCGCGGTGACGGCGACGCCGACGACGGCGACGGCGGGCGACGCGGCGACGAGGCCCGCGGCCGCGACGACCAGCAGGCACGCGACGGCGAACTGCACCCCGCGGATCACCGGCTCACCGACGACCGCAGCCAGCCGCGACACCGCGCCGGCCCGCCCGGCCACGAGCAGGAGGCCGCCGGCGAGCAGTCCGGCCGCCACGAGCTCGCCGTGCGTGATGGCGCCGGCGACGACCAGTCCCGCCAGCGCCTTCATCGGTTCGACCGACAGCGGCACGCCGTAGGCGACGCCCCAGACGAGTTGGAAGACGGCGAATCCCGCGAGCACGTGCGACAGTGACGCCGGCGTCAGGAGCCCGACCGCGGCGACGAGTGGCAACACCGTGACCGCGTCGCCCACCGCGCCCGTGAGGTCCCCGACGCGGACGTGCCGCCGGGAACGGACGTGCCGGGCCGTCGCCATACCGGTCACAGGAGGCCCCGGGAACATGACAGTTTCCAGTAACGAGATCGGGTTCCGGGTCGGGGTTCGCGCAACCACGCGCGGTTACCCCGCGATGACGGCGTAGTTCGGCACCCCGGCCGGCGGCGGCCCAATACCGCGGTCACACGCCCGTCTGACGCGGATTTATGTGCCAGCCCGCCCTGGAACCGGTCGGGCGCGCACCGACGGCCTCAGACGTTCCCCATCCTCCCCGCGCGCCCGGACGTTCCGATACCTCCCTCAGCCGCCACTCTCGCCTTCGCCTTCTCCGCACCGCTTCGCCTCCTCCCGGCCGCCTTCACTTCACCGGGCCCGTTCACGTCCACCCAGCGCGTTCCCAATCCCGAGCCCCCACGGACGACTGCCGTTTCTTCACTGCGAGGAGTGTCCCCGAGGGGCCTCCGGAACGCGCTGGACCGTTCACGCGGGGTGTAGACCGCCGGGTCAGGCGGCGACCATCTCGCGGACCGCCTCGACGGCCGGCTGCTCGGCGATGAGTGCGACCCGGTCGCCGGGCTCGATGGCCGTCCGCGGCATCGGGATGGTCATCGGTTCCGTGGCGCCGCCGTGGGCGTACAGCCGCGCGCCCTCGGGGATGTCCAGCTCCACGACCCGGGTGCCGACGACGGGCGACCCCTCGGGGATCGGGATCGTCGTCGCGGTCAGGTGCTCGGTCAGGTCCGCGAGCACGTTCAGGTCCCCGCCGAGCAGCGCCGTCTTGGCCCCGGCGGCGCCGAGCCGCTCCGGGTAGACGACCTCGTCGACGTCGGCGGCGTACTGCTCGTAGATGTCCCGGCGGTAGTCCTCGTCGATCCGCAGCACGGTTCGGCAGCCGTGGCCGTTGGCGACCGTGCAGGCCGTGAAGTTCACGTTCAGGTCGGCGGTCAGCGCGCCGACGGCGTCGGCGTCGTCCAGCCCGGCCCGCTCGAGGACGCGCTCGTCCTCGCCGTCGCCCTCGACGGTCTCCAGGCCGTCCTCCCGGGCCCGCTGGGCCTTCTCCGCGTCCTGCTCGATGATGACGACCTCGTGGCCCTCGCTCGTGAGGACGTCCGTCGTCCGCTTCCCCACGCGGCCGTACCCGACGATCACGATCTTCATGCCGCGGCGTACGACGCCGTCCGTCAAAAAGATGGGCGGCCGTCGGCGGCGCCTGGTTCGCGGGTCGCTTCGCTCACTGCTCGCTCCTCCGGCGGCGCTCCCCTTGGTCGCTGCTCGCGGCTCCCTCCGGTCGCCGCTCACCAGCAGGCGGCACTTCCGATGGTCGCTTCGATCCAGGCTCGCGTGTCGTCGTTCGCTTCGCTCACTGCTCGCGGGTCGCTATCGCTCCCCGCTCGCCAGTCCGAGGCGCTCCCGTTGGTCGCGCCTCGCGCCTCCCGCTCGCCCATCCGGCGGCGTTCCCTGTCGGTCACGCCGTCCCCCGCTCGCTCGTTCGGCGACCCTTCTCTGCTGGCGCCGCCCTGCTACTCACCGACCCGACCCACCACGCGGGTCTGCTCGTGGTCCGGGAAGACCTCCTCGACCGCGTCCGGACCCCACCGGTCTGCGAGCAACGTCCGCAGTTCCGTCTCGTAGTCGCCCTTCGGGACCGCCGCACTCGGCCCGGACTCCACCCGGAGGTGCGTCTCGACGAGGCGGTCGACGGCGCCCCGCCCGAACCCCGACAGCGGCGCGACGTAGTCGACGCCGTGGCGGTCCTCGAGGCTCTGGGCGACCGCCCGGGAGACGGTCGGGACCCGGTCGTCCCGCCGCGTGCCGTCCGCGACCACGTCGTACTCGGGCCCGACGGCCTCCAGGGCCGCCTCGTGGACCTGCTGGACGCCGCCGCGGGGGTAGCCGTCGGCGTGCATCTGCTCGGCCGCCGACTCAGCCACCGCCGGATCGAGTTCGACCGCCTGGAAGGCGAACTCGAGCGACTCGGCCGCCTCCTCGGCGTGCCGCCAGTCCGCCGTGAACCCGAAGTGGGCGGTCACGAGCGTGACCTCGTTCGGGTTTCATCTCGTCGAGGATCTGCTTCATCTTCTCCTCGTCGATCCGGCCCTGCAGGCGGCCGCTCTGGGCCAACGCGACCACCTGCTGTTCGACCGTCTCCCCGAACTCCGGCTTCGACATCTTCACCGTGTTGAGCCGCTTGCGGGCGCCGTCGGTCAGCGCCTGCTTCAACATCGCCTCCTTCTGGGCCTCGGCCTGCTGGCGCTGGGCTTCCATCGCCTCCTCGCCGCCCTCGCCGCCCTGCTGTTCTTTGAGCTGTTCCATCTTCTCCTGGCGGAGGTCCTCGAGTTCCTCGTCCGTGGGGTCGTCGCTCATGTCCACTTCATAGTCGGGCGGAGGAAAAACCGTTGCGGCGTCCGCCCGGCACCGGGGGACCTGTGTGGGGCATCAGGATCGTCCACCGACGCGCGCCCGACGTCCCGCGAGGGCGCTCGCGGCCGGACTGACGACGCCGCCTTACAGCGTTTCCAGGAGCCCGGTCACCGCTGCGCCGCCGACCAGGAGCCCGATGTAGAGCGCGACCCCTACCAGTGCGACGACCTCCCGCGGGCCGACCACGATGGCGACCGCGAACGCCGGCGCCACCATCGCCAACCCGACGAGGACGGCCTCGACGTGGGCGGGGTCGGTTCCGCCGTTCGACGTGATCTCCTCGCTCATGGTGGTAACGTCTCGACGGGAGATCGTATATAGATGGCGTCGGGGACTCGACGTCGTCTCGACCCTCGAGTGGCTCTCAGGCTAGCCTACCAAGGCATAGCAACGGGCGAGCAACGGCCGTGCGAGCATCCGCGAGGGCGGGTTCTCCGAACCCGCCCGACGCGGTTCACCGCGTCGAGCGCCAGCGAGACGCGGGACCAAGGGCCGACTAACGCGGCGCTTCGCGCCGTCGCCCGAAAGGCGCCGAGCGCCTTTCGGGATGACGAGAGAGCTTTCTCGCTCTCTCGAACCACGGCTGGAGGCCGCCGTGTCTTTTTTCATGAACGTTTTTGCCGCGGGCAGCGGCCTTCGGCCGCCGCCGCATGGCGTTGCGGCGGAGCCGCAACGCGCGAGGCGCGGCTCCGCGGCGCCGAGCGTGAGAAAAGGGTTCTCAGCAGTTTCGAGGCGGAGCTTCCAGCCTCAAGGAGCGAGGGGCTTCCGGCCTCGGCGGAAGCACAACCGAGTAGGCCGGAGAGGAAGCCGACAACTCCGCCACTGTCCACGTACTGTTACCGCCCGTTCTCCCCTGATACTTATAAAGTATTGGGCACCCACCTAACGTATGGAGGTGCGGCGAACTGTCCCGGTCAAACTCGACGTGGACAGCGACGACGCCGCCCTTCTGCACGAGACCGTAGCCGAATTTCTGAGGGCCGCCAACTACGTCGTAGACCACGCGTGGCAGGGCGAATACAAAACGACGAGCAAGGCACAGTTGCAAGAGGAAACATACGACGACGTTCGCGACCAGACACGGTTGCACGCGAATCTCGTCCAGAATGCCCGCAACAAAGCCGCCGACGCCGTACAGAGTGTCGTCGCGCGCTGGAAACAGGGCGAGTACGCTGGCAAACCACACTTCTCGAAGCCCACCGCGGTCTACGACAAGCGGTGTGCCACCTTTCACGACGAGTCCGTGTCGCTGGCGACCGTGGATGGACGCATCGAAGTCGAGTACGTCCTCCCCGACCCCGACCGCGACACACCTCACAGTCGGTACCTCCACAACGACGACTACGAGGTGACAGGAGCGGAACTACACCACAGAGACGGCGAGTGGTTACTTCATCTCCGCACAAAGGCGGAGCTGGAGTCCGACACGCTGGAACAGGCAACGACCGAGCACCCAACGGTCCTCGGCGTTGACCTCAACGTGAACCAACTCGCGGTCACGTCAACGGGGGTGTTCTGGAGCGGCCGCGAGTTCGACCACTGGCGACGGGAGTACGGGAAACGGCGGGCATCACTCCAGCAATGTGGGAGTCGCCACGCCCACGAGAACATTCAAGCAGTCGGTCGGAAAGAGACGGGCCGGTTCAAAATGATGCTCCATCGGATTGCCAACGGCATCATTGAGGAGGCCGCCGAGAACGGGTGTACGGTTATTGCCTTCGAGGAGTTGACGGGCATCCGCGACCGGCTTTCTGGCGCGTCGTGGGGCCACGAGTGGGCGTTCGAACGGCTGTACGAGTACGTCGAATACAAAGCCGAGTTACTCGGCATCGACGTGGAACAGGTTGACCCGGAGAACACGTCCCGGCGGTGTTCGACGTGTGGGTTCACGCACCCGGACAACCGCGACGGTGAGGACTTCGAGTGCCTGAAATGTGGCTACGAGAACCACGCTGACTACAACGCGGCAAAGAATATCGGCTTGCGGTATCTCCGCCGTACCCAAACTGGGGACGGCGGAGGCGCACCCGTAGGCGTGCGCTTGAATCGCGGGACACTGAACGCGAACGGAGAGTATGACCCTCCTGCGGGAGATCCCGGCCAGAGCGGGAGTCCACGCGAAAGCCCCACCCTCAACGAAGCGAACGGCCAAGCCGTGAGCGAGTAGGGTGGGGTAGTTTACGCGTAGCGCTCGAGTTCCGGGCGGTCGAGGTCCTCGATGAGTTGTTCGGCGGTGTCGTCGAGGAGGGCGCGACCCTCGCCGGTGACGGTGCGGCCGCGGCCCTCGCGGGTCTGGATGTAGCCGGCCTCCTCGAGCTGCTGGAGGGCGGTCCGGACGATGTTGCCGGAGCCGTCGGTCCGCTGCTCGGGGCGGACGCGATACCGGGTGGAGCCGTTCGTGACGTCGCCGTAGTGGGTCCGGAGTCGTTCGACGCCGACGGGACCGTCGATGGCGACTTTCCGGAGGAGGCTGGCGGCCCTGCGGGCCCAGAAGTCCGCCTGCTCGGGCGGGAGTTCCCGGCCGTGGCCGGTCTTTGCGTACTCGATCCAGGCCGGTTCCTCGAGGTCGTCGCCGATCTCGTCGGCGACCGCCTCGATGAGGTCCTCGGGAGGCACGTCGAACAGCGTCGTCATTACCCGCGGATTCCCGGCGACCGCGTTTAACGCTGTTGGTATCGCCCGATTCCGTGCGGAGAGCGGGTCACACGCGGTCGGCGCCCAGGGCGGCAGCGACCCCGCCGCCGATGAGCGTCGGGAGCCAGTATATCGCGCCGCGGTGGAGGAAGACGGCCGCGGCGGCGGTCGCGGCGGTGACGCCGGCAAGCGGAACGAGCAGCGCGATGAGGACGGCCTCGACGCCGCCGAGGCCGCCGGGGAGCGGGGTCACGCCGGCGATGGCGCCCACCGGGACGGCGACGAGGACGGCGGCGACGGGCGCGACGACGCCGACGGCGTACAGCGACAGCCAGAGGGCGGCGGCCTGCGCCAGCCAGCCGAGCGTCGAGAACCCGAGGGCGAACACCAGCGTGCGGCGGTCGGTGCCGACGACCTCGATCGCCCGGAAGAACCCCTCGACGCGGGTCGCGACCGCGTCGCGGGTCGGCGCCTCGAGGCGGGGGACGGCGCGACCGACGACCCAGGCCGCCGGAGCGATGGCGGCCACGGCTGCGGCCTCCAGCCGGGCCCGGGCCCGCCACGCGAGGTAGCCGGCCGCCGGCAGGGCCACCGCCAATGCGGCCACGGCGGCGCCGGCGACCCGGAGCCGGTCGCCGACGGCCGCGGTCACGGAGAGGTAGGCCACGCCGGCGAGACCGAGCGCGGTCGAGGGCACGAAATTCAGCGAGTCGGCGCTGGCGACGGCGGCGAGGGCGGTTTCGTACCCCGTGCCCGTCGACTCGGCGACGAAGAGCGCGCTCACGGGTTCGCCGCCGGCCTGGCCGAACGGCGTCACGTTGTTGGCGAACAGCACGCCGGCGTACACCGCCGACGCCCGCCAGGGGGAGACGGCGGCGCCCAGGGCCGCGAGCACGGTCCGGAGGGCGAGGGCCCAGGCAGTCAGCCAGACCCCGGCCACGGCGACGACGGCGGCGACGACGTCGAGCCGTGCCAGCGAGAGCGCGAAGAGGAGGTCCCCGATCCCGACGAGGTGGGCCAGGACGCCCAGCGCGGCCACGGCGCCGAGGAACCCGGCGGCCGTCGCCCGCAGGTCCAGGTCCATGGCCGGCCATCGGCCCTCCCCGGGTTCAAGCCACCGATGGCCATTTGCCGGCGGCGGGCGTGCGGCCGGTATGGACGAACGCGCGGCGCTCGCGCTGGTCGGCGACCGCGTCGCCGACGCCGGCGACGACGCGGCGACGGTCGACGGCCTCGTCGTGACGACGGACATGCTCCACGAGCGGACCGACTTCCCGGCCGGCACGACGCGGTACACGGCCGGCTGGCGCGCCGTCGGAGCGTCGCTGTCGGACGTCGCCGCGATGGGCGCCGAGGCGACCGCGGCGGTCGCCGTCTACGCGGCCCCCGCGTTCGACGACGGAGAACTGTCGGCGTTCCTGTCCGGCTGTTCGGAGGTCTGTGCCGCGGTCGGGGCGGAGTACGTCGGCGGCGACCTGGACGGACACGACGAGTTCACGGTCGCGACCACCGCCGTCGGGGAGGCCGCCGACCCGGTCCGCCGGAGCGGCGCCGAACCCGGTGAGGCCGTCTGCGTGACGGGGACGGTCGGGCGGAGCGCCGCCGCCGTGCGGCTGTTCGAGCGCGGCGGCCACGAGCGGGCCAACGACCTGTTCCGGTTCCACCCCAGGGTCGCCGCGGGCCGGGCTGTGGCGCCGCAGGCCTCGGCGATGATCGACTCGAGCGACGGCCTGGCCCGGTCGCTCCACCAGCTGGCGGCCGAAAGCGACTGCGGGTTCGACGTCACTGCCGACGCCATCCCCGTCGATCCGGCGGTCGACGACGTGGCGGCGGATGCGGCGGATCGGCGGGAACTGGCGGTCCACTTCGGCGAGGACTTCGAACTCGTGTTCACCGTCCCGGAGACCGCCGTGGAGGACGTCAGGGCCGAGGCCCCGGTCGCCGTGACGAGGGTCGGGCGGGTGACCGACGCCGGCGTCCGGCTGGACGACGAGCCGCTCGCCGACCGGGGCTTCACGCACTGAGTATCTCAATGGGGACCGGGGTGAAGCAGAGCAGCCCCAGGAGGAACGTCAGTGCCCCGATGGTCTTTCGCTTCTCGTCGAGCGGGTCGTCGAAGATGGGGGTGGTCGGGCCGACGTAGGCCAGCCCGAGGGCGAGCAGCCCCCAGAACGTCCAGAGGAACGGCGCGTTCGCGGAGACGTCCCGGAACAGGTACAGGTAGCCCGCGAGCGAGAACAGCGCGGCGGGCACGAGCGCCGCGACGGTCTCGGCGCGTTCGCCGAGCAATGCCCGGCTGATGTGGCCGCCGTCAAGTTGGCCGACGGGAATGAGGTTGAGGAAGGTGACGAACAGGCCGACCCAGGCGCCGAAGATGACGGGGCTGGCGGCGACCGACGGGTCCGCGTACGTCAGCCGTTCCCCGGTGACCCACGCGAGAAACCCCAAAAGCGGCGGGTAGCCGAGTTCGATCCGGACGGCGTCCTCGCTGCGGAGGACGGTCTCGGGGACGGCGATCGGGTCGAGGTGGAGTCCGACGACGGCGACGACCACGGCCGCGGCGAGCCCGGCCAGCGGCCCGGCGACCCCGATGTCGAACAGCGCCTTCCGGTCCGGGATGCGGCCTTTCATCTTGATGACCGCGCCGAAGGTCCCGATGTACGTCGGCACGGGGATGAAGTACGGGAGGCTCGCCTGGACGTCGTGGTACCGCGAGAGGGCGTAGTGGCCGAGCTCGTGGACGCCGAGGACGCCGAGGACGGCGAGGGCGAACGGCCAGCCGGCGAGCAGGTCGAGCGGGCCACGGACCGGCTGGTAGTACCAGATGGTGCCGGCGTACAGCGTCGTGAGCACGGTCGCGACGAAGGTCGCGACGTTCGTCCAGGGGACGCCGTCGACGCCGACGCTGTGCGGGGTGGCCACCAGCGCCTGGCGGGTCCGGGTGACGTCGACGCCCGTGATCGGATCCGCCTCGGCCTCTTCGACGACGTCGAGTCTGACCTCGTAGCCGTGCTCGCGGAAGATCGGCCAGAGCTGTCGCTCGAGCCGGCGGTACTCGGTCCGCGGCTGCCCGAAGTAGCGGAGCTGGCCGCCGTCGGTCACCTCGATGTCGGTGACCTCGAAGGCGGGTAGCAGTGCCTCCGGCGGCGGGCCGTCGGGGGCCGCCGCCGGGTCGGACTGGCCCATCACGCGTCCGGAGGGGACTCGCCCGGATAAAACCCGTGACAGCGGCGGTGCGTTCGGAGGACGGAAGACGTCAGGGCCGCGCGACGCGCCAGGTGGTGGCGGACGTGTAGGACCACTTCTCGATGTCCAGGTCGGTCGCCGACTCTCTGAGCTTGACCATCAGGGCGCCGATCTCCTTGGGCGAGAGGCCCACGTCGTCCGCGATGAACTTGCTCTTCACGTAGACCTCGCCGTCCGCGGCGCGCTGCCGCAGGTACGAGCGGAGTCGGCGTTCCTTGTTGTCGGTGGAGGGTTCCGTCGTTGCGCTCATGCGTGACACCGTGCCCGGACCGTAGCCCCGGACGAGCATATAAAGGGAGGAAGCTTCGGGTGCCTTCGGTCGAATTCGGGGTGAAGGGGCGGAAAACGGACCTTTCACGAACGACGCTGCGTCGTGTAGACGTTTCATCGAGCGCTCTCGGTCTTTCCTGGGGCGCGTGCGCGGCGAGACGACGTTCCGCTCGTCGATTGCCGATCGGCGTCGGTACACGGCACGGATTTCCGGGTCTCGCGGCGTCGCTGCCGGGGACGCGGGCCTACTCGCGCTCGTGTACCCAGTAGGTGTCGGCGGCCGTGACCTCCTTCTTGAACAGCGGCACCTCGTCCTTGAGTCGGTCGATGCCGTCCTCGACGGTCCGGAACGCCTCGCGCCGGTGGCCGGCGAGGACGACGACGAAGACGATGTCCTCGCCGGCGTGGACCCGACCGGTCCGGTGGTGGAGCCGGACGTCGATGACGCCCTCGCGGGCCTCGAGGTCGGTCTCGATGGTTCGCATGGTCCGGTCGGCGACGTCGTCGAACTTCTCGAACTCGAGGTACCGGGTCCGGTCGTCGTCCGGGCCGTCCCGCTCGCGCACGCGCCCGGTGAAGGTGGCGATGGCGCCGGCGCGGTCGGCCGACGCCGACCGCTTGACCGCGGCCACGAGCGAGTCGAGGGTCTCGAAGGGCTCGGCGTCGTCGATCGCCGCCACCGCCGCCTGGACGTCCAGGCCAGCAGCGTCGTCGGCGCGGACGTCCGAGCCACCGGCATCGTCAGTGTGGAGGTCCAGGGAATCCGCGTCTTCGGCGCGGACGTCCGGGCCACCCGCGTCGTCGGCGTGGTGGTCCCGGGAGTCCTCGCCGACGACGACCCGCGGTGCGTCGAGGCCTGGGTCGCCCACGACGGCGGCGTATTCGTGGTCCGGCGCGAGCCGTTCGAGCGCCCCTCTGACCGTTAGCGTGGCACCTTCGGCCCGCCAGCCGTCCTCGAGATCGTACCGCGTGTCGCCCCGCGCGAGGGCCGCCGTGCCGCCGTCGCCCGCTCGGCGGGCCGCCGCCGTCCGCACCACCCCGACCCGGCCGTCGAGGGCGGCGAGGAGTCGGTCGAGTCCCGCCTCGGCGTTCGCGCCGCCGACTGCGAAGACTTGCATACGTGGGCTCTGCGGCCGCTCGGGCTTGTAGGTGTCGCCGCGCGTGACAACCCTTAAGCGTGCAACCGAGCAAGCGATGGGCAATGAGGATCGTCGTCTCGATCGGCGGGAGCGTGCTCGCCCCGGACCGGTCGGCCGAGCGGGTGGGTGCCCACGCCGACGTCATCGACGGCCTGGTCGCCGAGGGCCACGACGTCGCCGCCGTCGTCGGCGGGGGGTCCGTGGCCCGTCGGTACATCGAGACCGCCCGACAGCTTGGAGCGACGGAATACGACCTCGACGCGGTCGGCATCGACGCGACCCGGCTGAACGCCCGTCTCCTGGCGACCGCGCTCGACGCCCCGGCCGACACCGACCCGGTCGAGAGCCACGAGGCGGCCAGGGCCGCAGTCCGGCGCGGCGAGACGGCGGTGATGGGCGGGACGGTCCCCGGCCACACGACCGACGCGGTCTCGGCGCTTCTGGCCGAGACGCTGTCGGCCGACCTGCTCGTCTACGCGACGAGCGTCGACGGCGTCTACTCGACGGACCCGGACGAGGACGACGCCGCGGTCCGCCACGACCACCTCACGCCCGGCGAACTCGTCGACGTGATCGCCTCCATCGAGACCGCCGCCGGCTCGCAGGCGCCGGTCGACCTCCTGGCGGCGAAGGTCATAGAGCGATCCGGGCTCCGGGCGGTCGTGCTCGACGGCACCGAGCCATCGCGGGTCACGGACGCCGTCGCCGGGGACGTCGACGGCACCGACGTGGTCCCCGATGACTGACCCCTACGAGGTCGGGACTGGAACGCGGCGGGCCTTCTGGGCCGACGCCGTCGCCGACGAGGTCCTCGCGCGCGACCCCACAGACCCCGTCGTCGTCAAGGGCGGCGTCTCGCCGTCCGGCGTCCCGCACCTCGGCCACGTCAACGAGGTGATGCGCGGCCACTACGTCGCCGAGGCGCTCCGGGACCGCGGCCGGGAGGTCCGCCAGGTCTTCACGACCGACGACCGCGACCGGTTGCGGGCGCTACCCCGGACCCTGGCGGACCTCGAGTGGAACGTCGTCGGCCTCGAGGCGGTCGACGCCGGCGCCCTCGGACGGAACCTCGGCCGGCCCTACACCGACGTGCCCGACCCGTTCGGCTGCTGTGACAGCTACGGCGCCCACTTCACGGCACTGCTCGAGCGGACCGCCGACGCCCTCGACGTCCCCATCGACGTCGTCTCCACCACCGACCTGTACGACAGCGGCCAGTTCGACGCCCAGGTCCACCACGTCCTCGAGCACCGCGAGCGGGTCCGTGCGGTGCTCGCCAGGTTCCAGGACACGGTCGACGACGACTACGTCCCCTTCTTCGCCCGCTGTGAGGTGTGCGGCCACCTCACCGAGACCATCACTGACGTCGACCTCGAGGCAGGGACCGTCGCGTACGTCTGCGAGGACGTCGCGGCGGGCGAAGACGTGATCGAGGGCTGCGGCCACGCCGGGACGGCGACGCTCCGGGAGGGGAAGCTCCCCTGGCGGCTCGAGTGGCCCGCCCAGTGGGCCGCCCTCGGCGTCGACGTCGAGCCGTTCGGCAAGGACCACGCCGAGGGCTCCTGGCCGTCCGGCGAGACCATCGCCCGCGAGGTGTTCGACCGGGCGCCGCCGGTGCCGATGGTCTACGAGTGGTTCACGCTGGCCGGCGAGGCGCTCTCGTCGTCGTCCGGCACCGTCATCACCGTCGATGAGGTCCTGGAGTTCCTGGAGGTCGCAGTGGTCCGGTACTTCTTCACGAAGAACCCCTCGAAGCAGCGGGACTTCGACGTCGACTCGATCGACCGGCTGGTCGAGGAGTTCGACCGCTTCGAGGCCGTCTACTACGGCGACCGCGAGGCCGACGAGATGGCGGCCGAGCGCGCCGACCGCGCCTACCCGATGGTCGTCGGGGAGCCGGCCGACGACCGACCGGTCCGGATCCCGTACGCCTTCGCCGCCGTGCTGGGGATGACCGACAACCGCGAACTCCGCGTCGAGATGGCCCGCCGCTCCGGGCACATCTCGCCGGACGCCGACGAGGCGACCCTCGACGCGGCACTCGAGCGCGTCCCGAGGGCCCGGGCGTGGGCCGAGCGGACGGACAACGAGTTCAACTACCGGCTGGCCGAGGCCCGCCCCGACGTCGCGTTCGACGCGGCCACCGCCGCGGCGCTGGAGGCGCTCGCCGACTTCGTCGAACGGGCGGACCCGGACGCCGAGACGTTGCAGGGCGAGATTTACGAGACCGCAAAGCGCCACGACGTCCCGGTCGGCGACCTCTTCGAGGCCGGCTACCGGCTGTTCCTCGAGGAGACGGAGGGCCCGCGGCTCGGGCCGTTCCTCGCGCCGATGGACACCGAGTTCGTCGTGCGGCGGCTCCGCCGGGCGGGCTAATACTGCCGGGCGTCAGTTCCCGAACGGTACCGGTCCGGATATCCGCGGCCGTGACCGGAGACGGGACTGCGATTCCCGTAGGTACGTCCGGAAGCACGAGAGCCCGGGACGGAACGACTTTTGAACGCCCCCGCCCCTACGGGGGCCAATGAGACCACTGTGGTGGATCCTCGCCGGGATCACCCTGTACACCGCGGTCGCGATGGCGCTGTCCGCCCGCGGCCTCCTGCCCGCCTCGCTCCGGGTCGCCGGCCCCCTCCTCACCGTCCACACCGAGCGCGGCAAGGCGCTGCTCGACCGGCTGGCCGCCCCGCGGCGGTTCTGGCGCGCGTGGGGGAACTTCGGCGTCGGACTCGCCGTCGTCATCATGGTCGGCTCGTTCTTCGGCGTCCTCCTGTCAGCGGTGAGCGCGCTGTCGGACCCCGGCGCCGTCGGCGGCATCACCCGGCCTCAGGACGCGCTGGTCATCCCCGGCGTCAACCGGTTTCTCCCGTGGGCCGCCGCCGTCGACATCCTTTTCGGCCTGCTCGTCGGGCTGGTCGTCCACGAGGGCGGCCACGGCCTCCTCTGCCGCGTCGAGGACATCGAGATCGAGTCGATGGGCGTCGCGCTGTTGGCGTTCGTCCCGCTCGGCGCGTTCGTCCAGCCGGACGAGCCGAGCCGGGAGCGGGCCGACCGCGGCGGCAAGACCAGGATGTTCGCTGCCGGCGTCACGAACAACTTCCTCGTCACCCTGGTGGCGTTCGGCCTGCTGTTCGTAGTCGTCGGCGGCCTGGTCACTGTCATCGCCGGCGTCCCGGTCGGTGGCGCCCTCCCCGGGTCGCCGGCCGAGGAGGCGGGCCTACAGCGCGGGGACGTCATCACGTCGGTGAACGGCCAGCCCGTCGCCAACGAGTCGGCCTTCGAGGCCGCGCTGGCCGGCGCCGACCGCGAAGTCACCGTCGGCCGGGCCGAGGGCGACGACGTCACCGTCGAGCGCCGACTGATCGTGACCCGCGCCGTCGTCGACGCCCCGCTCGACACCGGCACGGCGGTCCGGACCGTCGACGGCGAGGCGGTCCACACCGAGTCCGGATTCGAGGCCGCCGTCGACGGCCGGGAGGTGGTCGCGCTGGGGACCGACGAGGGCACCGTCCGGTTCCCCGTCGGCGTCTTCGTGAGCAGCGTGCCGCGGGACGACCCCCTCGCGCGCGCCGGCGCCCCCGACACGCCGATGCTGGTCGCCAGCGTCGACGGCGAGCCGACCCCGACCCCGGAGGCGCTCGCCGCCGTCCTGGCGAACCGGTCCGCGAACGACACCGTCGAGGTGGTCGCCTACCACGGCACCGGCACCGAGCCCTGGCGCGGGGACCGCCACGTCTACGAGGTCACCCTCGTTGAGAACCCGCGGACCGAGGGCGGGTTCCTCGGCGTCGCCGGGCTCCAGGAGGGCACGAGCGGCGTACTCCTGGACGACTTCGGCATCGACACCTATCCGGCCGACCAGTACCACGCCTTCCTGGGCGGCACCGGGTTCGGCGAGGACCCCATCTCGACGTTCGTCTTCCGGATGGTGATCCTCCTCACGATGCCGTTCGCCAACGTCGCCCTCCCCGGACTGGACTACAACTTCGCCGGGTTCAACGGGTTCGTCACCGACTTCTACGCCGTCTCCGGCCCGCTCGGGGCCGGCGCCGTTTTCGGGCTCGCGAACGTGCTGTTCTGGACCGGGTGGGTCAACGTCAACCTCGGGCTGTTCAACTGCATCCCGTCGTACCCACTCGACGGCGGCCACATCCTCCGGTCGGCCGTCGAGGCACTCCTGGCCCGCCTGCCGGGCGACCCGAGCCCGGCGGTGGCGACGGCCCTGACGGGCGCGATCAGCGCGTCGATGATCCTCAGCCTCCTCGGGCTGTTGTTCCTCCCACAGCTTCTGAACTGACCGCCTCGAACGCGGCCGCCGGGGACGGCTCCCGAGGACCGCGACAGCCCTGCCGTCACCCTGCAACGGGACCTCCCTCGACCGCCGGCCGTCGCCGCCCGGTGGCCACGGAACGTCGACCGGTCGCCGGCCGTCGCTCGTCGGCTCGGGTTTGGAATGTGGAGCGCCCCGCGTCGGCGGACCTGCGGGAGCGGGTGGGGCTGTGGGGCTGCGGTTCGAGGCGCGCCCTGCGGCGGGCCTCGGTCGGTCGGGCGTCTGGCCGTCAGTTCGGGGAGTGACCGTGGCCGACGACGGCGGCGACGACGTTGACGAGCAGCGCGGCGCCGACGGTGCCGAGGTGCTGCTCTAAGACGCCGGCGAACAGGCCCGCGATCAGGGCCAACGGCAGGAGGGCCGCGGTCCAGAACGCGACGGCCCGGACGCCGTCGACGACGAGGCCGGTTGCTCGCTGGACCAGGCGGGAGAGTCCGAACGTTGGTGGGCTGGGATTCGCGGTCGACATCGGGGCGCTCCGTACACCGGGCATGGACCCCCACCCCCATATAAACGCACGAGGCTTGCGATGAATTCGCGCCGTTCACGCCGTTCTCGTCGTTTTGCTGCCACCCACCCGACGTTTAACGACGGTTTCAGCGGCCTCCAGAACTTTTATCGATGGATTCACGTCGGTAACGGCCGAGGCGTGGTCGGAACCGGTTTGACCGCTGGACCGTCCGCGTTCAGACGTTGGACTGTCGTGGCTGGCGGTCCGGCGGGCCAGGCGGCCACGACGTGCGTCCGACGCACAAACACCATAACCTGCCGGCTCGAAGCCGGCGTATGGAGCGACGCAGACCGCCGGGCACGGAGGAGGGCTGGTACGCCCTCCACGACTTCCGGCGCATCGACTGGGACGGGTGGCGCGGCGCGCCCGCGCAGGAGCGGGAGCGCGCCGTCGGGGAAGGTGTACAGTATCTGCAGGCCCACGAGAGCCTGGAGGACGCCGAGGAGGGCGCCTCGGCCATTTTCTCCGTGGTCGGCCACGACGCCGACCTCCTCATCCTCCACCTCCGGCCGGCGCTCGCACACCTCGACCGCGCCCAGCGGCGGTTCGAGGCGACCGCGCTGGCCGGCTTCACCGAACGCGCCGACTCGTTCGTCTCGGTCACGGAAGTGTCGGGCTACATGCACGAGGAGCTCTCCGAGGGCATCGAGGACGTCGACGACCGGGGGACGCGCACCTACATGCAGCAACGCATCCACCCCGAGATTCCCGACACCGACCACGTCTGCTTCTACCCGATGAACAAGCGCCGCGGCGAGACGGACAACTGGTACGACCTCCCGTTCGAGGAGCGGGCCGCCCACATGGAGACCCACGGCGAGGTGGGCCGGGAGTACGCCGGCCGCGTGCGACAAATCATCACCGGCAGCATCGGGCTTGACGACCACGAGTGGGGCGTGACGCTGTTCGCCGACGACCCCACGGACATCAAGCGACTGCTCTACGAGATGCGGTTCGACCCCTCCTCGTCCCGGTACGCCGAGTTCGGCAGCTTCCACGTCGGCAGGCGGTTCCCGCCGGCGGACCTCGGTGCCCTGCTCGCCGGCGAAGCTGTCCCGACCGACGGGTCGGGCCCCGCCGAGGCGTCCGACGCGGCCGCGAGCGCGGCGGCCGCCACGCCGGAGACGGCCGAGGAGGGCCCGGCCGCCGACGACCCGTCGGCCGCCGACGCAGCCACCAACGCCGGGACGGACACCCACCCGGAGCCGACCGCCGACGGCCCGGCGGCCGCCGGGACGCACGACGACGCTGGGACGACCGACGACGCAGCCACGACCGCCGAAACGGACGACGGCGTGGCCACCGGCAGCGGCGGGGCCGCCGAGCGGGAGCACGGGACGGCCACCGCCCCGGGTGCAGGCGCCGGCGATTCCCGTACAGCGGCCGACGCCACCGGCAGCGGAGCGGCCACGGAGCCCCAGGGCGCGGCCGACCGGAATGACGCGGCCGCCGATGAGAGCGGCGATGGCGACGGCCGCGACGGCGGCGGACGGCCCGACGCGGAGCCGGCCCACGAGGAGGTCGACGCCGAGCGCTTCGCCCGGTGGGCCAGCACCTACGGCGTCGACGCCGCCGCCGACGCGGCCGGCTACGGGTTGCTATTCGAGTCCGAGGCCGACGCCCGGGCGGTCGCCGAGGAGGTCGAGGGGCTGCGGGCGAACTTCGACCACTACGACACCCACGTCGAGACGGTCGTCCGGTCCGACGACTCGACGACGGTCGTCGGCTCGCTGTGGGCGAACGAGCGGGCCGCCGACACCGCCTCCGGCTTCCTCGCCGACCTGCCCGGCGTCACTCGGGGCGTCGGCGCCGACGTCACCGACCACGACGCCGGACCTGACACCGACGAGCGGCCGGCCGGCCGTGCCGGGGCGTCACAGCCCGCCGAGAGCCCCCACGAGGGCATCGAGCGGCGGGAGTTCCGCCGGCTCGTCCACCGGTTCGGGGTCGACCCCGACGACCACCCGGCGGCCGACTACGCGCTCCTGTTCCGGTCCGAGCGGGTGGCGGAGGACCTCGTCGAGGACGTCGACGATCTCCGCGGGCGCTTCGAGGACGCCGACGCCCACGTGCTGACCACGGTCCGGGCCGACTCCGGCGACACCGCGGTCATCTCGCTGTGGGCGACGGCGGACGCCGCCGACACCGCCGCCGGCCACCTTGCGGACCTGCCCGGCTCCGGCCCCGGCGTCGGCGCCGACTTCGGCACGGACGAGGGCACTGACGAGGCGACTGCCGACTCCGCCACAGACGAGGACACGGACGAGGTGACTGCCGACTCCACCACGGACGACGACACTGACGAGGCGACTGCCGACCCCGCCACAGACGAGGACCCCGACGAGGCGACTGCCGACCCCCCCACGGACGACGACACTGACGAGGCGACTGCCGACTCCGCCACGGCCGCCTCCAGCGGGAGCCCGACCGTCGGAGGGGACGAGGGCGACGTCCGGGCGGAGCTGGCCGAACTCGGCGTCTACGCCGGCAAGCCCCACGGCGAGGACGTCCACGCGCTCGTACTGTACTCGGAGGCCGACCCCGACGCCCTGGAGGGGGAGGTGTCGACGATGACCGACCGTCTCGAGCGGTACTACGACGACCACGTCACCTCCGCCGTCTACGTCGACGCGGCCGAGGGCGAACGGTCGGCAGTCGTCTCCATCTGGGACGACCCGGAGTCCGCCGACGACGCCGCCGACTACCTCTCCGCGCTCCCCGGCGTCGTCGGGCGGGCCGGCGAGGCCGAAAGCGGGTTCGGGACGATGGGAATGTTCTACTCCGTGAAGCCGGCCCACCGCGAGGCGTTCGTCGAGACCTTCGAGGAGGTCGGCGAGGCGCTCGCCGCGATGGAGGGCCACCTCGACACCCGGCTCATGGTGAACGTGGCGGACGAAAACGACATGTTCATCGCCAGCCAGTGGCGGGCGAAGGCGGACGCGATGGACTTTTTCCGCTCGGACGAGTTCCGCGACACCGTCGAGTGGGGCCGGGAGATACTCGACGACCGGCCGCGGCACGTGTTCCTGGCCTGAGGCGGTCGACTCCCGGACCCGACCCCCGGGGATTCAGCGTTCGATGACGGTTCCGCCGGCCCCGACGGCGATGTCGGTCGGGCCGGTCGCGACGGCCGTGAGGTTCTGGCCGGTCGGCGTCTGGTTGCGCCGCCACTCCCCGCCGGTCGCCTCGAAGACGACGCCGCCGGCGCCGACGGTGTAGCCGGTATCGGCGTCCGTCTCCACGTCGAACAGGTCGGCGTCGCCCAGGCTCTCGGGGGTCCACTGGCTGCCGTCGTAGGTGTACACCGTCGCGTTCCCGCCGCTGACGGTGACGTCGGAGTCGGCGTCGCTGTCGAGCCCGTAGAACGTGATGTCGACGTCCTCGATGCCGATCGGTTCGTAGGTGCTGCCGTCGTCCGTGACGAACACCTTGCCGTTCGTGTCGATGGCGTGGCCGGACCGGCTGTCGTGGAACTCGATGGCGGGGAAGGCGGACCCGCTCCCCGGGGCCGTGTACTCCCAGGTGCCCTGCTCGCCGTTGTCGAAGCTGTAGTGGATGGCGCCGGAATCGTCGGCGACGTAGACGTTTGCGTCGCCGGCCGGCCCGGTGACGGCTACGTCGTTGAAGTTCGTCGTGGTGTCGTTGGGCGCCGAGTGATCGACGAGGTTCCCGGTGACGACGTCGTACTCGCCGATGGCTCCGGAGGCGCCGACGAGCCAGAGCCGCTTGCCGTCGTCCGTCGTGTCGACGCCGTAGAGATCGTTGCCGTTGCCGCCCGGCCCGCCGTCGAGGACCTTCCGCCACCCCGCGGGGGTCCGCTCGATGAGGATGCCCGCCTCGCCCGCCGCGTGGGCGTTCGTCGACGTGTGTGCGACGTCGTGCAGCGAGACTTCGACGGGCGTCTCCGCGATCCGCCAGCCTGATGGCGCCACCGGCGCCCCGGCGGCGGTCGGGACGAGCGCAGCCGTCCCCGTTGCACCTGCTACCTTGATGAACTGTCGTCGCTGGAGTCGAGCCATACCGATCGGTAGATGACGGCCATCACGCATTAAACGCCCTCCCCGTTTCGGTGACTTAACTGGTTTCACGACCCTTCAAACAGTTCATTCGGATCGCTACACTCCGCAACGAACGTCCGGGTATTCATTTACGTCCACATATCGTGCAACGAACCGCAGGGTGTCGACGTGGTGGGTGCCGCCGCCCGTTCCAGTCGACCGGGCGGTGAGTCGGATGAGCCGGCGAATCGGACCCACGGCCGTGGCGAGTCGGAGCAGCCGACCAATCGGACCGACGGCCGGTCAGTAGAAGGCGATGGGCTTGCCGGGCGCGTCGTCGGTCGAGACCTTCTCGTGGGCGTCCCGGAAGTCGCCGTCCCGGATCTCGGTGCGGCCCTCGCGGATGGCGAACATCCCAGCCTCCGTCGCGAGGCTCTCCAGCTCCGCGCCGGAGAAGCCGTCGGTCTCTCCGGCGATGGCGGCCAGATCAACGTCGTCGGCGAGGTTCATCCGGCCGGTGTGGATCTCGAGGATGCGCTCTCTGCCCGTCGCGTCCGGCTGGGGGACCTCGATGAGCCGGTCGAACCGGCCCGGCCGGAGGATCGCGCGCCGACAGCAGCTGCATCATCGTCCGCTGGACCTCGGCGTCGCCGGAGGTCTTCGACTCCGTGCGCTTGGCCGCGATGGCGTCGATCTCGTCGATGAAGATGATCGCGGGCTCCCGTTCGGCCGCCAGCTCGAAGAGGTCCCGGACCAGCCGCGCGCCCTCGCCGATGAACTTCTGGACCAGCTCCGAGCCGGCCATCTTGATGAACGTCGCGTCCGTCTGCTGGGCGACCGCTTTCGCCAGCATCGTCTTCCCGGTCCCCGGCGGCCCGTGGAGCAGCACGCCCGTCGGCGGCTCGATCCCGACCGTCTCGAACTTCCCGGGGTCGGTCAGGGGGTCCTCGACGGCCTCCCGGACCTCCCGGATCTGGTCGTCCAGCCCGCCGATCTCCCCGTAGGTCACGTCGGGTTTCTCGGAGATCTCCATCGCCTGGGCCCGGGCGTCGGTCTCGGTGTCCAGCACCGTCTGGATGGCAAAGGAGTCGTTGATCGCGACCCGGTCGTCGGCCTCGAGCCGGTCGTGGAGCCGCGGGGAGACGTCGGTCAGCACCTCCTGGTTGTTGCCGTGCTGCTTCAACAGCACCTGGTCGTCCGTCAGCTCCTCGACGGTGGCGAGATACAGCGAGGAGGTCTTCAGCGCCTCGTTCTCCGCCTGGAGGTCCTCCACCTCCGACCGCAGTTCCGCCTGCCGCTCGCGTGCGGCCTCCAGCTGCCCGGACAGCTGGTCGTGAACCCCCGCGACCTCGAGGTAGTGCTCGCGGAGGGCCTCGAGCCGCTCGGACTCGGACATCTCCTGGTCCAGCTCCAGCGTGGGGCGGTCGGGGAGGGACGGACTCTGCGACATCGATGTAGGGAGCCTAAGAGACCGAGGTCCAAAAGGGGTTTGGGTGATGGTCGTCGTTGCGTCAGACGGCAACACCCGGTCGGAACCCGGACTCCTGACGGGGGTACGGATAAGCTAGTCCCCAGGATCCCACTATCTGAGTTACACGGTTGGAGTGCGTCTATACCGGCTTGATCATCAGTGGCTATTTTGCCCGTTCCTTCTCGAATTTTCTCCATTTGTGTAGTACGTACATGTTTATCTATTAGTTTAGCTCGAGCAGTGTCGTCGTGCTATGCTCTGGCTCTCTTCGACCGTCCCTGTTGATCGGCTCTCTCGCTGGATGAGAAGGACTCCGCAAAGCACGAAGCCACCACCGATAACAAGTATCGGCGTGATCTTCTCACCGAGCAGCGCCACGCCGAGAACGACCGTCGCCATCGGTTCGGACGTCCCGATAACGCTCGCGTGGCTCGCCTCGATCCGATCGAGTCCGCGAAAGAACAACACGATCGGCGCGGCAGTTCCGATCAGACCGATCCCGAAGACGATCAACCACTGCTCGATACCGACTGGAACCGACAGGCCACCAGCCAGTACGCCATACGGGAGTATGCTGAGCGTCGTTGCGATCAGCGCGGTGGCCGTGAGCGTGCCCGCATCGACCGACGAGAGGGTCGCCCGAATGCCGGTCGTGTAGATCGCGTATGCGACCGCAGCCAACAGTACGAGGCCGATACCGAACGGATCCGCCCGCGTCGGATTCGCGCCGGCGATGAGACCCACGCCCGCTACTGCGACGCCGAGTGCGAGCACCTTCAGCCGCGTTACCCGCTCGTCCAGCGCGACCGTCGCGATGACGAACACGTGAACCGGGTACGTGTAGAACACGATCGCCGTCAGTCCTGCCGGGAGATAGGCCAGGCCCTCGAAGAACAACCCGTTCATCACGCCGTACATCGTCCCGATCGCGAGCGCGATCCATAGCGCCCGACCGGAGAGCAACTGCGCTCGCCCGCGGAACCCGAAGACTGCCCAGACGGTGATCGTCGCGACGACGAACCGAAACAACAGCAGCGTCGACGTGCTGAGGCCGGCTGTAGCGGCGAGTTTGCCGAAGATCGCAAGGGTGCCGAAGCCTGCTTCCGCTGCGAAGACCAGCAGGCCACCGATCGTCGTCTCGTCCGCCGGCAGCCGAAGGCGGCCCGCTATCGCTTCCATACTCTCCCCGCACAGGTGGCACAGTACAGATAGGCGGAATCGTTCTCGGCGCCGCAGTCGGGACACTGTATACAGTTCGATCCACAGGTGTGTTGCTGCGAACTCGGCTCGGGTAGCGAGTCAACGAGTGCACTGCTTCGTCCACCGGGCGATATGTCCGGATACTGATAGCAAACGACGATGAGCACACAGAGCAGGACGTATAGCCCCATGGATTCGATCGTCGAAAGAGTTGACACGGACACGAGTAGCGTGTTCATGGCCGCTCACCTGCGAGCGCAATGGATAGGCTTCGAACAGTGCGTCGGTGATGATCGGATCGATCCGGTACATCAGTCGAGAGGACCGCCGACTGCGTAGTACCGCGAACCTGCGGGCGTCGTTCGCTGCGATGTCGGTGCCGGTCCGGTGAGCGCCATCTCGGGCGGATGTGCCACGGATACGATCGCGCTGGCATACCAGAGAGTAGATCGGTGAGATGGATAGGTTCGAGTTCGCAGTGATACGAACTCGGCCGGAGTGAGAGCGGCGAACAGAAGCGAGCGCTAAGAGAGCGGGTTACTCTTACTGTTCTTCATCCATGCGTACAGGCGGTGCTGGGAGGTCACCAGGCCCTTCCGGGCCGTCGGGGGTGATAGAGCTAATCGTATCGGGTTCCCCGTCGTCGAGAGCAGTCGCGGTGGCCCAGGCTTCGGCCCGGTGAAGCCGGTAGCGGAGCGTCGTCTTCGGGAGGTCGAGTTCAGCAGCGATCTCCGCCATCGTCGCCTCGCGCGGATGGTCGTAGTAGCCCATCCGCCGGGCCGTCTCGATCGCCTCGCGTTGCTCGAAAGAGAGTTCAGTCTCGGACCGTGGACGTGTGGTCTCGAGCCAGCGTTCGGACTCCCCGATCCGCCGGATGGTAAGTGAGACGCCCGCAGGCAGTTCCTCCCGGAGGGTTTGGCCGAACGCGTCGACGTTGCGCTCGGTGGGCACGAGGACGCGCCACTCGTAGTACGGCCCGCGCTGGGTTGCATCGAATACGAGCCCATCGCCGAGGCTCTTGAGCGCGAGATAGCCCAACGAAGAACAGTAGCGCATGTCGTTCTCGTGTCGATAGATCGTCCGGGCGGTCGGCTCGCGTTCTATGACCTGGTAGTCGAGCGTCTCGTGGTATTCAAGCGTCGAATCGCAGGCGGGATTCGAAGAAGGAGACGAACTACCGCTGCGGTGCTCGTCGAGGTAGACTGACTCGAGTTCATCGAGCGCGTGTTCGGGACCGGTTACGCGTTCGATTCGCCATCCGGTGTCCTGTGCGATCGAGATGTCGAGCGTCGTGGCGACGACGTCCGGGTTGTCGATGAAGACATCTCGCACCGGATGGACGCCATAGTCGTATTCGAGCACGAAGACGTATTCACGCATGAGAGCAGTGTTGGCGACGCAAGGACTTAATCTATGACATCCTCCCCGGTGTGAACAGAGCGGGATCGAAGATCCCGCAAGCAGTCGGGCGTAGCCCGACGACGCCGGGGTTTCCCAAGCGTTGGGATATTATGGTTCGCGGCGCACCTGCTCTTGTGGGGCGACCCGCCCCGTAGATTTGTCGAACAAGCGCACCGCTGGCTGTGCCATCCAGCCGTTATCCCTATCTCCCCCATCACAGGCGAGACTCGGGAGTACCTTCTGTCGGATGTTCTCGGCACCGTTCACGTCGGCGTTGGCAACCGTCTCACACGACTCGCAGACGTACAGGCCACGCTCGACGCGCTGGCTGTCGTCGGTGAACCCACAGGTTGCACACGATTTCGACGTGTCGCGTTCGCCTATGCGCTCGACGCTGATGCCGCGTTCTGCGGCTTTGTATTCCAGCATCTCGGTGAAGCGGTCGAACGTCCAGCCGTGCAAGTCCAGATTCCCGTGGTCGCCCCAATCGGTGTCCTCGCGGATACCAGAGAGGTCGCCGACGGCAATCTTCCCAACATTCCGGGCGGCGCACTCCGCCACTATGTCCGCCGAGACGGCATGGAAAAAGTGGGTGCGGCGCTGGTCGCGTTTGCGGTTCAGTCGCCGTGCCTTCTGTGAGCCGCTATCGTCGCACTTCGCCCGCTCTTTTTGGAAGTAGTAGTCATCCTCTTTGAGCGCCCCACCGGGATACAGTAGGGCGTCATCGCCAACGGCGACCGCCGCGAAGTTGCAAATACCGAGGTCGATTCCCGCCACACGGTCACCGGGGGAATCGACGTCTTCGATCTCGACGCGGCAGACGATGTGTAATTCCCACTCGTCGCCACTCCAGACCGCCCGGACTTGCTGGACATTCTTTACGTCCACGTCCGGGTCGGCGGCGTACTCACAGAGGATGAAATCGCTCCGCCCGTCTTTCAGATTTCGGCCTTTGGAGAGCCGAATCCGGTCGTGGTCGGAGTCGTGCTTGAACCCATCTTCTTTGAACGTGACCGTCGAGCGAGGATGGTCGTCGCCGTGCTTGCGGTAGCCGGGCGGGTTCGCGTTCCCGTTACCGTTCTCACGATGGACGTACCACGAGTCGAACGCCTCAGCCAATTCTTCGAGAATTGCCTGACTGGATTGAGCGTTCAAATCCGCGTAGCGTTCGTGATTCTTGAGGTACGCTTTGAGCGTGCCGTGGTCTGGAATCGTGCCGGTTTCCTCCCAGATCCGGTCGCAGGTCCACCGGGCAATGTTCCAGAGTTTCGAGGCGGCGAACCCGAGCGAATCCAGGTCGGCACGCACCTGCTGGTGGTTGCGAACGGACGCAACGTAGGTGCGCGTGACCTGATTCGCCATACATAGCCACTTGTATGCGAGATTATTATTGGTAGCCTGCCGGAATGAAAGTGGAATATCCAGCCCGGCAGTCCCCGTTGAAAAGACAACCGGGCTCACGCGATTCACGCCCGGCCTGAAGGCCGGGATTCTCTCGCTGAATCAAGATAGCCCTTCTTCGGTCACCGCGGTTTCGTTCCACCGTCCGAAGCGCCACGTTTACTCCCGCGAGCAACAGCGCAACGAGACGTCCGAGCGTCCGCCACCCTCGCGACCGGCCGATCCCGTATCTGTATCCCCACGCGGCCCGGGTCTACCGGAGCGACTCGTACTCGGAGACCAGCCCGTCGTAGGTGTCGATCGCGGCCTCGATGGGGTCCGGCGAGGACATGTCGATGCCGGCGGTCTCCAGGAGTTCGAGCGGGTAGCCGCGGGAGCCCGACCGGAGGAACTCCCGGTAGTCGGCCGCCGCCGGCTCGCCCGCCTCGAGGATGCGGTCGACGATGGCGTTTGCGGCGCTGATGCCGGTGGCGTACTGGTAGACGTAGTAGGCCCGGTAGAAGTGCGGGATCCGCATCCACTCGCGGGCGATGTGCTCGTCGAGGACCGCCGGCTCGTAGTACCGGGCCTTCACCTCGCGGAACCACTCGTCCAGCCGGTCGGGAGTCAGCGCCTCGCCGGCCTCGCTCGACTCGTGGGCGCGGTGCTCGAAGTCGGCGAACATCGTCTGGCGGAACAGCGTCGACCGGAACCGCTCTAAGTACTCGTCGAGAACGGCCCGCCGGAACCGCTCGTCGTCGACCGTCTCCAGGAGGTGGTGGGTCAACAGCGCCTCGTTGACCGTCGAGGCGACCTCCGCGACGAATATGTCGTAGCTCGCGTACACGTGGGGCTGGCTGTCGCTCGTGAACTCCGAATGCATCGAGTGGCCCAGTTCGTGGGCCAGCGTGAACATCGAGGCGACGTCGTCCTGGTAGTTCATGAGGACGTACGGCTGGCTGTCGTAGGTCCCGCCGCTGTAGGCGCCCGACTGCTTGTTCGCCGTCTCGTAGACGTCCACCCACCGGGCGTCCAGCCCCGCTGCCATCCGGTCGCGGTAGGCCTCGCCGAGCGGCGCGACCGCGTCGACGACGTACTCCGCGGCGCGGTCGTACTCGACGTCCGGCGTCTCCTCGCCGGTCATCGGCGCGTACAGGTCCCACATCCGGAGTTCCTCGACGTCGAGACAGGCCCGCTTCAGCTCGGCGTGGCGGTGGAGCACGTCGAGGTTCGCCTCCACGGTGTCCAGCAGGGTGTCGTACACCTCGGCCGGGACGTTCGGGCCGTCCAGCGCCGCCTCCCGGGCAGTCCCATAGTGGCGCGCCTCCGCCAGCTTGCTGTCGGCGGTCACGCTGTTCTCGTAGGCCGTCCCGATGGTGTTCCGGTAGTCCGCCCACTCGTCGTAGAACGCCTCGTACACCCGGCGGCGGACGTCGCGGTCGGGGTGTTTCTGGAGCGTCGTGAAGTTCGACAGCGTGATCTGTCGGTCCTCGTCGTCGACCTCCACGGCGGGGAACGCGACGTCGGCGTTCGTGAGCATGGTGTAGACCTCGCCGGCGGCGCCCGTGACCTCGCTGAGGTCGGCGAGCAGTGCCTCGACCTCCGGCGACCGCGTGTGGGGTTTCATCCGGAGGACGTCCTCGAAGTAGTGGTCGTACTCCGCCAGGTCCGGGTTCTCCTCGAGGAACGCCTCGACGCGCTCGGGGTCGGCCTCCTGGAGTTCCGGCTCGATGAAGCTCGCGGCGCTCGCGGCGTCGGCCGACAGCGACTGCGCCCGGGCCCAGTAGGCCTGGTAGGTCCCGTCGGTCGTGTCCTCGTCCCGCCGCATCCGGGCGTACGAGGCGACGTTCTCCACCCGCCGGCCGATCTCCTCCCGCAGCTCCAGCACCGCCTGGAGGGTCTCGGCCTCTTCGGTGACCCGCCCCTCGTACGCCTCCAGCTCGGAGAGCCGTCCCTCGACCGCCTCGTAGGCGGCCTCCCACTCCCCGTCGTCGGCAAAGAGGTCCGTGAGGTCCCAGGTGTACTCCTCGGCGATCTCCCCCCGCTCGGGAACCGAACTCATGCCCGCCCGTTCGGCAGGGGGTCCCCTAAACCCCACGTCACGGATCCAGGCTCGCGAGGCTCCCCGCCACCCGGGCGGCGGCGAGCCGCCCACGGCGGCGCTTCGCGAAGACGTCGCGTGCGGCTCGCGTGTCGTCCCTCCCTGCGGTCGGTGCTCGCGGCTCGCTCCGCTCGCGGCTCGCTCCGCTCGCCGCTCGCGACTTCGAGGCGCTCGCTTCGCTCGCGCCTCGCACCTCCCGCTCGCTCATTCGGCGACGCTCCCTTGCTCGCGGCTCACTTCGTTCACCGCTCGCTCAACCGGCGGCCTCCCTCCGGTCGGCCGCCCGGGTCGCGCCGCCCGGCGGCGGCCGGCTCGTCCACCTCGAACGACACCGAGGGGTACGCGACGTCCGCCAGGACGAGCGGCTCCGGGGCGGCCGGCGCGATCCCCTCGGGGCCCTCGAGCGGCGTCGGCCCGAGCGCGCGGTCGAGGAACGCGGGCTCGCGGCGGCCCCTGGCTACCGCCTCGACGGCGCTGACGAGCCGCCGGACGAGCTGTCGCGGGAACCCGCCCGCCCGAACGTCGACGACCAGAAAGGGGCCGTCTCGGACCACGTCGATGGCGACGTCACGGACGGTGCCATCCTCGTCCGGCGTGAAGTCCTGGAAGTCCTGGCGGCCCGTCAGCCGTTCGCAGGCCGCCTCGGCCAGGTCGTCGGCCGCGTCGGGGGCGTACAGGAAGTAGCGGTACGTCCGAGCGGCGGCGTCGCGGGTGGCGTGGAAGTCGGCCGCGACGGCCCACACCCGGACGCAAGCGGGCAGTTCGGCGTCGAATGCCCGCGGCCGGAGCCGTTTGGGCGCCTCGAAGGCGACCGTCTGGGCCCGGGCGGAGACGCCGGCGTCGGTCCGGCCCGCCGCCGTGTAGCCGGCCGGCGAGCCGTCCTCGAAGGCGACGTCGAGGTCCCGCAGCGCCCCGAAAAGCGCGTCCTCGACGGTCTCGCCGTGTGGCTGGCGCTGGAAGCCGCGGTAGCCGGTGCCGTCGTAGGCCAGCCGGTAGGCGCGCACGCCGGTGGTTGCAGGGCTGCGGGCTTACCGGTGACGGACGCCAGTGGCAGGTACGGCCACGGGCTCACCGGTGACGGACGCCGGTGGCAGGCACGGCGACCGGCCACCAGTGACGGACGTCGGTGGCAGGCACGGCGACTGGCTCATAGGTGGCGAACCCCGAGGTGACTGCCGCGAGCGGTCGCGCTACGCGTAATCCTCGTAGGTGGGTCGGCCCTCCTCGGGCGGAAACGCCGAGAGCGGCACCCGGGTCTGCTCGCCGGAGGCCATGTCCTTGATCGTGACCGCGTCCTCGGCCAGGTCCTGTTCGCCGACCACGACGACGGTCTCGGCGTTGATGCCGTCGGCGTACGACAGCTGGTCGCCGAAGCCGCGGGTGGTCAGGTTCGTCTCGACGATGTGGCCGAGGTCGCGGAGCCCCCGGGCGACGTCGGCCGCGACGGCGCGGGTGTCGCCGACGGTGAGCACGTAGTAGTCCGTCGAGAGCGCCTCCTCGGGCCAGACGCCGGCGCGCTCACAGAGCAGCGACAGCGGAGCCAGCCCGGGGGCGACGCCGACGGCGGGGGTCGGCTGGCCGCCGAAGGACTCGATGAGGTCGTCGTACCGGCCGCCGCCGAACACCGACCGCGACACCTCGCCCGTCGAGTCGAAGCACTCGAACACGACGCCCGTGTAGTAGTCCAGCCCGCGGGCGGTCGACAGCGACACCTCGCAGTACTCGCCGGCGCCGACGTCCGCCGCGGCCTCGAGGACGGCCCGGAGGTTCTCGACGGCGGCCTCGACGCGCTCGGTGCCGGCGAACGCGACGAGCTCCTCGAGGTCGTCCGTCGCCAGCAGCTCGTCGACCGATGCTGCCTGGTCCGGGGTCAGCCCCGCCTCGCCCAGCAGGTCGTGGTAGGCCGCGTCGTCGAGCTTCGCGCGCTTGTCGACGGCGCGGATCGCCGCCCGGGTGTCGACGTCGCCCGACAGCGACGCGAGCAGGCCGCCGAGGACGTCCCGGTGGGACACCTGGAACTCGAAGTCCTCGCCGGTGAGGCCGAGCCCGGTCAGGGCGTCGGCCGCGTACGCGAGGACCTCCGCGTCCGCCTCCGGCTCCGCGGAGCCGAAGACATCGACGTTGGTCTGGTAGAACTCGCGGAACCGGCCCTGCTGGACCTGCTCGTACCGCCAAAAGGGCCGCGTGGAGAACCACTTGATCGGCTCGGCGAGCGCACCCTGCCGCGCGACGACCATCCGGGCGACCGTCGGGGTCAGCTCCGGCGCCAACGCAACCTCGCGGCCGCCCTTGTCCTCTCCCGGAAGCCGTAGCGGCGCGCGGTCGCCTCGAGGACGTCGATGACCGCCCGCCGGGCCGACATCTCCCCGGGGTAGAGATCGCGGAACCCCTTCAGACCGTCGTACATAGCAGAGACTTCGGGACGGCCTGCACTAAAAGGTCCGATAGCCGCTGGATCGCAACGGGCCACAGGGTATGTGGCTGCCGAACGAACCGTCGGGCGGTTGATATCGACCGCCGAAACCACCACCGACGCCAGCGACAGGGCCCACACCCGGCACAACACCAACACCACACGGATCACCGGAGCCCGGGCCCCATCCAAGGGCACGGAACCCCCCGAGACCGAACCGACCTCGTGAGTCGGCCGAGGTCGTCAGGTGCCGCGAGGACGACCCGCGGCGCACATCACGAGCCCGACTCGTCGAGCGCGGTCTCCCGACCGTCCTCGCGGAGTTCGAGCGCGCTTCCATCGACATCTGCAAATGCCGCCCGGAGCGAGGCCAGTGGGTCTTCGGAGACGGGAATGAGGACGAGCCGGTCGCCCCGTTCGACGAGCTTGTATCGTTCGCCGAACCGCTCCCGGAGGTCCTTCGGGAGGTAGATGCGACCGTCGCTGGCATCGACGTCCATACAGTCATTGACCTCCAAGAGAATGTAGATTTTTCCAAAAAATCGGTATCTCGGATCGATCCGTGAGATTCGCCGAGAGACCTGCGCGGACGGCCCCGCGCTCGTCGCCGCCGACTCTGCTTCACCGATCCCCAGCAGGTCCTCGACGCTGCCGACGTGGGCCCCGTGTAGATAGAGGATTTGAACGTAATGACACGTACGCTCACACGACCGCGTGCGAGCGCCTGTGCAAACGGTTGCAAATTCTACTATACACCAGGATGTCGTCGGTGCGGTCGCCGGCCAGGAAGGCCTCGTAGCGGCCGTCGGTCGCGTCGCCGGCGGTCATCCGTCGACGTCCTCGGCGATGGCGGCCAGGTCGTCGTCCGGCCGCTCGACGACGCGGTAGACGGCGTCCTCGCCGGGCGCGCGGAGGCCGTACTGTGCGCCCTCGACGACGACGTCGAGGAGGACGGTGCGGCCGGCTTCGAGACCGTTGTCCGCGACCCAGTCCTCGAGGTGGTTCTGGCCGTCCCGTTCGCGGGCCATGCGGGCGTTGTCGTACAGTCCGCGGAGTTCGAGGTTGCCGTCGAGGCCGACCTCGAGGGGCGCGTGGTAGGTGGATCGGCCCGCATCCACCCGGACGACGCCGTCCGGCATCGCGCCGTCGGGGACACTGAGCTTCAGGCGGTCGAGCGCGCCGCTCTCAACGATGGTCAAATGAATCGTCTCGAGGCCGTCGGAGGGGAGGCGTGCCATCGGTTGGACGCGTGTGTGAGACGTCCTTACTCCTCTTCGCCGCCGAGGAGGTCGTCGATGGCGTCGTCGCCGCGGGCGACGATCTTGGCGTTGATCTGCCGGGTCTCCTCGGAGATCTCCGCGCCGCGGACCGTGACGCGCTTGCGCTCGCCGTCGACGGTCGGGTCGAAGCCGACGCCGCCCTCCAGCAGGATGGCGGCGGTTTCGGTGCCGCCGACGTCCTCCCGCATCGGCCGGCCGGAGGTGTCGGAGCCGCCGGTGATCTCGAGTTCGTAGCCGGCGAGGCCGACGGCGTCGCCGTCGACCGTCTCGCCGACCGACCGGCCGACGAACCGGTTCGCGTCCTGTCCGTCCACGTCGACGGCGTAGGTCGTACCCTCGTCCGGGTCCCCCACGACGACCTGGAAGTCAGCCATGGGAGGACGCACTGGACGCGGCGGCAAAAGGGTATTGAAACCGCCCAGCGGCGCTCGCGGCGGTCTCGGCCGGCCGCGGCCCGGGGCCGGCGTCGATCCGCGGGTTGCGGCGGGCCCACGGCGGATGGCGCCCGCGGCGCCTGACTCGCTGTCCGTTGTTACGGTGTCGGCCAGGGGTCGAGGCGGGAGCGGTGGACAGCGTCGGCCACTGGCCGAGTGAACAGTTACGCTTCGCCCGTGTCATCGGGAACCACGGTGAATCCGAGAGTGCGAAAATCGTCCGGGTCGAACGTGAAGATGTGTTCGACGTCGCGCTCGTCGGCTAGAACGCCGGTCGCGTGGTCGACGAGCGAGATGTTCTGATCGTCGTAGCGGTAGAACTCCTCACAGGCGACCGCGAAACTCGACTCGTCCGGATGGAGTACCGTCACCGATGGCGAGGCGCGGACGCGTCGTAGGGCGGTTGCAGCCAGCGCAGAGTTCGCTCGAACGAGACCGAGCGTGACGAGTTCGGCGAGGACATAGCCCGTCGTGTACAGCGGTCGATATGGAAGGGTCCCATTCTGAATCGCGTCGAACACCGCCGTCGCCCGACCGTGGTGGGCGTCGTCCTGGTCCATCCGAGCGTAGAACGCACCGGTGTCGATGAACAGCGGGTTCGCCGTCGCCTGCGGGGTGGGCGTCGATGCATCGTCCATCTGTCCGCTCATCTTTCAGGATCGGATTCGCCAGCGATCGAGTCGGCGACGTACTCGTCGACGGTCGCCGAGACGTCACTCGCGCCGCTCGCGAACGTCGGCAGATCGAAAACCGGATCCTCCTTCGAGGCCTCCCCGTCGGGAGCGTCGTATTCCCCGTGGTCCGTACGCCACCACACGACGGCCCGACTCCCGACCTTTTTCCGGACGACGCGGCCCTGGTCGAGCAGATCGAGCAACCGCTCGCGGACCGCCCCTCGCCCGATCGGAAGCACCGCTTCGAGGTCCACTGCCGTCACGACAGGGGTCCGCGCGTGGTCGATCGCTGCGAGGATCTCCTCGTCGGACACCGTTACGGTGTACTTTCCGCCCTCGTCCCGGTCGGTGTCTGACATACGTGGGTATTGTCTCGCTGCCGGCTTAACCATTTCTCTCGACGGTAATGGTACGAGTTGTAACCGTTTGTCACGTGAAAGGTGGATCGGTTGCCAACACACCCACAGTCGAGATGGCGGTCCATCGACCACGGCCTCCGAGTCTCCAGTCATCAAAGCCAGTGCTGCCCATCCCGACCCGGGTGAACACGTTTATGCGTCGCAGTCGCGGTGTGACGGGTAACATGCGCTACGTCCGGACGGTCATCACCCCGCAGGACGGAGGCATCCACCCGGTCGACGAGGCGTTGGCGGACGACCCCGCCGTCACCCGGGAGCTATTGCACAACGTCAGCCTATTGGACGACGGAACTGCGATCACCCTGTTCCAGCTGTCGGGCGACGCCGAGCGGGCCCGCGAAATCGCCGACGCCGCCCGGGAGGTGCTGGACCACCAGGTATCGGCGGGCGACGACCACGTCACCGTCTACGCCCACTTCGTCCCGACCGAGACGATCGTGGATCTGCTGTCGCTGTTCCGCGAGTACGAACTCATCCTCGACATGCCGCTCGAGTACACCGGCAGGCGGTCGCTCCGCGCCCACATCGTCGGCGAGGAGGAGGTGATCCGGGAGGTCGTCCCGCAGGTCCCGAACGACGTCGGGCTGGAACTCGAGCGGATCAGCGATTACGTCCCGGAGGAACAGCGGCTGTTCGCGATGCTCCCAGGACATCGCCGAGGACCTCGACCGGTCGGACGGCACCGTCGGCGAGCACCTCCGCAAGATCGAGGCGCAGGTGATGGCGGCCATCGCGCCGTGACGCCGCCGGCCTCCCCTCCCAGCGCACCGGCCACCCGGTCGCCGAACGAGCGTTACGGGTCCCCGATGTCCAGGGACTCGGTCTCCATCTCGGCCATCGTCGCCACCTCGTCTTCGGCCTCGGCGACCGTCGCCGCCACCTCGTCCGTCGCGTCACCGGCTTCGCCGTCGTCGTGGATCCGGACCCCGCCCCGTTCGACCTCGAGTTCGACCTCGGCGCGCACGTCGGCGCCGTTGAACAGCAGTCCCTCGCCCGTCGCCGGCACCTCGACGTCGGTGCCGGCGAGCTGGCTAGCGCCGTCCCCGGGGACGGACACGAGCTTCACGGCGACCTGGTAGACGTCGTCCGGCCCGAGTGTGACGGTGAGGCTGCCATCCGACGCCGCCACCCCGTAGCTTTGGGCGACGACGGTCGGCGTCCCGGTCGGGGTGTCGCCCTCGACGCCCTCGGGCGAGCGGGCATCGTAGACGAACAGGTCGAGGTGGGGATCGCCGGCCGTCAGGTCCGCGTCGAGGCCCTCGTAGCCCTCGAAGGCGACGTCGATCTCGAACGTGCCTGGGCCGGCGATGTAGCCCGCCGCGGACTGTTCGTCATCCGGGACGCCCAACCCGAGGGTCTCGGTGGCCTCACCCTCCTTGTGGATGTTCCGCGAGATGGCGTCGACGGCGGCGCCGTGGTTCAGGCGGCCGAAGCCCTCGTAGGGGTCCCGCGTGCCGGGCGAGTAGGTCGGCTGCTGGTCGCCGTGCCAGGGGATGGCGTTGAACGCCGTCGTGGTCGCCGTCGCGAGCAGCGTCGCCTTCGTCCGCAGCGTCCACGCCAGGCGGTCGCTCTCGTCGCGGCCGTCCTCGAACAGCGCCGACGGCGCGGGCAACTCGAGCCCGTCGGGACTGTCCTCCTCCATCGCCTGCATCACCAGCGCGGCCAGCCCTGCCGTGGAGGGGGCGGCCATCGAGGTGCCGGTGAAGGCGACGTAGCCGTCGACCTCGCCGTACTCGCCGGGGTCGGTGTCGGTGCGGGCCTCGACGGCGTGTTCGTCCTGCCCGTAGGCGCAGACGTCCGGCGTCCGGAATGCGTCGCCGTCGTCGGTGACGGTGGCGGCACCCCCGGACGACGACGTGCTGATCCCGGAGAGGTGGTCAGTCCGGACCACCGAGACGGCCTCCGGCGCCCCGGAGACGGTGTCGTTGCCGCCGGTCGGCGTCCCCGGGTAATTCGCGACCGCGTGAGTGGAGACGAGACCGGCCCGTGCGAGATCGGATATCGTCTCGTGGACCTCGTCGTAGGGGTTCTGGACGGCCGCCGAGGGGATGCCGAGCGGCTGCCCCCAGGACATGTTGATTGCTCGTGACTCGAACGCCTGCGCGTACGCATCGGCCTCCTCGGCGATGGCCTCCAGCACCGGCGTGGTGCCGTTCACGATGTCGAATGTGTTCGGTGTGGCGACGAAGCTCTGCCGGGGCGCGACGCCCGGGTGGACCGCCGGCTGCCCGTCGTCGGCCAGCCCGCCGGTCACGGTCGCGTCGTCGATGTCGCCGGACGCGGCGAGTGCCGTGCCACGCTCGGTCTTGAGCGACGCCGCCGCGAGCCGGACCACGCCCTCGCCGCTGGGCGCGTCACCGTTGGCGTCGACCACGAGGCGGTACGTCCGGTCGGCCTCGGCGGCGTCGGCGTCGTGGACCGCCTCGGCAGCGAGTATCTCCCGTTCGCCGTACTCGTTCTCCTGGAAACTCCCGCCGCCGTGCTCGACGGCGTTGATCTGGGTCGTCTCGGTGGCGAGTTCCGTCCCGTCCGGCGCCACCAGGCTGACGTCAAGCCAGCGGCCCGCGACCGCGACGAACAGCTCGCGGTCGGCCGCGTCGGCCGGGACGACGAACGACCGTTCGACCGAGTCACCGCCCCCGACGGTCGCCTCGCCCCCGAAGCCCCACTGTTCCAGCAGTGCCTCGGTGTCGAGCACGCGGCCCCGTCCCGTCCCGGCCATGATGCCGGCGGTGTGGCTACCGTGGTCGTCGGTATCCCGCGGGAGTTCGGGGTCGCTTCCGGCCCGGAGCCACCCGACGAATTCCGGGATGGAGTCGGACTCCGGCGGCGCGACGGCGTCGAGGCCGTCGGCCCCCGTCGTCACCTCGAGGCCGTCCGAGAAGTCGACCGTGACACCTGACCAGGGCCCGAGGTCGGTGTGGCGGGCGTCGAAGCCCGTGTCGGGATCGAACACCGTCCGGTCCGACCGGCCCCGGTAGCCGCGGTCCCAGGCGTGGCCCGCGTTCCGGGCCCGTGGGTTCAACAGCTCCCGCGGGAAGGTTATCGTGATCGTCCGCGTCGTGGTATCGGTGCCGCCGGCGCTGTCGGTCACCGACAGCGTCGCGACGTACTCGCCCGCCGACGGCAGCGTCACGCTCTCCGTCGCCGACGAGCCCGAGGTCTCCAGCAGGACGTCGCCGTCGCCGTCGCGGGCCTCGAACGCGTAGGTCTCGATGGCTTCGGCGTCGCCGCCAGGGAGCGAGTTCTCCCCGGAGAGCGTCACCGTCTCTCCCGGGCTGGGCCGTTCTTGATCGACGGTGAGGATGGCCTTCGTCGGCCGGCCGTCACCCCGCCCGCGGTCCTCGGGCGGGCCCTCCTGGGCGCTGACTGTGGGGACGGCGGCCGCGCCGACGAGACCGGCGCCGGTCGTCCTGAGGACGTCGCGTCGATCGAGCTGTCCGGTCGGTCCCGGGTCATCATGGCTCATGTGGGTGCCTCCCCCGTGAGGTAGTAACTTCCGGCATTAAAGTTTGGGAAACTAGCCGCTACCGCAGCTGCGCCGGTTCAGTTCGGGCAGTTTATCAGTCATCGTCCGACGGTCGGCACCAGCCCGGGGCAGTCGTCCCGCGTGCCGCTTACCAGCCATTAAGTCACGACGGGCCCTTAGCCGGGGCGAATCGATGTCGCCGCTTCGCCGCCGCGCCGAAACCTGGTTCCCCTCGATCCTGGGGTGTCTCGTGGCAGGGTCGACGCTCGTCCTCGTCGCGCTGGACGACGACCGCTCGATCCCTGCAGCGATCGGCGAAGGGGCCCTGGCGCTCGTGCTCTCACTCGGGGTGGCGGTGGTGGGCTATCGATACTACGCGAGGAGCGACCTGCCGGAGGCCCACGCGGGTACTGTCGCCCGCTGGACGGTGACCGCCACGGGGCTCGTGGCCGCGCTGGTGGGCTGGTTCGGGGTCCTGGAAACGGTCATCGGCGAGGTGACACCGCTGTTCGCCGCGATCACGGCCATCGCCGTTGGAATGTTGGGCGGCACGACCATCGGGATCCTGTCCGCCCGGGTTCGAAAGCGCCAGGCCGACCGCCGGCAGGCGCTGGAAGAGTACGCCGCACTGTTCGAGAGCGCGACGATCGGGATCTTCGTCCACGACCCCGAGGACGGCCGGATCCGCGACGTCAACCCCCGGGGCGCCGAGCTGCTCGGCTACGAACCGGCCGAACTGGAGGGTCTCAGCGTCGGTGATATCACCGCCGACGTCTCCGGCTTCGACGCCGAGACGGCCCGCCACCGGATGCAGCGGGCGATGGCGGGCGACACCCAGACGTTCGACTGGCTGGCCGAGCGGGCCGACGGTAGCCACCGCTGGGTCGAGGTGTCGCTCGACCACGTGCAGTTCGGTGACGAGATGCAGCTCATCGCGTTCGTCAGGGACATCTCCGACCGCAAGGCCCACGAGCACCGCCTCCAGCGCGCCGAACAGCGCTTCCGGTCCCTGGCGGAGAACACGTCACTGGGCGTGGTCACGATCGACGAGACCAGCACCATCCAGTACGCCAACAGCGGCCTAAAGCGGCTGTTGGGCCACGATCCTGACGAGGTCACCGGCGAGTCGCTGACCCGGATCATCCCGGACCGGCTGCACGAGGACCACCACGAGGGGCGACGTCGAGGTGAGCATCGGCGAGCTGTCCACGGGCGAGGAGCACCTCTTCACCGGCATCATACGGGACATCAGCGAGCGGAAGCGGCGCGAAGGGCAGCTGACGCGACTCCACGACGCGACGCGGGAGATGATCCAGGCCCCCGACCGCGCGGCGGCCTGTGAGACCGCCGTCCAGCGAGCGGACGACGTCCTCGGACTCCCGGTCACGACCATCTGGCTGGTCGACGACGCCGGCGAGCGGCTGGAACCGGTCGCCTCGACGGAGGCCGCCCGGGAGATGTTCGACCCCATGCCGACGTTCGCCGCCGGCAACAGCCTCTCCTGGCGGGCCTTCGACAAGGGCGAAGCCCGCGTGATCGCCGACCTCCAGGACCACCCCGAGCGTCACAACCCGGAGACGGCACTCCGGAGCGAACTCATCATCCCGATCGGCGAGTACGGCGTCATGAACGTCGGCTCGGTCGAACCCGACGACTTCACCGACAACGACCTCCTCCTGGCGCGGCTCCTCGTGGCGAACCTCGAGGTCGCCCTCGAACGCACGGAGCGCGAGCGGACGCTCGAGCGGCACACCGAACGGATGGAGTTCTTCAACTCCATCCTCCGCCACGACGTCCTCAACGGCGTCACCATCATCAAGGGCCGCGCCCGGTTCCTCGCGGACGACCTCGAGGGCGAGTCGGCCCGGGACGCCGAGACGATCATCCAGTGGGGCGAGGACATCGAGGCGATCATCCACCGCGTCCGCACCGTCCTGGAGACGCTCACCGGGGAGGCCGAGACGGACCTCCAGCCGGTCGATATCGCACCCGCGCTCCGCTCCGAGCTGGATCGGATCGAATCGACCTACCCCGAACTCACCGTCGACACGCGCGTGCCGGACGGGACGAAGGTCCTCGCCAACGACCTGCTCGGCGAGGTGCTGGGCAACGTGCTCACGAACGCCGTCGACCACAACGACCCCGCCGACCTCACCCTCGAGGTGTCGGCCGAACGGCCGGATGGCGACCGCGTCGTCGTCCGGATCGCCGACGACGGCTCCGGCGTCCCCGACGACCGGAAGGAGGCCATCTTCGGCCGCTCGGAGACGGGCGCCGGACCGTCGACCGGGTCCGGGTTCGGTCTCTTCTTCGTCGACGCGATGCTCTCCGAGTACGGCGGCGACGTTGCCGTCGAGGACAACGACCGCGGCGGCGCCACGTTCGTCCTCGAGTTCCGGGCCGCCCATGCCGGGTGACGGGCACCAAATCGGCACCGCCGGATTTGAACCGGAGGGAGACATTCCTGCCCGGCTCGCTCGTCTCGCGGCTTCGCCGCTCGACATTCTGAGACGCTCCCTCCGGTCGCGCCTCGCCACGCTCGTCTGTGCGGGCTTGTGACTCCCAGGGTTCAAATCCGGAGGTGAACCGCTTCGCTCCTCGCGTCCGCTCGTCGCAGAAGCGATGGGCCCTGCCGGATTTGAACCGGAGCCAGAGGGTCCTGCTCGCTTCGCTGCGCGGGCTGTGACTCCCAGGGCTCAAATCCGCCAGATGACACTCGCCACTGTTCACTGTCGTTCACAGGGCGAGTGGGCCCTGCCGGATTTGAACCGGAGGGAGACGGTCCGGGCTTCGACCTCGCTTCGCTCGGTCGTTCCGGGCTGCGTCTCCCAGGGCTCAAATCCTCGGGCGGCACTTCTCCCTCCTCGCGTCCGCTCGTCGGGAGAAGTGGGCCCTGCCGGATTTGAACCGGCGACCGCCCGGTATCCCATTCCTCGCGCCCGTCCACGGGGAAGTATGAGCCGGGTGCTATATCCGGACTAAGCTAAGGGCCCGTGGGCGGAGCTATTCATCGCGGGCTCATTAATGTGCCGGGCCAGGGACCCAAGAGGCAAGCCGGACGCCGCCGAACCGACCGCATGACGTTCCACTTCGATTACGCGCCCGGGACGATCCGGTACGGCGAAGGGTGCATCGACGCCCTCGCCGACGAACTGGCGGCAGTCGGTGCCGACGACGCCCTCGTCGTGACCGGTCGCACCGTCGGCGCGACTGCCGCCGTCATGGAGCCGGTCCGGGCGGGCCTCGGCGACCGGCTGGCCGCCGAGTTCGCCGAGACGACCCCGGCGAAGCGGTTCGAGACGGCCCTCGCCGGCGCCGAGCGGTTCGCCGACTGCGGCGCCGACGCCCTCGTCGCCGTCGGCGGCGGCAGCAGCCTCGACGTCGCGAGGATCGTCGCGGCGCTGTCGGCGGCCGCCGACACGCCCGAGGCCGCCCAGGACACCTTCGAGGACACCGGAGTGGTCGCGGTCCCTGCGGCGGGCGTGCCGCCGGTGGTCGCAGTGCCGACGACGCTCGCCGGCGCCGACCTCTCGATGGTCGCCGGCATCACCTCCCGCCGCGACGGCCTGGTTCGCGGCGGTGCCTACGACGAGCAACTGATGCCTGCGGCGCTGCACTACGACCCCGACCTCGTGGCGACGACGCCACAGGACGTGCTGTCTGCGTCGGCGATGAACGGCTTCGACAAGGCCGTCGAGACCGCCTACGCCGCGACGGCGACGCCGATCACCGACGCGACCGCCGTCGGAGCGCTCCGCCGTCTGGATCGCGGACTGCCCGCGCTCGGCGCCGGCGACCGGGATGCCGACACGATGGACGACGTCGTCGTCGGCACGCTCCTCGCCCAGTACGGCTGCTCGCGGGCCGACGGCCTGACGCTGTCGCTCGTCCACGCATTCGGGCACGGCATCGCCCGGGGCTACGCCGTCCAGCAGGGCGCCGCCCACGGCATCATCGCCCCGCACGCCCTCCGGTACCTGTTCGACGAGGTCGACGGCGGCCGGGCGTTGCTGGCCGACGGGCTCGACATCGAGGCGTCGACGACCGACGGCCGTGCCGACGCCATCGTCGACCGCGTCGCCGGGATCCGCGACGCCCTCGGGCTCCCGACGCAGCTCCGCGAGGTCGACGACATGGCGGAACGCGACCTCCCCGCCGTCGCCCGGGACGTCCACGGCGACGGGCTCATGTCGTACTGCCCGGACGGCCTGGATCCGACGGTCGAGGACCTGGAGGCGGTCCTGCGGGCGGCGTGGTGAGGCTCGCAACTCGGTGGGTAGAGCGAGAGACACCGCCGCCAGGTCTCGAACGAGTGGAGACGGTCCTCACTCGCGGTGCTCGTTCGGCTCGCGGTTCCACCGCTCGCTCGTTTCGAGACGCTCCCTTCGGTCGCGTCTCGCGGGCTGCGACTCGCCGGCTCGAGACCTGGGTCCCGGCTATCACTTCCCGCTCGGTTGCGCCCAGCCGGAGCTGGGCGCGTTGTCGCGGAAAGAAGCGCCGCCGCCAGGTCTCGAACCTGGGACAACCTGGGTAACAACCAGGTGCTCTACCAACTGAGCTACGGCGGCTCGTCGTCTCGTTTTACTCCGATTCTGTAAATAGGGCTTTCGCTTCTCCCCGGCACTCCGGCGACGGACGGCGCGTCCGCGTGTTCTCTGTCGATGACGTCGGCGGGACGGCCAAGGCTCGGGAGTCGACCAAGGCCGACGCGCTCGGTCCCCGTGTCTCTCCGTTCGCCTGGGAGGGACCGCGACCCCCGGTGTCGCGACTGATCGGCCTCTCGTCGCGTACCGGCTGAGGGCCCTTCGTCGGTCCGTTTCGCGGGTTTGATGGCCTATGTCTAACCCAGCCTATATGCCAGTATATAGCTCTATACCTCGTTATTACGGATATATTTTTGGAGAGTTTTGCTAGAAATAATATAAGGCACCCTCACGAAGTCGACCTCGATGGACTCCGAAGACCTCCCGGTCCGGCGACGCAGCATCCTCGCCGGGTCGGCCGCGGCTCTGGCCGGTCGAACCGCACTCTCGGACACCGTAACGGCGAACGAGACGGCTGCGACGACCCGCGAGGGACGCATCGCCCCGATGGAGTTCTTCAACCCCCTCAGCCTCCTCAACGCCAACGAGGAGCCACTGACCGACGAAGAACTCGTCGCCGTCTGGGCCGAATCCACCGCACGCAACGAACTGCTGACGAACGACTCTGGAAACCAACGCGACGGGCCGGGAGTCGTGTACCCCGAGGAGACGCCCATCCCGCTCGTCGCAATCGACGACCGTAACGAAGGCGTCGTCGCCGGCACCGGCGGCCTACTGGCGATCGACGGCACCAATTGGCCGCAGGGCAACGAGGAGTTCCTCCTGAACCTGCTCGACGAGATGACGGGCCGCGCCGGCGGCACCGAACACACCGTCCTCTACC
>PXRI01000017.1:0-1899 GCA_003021005.1 Halobacteriales archaeon QS_1_69_70 | reverse complement strand
TCGTCACCCCGGGCAATTTCAACGAGGCCGAACTCGCCGCCCTCGAACGCTACGTCGATGACGGCGGCAACGTCCTGCTTGTCAACTCCGGCGACATCACCGCCTTCCCGCGGAAGTTCAATTCCACCACCGGACTCACCGGAACGTACGCTCCCGACGAGGTCAACGACGTGAGAAGCGAATACGATCGAGGTACGGGAAACCCCTCGACGCGACTCAACGAGATCGCGAGTCGGCTGGGCGTCGGGTTCCGGTTCAACGCCGACACCGTCCTCGACTCCGTCTCCCGGGTGGGCGAGGCCGACAGCATCCCACTGACCACCGACTTCAACACCGACCGCTACCCCGCGCTGTTCGAAGACCGCGACGGCCTCGCCCCCGACGATGCACAGTACGGCTACGAAGGCGCGGTTACGTACGTCGCCGACGGCGACACCGTCGACATGGAGACTGAGGGTGGGGGAATCGAGGTGCGGCTGCTCGGGTTCGACACCGCCGAATCCAGCGACAACGGCTGTTTCGAGCGCCCCGTCGAGTGGGAAGGACTCGCGTACGACAAGGAGTTCGACATCACGGACCTGCGGTTCGACGCCACCCGGAGTCTCGTCCGTCAGGGGGGCGAGCCGCTGGCTGCCGGCGACGATGCCGTCGCGGTTCGGGCCGAATCGTCCGCCACCTCCACGGATGCGGGCGGCGACGGGCAGTACGCTGCCTACGAGGGGACGGCGCCAGCGCTGGTCGCCGCCGCCGACGGCGTGGTCGCCGCCGGCTCGCTGCTCGTCACGGACTCCGGCGGCACCACCGAGAGCGCCTCCCGCGGCGCAACCTCGATTTCGTCCAGAACGTCTGGGATGCCCACCTCGCCGGCAGCGGCACCGTCCTCTACGACGAGAGCCACGGCCAGCCCTACACCTTGAACGGGGAGTTCTCGACGTTCCGGGACGAAGTCTCGGCGACATATACGGTGGAGGCGACCGACGACCTGCTGGCTGACCTGAAGCGAGCGGAAGCGGTGTGGCTGACACCCCCCACCGAGGCCTTCAGCGGCGAGGAACTGGCGCGCCTCCAGCAGTTCGTCCGCGACGGCGCCGCCGTGTTCGTCCACGCCAGCGCCGGCGACCCGATCACCCACCTCAACGACGTGCTCGACCGGCTCCGGACGGGCCTGCAGGTCAACGACGACCAAGTGACTGATACCGAATCCAACGCCGGCCAGGCGACCAGCCCCGTCACGGGTGCATTCCCGACGTTCCCGGCCGGCGACACCACCCGCTACCCTTACTTCATTCGCCGGCTCTCCGAGGACGGCACCTACCAGAACGAGTGCGAGAAGCCCGATTACACGTTCCTCCAGGACTGGGCGTCGAAGGCCGAGAGATACCTGAGGGCCAAGGTCGGGGACGGGCAGGTCAAGCTCCAGCTGGACCCCAACGAGTCGGTTTACGACGGACTCGGGCGGGTGCTGGGGTACATCTACTACGACTCGGACGGCGATGACGTGTACGACAGCAACGTCAACCGGGAACTGGTCGCGAACGGCTACGCGCGGGTGTACGACTCGGGACACTCGAAACACGAGTCGTTCCTGGAGGCGGAGATCGATGCCCAGGAGGACGGGCAGGGTATCTGGTTGACGATGGACGCCGAGGACGCCCCGGAGGTGCGCAACCGGCCGGTCGAGGAGGTGTTCGTCCCGCAGGCCGCCAGCGTCCGCACCGACAGGGGACGGCTACCCGGGGGGCGGGCGCCGGTGTTCGCCGAGCGCACCGCCAGTCAGCGCGGCGAGCCGGGCGTCGGGTACCAGCGGGTGCCGCTGGTCGGCGTCGACGACACCGCCGGAGTAGCGCTGATCAGCGGCCCCATCTGCGAGGAGGCCTACGAGATGCAGGAGGACCCCTT
>PXRI01000016.1 GCA_003021005.1 Halobacteriales archaeon QS_1_69_70 | reverse complement strand
GCTCACTCCGTTCGCGCCCGGTGAACCGCTCCGCGCGCTTCGCGCGCCTCGCGGATGCTGGCCCGCCGCGAGCGCGCCGCAGGCGAACTGCGTGCACCGCGAGGCGGCATCGTACTTAAGATTATATTTGAATATTTACGAAGCGTTTCTTCCAATTATGTCGAAGGATCGCAATAGCTCGTAAACATAATTTGGATAGTACGTTACCCCGAATTCCTCTTGGATGAGGGAACGCAACCCCTCTGTCGTCCACGGTTGATCGGCCTCGAGGTGCTCCCGCAGCTGCTGGCGCTCCCCAGCGGTCAGTTTCGAGGGTCGCTCGCCGCCGTGATCCGGCGCGAGTTCGCCGACACCGCCCTCGTTCCACCGCTCCGCCCACCGCGCGCCCCTCGGCTGGGACTTTCCCACCCGGTCTGCGGCTTCACCGAGTGTATCTGCCTGGTAGAGATTCTTCACGAACCCGAGCGGCCGAACCATCTCCGGATCCTCCTCATCCCGAAGTTATATATCCAGTTCCGCTTCACTCAGATGTCGTACGATCTCCTTCCGCCGACCGGCTCCCATACCCACCCTACTAACACTAACTATTCAAATATTTCCTTAATAAGTGTGCCGCCACGGCATCCGTCTGCGGGCCTGCAGCCCGCAACCCGCTCTCTGCTCACGCTGAACCGCGCGCTCACTTTGTTCGCTCGCGCGGATGCTGGCGCCTTCTGTCTCCCGGTGTTGACCCTGCCATGGGATCGGGGTCAGGTCCGGCTACCACCCGCCAGACCCGTCCGTTCCTGTACCGACGCCCGCACCGGGATTTTTCCCGGCGGACGGCGCTGTCTCCGATATGCGTGCCTACAGGGCCAAGGTCGTCGAGCCGCTCCGACGTCCCGACCCCGAGGAGCGACAGGCGGCGCTGGAGGCGGCCGGCTACAACGTCTTCGGCCTCGACGCCGAGGACGTCTACGTCGACCTGCTGACAGACAGCGGCACCGGTGCGATGAGCCACGACCAGTGGGCGGCGCTGCACCGCGGCGACGAGTCCTACGCCGGCAGCCGGTCGTTCGACCGGTTCCGGTCGGCCGTCGCCGACGTGATGGGGTTCGAGCAGGTGGTGCCGACCCACCAGGGCCGCGGTGCCGAGAACGTGCTCTTCGGTGCGCTCCTCGAGGACGGGGATGTGGTCCCGAACAACGCTCACTTCGACACGACGCGGGCCCACGTCGCGAACCAGGGCGCCGACCCGGTCGACTGCCCACTCCCCGTCGGATTAGCGCCCGAGGCGGACTATTCGTTCAAGGGCAACATGAACGTCGACCGACTCCGGTCCGTCGTCGACGAGGCGGGCGCCGAACGGGTCCCGGCGATCGTCCTGACGGTCACGAACAACTCGATCGCCGGCCAGCCGGTCAGCGTCGAGAACGTCCGCCGGGTCGCGGCGGTGGCCGAGGAGGCCGACGCCACGTTCGTCATCGACGCCTGCCGGTTCGCCGAGAACGCGGCGTTCGTCGGCGCCCGCGAGGAGGAGTTCGCCGACGCCGCCGTCGCCGAGATCGCCCGCGAACAGCTCTCCTACGCCGACGCGATCACGATGAGCGGGAAGAAGGACGCGCTGACGAACGTCGGCGGCTTCGTCGCCTGCCGGGACGAGGGCCTCTTCGAGCGCTGCAAGGAGCGGGCCATCCTCTACGAGGGCTTCCCGACCTACGGCGGCCTGGCGGGCCGCGATCTGGAGGCGATGGCCGTCGGCCTCAGGGAGGTCGTCGAGCGGCGCTACGTCACCGACCGCCTCGAGGGCGTGGCCGCGCTCGGCCGGCGGCTCGTCGACGCCGGCGTCCCCGTCTACCAGCCGTTCGGCGGCCACGCGGTCTACGTCGACGCGGGCCGGTTCCTGCCGCACCTCGACACCGAGGCCTTCCCTGGCCAGTCGCTGGTCTGTGAGTGCTACCTCGAGGGCGCGGTCCGGGCGGTCGAACTGGGGAGCTTCGCGTTCCCCGACACAGATCGGCCGGAACTCGTCCGGCTGGCGCTGCCGCGTCGGAGCTACGGGCTCGCACACGTCGAGCACGTCGCCGACACCGTCGCGGCCGTCCACGAGCGTCGAGACGACGTGCCTGGAATGGACGTCATCAGCGAGCCGCCGACGCCGGAACTCCGGCACTTCCAGGCGGAGCTTGCGCCGTGTGAACCGATGGGTCGGTTCGGCGAGACGTAGCGCCGCGAGCCCCGCCCGATGGTGCCGGATCTAAGGGGAAAGGGACGGGTGGTCCGGGGATGCTCGACGACATCAACCTCGACTCGCTCATCACGGAGTCCATCCAGAAGGAGGAAGCGGCGAGTGCCACGAAGCACTAACTGGAAAAATTCATCGACGAGCGCAAAAGCCCGCTTCAGGAGGGGGTCGGAAAACCTGCCCCTCCTGTCGTGGCAGCTACATAGATCCATCAAAGTTAGAGGCTATACTATAATAGTCTGAACTATAATAGTCTGAACTATAAAAACTCTGGTTCATACCTAAGTAGGTCAACAATTCCTCGAAGAGACATCAAGTGGCAGCCTCGCCACCCAGGAACTGTATTTTCGTCCGTGTCACCAAATAGCTTCGACTGATCCCTCCGATAGTTACTGAACCTCGGGCTGGTCGTCGACGCCGGACTCACTCGCTTCGGGTCGAGAGCGTTTCGCGGCCACCTGACGCCACCGAGGGGACCCGGTCATCGGGCCACGGTGACGTTGGGAAGCGTCCGGGCCCCCGTGCTCCGCCGTCGCAGCTGTCATTGCCGGGAGATCTAACGGAATGCGGGTCTCGACGTTACCGCCCCTTCCTCAACCGCTGGCCGGTGTCCCGCGGGAGCCCGGCGTCGGCGATGGCGTCGACGACGCGGTCGACGTCGTACTCGACGCGGTGCTCGTCCACGGCGAGTGTGTCGAGGTCGACGACGGCGTACGCCGCCCGCGGGTCCTGGTCCCGCGGCTGCCCGACCGCCCCCGGGTTCAGCACGACGCCGTCGTCGTAGGTCTCGTGAGCCTGCACGTGGGTGTGGCCCATCACGAGGACGTCCTCCGCGTCGAGCAGCTCCTCGGAGAACAGTTCCGGGTAGGTGTAGCGGTTCGGGTCCTCGGGGTGGCCGTGGACGACCTTCAGGCGGCCGTCGATGACCAGCCGCTGGTCGGGAAGGCCGGCCAGCCACTCGTGGCGGTCGTCGTCGAGTGCCTCACGAGCGTACTCGACGCCGCCGTCGGCCATCCGGTTGCCGGCAAAGCCCGTCCCCGTCACGACCGCCCGGTCGTGGTTGCCCATCACCGTCGGCACCTCGCGGTCGCGGAGGGCGTCGACGCACTCGACGGGCCAGGGGTTGTAGCCGACCACGTCGCCGGCACAGACCAGGGCGTCCACGTCGGGCATGTCCTCGAGCACCGCGTCCAGGGCCACGCGGTTTGCGTGGATGTCGGAGATGACGCCGGCAAGCATACGCCCGTGTAGGACCGGCGACGGGTAAGTGGTGGCGGTCCCGCCGCGTCCGTCCCGGGCGCTCACCCGACAGTCGGGCCGGACGCTCACCCGACGGACGACCCGGTCGCCGCCCCTTCAACGACGGCCCGGCCCTACGGTCCGTTGTAGTACCCCGTCGCGAACTCGTCGTCGGTCGCCGTGACCGCGGCCGCACACACCGGGTGCTCGAGGTCGAACTCGTAGACCTCCCGCGCCATTGACTCGGGTTCGGTCGCCGCGAGGTCGGTGGCCTCCGGACGGTCGGTCTCGTAGGTCGCGAGGAGGGTCGGCTCCGTGACGGCCTCGACGAGCAGGGCGTCCCGGCGGACGATGCCGACGTAGCTCTCCTCGCCGACGACGCCGGCGACGCGGGGCGTGTCGTAGTCGTCCTTCTCGTAGTCCAGCGCCAGGAGCGTCGCCGCGAGGGCGTCCCGGCGTCCTCGGTGGGGGCGACGGTCAGCGTGCCGTCGCGGTCGACGATCCGGCGGTGCGGGAACGACCGCGAGGACACGCGGTAGGCGGCCCGGTCCGGTGCGACGACGACGAAGCGGCCGACGTACATGCGCGGTGGTGCAGGCGGCGGGGCCATGTCGGTATCGGTTCGCCGATGGCGCTGCCGGCGGCCACACCCCCGAGGAGCAGACACCGAACGTTTCGATATACAGCCGCATATAGGTCTCAATAGCCCGATTTCCGGCAGTTCATCGGTGTCTATTTGGGGCAGTCGGCGGTAGTAGGCGCTATGGACTCGACCGTCCCCCGCGTCGCGTTCGTCTGCGTGCAGAACGCCGGTCGTAGCCAGATGGCCGCCGCCTTCGCGCGCCGGGAGGCCGACGCCCGGGACCTCGACGTCGAGGTGGTGACCGGCGGCACCGACCCGGCGGACGCCGTCCACCCCGAGGTCGTCGAGGCGATGGCGGAGGTCGGGTTCGACCTCTCGGACAGCCAGCCACGCGAGATCGACACGGCGGAGCTGGAGACCTGCCGCCTCGTGGCGACGATGGGCTGTTCGACCCTGGAGTTGGACGCCGACGTCGACGTGCGGGACTGGGCGCTGTCGGACCCCCACGGCGAGGACAGTGAGCGGGTCCGGGAAATCCGCGACGAGGTCGAATCGCGGGTGGAGCGCGTCTTCGACGACCTGGAGGCGGATGTCGCCGCCCCGGACCCACCCACGGAAACCGACAGCGTTTAACCGTTCTACACGGTACAATCGGGCGGAGTCCCGTGGGGTAGAGGCCAATCCTGTCAGCTTCTGGGGCTGACGACGGAAGTTCGAATCTTCCCGGGACTATTGCTTTGAAGGTTAGAATTCTAAAGCATCTGATGGTGTATCAGGTAAATATATAGACGTGCGAAGATCTATGTCACTTCTCTTATCAATACCACCCGTAGTGGCCGAGAACGGATTGGAAGTCGTGCTGAAGGGGGGAAATCCATACCAGCGAGTCAGATCCTCGGTTCCGATCTGAAGCGGATGGCCGGAGCGACAATCCCGCCAGAAACACAGCACAAAACGGCGACATTCGTGACGGTTGCCCGCAGAACCACCCCAACGGCTTTATTAGTTCCCTGCACCAGCCGGGATGTGAGTACAGAGGTCGATCCAGGCGACTGGGAAGAACTCGACCCTTGGTGGCAGGCGTACACGGAGACCCGGTCAATCGCACGCAGCCCTGCCTCGGAACGAACACTCGATAAAGCAGGGTTTGCTGACTGGTGGAATGAACTCGACCCGTGGTGGAGTATCTATACCGAGATCGGACATGAAACGGCAATCGATATCGCTGACCTGTTGGAGCAATTCAATGAGGCGTGGCGGCAGTCGGCGGCGCACTTCGACACCGATCCGATGTCCTCAGCCCTCACTCGGAACAGCGGGCCGCTTTTGCCGAGCAAAGAAGAGGACTGGTCAATGTGGCTGGCGAATTTGCTGCGGCACGCTCCAGCGCTCGTCACCGAACTATTTGATATATCGGTAGACGAGCCACCGGAGCAAGTCATCCGCGAGACACGGCTGTCAAAAGACGAGGGCGGGTTTCGTCGGCCAGATATTCTGGTTCGCTATCCGGAGCGCGGGATTTCGATCGAGGTGAAGATCGGGGACACCAACTACGGGAAGACGGAGGAGACTGCGAGACTCACCGAACGCAAGTACCCGAAACAGGCGTGGACGCACGCCTTGTTGCTGCCGGAGCGCTATACCGGCCGCCTCCGCGCCAACCTGGAGTCGTCAGTCAGCGAGCATCCGGAAGATGGACTCCAGGTCGAGTGGGACGACCCCGGTCCGGTTTCTGTGGTGTTCTGGAGTGACGTGGCGGCGGCAATTCGTAACCTGTTGTGGCGGGGTGACACCGTTGACGACCACTGGGCAGCCAATGCCTATCTGTTCTGTGCTGCGGTCGAGCAACGCATCATGAACTTCGCGCCAGAACCGATGATCGAACGGATGGCTGATCCAGTAGGGGTTGTTGACGAAACCCAGGCGTTGATGCTCGCGGGGGAGCTCGAGGAACAACTAACATATCTCCGTGCGAGAGCGAACGCATGACGGGTGAGTTTCTGACCAAAGGCCTCGAGAACGACCGGTACCTGAAGGCGATCCGGTTAGCAGACGAGTTTGAGACTGAAATCATCCAGGTATTGCGGCGTTTCGGGGACCTGATGGTCGATGAAAATCCGGAGCTGTTCGATTCCGGTGAGGAAGGGGATCAAAACATCATTCGGCAACCGAGTCGTACGCTGGGTCATAGTCGGCTGGAATATCCTATGAACAGGGTTCAATCACTAGAGGACGGGTCGCCCCAGAAGCTGAATATCCACCTGTATTGGGTTTCTCCCGAGACATACAATCGGACGGATGTGGATGGGACACTCCGCGCGTTCGGTTACAAAATAAAGAATGCCGACCCTGCTGCTGAAGAGCGCGTAGTGGCTGAAACGCAAGACTGGGACCTCCATACCGCCAACGACCCCTGGGGATCAAGGACGGCATTCTATGAACATGTGGGTTCACATGAGGACATCCAGCAAACGGGTGATCTGCTTGTGGAGCACTTTTCGGAATTTGGAAGCGCGTACGGTGTCGCTAAACCGTAGAAACGACCCGCTTAATGTTGGTGGGGAAGATTTGAACCTCCGAGGCTCACCGCTTCCCGGGGACTACTCCTGCCGACTGTCGAATCTCCGTAGCCCCTGCCCCGTCACTCCTCGCCGGACTCGTAGTGCTCCCCGGCAGCGTCGGGCAGCCGCGTCCGACCCACCAGCGCAAGCACGACGACGACCATCACGAACGGCGTGATCCGGATGAGGGGGTCGGGCACGCCGATGTCGGCCAGCTGGAGCGGGTTCTGGACGGCCTGGAGCCCGGCGAACAGAAGCGTCGAGAGGAACGCGCCGACCGGGTTGTAGTTGCCGAACAGGTACGCGACGATGGCGATGAAGCCCTTGCCGTTTACCATCGTGGCGCCGTTGCCGGTGAACTGGCCGAGGCCGAGCGAGAGGGCGGCGCCGCCCAGCCCCGAGAGGACGCCAGACAGCAGGACGGCGGCGTACCGCACCCGGTCGACGCGCACGCCTGCGGTGTCCAGCGCCTTCGGGTTCTCGCCGCTGGCGTGGACCCACCGGCCGAACCGCGTCCGGTAGAGGACGTACCAGGATAGTACGACTGCGAGCACCATCAGGTAGACGGACAGCGAGGACGCCAAGAGCACCTCCGCGACGAACAGCACGACCCGGCCGAGCAGGCCGACGACGACGGCGAGGACGGCGTCGAGTACCCCGACACCGAGGGTCGGCGGGTCGGTCCGGACGGGCAGGTCGCCGGCGCTCGGCAGCGAGCCGACCAGCTCCGGGACCGTCGGCACCGTGCGGACGCTGTCGGTGTTCGGCGCCTCGTAGATGACCTGCGAGGCGAACGGGGCGAGACCGAGCGCGATCAGCCAGACGGCGAGGCCGGCGATGATCTGGTCGGCGCGGAACTCGATGCAGACCACCGCGAACAGCCCGGCGAGGAGGGTGCTCGCGAGCACGCCGGCCAGGAACGCGACCACGAGGCTGTCGGTGACGTCCATGGCGTAGACGGCGGCGAACGCGGCGACGATGAGCAGGCCCTCCAGGCCGATGTTGATGACGCCGCTCTTCTCGGCGAAGATGCCGCCCAGCGCGGCAAGGGCGATCGGGACCGAGAGCCGGAGTGCGGAGGCGACGGTGCCGGCGGCGAAGACGGCCCGGGCGAGGATGCCGGCCGGCGACGCCGGGAACAGGAGGCCGAGGGCGCCGAGCGCTACCAGCACGGCCACCGTCGCGCCGGCGATCGTCCCCCGGCGGCCGCCCACCAGCCGCGCTACGGTCGCTCTCGGCGCGTCGATCACGGCTCTTCACCCCGCCGGGAGTCGGTCCCATCCGGCTCGGAGCCGCCGTCGGCGGCCACGGCGTCGCCGCCCGCCCGGTTCCGCGGGAGGACCCGGCGGCCGAGCAGTCGGAAGAACTCGGGCATCGCGACGAACAGGATGATGAGGCCACGGAGGACGCCGACCAGCTGCGGCGGGACGTCGGTCGCGAACTGGACGACGGTGGTGCCGCTCTTGAGGACGCCGAACAGGAACGCGGCGAGCGCGACGCCGAGGGGGTTGTTGCCGGCGAGGATGGCGACGGTGATGCCGTCGAAGCCGTAGGCCGGCACGTCGGTCTGGAACTTGCCGAGGACCATGAGGACGTAGACGGCGCCGCCGATGCCGCCCAGCGCGCCGGACAGGGTCATGCTCGCGACGACGGTCCGCCGGGCGTCGACGCCCCCGTACTCGGCGGCGGCCGGCTGCAGGCCGCTGGCCCGGAGGTCGTAGCCGAACACCGTCCGGCGCAGGAGGACGAAGACGCCGCCGGCCGCGAGGAGGCCGAACAGCAGCGCGAGGATGGAGACGCCGAACTGCGGCGCGAACAGCAGCGGCGGGAACAGGGCGTGGTCGGGGAGCGGGATGGTCTGGTTGGCGGGACTCGCGGGGTCTTTGAACACTGAGCGGACCAGGTACAGCGCCACGCCGCTGGCGATGAAGTTCAGCATGATGGTCGTGACGACCTCGTTCGCGTCGGCGTAGGCCTTCAGCGCCCCCGGGATCGCGCCGTAGAGCCCGCCGAAGGCGGCGCCGACGAGGACGCCGAACGGGACGAGCACGACCGTCCCGACGACGCCGGCGACGAACGTGGCGGCCCACAGGACGGCGACCGCGGTCGCGAGCGCGCCGACGACGAGCTGGCCCTGGGTGCCGATGTTGAACACGCCGGCGCGGAACGCGAGGGCGACGGACAGGCCGGTGAACACGAGGACGGCGGTCTCCCGGAGCGTCGTCGCCATCCGGCCGTTGAGCGGGTCCCACCCCGGGCTGGCCGGGTCGCCGAGCGCGCCCAGAAAGAGCCGGTCGAAGACGGCGACGGGGTCGTAACAGAAGCCGGCACTGGCCAGTTCCGGGACGCCGAACGGCCGCGGGGTCGCGAGCACGAACGCGGCCTCCTCGCAGGTGGCGGTGCGGCCGGCGACGAGGACGATGCCCGCGCCGACGAGGATCGACGCCGCGAGCGACGCGAGGCTGATCAGCGCCCGCTCGGTGGCGGAGGCCTCGACGAGCCGCTGGAGCGCCCGCCGGGCGCGGTCGCGGACGCTCAACGGTTGCCGTCACCCCCGGTCCGGGTCGCCGTCACGGCGGCGGTCGAGGACACGTTGTCAGGCCGCTCGCCGGCCAGAAGCAGGCCGAGTTGTTCCTCCGTCACCGCGTCGGGATCGACCGTGTCGACGAACTCGCCCTCGTTGATGACGGCGAGCCGGTCCGAGAGCGTCCGGACCTCCTCGAGCTTCGAGGAGACCAGAAGCGTACAGACCTGCTCGTCCCGGAGCGAGAGCAACCGATCGTGGATGAACTCGATGGAGCCGACGTCGACGCCGCGGGTCGGGTGGGCGGCGACCAGAAGCGACGGGTCGCGCTCGAGTTCGCGGCCGACGACGAACTTCTGCTGGTTGCCACCGGAGAGCGATGCCGCGGTCGCGGTCGGGTCCGGCGGCCGCACGTCGTACGCCGCGAGGACCGCCCGGGCGTGGTCACCGGCGCGTTCCCAGTCCATCCGGCCGCCGCGGGCGAACGGGGCCCCGTGCTGGCCGCCGAGCACGCCGTTCCCCACAAGGTCGAACGCCATCACCAGCCCCCGCTCCTGGCGGTCCGCGGGGACGTACGCCATCCCGGCGTCGATGCGGTCGCGGCGGGATTCGTCGGTCACCTCCCGGCCGTCGACGCGGATCCGCCCCGATTCCGGCGTCCGGAGGCCGGTGATGGCCTCGACCAGTTCGGCCTGGCCGTTGCCGTCGACGCCGGCGATGCCGAAGATCTCGCCGCCGCGGGCGTCGAAGGACACGCCGTCGACCGCCCGGACCCCGCGGTCGTCGGTCACGGCCAGGTCCGCGACCTCGAGGACCACCTCACCCGGAGTGGCCGGCCGTCGGTCGACGTCCAGGAGCACCTCGCGGCCGACCATCAACTCGGCCAGTTCCTCTCTCGTCGTCGCCTCGGCCGGGACGGTCCCGACGTTCCGCCCGCCCCGGAGTACCGTGATCGCGTCGGCCGCCGTCATCGCCTCCCCGAGCTTGTGGGTGATGAAGATGACCGTCTTCCCCCGGGCGGTGAGTTCCTCGAGGACCGAAAAGAGGTCCTCGACCTCCTGGGGCGTCAGCACGGCCGTCGGTTCGTCGAGGACGAGGATGTCGGCGCCCCGGTACAGCGCCTTCAGGATCTCGACGCGCTGCCGGACGCCGACGGAAACGTCCTCGACGACCGCGTCGGGGTCCACGTCGAAGCCGTAGCGCTCCCCCAGCTCGACGACTGATTCCCGAGCGCTGTCTCCGTCGACGGCCGGGGCGGCCCGCTCGGCGACGGCGGCGACCCGACGGCCGAGCGGGCCCGCACCGACGTGGATGCCCGCCCGTGTGGCGAGCGCCCCGGCGTGGTCGGCAATGCCGTCGAGCAGCGGCCACCGACCCGGTTCGTTGCCGAGCGTGACGTTCTCGACGACGGTCATGTCGTCGACGAGCATGAAGTGCTGGTGGATCATCCCGACGCCGGCGTCGATCGCGTCCCGGGGCGCGTCGAACGACCGGGGGTCGCCGCGGACGTGGATCGTCCCCTCGTCCGGTTCGTAGAGCCCGTAGAGGACGTTCATCAGGGTCGTCTTGCCGGCCCCGTTCTCGCCCAAGAGCGCGTGGACGGAGCCGGCTTCGACGGACATGCTGACCCCGTCGTTGGCGACGACGCCCGAGAACCGCTTCGTGACGTCGCGGAACTCGACTGCCGGCGTGGTCATTGGTTGGTCTCCGGATTGATGCTATCGGGGCTCGGGTCAGGCGTCGTCGGGGTCGGTCGGGACGGAGATGTCGCCGTCGACGATCGCCCGGCGCGATGTCGCGATGGCGTCTTTCACGTCGGCGCCGACCTCGGCGCCGAGCTGCTGTCCGTAGACGACGTCGACGCCGTCCTGTTCGAGGCCGAGCGAGACGACGGCTCCCCCGTCGAAGACGCCCTCCACGGCGGCCTCGATGGCGTCGTAGACGGCCGTGTCGACCCGCTTGACCGTGCTCGCGAGGATGACGTCGGCGTAGGACTCCTTCGTGAGCGACTGGTCGCGGTCGACGCCGATGGCGAACCGGCCCCGTTCCTGGGCGGCCTGGAAGACGCCGGTGCCGGTGTTGCCGGCGGCGTGGTAGACGATGTCGGCGCCGCCGTCGAACATCGACAGCGCCGCCTCCTTCCCCCCGGAGGGTTCGTTGAAGTCCCCGACGTAGTTCGTGACCACGCCGACGTCCTCGTCGGCGTGCTCGACGCCGGCGGTGAAGCCGGCCTCGAACTTCCGGATCAGGTCGGACTCGACCCCGCCGACGAACCCGACGGTGGTCGACTCCGGGTCGGTGCCGCCCGCCCCGGCGGCGAACTCGCCGGTCGTGAGCGATCCGGCCAGCTGCCCGACGAGGAACGACCCCTCCTCCTCGGCGAACACGTAGCTGGACACGTTCGGCGTGTCGACGACGCCGTCGACAAGCATGAACTGCTGGTCGGGGTAGTTCGACGCCGTCGACGTGAGCGCGTCCGTCTGGAGGAAGCCGATACAGCAGACCAGATCGTAGTCCGGATCCGTCGACTCCGCGAACTGCCGCTGGAAGCTCCCGAACTCCCCGACCGCCTCCGGCTGGGCCTCCTGGGAGGCGATCTCGAACGCCGACTCGGCTTCGAACAGCCCCTGCTGGGCCTGGTCGTTGAACGATCCGTCGCCGAGACCGCCGGTCGCATACACCATCCCGACCGCCGTCTCGTCGTCGGCGCCGGTCCGCGTGTCGGTACCGTCGGTCGGCGTCCCGTCGCCACCCGTATCGCTCGGTCCCCCGGTACAGCCCGCGACGCCGACGACACCCGCCGCCCCGACCCGCGCCAGGAACCGCCGTCTCGTTCCCTCCATGGTTGGGTAGAACCACCGATGTTCCGCGCATAAAGCTACCGACGGGCCCGTTGCGTCGGCCGCCGGGGTCACTCGACGCGAACGACCCGGTGGAGGCTGCCGCCGCCCTCGCCGGTGCCGAGGACGTACACCTCGCCGTCCGGGCCCCGACCGACCGAGAGGAGTCGCTCGAGCCGGCCGGCGTCGCCGTTGGCCAGCGGGAGCACGTCGGTCGGCCAGGTCCGGCCGTCGGCCGGCGGCGTCGCGACGAACAGGCGGCCGTCGGCCCGGAGGTCGCCAAACACGTACCGGCCCGACAGCGACGGCAGCACGGAGCCGCGGTACACCTGGCCGCCGATGACGGATATGCCGCTGACCGGCGCATCCGCGCGGGGGTACTCGACGATGGGGTCGCGCAACGGTTCGCCGCCGCGCACGTCGTCGGGCGTCCGGTCGGGGCAGTCCGCCGCCCGGTAACAGTGGGTGCCCTCCCGGACGTTCCAGCCGTAGTTGCCGCCCGCCTCGACGAGGTCGACCTCCTCGAAGCTGTTCTGGCCGACGTCGCCGACGAACAGCCGCCCGTCGTCGAAGGCCATCCGGTAGGGGTTCCGGAGGCCCCACGCGTACTGTTCGTCGAGGCCCGGGCGGCCGACGAGCGGGTTGTCCCCGGGAACGGCGTAGCCGCCCTCGCCGCCGCCGTCGACGTCGATGCGGAGGACGCTGCCCAGGAGGTTCTCCGTGACGTCCTGGCCGTTGCCCCCGGGGACGGCGTCGTACCAGTCGTCGACGTGGCCGGGGCCCTGGTCGCCGGCGGCGCCGCCGTCGCCGACCGCGACGTGGAGGAATCCGTCGGGACCGAACGCGAGGCCGCCGGCGTTGTGGTTGCCCTGCGGCTCCGGGACGGTGAGGAGCGTGCGCTCCGTGGCCGGGTCGACCCGTCGGCCGGCCGAGCCCGCCCGGAACTCGGCCAGGACGAAGGTGTGGCTATAACTGTCGGGGGTTCCCGCCCTGGCGGGGGCGCTGTACCGCACGAACAGTCGCCGGTTCTCGGCGTAGGCAGGGTGGAGCGCGATGCCGAGCAGGCCCTTCTCCCCGCCGGCGGTGACGGCGTCCCGCAGGTCGAGAAACGGCGTCCCGGCGAGCCCGCCGGCCTCGAGGACGTGGACGACGCCCTGCTGTTCGGCGAGGTAGCGCCGGTCGCCGCCGGCCGCGAAGGCGACGTCCAGCGGCGCCCGCAGGCCGTCGACGAGCGTTTCGAGCCCCACTGCGGCGGGCAGACCCGTCTCGGCGGCGGTGGCCGGATCGTTCGCCGTGCCGGCGGCCGTCGCGGACGACGGCGTCGGGGTCCCGTCGCCGGGGTCGTCCGTGCCGCACCCGGCGACCCCGCTCGCCGCGCCGGCGGCGGCGAGCGCGAGCAGGCGGCGTCGGCTGTGAGCCATACCCCGTCCACGGACCGGCGACGCATATAGCCCGCCGCCGCGGGACGCCTATACGGCTCCGCGTCGAAGCGGGGACATGCATGAACCGACGGCCCGCGTGAGGCAGGCGGACCGATCACAGATTCGTGTGATGTTCGACCGCGCGGCGGCGGCCGACGGCGACCCGGTCCGGCTGGAGGTCGGCGAACCGGACTTCGACACCCCGGCCCACGTGGTCGAGGCGGCCGCCGAGGCGGCCCGCAGCGGCGCGACCCACTACACGTCGAACGCGGGCTTGCCCGAGACCAGGCGGGCGATCAGCGACGCGATGGCCGACGAGTACGGGGTCGAGCACGGCGTCGACGAGATCGTGGTCACGGTCGGGGGCATGGAGGCGCTGCACCTCGCGACGCTCGCCGTCGTCGGCTCGGGCGAGGAGCTGCTGTACCCGGGGCCGGCCTGGCCCAACTACGAGACGCAGGCGGTACTCGCCGACGGACGGCCGGTTGAGGTGCCGCTGTCGGCCGCCGACGGCTACGCGCTGGACGCCGCCCGCCTGGCCGACCGGATGGGCCCGGACACCGCCGCCGTCGTGCTGACCACTCCCTCGAACCCGACCGGCCGGGTGTACGACCCGGACACGGTACGCGCCGTCGTGGCGGCGGCCGCCGACCACGACGCCTACGTCATCGCCGACGACGTGTACGCGGCCCTGACCTACGACCGCGAGCCGCGCGGCGTCGCGGCGCTGTCGGACCACCCGGACCACGTCCTCACCGTCGGCTCCTGCTCGAAGACCTACGCCATGACGGGCTGGCGGCTCGGCTGGCTCGCCGGCGACCGGTCGGTGCTCGACCGCGTGGTCACGATCCGCGAGGCGACGACGGCGTGTGCCTCGAGCGTCGCCCAGCACGCCGCCATCGCGGCGCTGACCGGCCCGCGGGAGCCCTTCGAGGAGATGTACGAGGCCTACGAGCGCCGCCGGGACTACGTCGCCGACCGGCTCGCGGCCATGGACGGCGTGTCGGCCCCGCGGCCGGAGGGGGCGTTCTACGCTTTCCTCGAGCCTGAGGTGGACGCCGAGTCGCTGCCCTTTGCGACGTACCTCCTGGAGGACCACGGGGTGGTGCTGGCGCCGGGGAGCGGCTTCGGGGCGGCGGGCGAGGGCCGGCTCAGGCTGTCGTTCGCGAACTCGATGGAGCGGCTGGAGACCGGCCTCGACCGCCTTGAGGCCGGCATCGCGGCCTACTGACCGCGCGCCGCGTCCGGCTCCGGCGCGAACCACGCCAACAGCACGCCGAGCCCGCCGACCGCGCCGGCGAGGCCGAACGTCGCCGGGTAGCCGACGGCGTCGATGAGGGCGCCGGCCGCGATGGGCGCGAGGAACGCCCCGGCGAGCCCGACGCTCGTGAGGAAGGCGACGGCGGTGGCGGCGACCCCGGGCGCGACCAGCTCCCGGACGTAGGCGAACACCAGCCCGATGCACAGCTGGATGAAAAAGCCGGCACACAGCAGCGCGGCGACGACCAGCGGCACCCACCGCAGCAGCGTGAAGCCGCCGACGAGGGGGGCGGCGACGACGAACGCCAGGAGCACGACGGGCCGCCGTCGACCGTCGAACAGCCTGTCCGAGACGAGGCCGCCGCTCACCCGCGAGACGACGCCGACAGCCGGGAACGCCGCCACCAGCGTCCCGCTGAGCGCGAGCGCCAGCCCCAGCTCGTCGGTGAGGTACGACGGCGCCCAGCTGTTGACGAACAGGTACAGCGCATAGGCGAGAAAGCCGAGGACGCCGACCGTCCAGACGCGGCGGTCCGTGACGACCCGGGCGAACTCGGCGGCGGAGGGGACGTCGGTCGCGGTCGCCCGGCCGGTGCCGCGGCTGGCCGGCCAGAACGCCGCCAGCCCGACGAGCGCGATGAGGGTGTACGCCGGGAAGACCGCGGGCCAGCCGGCGACGTCGGCGACCAGCGGCCCGGTGGCCTGGCCGAGAGCGAACCCGACGGGCCCGCTCGCGGTGAAGACACCGACCGCGGTGCCGCGGCGCCCGGGGCCGAACGAGCGGCCGACGATGTCGATGCCGGCGTTCCAGACGACGACGTAGGCGATCCCGCCCAGCACACGGGTCCCGATCAGCAGCCAGAAGGCGCCCGCGGTGGCGGCCCGGAAGCCGGCGCCCCCGGCGACGACCCCCAGGCCGACGGCGGCCGCGACCGCGGTCCGGGAGTTCGTCCGGTCGAGTACGACGCCGGTCGGGAGGCTCGCGACCGCGGCCGTGCCGAACATCACGCCGACCAACAGCCCCGCCGCGGCGTCGCTCACGCCGAGTGAGGTCCTCACGAGCGGCGTGACGCTGGCGGGCACGATCTCGTAGGCGGCCAGGGACATGGAGACCAGGCTCGCGCCGGCCAGCAGGCTCCAGCGCGCGCGGCGGCGGCCTACCGCCCCGCCCGTCCGGTCGGCGTCCACGCCGGGCGGTGCCGCGCCGGCGCCATCAACCTACCGAGCGCCCCCGCGCCGGTCAGACGCCGGTGGACCGCGGGGCATATGCCGGGGCCGCACGAACCCCGCCGGCAATGGCCCCCAGCCGGCGCGACGTCGACCGCCACCGCGGCCCCCGGCCCGGCCGCCGACGGGTCCTCGCCGCCCTCGCCGGCGGGGTCGCCGGGCTCGCCGGCTGTACCGGCCCCGGAGACGACGGCTTCCGGGACGACCAGGCGACGTTCGACCCCGACCCCCGGCCGTACGACGAGACCTACCCGGCCGGCGACGCGGTCTCGATGTTCCGCCGCGGCACGCGGCGGCTCGGCTACTACCCCGAGGCGAGCGTGCCCGACGCCGTCGAGGTCGAGTGGGCCGAGCCCATCAACCGCATCGGCCACACCGCGGCGAAGGCCAGCCCGCGACCGACGCCCGACGGCGACCGGATCATCGTGCCGGACGACGCCGGCCGCGTCCACGCGTTCACCCCCGACGGCGAGTCGCGCTGGACGGTCCGGACCGGCGCGGCCGAGAGCCTCGGGTTCCACGGCACGCCGACCGTCGCCGACGGCACCGCCTACCTCGGCGGCTACGACGGCGCGATGTACGCCCTCGACGTCGAGACCGGCGCGACCGTCTGGAAGACGTCCCGCTGGCAGCTCGGCGGCGCCATCGCCATCGGCTCCAGTCCCGCCCTGTGGGACGGCGTGCTGTACGTCCTCGGCGAATACAATAACCCGGGCATGGATCCCTCGGGGACGCTGTGGGCGGTCGACGCCGGGACCGGCAAGCCGCTGTGGTCCGACGACCGTCCCTGGGGCATGCCGCACCCCTCGCCGGCCATCGACCCGGCGACGGAGCGACTCGTCACCGCGTCGAACGACGGCGTCGTCTACGCCTGGGCGTTCCCGTCGCTCTCGTTCGCCTGGTCGTTCGAGACCGACGCCCAGGTCAAGGGCACCATCCCGACCTACGAGGGCGGCGCCATCGTCGGCTCCTGGGACGGCCACGTCCGCCGGCTCGACCTCGCGGACGGCAGCCTCGAATGGCGGTTCGAGACCGGGGCGGTCACGATGTCGAACCCCGGCGTCGACCCGGACGCCGGCGTGGTGTACGTCGGCAGCGACGACCACCACGTCGACGCGCTCGACGCCGCGACCGGCGAGCGGCGCTGGGCGACCGACGTGGGCGGCCGCGTCATCGGCTCGGTGACCGTCACGCCAGACTGTGTCCTCGCCGGCTCCTACGACCGGCAGCTCTACTGTCTCGAGAAGGGAAGCGGCGACGTCCGGTGGACTGTCGAGGGCGTCGGCCACGCCACCAGCGAGGCCGTCCCCCACGACGGCCGTATCTTCTACGCCGAGCGCGCCGACCTCTCGGGACACTGGACGGCCGACGAGGAGACGGTCCTCGAGGCGCCCGGCCGTCTGTACGCGCTCCGGCCGGCCTGAGGCCGGTGTGGGGTCGGCGTGGTCGGCGTGGGGTCGATGAGAGGGCAGCGGGGGGTCGGGTGTTTCGGCCTGAGGCCAGCATTGTGTCGGCATCGGCCGGCGTGAGGTCGTCGGTAGGTGGACGAGGTGTCGGGTGTTCCGGCGTCTGTACGGCGTGGTATCGACGATAGATGGGCGATGAGCCGGCGGATTTGGCGTCGGCCCGGCGTGTTCGACGTGTATTCGGCCTGAGGCCGGCGTCGGGTCGGCCACCGCGGCCGCGAGTCGGTCATTCCGTCGGCCGGGGTGGCCCCCGCCGGCGAACGCATCCCGCCGACCTCGCCGGCGAACCAAGCTTTTTCCGTCCGATTCGGCTACCTACGGCCGTGGCGTCCCCCCACGAGGTCCTGGCGGTCGACCCCGACGCCGACGCCGAGACGCTCCGGCGGGCCTACCGCCGCCGCGCGAAGGAGGCCCACCCGGACCAGGGCGGCAGCGTCGAGGAGTTCCAGCGCGTCAGGGCTGCCTACGAGGCCGTCCGCGCCGGGACCGACGGCCTCGGGGACGAGGGCCGGGCCGACGACGCGGCCGCCCCGGGGCCGGCGGTCACCACCGACGTCCGGTACCTCGACTACGCCGTCGTTGACGACCACGGCTGGTCGCTCGAGGACGACGCCCTCTTCGAGCGGGCGGCCGCGGCGGACCTCCCGCCGACCGACTACGGCCGGTTCGCGGTCGAACCCCGGGAGACCCTCCTGGAGGCCGCCGAACGCCGGGGGTACGCGTGGCCGTTCGCCTGCCGCGGCGGCGCCTGCGCGAACTGCGCCGTCATGATCCGCGCCGGGGAGCTGTCGACCCCCGTCGACCACATCCTCCCGCCATCGATGGTCGACCGCGGCATCCGGCTGTCCTGCGTCGGCCGACCGCTCACCGACGAGCTGGAGGTCGTCTACAACGTCAAGCACATGCCCGACCTCGAGGAGCTCCGGCTGCCGCCCCGGCCGTTCGAGCGGGCACAGGACGACTGACACGGCCGGTACCGCCGGCGCCACGGCGACCCGGAGGAGTGCCCGCCGTTCCGGGCCGTCCGAGGGTGCGCCGGCTGCCCGTTGGTGCGCCGGCTACTCGTCGTCTCGACCGCGCCCTCCCTTCGAATCCGGGCGCCGCCGTCGTTGCTCGGCGCGGGCCGTCGCTGACTCCGCGGCTCCCGCGGCGACTGGACGACCTGTCGGATTCTCCAGGTGAAACGGAGGGGTGGGTTCCGGGGGAGCCGCACGTTTAAAACCGCTCGACGTTCCAGGGGCGTGTATGTCCGCCTCCGAACTCGCAGCGGAGGTCGCCGAGGCCCTGGCGGTCGACCGGTCGGAGTTCGCGGCGCGGGTCGAGGAGGAACTCGAGGCGCTGCGGGCGGAGATCGCCGACGGGACGTTCGACAACCCCCAGGCCATCATCGGACTGGAGTACGAGTTCTACGCGGTCGACGCCGAGACGGACGCCCTGATGCGCGTCCCGCGGCGGCTGCTGGAGTACATCGGCTTCGAGAAGGAACTCGGCCTCCACAACGCCGAGCTCTCGACGACGCCACAGCCGCTGTCCCCGTACGGTCTGCGCGCACAAGAGGCCGAGGTCCAGGCGAAGCTCGACGCCGCCCAGCGGGAGGTCACCCGCGAGGGCATGCTCTTGGTCAGCGACGGCCTCTGGACCGTGCCGCCCATCGGCGAGACGGGCTCGGAGTACCTGACCGACAGCGTCGAGGCCGACGGCATCCGGCTGGCGACGAACATGACGAACGCCGTGCGGTACCACGCGATGGCCAACACCGACTACGCACCCGAGCTACAGCTCGAGGTGCCGCACGTCTCGCTTTCGGCCGACACCGTGATGCCGGAGTCGCTCACCACGTCGATCCAGCCCCACTACCAGGTCGCCCACGCCCACGACCTGCCCGAGAACTTCCGGTACGCGCTCCGGATCGCCGGGCCGCTGCTCGCGGTGGCGGTCAACTCGCCCTTCTTCCCGCCGGATCTGTACGACGCCGACGCCGAGACCGTCCTGTCGGACGGCTATATGGAAAACCGGATCCCGGTGTTCGAGACGGTGCTCAACCCCGCCGATTCCGAGAAGGTGACCTTCCCCGAGGACGTCCCGGACGTCGAGACGGCCACCCGCCGCATCGCCGACGACGAGACCGTCGTCCCGCTGCTTCTGGACGACCAGGGTCGGTTCGACGACCGGTTCGCGCACTTCCGGCACACCCACGGCAGCTACTGGCGGTGGGTCCGGCCGGTGTTCGACGGCGCGACGCGACAGAGCGCCAACGCCCGCATCGAGTTCCGCCCCCTGCCGTGCCAGCCGACGGTCCGGGACACCGTCGCGCTGCTTGCGGTCTTTGCCGGCCTGTTGGAGAGCCTCCCGCGGCGGGAGCACCCGATCTACGACCTGGCCTGGCGGGACGCCCGCGAGAACTTCTACGCCGCCGTCCGGGACGGCCTGGCGGCCGACGTCCAGTGGATCACGGCCGACGGCACCGAGACGACCGACACCGGGCAGCTGTACGCCGAACTGTTCGAACTCGCCCGCGACGGCCTCGAACTCCGCGGCCTCGACGCCGAGGAGGCCCACCGCTACATCCAGCCGCTCCGCGAGCGGGTCGACCGCGGCGTGACCCCGGCGCGCTGGAAGCACGACCGCGTCGCCGCCCGGGTCGACCGCGGCGAGCCGCTCGGAGAGGCCATCTGGGGCATGCAGGCCGCCTACCTCGACCACCAGGAGGGCAGCCTCGTCGAGGACACCTTCGTCGACTGGCTGTAGTGTCGGATGGGTCCCCGGTGTGAATGCGTGCGTCGAGGGCGTTCGAGGTGGGTGTAGAGAGAGCGAGTCGTCGCTATGAATCCGTCAGCGGGCCGTTTCCACTCCGCCGGACCCTAGTCCCAGAACGCCTTCGTGCGGGCGTACTGCCGCTCCCGGGCCAGGATGTCGCGGTAGAACGCCTCCTCGGTCTCGCGGTGGTTGTTGATGATGCGGGCGGCTGTCTCCGGCCCGACCCCACGGCCCGCCAGGGCGACGACGGCCCGCTTGCCGTGGCTCTGGACGAGACTCGCCGTCCGGTAGGCCTTCCGGGTGGCGGACTCCTCGTCGGCGGACTTGTCGGCCTGGTTGACGGCCGAGACAACGTCGTCGGCCCAGGGGTTCAGCGCGGCGATCATCGTCGATTCGCAGTGCGGACACGACGGCTGGTCGGCGATCCGCTTGACCGGCTTCCGTCGCTCGTACTCCTGGCAGTGCACGCAGAACAAGAGCATCCGGTCGGTCCGGATGCGGTCTCTGACCGTCTGGACGACGCTCGCGTCGGCGTCCTCGGGGGACAGCATCTCGCTGGTCCCGGAGCGGCCGCCTTTTCCGACCGGGGTCCGGGTGCCGACGACCGACACCGCGAGGTCGCCGTCCTGGATGGCCGCCAGGACCGCGACGGCCTCCTCGACGGCGAGTTCCTCGTGCATGAACGCCCGGATGGCCTCGTCGAACGCCGGGGTGTCCTCGAGGACGTCGAGCAGGCGGCCCTTCCCGAACTCGCGGCCGCCCGACCCCCGCCACTCCTTCAGGCGGCCGAACTTCTCGGCGACGTGGCCGAGCTTGAACTTCAGCGCGTCGGAGCGCTGGAGGCTCAACTCCAGAAGCGTCGGCACATGGTCTGGGTCGGTGTCGGTGAGGACGTCGGCGACGTCGCCGCCGCGGACCCCGCGCGGGACCTCCAGGGAGATGCGGTAGGGGTCGGTCTCCAGGGCGACGCTGGAGCCGGTCCGCTGGCCGACGAGGGCGCTTATCAGCCGACCCAGCGTCTCGTTGACCCGGTGGCCGAAGCAGGCGTTGACGACCACCTGGCGGCCGTGGAACTCTACGACGACGCGGCTGTCGGTCGGCATCGCCGCCTCCTGGTCCGTGAGGCGATCCAGCGAGGCGGCGATGGTGTCCGTCGCGGCCGGGAACTCCGACTCCAGGGAGTCGGCGACCGCGTCGGGGTCCCGGCCGGCCTCGAGGTCGGCGGCGACGTCGGCCCGGGTCTCGCCGACCGCCTGGGCGACGGGGTAGGGGACCGGGATCTCCCGGCCGGTCCAGGAGGGTGCCTCCGCGGTCGGGTCCTCGACCGGCGTCACCTGGAGTTCGGTCGCCTCGCCGTCGATCTCGGTGATCCGCCACATCTCGCCGCGCTGGATGAAAATCTCGCCCGGCGCGGCGAAGTCGACGACGAACCGCTCGTCGAGCGTCCCGATCTCCCGGCCGCTGGCGATGTCTGTCACCGTGTACTTCGCCTCGTCCGGGATCATCGAGAGGTTCCCGTAGAAGTACTGCCAGGAGCCGTTCGACTTCTTCAGCAGGTCGGCCTCGCGGTCGAGGTACAGCACGCGGTTGGCCGACAGCTCCTCGCAGATCTCCCGGAACCGGGCCTCGTCGATCCCTCCGAACGGGAGCGCGTTCGTCACGAGCTGGTAGGCCCGCATGGCGCTGATCTCGCCGTACCCCATCACGAGTCCGACGACCTGGTTCGCGACGGTGTCGAGGCTGCCGTGGTGGATGTCGGCGGGCTCGACGAGTCCGTGGGCCGCCCGGCGGGCGATGACCAGCGACTCGAGGGTGTCGTCCGGGTTGCTGGTGATGATGGTGCCGCGGGAGACCTCGTCGCGGCGGTGGCCGGCGCGGCCGATCCGCTGGAGCAGCCGCCGGACCTGCCGCGGGCTCTGGTACTGGATGACGTGGTCGATCCGGCCGACGTCGATGCCGAGCTCCATCGAGGAGGTACACAGAAGCGCGTCCAGATCGCCGTCCTTGAACCGGTCCTCCACGCGGATGCGGGCCTCTTTCGACAGCGAGCCGTGGTGGACGCCGAGGTTCGTGCCGAGTTCCTTGAAGCGGGAGCCGAGGCCCTCCGCGGTCGTCCTGGTGTTCACGAAGATCAGCGTCGACTCGTTGGCCGCGACGATCCCGTCCATCGCGCGGACGTGGCTGGCGACGTCGACGTCGGTCACCAGTTCGCCGGCGAGTTCGCGGTCCCGGTCGATGACGTCGGGCGTGCGGACCGTGACGTCGATCCGGCCCTGGCGGCCGCAGTCGACGACCTCGCAGTCGCGGCCGCCGGTGAGGAAGGCCGCGACGTCGTCGGGCGCGCCGACGGTCGCCGAGAGCCCGATCCGCTGGGACGGCCCGGCGAGCGCCCGGAGCCGCTCGAGGGCGACAGTCAGCTGGGCACCGCGTTTCGAGCCGACGAGCTCGTGGATCTCGTCGACGACGACGTGGTCCAGATCCTCGAGGGCCACGCGGAGCTTCGAGCCCGTCAGCATCGCCTGGATCGTCTCCGGGGTCGTGATCAGCACGTCCGGCGGGTCCTCGGCCTGCTGGCTACGTTGGTACCGGGTCGTGTCGCCGTGCCGGACCTCGACGTCGACGTCGAGTTCCTCGCCCCACCACTGCAGCCGGTCGAGCATATCGCGGTTCAGCGATCGCAGCGGCGTCACCAGCAGCGCGGAGATGCCGAACCGCTCGTCCCGCTCGACGATCCGGCTCAACACGGGCAGCATCGCCGACTCCGTCTTCCCGGTCCCCGTGGGCGCGATGACGAGCGTGTCCGCGCCCTCGGCGACCGTCGGGATCGCCGCCCGCTGGGGGGCCGTGGGGCTGGAAAAGCCCCGCGCCGACAGCGCCGACCGGAGCGCCGGGTCCAGGTGCGTGAACGCGTCGGCGCCCTGCGGATCCGTGCCGCTCATCGTCCGTCGGAAGGCGGTGGAGGCTGGTAAGCCCGTTGCTCGGGGCCGGTTCGCCACGGAGACGCGTCCCGATCCGCCCCTACCAGGCCCGCCGCCTGTCGAACGACGCAGACCGTACGAATCCGGTGACATGGCCAGGCACCGACGTCGGGCCCCGATCGACCGTTCCGGTCGGAGGCTGGGTCACGATCAGGCCTCGGTCGTGTAGAAGGTCGGTACAGCGTCGACCTCACCTCCACGGCTGTCAGCGCCGGCAAACGCCTCGTGTATGCCCCAGCGGTTCGAGTAACGTCACCGTCAGAGCGACCTCGTGTGCCACCGTCCAGCCCTCAATCCTAGTCGACGCCGAGGCGTTCGCGGGCGTTGTCTGTGGACATCGTCCGACCCGCTGCAACGTCTGCGTAACCCTCAAAGACACCCTCCTGCGCTGCGGGGGTCAACATCGGCTCCGTGGTGTCCCGCAGCACCGCACGGATGAACTCCGAGCGATTGGTGTACTCCAGTTCCGCCGCCAGTTCATCGATCTCCGCCAGAAGTCGCTTCGGGACCTTTACGTTGAGTTTCACCATCCCTCCGGCGCCGTCGTCGTTCACGCCGGTGCTCATACGCCGTGGTACACGGGTGGTACTCAAAAGAACTGTCGCTCGGCTCCGAAGGATTACAGGCATCCTACCAGGGCACGGTAAAAGCGCCGCACCCCCGCCCTCCTTGCCAAAAGACGAAGTAGCGTCTTTCCCCAATGTCAACGTACGATGGGCACAGCCAACGAACAAATCCGAGTTAGCGACTCGGTGAAGTGCGAGATAGAGCGCCGGCGACGGGAGGGCGAGCGTTACAATGACGTCCTCGAGCGGATGTTCTCGACCGACCGCGACCTCCACGCCGGGTTCGACCGGTGGTCCAATACGCGGGCCGACCGCGCTCGCGAGACCCGCGACGCCTACGAGGAGGAGTCGATAGAGCGGACGCGACGTCGAAGCGAGGACGCACAAGGTTTCGACGTCGAGGAGTACTGACAGCCAGCAGGCCCGTTCGCTCCCCGAGCGTGGAGGATGGAGCCCGAGAATTCCCCGTTTCACATCCCGGCGTCTATCGGGAGGCCGCAGCGGCCGGCGTCATCGGAGAACCGAGCAAAGACGCATTCCAAACATATACCCGTCTCCACAGCGCCACCGACACGATATACGAACGTGCCACCGAGATTCACGCATCCGTCCTACGGGCCGCACCCGGCGGGAGGGCGAGAGTTACAACGACGCACTCGAGCGCATCCTCGAGGGGCGGACGCCGGCGACTTCGACGACGGGTTCGGTCGCTGGTCCGACGAGGAGGTCGACCGCGTCCGTGAGGGCCGCCGGAAGGCGAAGGAAAGCGGAAACGTCGAACCGACGAGCGGGCCGAGGACGCTGCATGAAGGTCATCGACGCCGAGGAGAACTGACCGCGTCTGGGGCCAGCCTGCCGCCGGCGAGCACCGCCGAGCGACCCATCCGGCCCCCGGCGGAGGGCTTATTCTCGCCGTCGCCGAAGTCCGGGTATGTGTGGCCGGACGTCGCTGTTCGTCCCGAAGAGCGAACTCGAGGGCCGCTTCGAGGCGACGGTCGTCGCCGACGGCGGCTACCGGCCGCGGTACAACATCGCGCCGGGGTCCGGCCTGGAGGTCGTCACGAACGACGCCCCCGACGAGATCGACCGCTTCCACTGGGGGCTGGTCCCCCCGTGGGCCGAGGCGGTCGACGACGCCTACATCAATGCCCGCGCCGAAACCGCCGCCGAGACGCGGCCGTTCGGCGACGCCTGGGCGAACCGGCCCTGCCTCGTGCTCTCCTCGGGCTTCTACGAGTGGAAGGACGTCGGCGCCGGCCCCAAAGAGCCCCACCGCGTCCACCGCGAGGACGACCCCGCCTTCGCGATGGCCGGCCTCTGGCAGGAGACCTTCGTCGACGATGAGTCGGTCCGGTCTGTCACCATCCTGACGACCGAGCCATGCGATGTCGTCGAGCCGATCCACGACCGGATGCCCGTGGTGCTGTGCCGCGACGAGGAGTCGGCGTGGCTCGAGGGTGGCCCGGCGGAGCGACAGGCGCTCTGCCGGCCGTACCCGGGCGACGACCTGGACGCCTACCCCGTCGGACGGTCCGTCAACGACCCCGGCAATGACGATCCGCGGGTGATCGAGCCGGCCGAGACCGAGCAGCGCGGGCTCGGCGACTTCGGCGGGTGAGTCAACCGACCGGTCCCATGGCCCGGCCGCTACCGGCCGCACCGACCGCCCGCACATCGCGACCGGTAGCGGTCCCGCACGGCCGCCGGCACCGCCGGGCAGTCGTCCCTGATGTGGGCCACGAGCAAGTCGTACGCCTCCCGGGACCGGCTCGGCGCCGCGAATCGCCGCTCGCAGTACTCGCAGGTCCACCGGTCCTCGGTGGCCGGCTCTTCGTCACCCGCTCGCGTCCCGGGCTGTTCGCACAGTGCCATACCGGCCGCTCGAGCGGGCCCGACGTATGGGTTGCAGCCCCGTTTCCGGATTTCCGGGACACCTGCGGCCATCCCCGCCGTCCGAAGGCGCCGATGGACCTCGTATGCGCGGCTATTACCTCGCGCTCGTCGGCGTCGGGGAGAAGACTCATACCGTCGAGCACGCTTTGCCCGGATGGCACCAGCCGCAAGTGAATCGGTGCCAGTACGAGGTGACGGGGGAGCCGGGGTACCTCCTCCGACACCGTCTAACCGAACGACGATCAGCAACGCGGCCGTCTCGCCGGCCATACGTATCGAGAGCCTGTCACGTGGCGGGAATACTTATAAACCGCCGGCGTCGGCCACCGCACATGCAGGTGGTTCCGCCGGAGTTTGCGGTCTTCTCCGACCAGGTGGTCGTCTTCGTCGCGAGCCTCGTCATCGGCGCGTTCGGTATCCACGTCGGCGCCCTGGTCGTCACCGGTGAGGACGAGTTCGGCAAGGCGCTGTTGACGGCGCTGGTCGCCGCCATCGTCTGGTCGGTCGCGAGCTTCTTCCTCGGCGACGTCCCATACGTCGGCCCGCTGTTGACGCTTCTGGCGTACGTCGCCGTCGTCAAGTGGCAGTACAGCGCCTCCTGGCTGGAGTCCGGCGGCGTCGCGGTCCTGGCCTGGATCGTCGGGCTGGGCGTGCTCACGCTTCTATCCGTCGTGGGCGTCGGGTCGCTGGAGGCGGTCGGCATCCCGCGGCTCCGCGGCTTGTAACCCACCCGCTGGCAGCCTACCTCGCCGCCCGCTGGACTCAGACTGCCGGCTGTAACTACGTGAACCACTCCCGTCCCGAAGATCGGGTACTTGACGGTATCTATCGGGATATCGCCGAGGAACCGTGAACGAACTACAGCCGACAGTATCAGGCCACGTCGGGGTTCCGTTCCTCCCGCTCGAGGTCGCGGCACGTCCGCAGCTCCAGGAGCGGGTCCTCGGGACTGTCCTCGTCCAGCGTGCGCACGTAGAAGGTGCCGTCGGGGTCGGTCCCGGCCTGCAGCGGCACCCGCTCGCCCTCTACCATCACGTGGTAGGCGGCGTGCCCCTGGTGGATCTGGGCGCCGACCACGTCGGCGCTCTTCCGGGACAGCGACGGGGCGTAGTACCCGACCTCGCGGATTCCACGGCAGTCCTCGACGTCGCGCTCGTCGTCGACCTCGATGCAGGCGACCTCCCAGGAGTGCATGCACCGGCAGAGACGCCCTGGCGTCAAGTAGGTTGCCGCCGGCGACACCTTCCGACATCGAGACGGTGGCGACCCGCGCGCCCCGACGCGACCGTCGGCTCACGCCAGCCCGGTCTCGAGTTCGTCGAGGAGGCGGCCGACGAACAGCCCCTCGCGCGGCGACACCGCCCGGTCCTCGACCGGCTCGTCGGGCAGCACCCGGAGGGACTCGACGAACCCCCGCTCGAGCCGCATGTTGTTGATCATGTCGACCACGTCGACGGTGAGGCCCTCGTCCGCGGTGTCGAGGTCCGGGTAGCGGCGCTTTTGAGCCTCCGAGTAGGTGATCGTCCAGGCCGGGCCGCCGAGCAGCCCGTTGACGGTCTCGACGCGGCCGACGTGGAGTTCGCCCTCGCCGGTCGCCACGGCGATGTGGCCGTCCTCGACGACCGTCTCGTATCGCGCGGCCTGGGACGTCATCCGGCCGCGATTGGGCCTGCAGGGCCTTGATACTTCCCCGCACGGTACCGCGAGCCACAGGTTTTCCCGGCCTCGGGCCCTATCCGACCCCGATGGAGTACGCCGCCCTCGTCTCGGTGTACGAGCGGCTCGAGGCGACCTCGGGCACCCAAGAGAAGACGGACATCCTCGCGGCGGCGCTTGCCGACGCCGACGAGGCGACCCTCGGGACGCTCGCGCTCCTCGTCCGGGGGCGGGTGTTCCCGAACTGGGACTCGACGACGCTCGGGGTCTCCTCCTCGCTCGTCACCGACGCCGTCGTCGACGCGACCGGCGTCCCCGCCGAACGCATCGAGGACTGGTGGCGCGAGGCCGGCGACCTCGGCGACGCCGCCGCCGAGGCCGTCCGCGAGAAGTCCCAGGCGACGCTCGCCTCCCGGACGCTCACCGTCGCGTCCGTCCACGAGACCCTCGAGGAACTCGCTGGCTACGAGGGCAGCGGCAGCCAGGACCGGAAGGTCAAGACCGTCGCGGGGCTCGTCGGCTCGGCCGACCCCGCGGAGGCCCGCTGGGTCGTCCGGACCGTCCTGGGCGCGATGCGGCTCGGCGTCGGCGAGGGCATCCTCCGGGACGCCATCGCGCAGGCGTTCCTCGAC
>PXRI01000015.1:33707-73318 GCA_003021005.1 Halobacteriales archaeon QS_1_69_70 | reverse complement strand
GCGGCCGGCTCAGTACTCCGGAGCCTCCTCCCGGACGCCCTCCCGGTCGTTCACCACCCTGGCCCAGACGAACAGCGCGTCCGACAGCCGGTTGAGGTAGGCGACGGCGGCCTCGTATGCTGGTTCGTCCCCGGCCAGCGCGACCGCCCGCCGCTCGGCCCGTCGGCAGACCGACCGGGCGTGGTGGAGGTCGGCGCCGCCCTCGCTCCCGCCGGGGAGGATGAAGCTCTCCAGGGGGTCGAGTTCGTCGTCGTAAGCGTCCATCCACGCCTCCAGGTCATCGACGTGGGTGTCCCGGACGTGCGGGGCCTCGTCGTCCCGGTCGGGGTTCGCGAACTCGGCCTGGATCACGTGGAGGTGGTTCTGGACGGCGGCCAGCTTCTCGTCGACGTCGTCGTACCCGGTCGGCCGGGTCCGACCGAGCAGGCTGTTGAGTTCGTCGACGGTCCCGTACGCCTCGATCCGGGGGTTCGTCTTCGAGACGCGGGACGTGCCCCGGAGGTCCGTCATGCCCTCGTCGCCGCGGCCGGTGTAGATCTTCATGCCGGTCGGTTCGTCCCGTGGGTGCTTATAGGGTCGGCTGGGGAGGCCAACGGGCGGCCATATCGGACAGGCGGCGAGTTACTGCTCCGGGGACCGCGCCGTCGACCCGCTCCGCGGCAGGCGACCGCGGAGGTACCGGTAGACGGGGAACAGGTGGTCCTCGATACGGCCCGAGAAGCCACTCGGCGCCGCGTGGATCAACACCGGGACGCCGGCGTCGGTCGCCCGCTCGACGACCCGGTCCGGCGTGCTCCCGAAGACCCACTGGCTGAGCCGGCGATCCCGGGACGCGCCGATGACGAGCACGCCGCCCGTCTCGGCCGCGGCGTCGACGAGCCCATCCGCGACCGTCTCGGCCTCCCGCTCGGTCACCTCGACGCCCAGGTCCGCGAACGCCTCGACCGCCTCGCCGGCGTCCTCGATGGTGCCACCGCGCTCCGGCGCGACCGAGACCACCCCGACCGCCGCGCCCCCGCGCGCGAGGGCGCGGACGAGGTCGAAGGACTCCTCGTGGTGGGGGCCGCCGCCGGCACCGACCGTGACGCGGTCGACGGGCGGCACGGCCGGGTCGTCGAACCCCGTCGAGAAGACGACGTTGCAGGGCGCCGTGTACTCGACGGCCCGGGTGATCTCCGGCCGTTCCTCGGGATAGCCCATGAGTAGTAGGTCGGCATCGCCGTCGCGGGCCGTCTGGACGATGTCGAAGGCGACGTCGCGGGACGTGTGGGCCGCCACCGTGTAGTCGACGTCGAGGTCCGCTCCGTCGAGGTTCTCGGCGATGCGGTCGGTCCGCTGCCGTGCCGTGTCGGTGACCACCTCGTGTGGCGTTTGGTCCGGGATCTCGGTGACGGTGACCACCTCGACGAAGGGCTCGCGGTACCGGCCGCCCGCGACGGCGGCGGCGAGCCGCACGTGCTCTAAGGCGCGGTCCGGCCGGGCCACCGGGACCAGCACCCGGAACCGCTCGCCGGGGGCGCTCCCCGTCGCCTCGCCCGCCGCCGGGCCGCCGGCCGCGTCGGCACCACCCGCGGCTTCGCCAGCCGTGGGAGCCGGCGTCGGTTGGCCCGGCGTGACGTCGCGGACGAGGTCCTCGACCTCCGGCGCCCCGCCCCAGAGGAGGTAGACGCCGACCAGGAGGGCGACGAGCAATGTCCCCGTCACCGCACCGGAGACAGGGAGATTGGCGATGAGTGCGAGGTTCGCTAGGATTCCGAGGGCCGGCACGGCCGGGACGCCGGGCACCGCGAAGCCCCGCTCCATGTCGGGGAACTTCCGCCGGTGGACGATGAGCGCGCCGTTGACGACAGAGAGGGGCAAAAGCAGGTTCAGCGTGGCGAATCCTGTGAGGGCCTCGAGGCCGAGGTCGAGGCCGAACGGGGCGCCCTCGGCCGGGAACAGCGCGATGAAGAAGACGATCATCGCCACGATGGTCGCGGTGACGGTGGTGACACTCCAGATGGGCGTGCCGTACTCACGGTGGATGCGCGTGAAGGCCCGGGGCGCCTGGCCGCGGCGGCCCATCAGCGACCCGATCCCCGTCGCGGCGAGGATCGAGGCGTTCGAGGCCGACACCATCGAGAACACGGCGCCGGCGACGATGAGCGACCGGCCGGCAGGCCCGAGAAAGCCCTCGGCGACGAGCCCCATCGCGGTCTCGCCCTCCTCGGCGACGACCTCGGGCGGCACCGTCGAGTTCGTCATCGCGACGATGACCAGGGCGTACAGGACGGTGACCGTGAGGATGCTCGCGGCGATGGCCCGCGGCACCGTCTTCCGGGGCTCGATGATCTCGCCGGCGCTGGCCGCGATGGCGGAGAAGCCGAAGAAGGTGATGAACGCGAGCGCCGCCACAGTCACGATGCCGACGGCGTCCGCCTGGAACTGCCCGGCGAAGTTGGTGCTCGCCGTCGCCGGGCCCCGGTAGGCGAAGGCGCCGGCGATAAAGGCAAAGAGGACGGCGACCTTCGCGCCGGTGACAAAAAGCTGGAACGTGCCTGACTCCTCGGTCCCGCGGGCGTTCAGGACGCCCAACAGCGCGGCGGCCACGACGCCCACCGTCCCGTGCGGGAGCGCCTGCAGCGACGCCGGCAGGATGAACCGGAAGAACCACTCGTCCATCGTCGCGAGGTAGAACGCGGTCGTACCGGTATACCCGAGGAACAGCGACATGCCGACGCCGTACGTGAGCAGTCGCCGCTCTTCGAACGTCCGGGAGTTGAACAGGTAGCCGCCGCCGTTCTCCGAGTAGATCGACGCGAACTCGGAGTAGCTCGCGGCCGTGATACCCGCCACGACGGCGGCGATGACGAACGCGATCACGGCGCTGGCTCCGATCATTGCGACCGCCGCACCGGACAGCGAGAAGATGCCGGCCGCGATCATGGTGCCGAGGCCGATGGCGAAGGCGATCTTGAAGTCCAGCGTCCGGGTGTGTTCTACCATCAGTCACCGATGGGACGTCCAATGCATATATTTCTGCCCGTCTCCGGCCGGCGTCGAGCGCCCGATTTCTCCCCGCGGCGACGGGCAAAGAGGCCATCGAGTACGGCGCCTTCGACCCCAGGCGACCGCCACAGGCTACGGCCCGGCAGTGTCACCCGTCGCGGGGCTCGTCGTCGGCAGTCGGGACGACGAAGACGTACGCGAAGACGCCGAACCCGACGCCGAGCGTGAAACCCCACTGGACGCCCACCCGGACGTCGCCGAGCAGCAGCCCGCCCACGGTCGAGACGGCGAACGCCAGGACGAAGAACGACGCCGCGCGGGTGACGTCGTCCTGAACGAGGGCTTCCACTGCCACTGGCTTCGGCCCGGCCGGGGATAAGGATGTGTGTGGGTCGCCGACGAGTACTATCCCCAGCACCCACGGTGTCAGTCCAACGATCGCGGAGCGGCGTGCCGGGTCTGTGACGCCGGGCGTATCGAAGCGGCCCACCCCGGGAGCCTACTCCCATTCGCCGTCGTGGATGTCGGCCTCTGTTTGGTGGGCCATGGTGACCCGGAAGTTCGGGAGGGCCAGCGCCAGGTCCGTCGTCGTGACGATCCCGACCCCGGTGCCGGCCTCGACGACCGGGAGCTTCTTCACGCCGTTGTGGCCCATGCGCTCGGCGGCGGTCCGGAGGGTCTCGGTCGGCCGGACGGTCACGACCGGGTCGGTCATCAGGTCGGCGACGGGCGTCGCCGGGTCGAGTTCCTCGCCGACCGCACTGACGACGTCGGATTCGGTGAGGATGCCGTCCAGGCGGTCCTCGCCGACCACCAGCGAGCCGATCCCCTCCGCGTCGAGGACGCGGGCGGCCTCCGCGAGCGTCGCGTGGGGCGCGACGGTCTCGACGGGGGTGGTCATCAGCGCCTCGACGGTCGTGTCGGGCTCGGTCATACCCTGGCTCTGCCGCCGGGCGGCAATAAGGGTACCTGCTGGGGCGAGTTTCGGCTCACGAGCGCACGCGCATGGCGCCCTCACGCAGGACCTTTCGGTTCGGGATGACGTACTCCTCGCCGTCGTTCTCGACGGTCGTGGCGAAGACGTCGACCTCCTGGACGACGCCGCGGGCGCCGTCGATCTCGACCTCGTCGCCGATGCTGTAGGGCTCCGTCAACAGGAGGTAGATGCCGGCGGCCGCCGACGACAGGAGGTCCTTCAACGCCAGCCCGCCGAGGAAGACCACGCCGAAGGCGTACGCCGCGAGCAGGACCAACAGCGCGCCGGTGGCGACCTGGAGCTGCGACAGCGCGATGAGGGCGGCGACGTAGAGGATCGAGTACTTGACCAGCCGGGGGATGATCGTCGCCTCCGGAAGCTTGATGCTACGGAGCCAGTCGCCGATCACGATCTCGGCCTTGTCGCCGACGAGGACGCCGACCACCAGGACGAGCATCGCGACGAAGAGCCGCGGGAGCAACCAGCTCGCGGCGACCACGAGCTGCTGCGTGGGCAGGAACTGGAGGATCTCGAGGGCGTACAGCGCCGCGACCACGAAGACGAAGAGGGCGCAGAGCTGCGAGAGCAGGCCGACCGTCGAGGTGCCGATCCCGCGGGCGGTCCGCTCGAAGGCGGTCCCCTCGGCCGCCTCGTCGACGTCGAAGGCGACGAGTACGCCCCGGACGAGCCAGGCCGTCACCCCGCCGAGCGCCAGCCCGACGCCGACGAGAAGCACCGCGAGGACGAAGTTCTGCTCGGCCGACGTGAGTCCCTGGAACCACTCGCGGCCCAGCTGCACGGTCAGTACTCCTCCGGGTCGAGTTCGAGGACGATCTCCCCGCCGGAGAAGGCCCGGACGAGGCCGTCGGATTCGGAGAGGACGACCGCGACGGCGTTCGAGTCGCGGGTGATGGCGCCGGCCGCCATGTGGCGGGCGCCGAGGCCCTTCGGTATGTCGACGCCCTCCGCGGAGGGCTCGAGGTAGCGGTAGGCGGAGACGATCTTGCCCGAGTCGCTGATGACGAAGGCGCCGTCGAGCCGGGAGAACTCCTTGAGCATCACGTTCACGATGGGGTCGCCGACGTGGACGTGGCTCTTCTCGAAGGGGTTGTACGACAGCGGCCGTGACTTGTTCATCACCTTGCCGGCGTCGCCGACCACGAACAGCGCGCCGACGCGCTTGCCCTTCTGGCCCTTCTTGCCGAGCTCGATCGCGACCTCGAGGACGTTCCGGATGACCGCGGGTTCCGCCCGGCTGTTGACGAACAGGTCGTAGACGCCCGACTGGTCGTAGTCGCCGGCCCGGACGCGGGTCACGGCGTCGATGTCGTCGGCGAACAGCTTCGCCGCGCAGGCGATCTGGTCGCCCTCCTCGACGAACTCGTTGTCGAGTCCGCCCTCGACCCCGAACCGGACGCGCTCGGTCAGGTCGTTGAACTCCAGCGGGAGTTCCACGAACCGCTCGGCGTCGACGTCGGCCTCCGGCGCCACCACGACCACCGGCGTGTCGGTCCCGGCGAACGCCTCGAACAGTGACCTGCTCGGCGAGAACAGGAATACGCTGTCGACCTCGGCCACGATGTCCGTCACCAGGTCCCCGAGCGCGCTCATCAGTCGTTCTTCACATCAGACAGGAAAAAGCCTTGTGGAGGGTCGTACGGTCGGCTGACGACTGTCACGACGCGGACACGACGGGGTACCGACGTCGGGTCCGGGGCGCCGCGGAGGCCCTCACGCTCCGGCCCGCCGGGGAGGCTCTCACGTTCCGGTCTGTCGGGGAGGCCCTCACGCTCCGGCCCGCCGGGGAGGCCCTCACGCTCCGGCCCGGGGGCAGGCCGGTCTGGAGACCGCCGGGTCGTCCCGGTTGCACCGTCCGGTCGCTCACGGGCCCCGCTCCGCCGGAAATATAAGTCGGTGGCGCCCGGTGACCTGGTGTGCCACCGGATACCGACCGGACGGTCGCGCGCTACCGGGCCCGTGCCGACACCGTCACGACCGACCGTGGCGACGGCCCGCCGCTCGTGCTCGCCCACGGGACGCTCATGGACCGGACGATGTTCGACCCACAACTCGAGGCGCTCTCGGACGCCTACCGCGTCGTCGCCTACGACCTCCGGGCGCGGACGGACCGCTGGGCGGGACCGTACGACCTCTACGACCTCGCGGACGACTGCGCGGCCCTTCTGGACGCCCTCGGAATCGACTCCTGCGTCCTCGGCGGGATGTCGATGGGCGGGTTCGTGGCCCTGCGGGTCGCCGAACGATACCCGGACCGCGTCGACGGCCTGGTGCTCCTCGACACGATGGCCGGCACGCACGACGAGGCGGAGATCGAGCGCTACCGGGAGATGATCGAGACGACGCGGGAGGCCGGCGGGGTCCCCGAGCAGCTGGCCCGCGTCGTCACGCACATCCTGTTCGGCGAGACGACCCTCGATTCGGACCCGGATCTCGTCGACGCCTGGGTCGACCGATGGCTGACCTATCCGGGCGAGGCGGTCCACCACGAGGTCGAGTCCTGGCTGGAACGGCCGGACTTTACCGACCGACTCGACGGCATCGACGTCCCGGCGCTCGTGGTCCACGGCGAGGAGGACGTCGCGCTCGAACCCGAGCGGTCCGACGGCCTGGTCGAGGGCCTCGACGCCCGCCGGGAGCTGATTCCGGCCGCCGGCCACTCGGCGAACGTAGAGCGGCCCGAGCCCGTCAATGCGGCCATCCGGGAGTTCCTCGCGTCGGTGTACTGATACTGCCGGACGTAATTCGTGAACATCTGAATCGGTATCAGTCCACGTATCCGGGCGAACGTGGCGCTACCTGGACCGCGATTCACATAGTTACGTCCGGCAGTATGACGGGCTGCCGGCGCCAGAGGGTCTTTCAGCCTCCCGAGTCAACCGACAGTATGCGCGTCGTCGTCCTCGGCGCCGGCTACGCCGGCCTCACGGTCGCCCGGCGGCTGGAACATCGGCTTCCCGACGGTGCGGAACTCGTGGTCGTCGACGAGGCCGACCACCACCTCGTCCAGCACGAACTCCACCGGCTGATCCGGTACCCCGACCTGGCGGAGACCATCACCGTTCCACTTTCTGCCGTCTTCGACCGGGCGACGGTCCGGCAGGCCCGGGTGACGGCCGTCGACCCCGGGGCCGGCGCCGCGACGCTCGCCCCGACGGACGCCGACGGCGGCACCGAGACCATCGAGTACGACGCGGCGGCCGTCTGTCTCGGCGCCGAGACGGCGTTCTACGACCTCCCGGGCGTCGAGGCCAACGCCAGGCCGCTGAAGCGCATCCCCCACGCCGCCGCAATCCGCGCCGACGCGCTCGACGCACCGGGCGGCCACGCCATCGTCGGCGGCGCCGGCCTCTCCGGCGTCCAGGCCGCGGGCGAACTCGCCGAACTCGCCCGCGAACGCGACCTCCGGCTGGACGTCACCCTCCTGGAGATGGCCGACCGGGTCGCGCCCACCTTCGCGGCGACGTTCGCCGACGCCGTCCGGACCGAACTCGACGCCCGCGACGTCTCGGTGGAAACCGGGACGGCCGTCGAGGGTGCCGACGACTCGACGGTCACGCTCGCCGACGGCCGCAGCCTCCCGCAGGACGTCTTCGTCTGGACGGGCGGCATCCGCGGCCCCGGAGCGCTCGACGGCGAGCGACCCGCCCTCGAGGCCGACCTCCGGGTCGGCGACGCGACGTTCGTGGTCGGGGACGCGGGTGCAGTCGTCGACGCCGACGGCGAAGCCGTCCCGGCGACCGCCCAGACCGCGGTCCAGCAGGCACGGGTCGCCGCCGCGAACGTCGTGCGCGTCGTGAACGACGCCAGCGTCGCCGACCCGGATGAGGACGGAGCGCCCCCGTCGTTCCGCGAGTACCGCTACGAGGAGGCCGGCTGGGCCGTCAGCGTCGGGGACGGCGCCGTGGCGATGGTCGGTCCCGCCGTCGTCACCGGCGACCTCGCGAGGGCGGTCAAGGCCGCCATCGGCGCCGGCCACCTCGGCTCGGTCGGTGCCGTCGAGCGGGCCGCCTCCATCGTCCACGAGGAACTCGGCTGGCCGGGGACCGGCGCCATCGACGGGACGACGCTGGCCGCAGCCGTCGACCGGTACGGGGCGACGGCTGCCACGGACCCGTCGAACCCGGCGGCGCTGGAACGGCGGCTCGTCGGCCCCCTCCTGGCGATATCGGACTCGCTCGGCCTCGACGGGGCCGTCGACCTCACCGACCTCACCCGGGTGGCCGACCGCGACCACCCCGGCAGTCCCGCGAACCTCCTGCGCCGGGTGGCGTCCGCACCGACCGACCTCGCCGGTGACGTCACCGTGCCGGTGCTGGGCGCCACCGACGGCGAGGACCCCGACGGCGGGGCCCCGGCGGACGAGTGAGAACGGCGGACGAACGAGAATCGGTCGATAGCCGGCCGGGCATCCGGCCCACCCGGGATCACATAAAAGCCGGCATATAGGGGTCGAACGGGCCCCTCACCCGGCCGAAACCACGACAATAGTTTTGTGTCTGACGCCCGTCTGACGACGTCCATGGCAGCCGACGCACCCCAGCGCGCGCCCGAGCCGAGACTCGGTGTCTGCCCCGACTGTGAGGCGACCATCCCGCGGGACGATCTGCTCGCCGAGTATACTCACCCCGACGAGTGGCCGAAGATGCTCGCCGGGTGTCCCGGTTGCGGGGAAGTCGTCTCGCCGCGGTAAGGCTGGTTTCCTCGACGAGATAGCGTTCTCGTGCTAAGATTGCATTCTCGAGCTGTAGCACTCTTGGGCACATTGGGCTCTAAGGTGCCTACGAGCTGGTATGCCCGGGACCGGATTCGAACCGGAGCAAGACGGTCCGGGTCGCTCCCTGCGGTCGCGTCCCGGGCTGCATCTTCCAGGGTTCGAATCGACCCTGCTCCCTCGCTCGGTACCTGCGGTCCCTCGCTCAGTGCGCGGGACCGGATTTGAACCGGAGGAAGACATTCCGGGATGCTCGCTCCGCTGCGCTTCCGGGCTGTGACTCCCAGGGTTCAAATCGCCCGGCGCACTTCCGGCTCTCACGTTCGTTCGAGCCGAGAAGTGCGCGGGACCGGATTTGAACCGGCGGACCCCTGCGGGACAGCGTCCTAAGCGCTGCGCCTTTGGCCTGGCTCGGCAACCCGCGCCCAGCGGTCGTACCGCTGTCTCCGGGAAATAGCTGTCGCAACCACCTCTCTCGCGGTCGAGTCGCCACCGACGGCCGTGGTCCGTCTGCCCCCGTCCGACCGTTTAAGGCCGTCGCCGACGGACCCTCGGCCGTGTACCGCGCCCGCGACCAGGTCGAGAACGAGGAGTGGCTCGCCGCCATCGACGAGGCGGCCGAGCGGCTCGACCTCGGGGGCGAGGCGAAGTCGAGGGCGGTGGACCTGTTCCTCTCGACGCTGCCCGACGCCGACCGCTCGAAGCGGGCGACCGCCGCGGCGAGTCTGTACGCCGGCGCGCTCATCGTCGGCCAGCGACGCTCCCAGTCCGAGGTCGCCGAGGCCGCCGGCGTCTCGCGGCTGACGGTCCAGAAGCGCTGGAAGGCGCTCGTCGACCAGGCGGGCCTGGAGCCGCCGTCCTGGTGACGCCGGGGGTCGAGTTCTATCGCCGCCATCGACGCCCGGACCGGCCAGCGGTGGCGACGGGCCGGGTGTGGGGTGGGGCTGTCGTCGGGCCGGCGATCCGGTCAGTCCCGCGGGACCGTTCGACCCTCCCGCTCGGGCGTCAGGTTGCCGTGTTCGTCGATCTCGCCGGCGACGATCCGCGTCGAGGAGATGACCTCGCCGTCCTCGGCGCGGCGGTGGGCGACGACCTCGATCTCGAGGGGGTCGAGGCCCTTCGCCGCCCGTTTGTCGTTGACGCGGCGGGCGCCCTCGACGGTCTCCGGGGAGGTCGGCCGCACGTACCGGTCGACGTTCCGGGTCCTCGGGGCGAGGTCGTCGCTGGTGAGCCCGACGGTCAGGTCCCCCAGTTCGAAGGCCCGGCGGAACAGCGCCCGGTGGCCGTCGTGGACAGGGTCGAACGTCCCCCCGAGGACCACGTCCATGCAGCCCGCAAGGTCCGGCCGTGGCTTAGATGCTGTGGTGAGACCGCCGGAGTGCAGTCGGTCAGTCGTCGCTCTCGCCGATCGCGTCCCCGCCGGCGTCATAGCCGTCGCCCACTGTGATATCGACGGGCTCCCGCCGCTCGCCGGCGCGGACGCCGAGGTGGGCGTCGAGATTGAACACCGTGTTGGGTTCGTCCTGCACGTCCTAGACGATGGCGCCGACCAGGTCGCTCGGCGCGATGGCGGTGTACTCGTATGGGTTGTTGCCGGCGCCACTGGCCGACCGCTCGCGACGCTGGACGCTCTCCTCGGCGTGCAGCTCCGCCAGCGCCTCCCGGACGGTGCTCGGGTTACAGCCCGGTGCCCTCGGCGATCTCCTCGCTGGTGCTCCCCGGGGTCTGCCGGAGGTAGATGTAGATCCGGGCCCGCGTCTCGGTGTCCAGCACCCACGCCGGCAGGTCGACGATGCCCTCGTCGAACTGGTTGGCGGCCCGCCCGGCCTCCTGTTCCAGTGTGCCCCGGACGCCCTCCTCGTCGGACTCGACGGGCTCGCCCGACCCGTCATCCGCTCTCTCGTCGGTAGACATGGATGGGTATCGGCCGGACACAGGGAATACCGGGACATACACCTCATGGCAGCGCCGGCGCGACGAGCAGCGCCTCGCGGAGCGCGTCCACACCGGCCTCCGCCCGGAGGCGGCGCTGCCGCTCGGCGCCGCTTTCAGCGTCGTACACCGACCGGATGCCGGAGACGCCGAGCCGGCTGGCCTCCCGGTCGACCACCTCGCCCAGGTCGACCGTCTCCCCCGAGGAGCGCGCCAGCATGTCGGCGTCGTGGCCGTACCGCATCGCCCGCCAGGCGTCCGGACCTCGACGGTCCCGTGTTCGGTGTGCGGCCGGACGTCGAACCACAGCTCGCCCCGGTCGTCGATCGAACCGGTCTCGACCATCCACCGCTCGAACCGCCGGAACGCCTCGAAGTCCTCGAAGGCCGTCGGCATCCCCGTGTTCGGCAGCGCCTCGAAGATCTTCGCCCGGGCGGACGCGAGCCCGGTGTCGAAGCCGTTCCAGAACGGCGAGTTCGCCGACAGCGCGAGCATGACCGGAACGTGCCACCGGAGCTGGTTCGCGATCCAGACCGCCTTGTCGGCGTCGTCGACGCCGACGTGGAGGTGCAACCCGGCCGTCGTGTTCCGGTGCTGGGGGTACCGGATGCGGTCGAGCTGCGAGCGATACCGCGGCTTCTCGGCGTGCTCTAATTCCCGCCACCGGGCCGACGGATGCAGGCCCGCCGCGGCGACGTCGAAGCCGTGGTTGCGGGCGTGCTCGACCAGCGCCGACCGGACCTCCAGTAGCGACTCGGACGCCTCGGCCAGCGACCCGACCGTGGGCGTCTGGGTTTCGATCACGCACTTGAACAGCTCGTGGTCCAGCCGGCCGTCGAGGACCGCCGGGGGCTCCGATTCGTACACGAGTTCGTCCGTTCCCGAGGTCGGCCGGCCGGTCTCGTCGACGACGAAGAATTCCTCCTCGATGCCGAGGGTGCCCAGCCGGTCGAAGGCCTCGCGGGAGCCCGCCTCCATCGTCGGGGCGTTCGCCGGGGACGGATAAATAGGATGTGTCCCGGTGCGGTCCACCCGCACACGGGGATCGGTCGTCGAGCAGGCCGTTCCGACCTGGATAGGGGTCGCGACCAAGATAGCCGAGCCGACCTGGAGCGCCGACCCGGCCTGAATAGTTGACCCGAGCTGGATAGCCGAGCCGACCTGGAGCGCCGACCCATCCTGGAGAGCCGACCCGAGCTAGATAGTCGACCTGAACCGGGAGGACGACGTGACCCGGATGGCCGACACGGGCTGGATCGTGGCGTCAATCCGGCCGAGCGACCACGGCGAGGTGGTCGTCGTACAGCGGCGACAGTCGCGCCGTCGAGAGCACCTCGTAGCCGTCCGTGAGCGCGGCGAGCACCTCGTCGAACACGGCGGCCGGGTCGGCGGTGACGTCCTCGCTGCGGGCCTTCACGGACAGGAGGAGTCGGCCGTCCTCGCGGAGGAACTGCCGGTTCCGGAGCGCGACCTGCGCCTGCCCGCGGGTGGCGACGTCCTGGACCACGACGTCGACCGGTTCGACCACGTGGGCGTACGAATCCGGCCGCCGGGCGTCCTTCAACAGCGGGAACAGGTTCGGGCGCGGGGCCGCCGCCTCCAGGAGGTCCCGGGCGGGCCGGGCGGCGACCTCGACGGCGTAGGTCGGCCCGGCGAAGTCGGCGACGTGGCTCACCGTCGTCCCCGCCGCGGCGCCGAGGTACAGCACCGTCTCGCCGCCCTCGAGCCCGGTGTCGACGCCGCGGTCGACCACCGCGGCGAGCTTCGACCGCCGGGGGTTCCACCGCCGCCACGCGCCGTCGGTCGGCTCGCCGTAGACCGGTTCGCCGCGCGTCGCAAGTGCGTCCTCGCCGTCGAAGGACCGCCGCTGGACGCCGTCCGGGAGCCTCACGCCGTCTCACGCTCCCGGATCCGCTCGATGCGGGCGGCCAGCTGGGCGTCCAGCTCCGGCTTCCGCTCGCCGGAGTAGTGGTCGACCCGCGCGGCGATGGCGAGCTTGCCGGCGAGCGCCCGGGCGGCCGACCCGCGCTCGCCGGGCCGGGTCCCCCGGACGGCCTCGTGGATGTAGATGACGCCGTGTTTGGGCGACGGCGCCTGCCCCCGGAGGTGGGCGAACAGCGCGTCCTCCGCGCCCAGTACCTGCACCGTCCCGGCTGGCTTGCGCGACAGCGACTCGAGCCCGCCTGCCAGCGCGATGAGGCGGGCGGCGAGCACCGGGCCCGCCATGGCGGCGAGGTTCGGCGCCACCTCGGGGGCCGTCCGCTCGACCCTGCCGCGGAGCGCCGCCGCCTCGTCGTCGAGGGCCCGGACGCGCCGGGCGAGGGTGACGACGGCATCGTCATCGTCGGGCCCGGCGGCGAGGTCGCGGGCGTACGCGATGCCGGTTCCGGCGTCCTCCCGGGTGGTGCCCGCCCACTCGGCGACCCGCTCTGTGAGTTCGTTCGCGACGCGCTGGCAGTCGTCCATGGCCCGGACCGCGTGGATCAGCTGCTGGTCGTCGGCCCGCTCCCGTTCGCGGACCGCGGTCCGGGTCGCGGCCATCGTGGCCGCGTGCAGCGCGTCGTAGTAGCCGGCTTCGTCGTCGACGAATCCCGCCTCGTCGGCGCGGGTCGGCCAGTCGGCCGGCCGGTCGGCGCTGCCCGCCATGATCGCCTCGGCTGCCGCCGCGTCGTCACCGGGCTCGACGTCCTCGAACCACCCCGCGCTCGCGGCCTCGTCGCCGGTCATGCGCCCCTGTTTCGGAGTGACGCACATAGGCGTCCCGGTGGGCCCGGCCGGCCGCCCCGATCCCGCCAGGTATCGACCATCGCCTCACCCTCCCCGAGTTGCCTCGGCCAACACCGCCGATCGCTTATAAAGGATTCATAAAGGCTGGCGAGCAACTTATCGTCTCGTGGCCCCTCCGTCCGGTATGTTCGTCGGCCACGCCACGGTGGCGTTCGCTCTCGTCGCCGGCCTGGCGTCGCTCGCAGGCTGGGACGCCGAGCGAGCCCTGGCTCTCGGCGTCCTCGCGGGCGCGTTCGGCCTCGCGCCCGACGTCGACATCCTCTATGCTCCCGTCGGGCTCGTCGGCGCGAGCGGTCCCCTCGAGGCGGAGGCCGCGTTCTGGGCCGCGGGGAACGTGGTCCACCGGTCGGTGACTCACTCGGTGCTGGTCGGCGCGGTGGGGGCCGGCGCGGCGGGCCTGGTGGCCGCCCGGACCACCGTGTCGCGACTCCTCGCGGCCGGACTCGGGCTCGGACTCCTCGCCGTCGCCGCCCCGGACGGTGTGCTCGCGCCGGTCGTCATGGCGGCGTTCGTGGCCGCCGTGGTCGGGCTGGCGACCGCCGGCGTCCGGCGCGGGCTGTCGGCCCGGTCCGTCGCGGGCACGGCACTCGTCGGACTCGTCGCCCACCCGTTCGGCGACCTGTTCACCGGCGCGCCACCCGACCTCTTGTACCCCCTCGATGTCGCGCTCGTCGCCGACCGCGTCGTCCTCCACCCCGACCCGACGATGCACCTGCTTGCCGCCTTCGGGCTGGAACTCCTCACCGTCTGGGCCGCCGCCATCGTCTTCCTCCACGCGACGGACCGCCGCGTCGCCGACCACGTCAGCCCCCACGCCGCGTGGGGGCTGGCGTTCGCCGCGGCCGTCCTCTTCGTCCCGGCCCCGTCGCTAGACGCCCCCTACCGGTTCGTCGCCGCCGCCCTCGGCGTCGGGATGGTCTCCGGCGCAGGGGTTGGCATCGGGGTCGATCCGCGGCACGTTCGGGCCGGTCCCGCTGGCGCGGACCGGCGCGCCGACCGTCCGCGGCTGCCCGCCCTCGACGCCGGCATGACGGGGCTCGTCGCGGTCTCGACCGCGCTGGTCGCCTACGGGACCGTCTACCTCGTGGTGTAACGCGGCGCCGGACGCTGCTGTACACTTTTACGCATCCTCGTCCGAACGCGGGGTATGGAAGAGACGGCACTGGCGCGCGTCCTGCACGACGACCGGGCGAACGCCCTCGTCGCGTGGCTCCTCGTGGCCGCGGTCGGGCTGATCGCGGCCGTCGCCGTCGTCGGGGGCGAACTGCTGACCGCCGGTCTCGCGGCGTCGGTCGTCGCGTTGGCCGTCGTGCCGCCGGTCGGATTCCGGACCCCGCGGGCCATGTTGCCCTGGGAGGTGCTTCTTCTCGCGTCGCTGCCCCTCGTGGGCCGGACGCTCGCGGTCGTCACCGGCGTCGGGCCCGGCCGCGGGGCCACCTACGTCGCCGTGGCCGCCGTCGCGCTCATCGTCGCCGTGGAACTGCACGTGTTCACGGCGGTCCGGATGAACCGTCGGTTCGCGGTCGCGTTCGTGGTGCTCACAACCATGGCGGCGGCGGGCGTGTGGGCGGTCGCCCGCTGGCTCGCCGACGTCCTGATCGGCACCACCTTCCTCCTCGAGCCGGGCGTCGAGGAGGCGGTCGTCGAGCGGCGACTGATGTGGGACTTCGTGGCCTCGACGGTGGTCGGCGTCATCGCCGGCGGCCTGTTCCAGTGGTACTTCCGCGGGCGCGCCCCGCTGGCCGACCGCATCACCGAGGGCGGCGCCGACTTCGAGGAGTTCCCATGACGCTCGGCGACCGGCTGGGCATCGGCGACCGACTGGCCATCGGCGAGCGCTGGCAGTTGCGGCTCACCCGCGGGATGCAGGCCGGCCTGGTCGCCCTGTTCGCGGTGGGGTTGGCCCAGGGCAACACCGGCATCCTGGTCAACACGGCGGTCGCCTTCGGTGTGTCGCTGTTGCCCGCCGTTCTCGAGCGGGACTACGACATCCCGCTGGACGCCGGCCTCACGCTCTGGATCACGACGGCCGTCTTCCTGCACGCGCTCGGCACGGTCGGCCTCCCGGGCCTGGGCGCGACGGTCTACAGCGTCGTCCCGTGGTGGGACAGCATCACCCACGCGCTGTCCTCGACGATCGTCGCGGCCGGCGGCTACACCACCGCCCGCGCGTTCGACGAACACTCCGACGCCGTCCGGCTCACGCCCACGTTCATGTTCGCTTTCATCCTGGTGGTGGTGCTCGCGTTCGGCGTGTTCTGGGAGGTCATCGAGTTCGCGCTCGGTCTGGCGGCCGCGGCATCCGGGAGTTCCGAGGTGCTGACGCAGTACGGACTGGCCGATACGATGTTGGACCTCGTCTTCGACCTCGTCGGCGCCGTCGTCGTCGCGGTCTGGGGCACCGCTCACCTCACCGACGTCGTCGGCGCGGTCACCGAACGACTCGGGGACGCCGGCCCCGGCGCCGGACGGTGACCCCTCAGCAGACCGGCTTCGGGTTCACGCCCATCGATTCCAGCCGCTCGGTGTACTCGTCGTAGGCGGCCTGGATGGCGCCGGCGGCCGCATCCTCGGCGCGCTCCCAGCAGCCCTCCTCCTCGCCGCACTCGGCCGCGAGGCGGTCGGTCGCCCGCTCGAGCTGGGCGTCGAGGTCCTCGCCCATCCCCCGGAAGAGCCGCGCGGTCTCGGGGTCGGCGTCGCCGACGAAAAAGCCGGTCACCTGCTCTTTGGACTTCTCGGCGGCGAGCGTCCGGCCGACGAACCCCCCGAGCCGCTCGACGTCGCCATCGAGGCCACGGAGGTACGAGTGGATGGCCGGCATCTCGCCGGGGTCGTGGGCGTCGAGTTCGCCGGCGACCGTCTCGTAGTGGTCCCGCTCCTCGTCGGCCGTCGCGGCGAACGCCGCCGCCAGGTCGCCGTCGGCATCGTCGGCCCACGCGGCGTACGTCTCGGCGGCGTGGTGTTCGGCCGTCGCGGCCGCCGCAAGGACCGACTCGGCCTCCATCTCGCCGTCGGTGTCCGCGTACAGCGACTTCGAGGACCCGAGCCGCGACAGCGCGGTGGCGTTCCCGTCGCGAACGACCTCGGTGAACTCCTCTGGTGTCATGACGGGGGCAACGTCGCGGATTCGCTTGTAACCAGCGGTCTGTGGCGTGAGCCGTCCAGAAACTACGGCCTGCCGTGATCCGTCCACGACATACGGCACGGATACGATGCGGTCGAGTGGGCCGCCGGCCGACCCTGGTCGGCGTCGCCTGCTCGGTGGCTCCCTCCGCCTCGCTTTTTCACAATACCTCCCTCGCTCCGCGCCTCGCGGCTATCGCCGCTCGGCCGTTCGGAGAGCCTCGCAGTGCTCGGCTCTCCCGTCAGTCGGCATCGCACGTTTCACGGCTCCTGCTCTGCGGCTCCCGTCGGTCGCCGCGTCGCTTCGAGGGCTCGCTTCCGTCGGTCGCTCGCCCTCGCGGTCGCCGTTCCACCTCGACGCCTCCTTCCCTTCGGTCAGTCGGCGTTGCCCCCGTTCCGCGGCTCGCTTCGCTCACCGCTCCACCACGAGGCCGACTCAATCGCTTCGCTCAATCGTCGGCATCGCCCGTCTCTATCGGCGCGCCGACCACGTTGCCCCACTCCGTCCAGGACCCGTCGTAGTTCTGGGCATCGTCGTACCCGAGCAGTTCGTGGAGCGCGAACCAGGCGACCGACGACCGCTCGGCGATTCGACAGTAGGCGATGGTCGTCTCCTCGCCCTCGATGCCCTCCTCGGCGTACAGCGCCTCGAGTTCGTCGCGAGACTTGAACGTGCCGTCGTCGTTCGTCACGTCGGCCCACGAGATGTTCTTCGCGCCGGGGACGTGGCCGCCGCGCTGGGCGGTCTCCTGTAGTCCCGGCGGGGCGAGGATCTCGCCGCGGAACTCTTCCGGCGAGCGGACGTCGACGAGCGGCAGGTCGCTGTCGATGCCCTTCTCGACGTCCGACCGGTAGGCGCGGATCGACTCGCGGGGGCCGCCGGCGTCGTACGTCGTCGAGGGGAACTCCGGCACCTCGTCGGTAAGCGGGTATTCGTTCGCAATCCAGTAGTCCCGGCCGCCGTCAAGGAGGCGGACGTCGTCGTGGCCGTAGTACTTGTACTCCCAGTAGGTGTAGGCGGCGAACCAGTTGGCGTTGTCGCCGTAGAGGACGACCGTGGTGTCCTCGGTGATGCCCAACCGCTCGTTCAGCGCCTCGAAGTCCTCTTTGTCCAGGATGTCCCGCTCGACGGTGTCCCGCAGGTCCGTTTCCCAGTCCAGCCCGATGGCACCGGGGGCGTGGCCCTCCTCGTCGTACACCTCCGTATCGACGTCTACCTCCAGGAGCCGGTAGTCCGGCGCGTCGCTCTGGAACTCGCCCAGGTGCTCTTCGGCCCAGTCCGCCGAAACGAGTACGTCCTCTTTCGCATAGTCGCTCATGGTACGCCCGGACGTTCGTTCCACCACCACATAATACCACGACCCCCGGCACGTACGGCCAGCCCTCGCGAGACCAGGATAATGTTACCGGGACCCGGTCGCCGTCCGCCGGCGGCAGTCCGGCTGACTGCCGGTCATTCGGGGCACGTAGCCTCCCCGCGCCCGGATCGCGTACGACAGCTACCGGCAAGCCGCGCCGCGAACTCCGGGCGGGCGCGATTGCAACCTTCAAGCCGCCCGACGCCGACGACCACGTATGAGCGAGGCCGTGGTTTCCGCCGGGTGGCTGGCCGACCGGCTCGGGGACGTAAACGTCGTGGACGTCCGCGAGGCCTGGGAGTATGACGGCATCGGGCACGTGCCGGGGGCGGTCAACGTGCCGTTCGACAGCTTCCGGTCAGCGTCGGCCGGCGAGGCCGGGATGCTGCCTGGCGCCGACCGCTTCGCGGGCCTGATGGCCGAGGCCGGCGTCTGGAGCGACGACGACGTCGTCGCCTACGACGACACCCACGGCGTCTTCGCCGCGCGCCTCCTGGTCACCGCGGAACTGTACGGCCACGACCCCGACCGGCTCCACCTCCTCGACGGGGACTTCTCGTCCTGGAAGCTCGAGCACCCGACCGGCGACGAGACCCAGGACCCCCCGCGGGCGGAGTACGAGGCCGCCTTCCGGCGTGGCGGCCCGCTCGTGGAACTCGAGGCGGTCGAGGCCGCCATGGACGACCACGATACCGTCCTTGTCGACACCCGCGAGGCCTGGGAGTTCGAGGAGGGCCACATCCCGGGGTCGGTCCGGCTGGACTGGCGTGATCTCGTCGACGACGAGACTCGGGGGCTCCGCGCGGATCCCGACCTACGGGGGCTGCTGGCGGACGCCGGCATCGTCCCCGAAAAGCGGGTGCTGTTGTACTGCAACACCGCCCGCCGCATCAGCCACACCTACACCGTTCTCCGCCACCTCGAGTATCCCGACTTGGCGTTCTACGAGGGCAGCCTCACCGAGTGGGAAGCGGAGGGCGGCGACCTGGAAACCGGCGTCTGACTGCCGGTCCGCCCGAACGGACGGGTGGAACTGAGCGGTCGGGTCGACGTTCGGACGGCTACAGGTCCAGGAACGCCTCGGCGTTCTCCCACAGCAGCTTCCGCTGGATTTCGGGCGGGTAGTCGGTGTGCTCGGCGAAGTCCGCCAGCCACTCGTCGGGCTCGATCATCGGGTAGTCCGTCCCGAACATCACCTCGTCCTGCAGGATGGTGCCGGCGTACTGCAGCACCTGGTCGTCGATGTACCGGGGGAGCCACCCCGACAGATCCATGTGGACGTTGCCCTTCTGCTGGCAGATGGCGAGCTGCTCGGCCTCCCACGGGAACGCCGGGTGGGCGAGCAGGATGTCCAGGTCGGGGTGGGCGGCGGCGACGTCGTCGACGAGCATCGGGTCGCCGTACTTGATCCGGAGACCGCGGCCGCCGGGCGAGCCCGCGCCGAGTGTGGAGTTGCCTCCGTGGAACACTACCGGGACGCCCAGGTTTTCGATGGTGTCGAACAGTTCGCGGTGGTCCGGGTGGTTGGGGGCAAAGCCCTGCGCGATCTGCTGGAACTTGAAGCCCGACAGATCCAGGTCCTCGACGCAGCGGCGGGCCGCCGCGACGCAGTCGTCCTTCAGGGGGTCGACGGAGCCGAACCCGACGAAGAAGTCGGGGTACTCGTCGCGGACCTCCGCAACGTGGTCGTTCGGCACCGGCGGATTCCCGGTGTTCGTCTCGGCGTCCCAGCCGAGCAGCACGGCGCGGCCGACGCCGGCCTCGCGGTAGTCGGCGACCATCTCCGCGTAGCTCTTCGTCTCCATCTCGGCGCCGAACGTCTCGGCGGCGTCCCGCATCATCTCCCCGCCGGCGTCCTCGAGGAACACGCTCGTCGGCTGGTGGGCGTGGGTGTCGACCGCGCGGGGTTCGTCGTCGAAGACCTCGAGCATGGACCGAGCGTCGAATCGGAAATATAAAAATGTGGATTGGAGGGGGTACGCTATCGGCGTTCGTCGATCCGACGACACGGATAGAACAAGTCGTTCGCACCGCACTGCTCGGCGACTGATCGCGATGCTCAACCACGTCGTTCAGGGCGAGAATACACGCCGTCACTCGATGACTATTTTCACCGGCGAATGCATCCCCGAGTTTCTATACTAGATCTTAAAGTATCAGCCTCCCAGTTATCGGGGTTTATTATCCACTCCTGATACCGAAATCAGAAGTTTAATGACACTCAGTGACAAATAGTGACAACGATGCCGCGCCACGTGGACGAACTCCGGGACGGTGAACCGTTCCCGATCAAACCGGACACTAACGAGCATGAAGCCCTCAGTTTCCTCGTCAGCCACCGAGAGTATGGATTCACCCCAACGGAGATCGCTGACCGAACGACCATCAGCGATGCAAGCGCGTCCAAGACGATGACACGCCTCTTCGACAAAGGACTCGTTGACCGCTCTCAGGGAGCGTATTATGCTGATCCGGACCGCGCCGACGACCTGAAACGGCGACTTGACTCTCTCGACGCAGCAGTACGCCTGCACGAGACGGCTCCCGATGACGATGCCTACGCAGAGCCCGGCTGGGACGAGGACGTATCAAGCATTGATCCTGAGCAGAATCGAGATCAGTTACCCACTGAGGTGGGAAATGAAACAGACACCGCGGACGAAGCTGCGGAACTCGTCGGCCGTCTCGTCGGCGAAGAGTCTGGAGAGTAGAGCGGCATGACGAACCAGCACGGTCACGTCGTTTCGATTCCGGATCCACACGAGACACGATCATCCCGGCCCACTGTCATCATTTCTGGGGATTGCCCGGACCACGGGAGCCTGTACACGGTTGCAGCAGTGACAGGAAGTAAGCGGTACGGGCAGACCCGATACGCCGTTGAAATCGCCAAGGACGAGCCGGAAACCGGAGAGCTGCTGAAACAGTCGCATGTTGAACCGTGAACAACCCAACAGGTCGCTCACGACGATATTCGAGACGTTCACGCACGTCTCGGGCGACCGACGATGAAACGACTGGCCAAATCCTTCGCAAAAATGATTCTTCGTTGATAGCTTCTTCCCGACGCGGCAACTTCGCTCCTGCACAATGTGGGCCGTTCCGGTCTCGACCGCCCCACAGTGGGCGATCGAACCGGTAAACAGTCACATCAATCACTATCAGGGATAGCTGGTAATACCCATTCGGCAGTGAAAATCGCTACTCGGCGTCCCGCCGTTTGAACAGGAACTTCATGTCGCCCTCGAAGACCGACTCGCCGTCCTGGTTCGTCATCTGGGTGTCGATCTCGACGTAGCCGGCGTCGTCCCGGCTGTCGAGTTCCCGCTTCGTGGCGCACTCGTACTCCGCACTGACGGTGTCACCGATGAACACGGGGTTCGGGACGTCCATGTAGTTCATCCCGAGGAACGCGACCACGGTCCGCTCGACGATGCCGGTCCGCTGGAACAGCCCCGTCGCGATGATGAACGTCATCGGGCCCTGGGCGATCCGGGCGCCGAACGGTCCGTCCTCGGAGTACTCCCTGTTCGTGTGGAGTTCGGTCCAGTCGCCGGTGAACATCGAGTGGAGGTGGAAGTCCGTCTCGGTGATCGTACGGCCGGCGCTCTCGAAGGTCGCGCCGACCGCCATGTCCTCGAAGTGGTGGGGTTCGTAGCTGTACGGCATGGGCGGTCCTCGCCCGCCCCGGTATTAATGGTTGCCGGCGTCGGCCGCGAGTGCGAGCGGTAGCGACTGACGGGCCGCGGCGGTCGGCGTCGGCGGCCTCGTCGGGTCGGGGGTCGACTTGAATTCCGTCCGGCACTCGCCGTCGGTGTCGGCCCGGCGGTGGCCGAACCCTCAAGCCCGCGGGTGCCCTCGGGCCGGTATGGCCGACGACTCGCCGGCGCCCGACGACGTCGCCGAGGGACGGACCTTCACGCACACCCGCACGTTCACCCCCGCCGACGTCGAGCGGTTCGTCGAGGTCTCCGGGGACGAGAACCCACACCACGTCGAGCCCGACGACGAAGGCCGGCTGGTGGTCCACGGACTTCTCACCGGGACCCTCCCGACGAGGATCGGCGGCGACCTCGGCTACGTCGCCCGCGAGCTGAACTACGCCTTCCACCGGCCGGTGCGGACGGGCGAGGCGATCACCTGCAAGATGACCGTCACCGCCGTCGAGGAGCGCGCGGACGGCCGCCGCGTCCGGACGGAGTACGTCTGCCGGAACGAGGCCGGCGAGGAAGTGCTAACCGGCGACTCCGACGGCGTCATCTTCGACGATGGGTAGACCCTCACCACGATCCCGGGCGGCCGTGTGACAGCACCGGCGCAGACGCCGCCGACCGACTGCCGGTCGTCACGCTATGCTGTCACGCGCCCGGCTCGTACCCGTAGGCGTCGCTTGCCTCCTCCTCGGAGAGTTTCCCCAGACGGAGGTCCAGTTCGACGGCCGCGTCGGGCCGTTCGGCGGGGTCGCCGTACCCGCCACCGCCGGGGGTCCGGAGGCTGACGACGTCCCCGGTCACGAGGTTGTGGGTCGACTTGCCGGCCAGCCGGGTCCGGTCGTCGCCCGACAGGAGGAACATCGCGCCGGTCGCGCCATCGTCGCCGCCGGCGAGTCCGTACGGGGCGTGGCGCTGGCGCTCGGCGAGCAGGCTGCAGACCGCGTCGGTGCGGACCTCGATGTCCCGACGGACCCCGAGGCCGCCCCGGTGCCGGCCCGCGCCGCCGGTGTCGGGCCGGAGCGCGTACCGGCGGACGCGGAGGGGGTATGCCGTCTCCAGGACCTCCGCGGGCGTGTTGAGCGTGTTGCTCATGTGGACGTGGACCGCGTCCATCCCGTCGCCGTCGGCGTGGGCGCCGTCCCCGCCGGCCTGGGTCTCGTAGAAGGCGAACGGGTCGCCGGCCGCGTCGGTGCCGCCGAAGGTCAAGTTGTTCATCGTGCCCTGGCCCGCGGCGGCGGCCCGCCCGGGGACGGCCTCGCCGAGGGCGCCGAGCACGGCGTCGGTGACGCGCTGGGAGGTCTCGAGGTTGCCACCCACGACCGCCGCCGGCGGCGTCGGGTTGACGACGGTGCCCGGCGGCGCGTCGACCTCGACCGGCCGGTAGCAGCCCGCGTTCGGGGGGATGTCCGGGTCCGTGACGGCCCGGACGGCGTAGTAGGTCGCCGAGACGGTAACCGCAAAGACCGCGTTGACCGGTCCGGCGGTCTGGTCGGCCGAGCCGGCGAAGTCGATCGTCACCGCGTCGCCGTCGACCGTCACCGTCGCGACGACGGGGAGGTCCTCCCTGCCGCGGCCGTCGCCGTCGAGGACGTCCTCGAAGCGGTACTCGCCGTCGGGCAGCGCCTCGAGTTCGGCGGCCATCCGGCGCTCGGAGTAGTCCTGGACGGCCTCGAGGGCAGCGCGGTAGGTGTCGGCACCGTAGCGTTCGACGAGCGCCCGGACCCGGTCGGCGCCGGTCTCGTTGGCGGCGACCTGCGCCCGGAGGTCGCCCCGCCGCTCCTCGGGGGTCCGGACGTTCCGTTCGATCAGGTCGTAGACTGCGCGGTTCGGCTCGCCGCCGGCCCGGAGCTTGACCGGCGGGATGCGGAGGCCCTCCTGGTAGATCTCCGTCGAGTCGGCGCCGACGCTGCCGGCCGTCGCCCCGCCGACGTCGGCGTGGTGGGCGCGGTTGGCCGAGAGCGCGACGAGGTCGCCATCGACGAAGACCGGCGTGACGAGCGTGAGGTCCGGGAGGTGGGCGCCGCCCTCGTAGGGGTCGTTCAGCAGGACGGCGTCGCCCGGCGACAGCGTCTCGGGCGGGAACGACTCCAGGGCGGCGGCGACGGAGAAGGGCATCGCGCCGAGGTGCACGGGGAGGTTCTCGGCCTGGGCGACCAGCGCGCCGTCGGCGTCGAAGAGGGCACACGAGCAGTCCTTCCGCTCCTTGATGTTCGGCGAGTAGCTCGTCCGGACGAGCGTGGCGTTCATCTCCTCACAGACCGCCGCCGCGGCGTTCCGGACGACCTCCAGCGTCACCGGGTCGACGCCGTCGGCAGCCTCGCCAGCTGGGTCGTCAACGGTCGTCATGCGTCCACCCCCGATCCGGACGGCCCGGCGCGGGTCGCACCTCCTTCCCCGATCCGGACGGCCCAGAGCGGGTCACGCCTCCACCTCGATCCGGACGACCCGGCGCGGATCACGCGTCCACCCCCGACCCGGACGACCCGGCGCATATCACGCGTCCACCTCGATCCGGAGCGTCCCCTCCTCGGCGACGGTCATCGCGTCCGCGGGCCGGACGACGGCGGTGCTGTCGGGGCCCTCGACGATGGCGGGCCCCTCGATGCGGGCGCCGGTCGGGAGCCGCGTCCGGTCGTACACCGGGGTCTCGCGGTCCGCCACGAACCGGACCGTGCGGGTCTCCCGGACCGCGTCGTCGGGGTGGCCCGCCGTCGCGGGGGCGGCAAGCGTCGGGGGTTCGACCACCCCGCGGGTCCTGACGCGGACGGCGACCAGTTCGAGCGGCTCGCCGGGCGAGGCGTGTCCGTAGCGGTCCCGGTGGCGGTCGTGGAACCGGTCCGCGACGGCATCGAGCGCCGGCTCGTCCAGCGGGGTGGGCGCGGGGACCCGGAGGTCGAACGACTGCCCGTCGTACCGGACGTCGAGGAACCGGTCGTGCTCGACCGGTAGGTCCGACGGCATCCGCGCTGCGCCCGCCCGCTCGATTTCGCTGATCCGGTCCTCGAGGTCGGCCGCGTCCAGGGCGCTCCAGGGGCGGACCATAGAGCGGGCGGCCTCGTGGGTGACGTCGGAGACCAGCAGGCCGACGGCCGACAGGACGCCGGCGGCCCGGGGGACGAGGACCTCGGGGATGCCGACGTCGGCGGCTACCGCGGCGGCGTGCAGCGGGCCGGCGCCGCCGAAGGCGACTAGTGCGAACTCGCGTGGGTCGTAGCCGCGTTCGACGGAGACCACCCGGAGCGCCCGCGCGGTGGTGGCGTTCGCGACGCGGAGGACGCCGGCGGCCGCCTCCCGCGAGCCGAGGTCCAGCCGGTCGCCGAGGGCCTCGAGGGCGGCCCGGGTGTCCGCCGTGGCGCCGCCGACGTCGCCGACGAACGCGCTCGGGTCGATGCGGCCGAGGACGGCGTGGGCGTCAGTGACCGTCGGCCGGGTGCCGCCGCGCCCGTAGCAGACCGGGCCGGGGTCGGCGCCCGCCGAGTCCGGGCCGACGCGGAGCGCGCCGCCGTCGTCGAGCCACGCGATCGACCCGCCGCCCGACCCGACGGTGTGGACGTCGACCATCGGGACGGCGACCGGGTACTCGCCGACCTCGACGTCCGTGGTCACGAGCGGGTCACCGCCGGTGACCAGCGAGACGTCACAGGAGGTCCCGCCCATGTCCATCGTCACCAGGTCGTACCGGTCGAGCCGGCCGGCGACGTGGGCGGCGCCGCGGACGCCGGCGGCGGGCCCGGAGAGGAGCGTCTCGACGGGCCGTGCCCGGGCGAGGTCGGCGTCGACGACGCCGCCGTCCGACCCCATCACCCGGAGCGGCGCGTCGACCCCGGCGGCCGCGACGTCGTCGTCGAGCCGACCGAGGTACTCGTTCATCAGTGGGCGGAGCGCCGCGTTGAGCGCTGTCGCGAGCGTGCGCTCGTACTCGCGGATCTCCGGGAGGACGTGGCTCGACAGCGAGACGCTGTCGACGCCGGCGTCGGCGAGTGCGTCCCCGACCGCTCGCTCGTGGGCGGGGTTCTCGAAGGCGAACAGCAGGGCGACGGCGACGCTGTCGGCGTCGATCCGGTCGGCCAGCGCCGCCGCGTCGGCCGCCTCGAGCAGGTCGATGACGGCGCCGCGCTCGTCGAGCCGTTCGTCCACCTCGTACCGTCGGTCCCGCGGGACGACCGGGTCCGGCTTGTCGCCGTGGAGGTCGTAGATGGCCGGCCGGGCCTGGCGACCGATCTCCAGGACGTCCCGGAACCCCGCGGTCGTCACCAGCGCGGTGTCGGCGAACTCCCCCTCGAGGACGGCGTTCGTCGCCACGGTCGTCCCGTGGGCGAAGTAGCCGACCCCGTCCGGCGGCGTGCGGTCCGCGATGGCCTCGAGACCGTCGGTGACCGCCCGGGCGGGCGCGTCCGGCGTGGAGGCCACCTTCTCGACGTGGACGGTACCGTCGGCGACGGCCACGAGGTCGGTGAAGGTGCCGCCGACGTCGACGGCGAGACGCGACATACCGGCGGGTCGAGCGTCGGGCCCCTCAATCTGACGCCAGCGGCGACGGTCCCCCGGCGCTGGAGGACCGGGCCGTCCCGGTCAGTCGTCGACGGCAGCCGTCTCGACCTGCCCGTCCGGTTCGACCGTACCGTACCGGACGACGGCCTGGAACGCCTCCTCGGAGAGGTCGGCGCCGTCCGTAATGCCGCGGGCGTCGGGCGCGGCCAGTTCCCGGCGGACGAACCAGTCGGCGACGATGGCCTCGCGGGCGTCCTCGGCCGTTTCGAGGCGCCATTGGGCGCGCTCCAAGAGGACCACGCCGGCGGTAACGTCGAAGATGTAGTCGGCCAGCTCCTTGGCCTCCAGCTGGGCGCCAGCCCGGTCCATCGTGGCGATCGCGTCGAACGCGTCGGCGAGACCCTCCAGTTCCGCTGCCTCGGCGAGCATCGCCCGGAGGACGTCCAGCGCCATGACGTTGGAGGGGCCCTCCCAGATGGGGAGCACCTGGGCGTTCCGGAGCAGCCGGGGGTGGACGGAATCCTCGACGTAGCCGTCGCCGCCCCGGATCTCCATCGCGTAGGAGGCGACGTCGACCGCGTCGCGGGCCGTCCGGTACTTCGCGACGGGTACGAGCACCCGCATGAGCCGGTAGGCGTCCGCGTCGCGGTCGCCGTCGGCGAGGGCCCGCTCGCGGGCGCCGAACTGTGCGGCCGCCTCGAAGGTGGCCGCCATCGCGGACTCGTGGGTGACGGCCATGTCGACGAGGTCCCGGCGCATGAGCGGCTGGTCTGCGAGCAGGTCGCCGAACGCCTCGCGGTCGTAGGCGTGGACCTTCGACTCCAGCAGGGACCGGCCGATGGCCCCGACGCTCCCGACGGCGTTGTACAGCCGCTCCATGTTCAGCATCTCCGACATGTATTTGAACCCCGACTCGGGCTCGCCGACGAGGTACGCCTCCGCGCCGCGGAACGCCACCTCGCCGGTCGGGACGCTCCGTGTCCCGAGCTTGTCCTTCAGCCGGCGGAAGAGCACCGCGTCGCGGTCGCCCTCGTCGACACCGGGGTAGAGGAACAGCGAGAGCCCGTCCGTCCCCTCGGGAGCCTCCGGCCGACGGGCCAAGACGAGGGCGGCTTCGCTGTCGACGTTCGAGCAGAACCATTTCTCGCCATATAGCTCGTAGACCCCGTCGCTATCGGTGGGTTCGGCGCGTACCTCGTTGGCGCCGACGTCGCTGCCGCCCTGCTTCTCGGTGAGGAACATCGCGCCGGTCGCCAACTCCTCGTCGGTCCGCGCGGTGAGCGCGTCGTAATAGTCCTCCAGGGTGCCGTCGTCGAACTTCTCCAGGACAAGGGCGGCGCCGCCGGTCATCGCGGCGGGACAGCTCAACCCGACGCTGGAGGTGTAGTCCATCAGGCAGAACTGCGCGAAATGCTCGACGTGGCCGAACGGCTCGTCGCGGCCCGGTGGCGCGTCGAAGAGGTTCGCGATGACGCCCTGCTCGTAGACGAGCCGCTCGTTCTCCCGGTGGGCGGGGTGGTAGGTCACCTCGTTGACCACCTCGCCACGGCGGTCGTAGGTGTCCAGTTCCGGCGGGTTGTCCTCGACGACGTCGGCGTTCTCGGTGACAGTGGTGCCCAACAGGGCGCCGAACGCTTCGAGGAGTTCGTCGCGGTGGTCGTCCTCGCCACAGCGCCGGCGGACCGTCAGCTGGAGCGCGCGGTCGAGCGCCCAGTAGTTCCGGGACTCGATGGATCCGTACTCGATGGGGTCGGCCATACGTCCGTGTTCGCGAACAGCCACGTAAGCGTTGTCACCGAATATACGGCGCGACCATCGGGAGCGCCTCGAAGCGAGCGGGGAGTGGGAGGTCGAGCGGAGCGAGACCTCCGAACTGGCGATGGGCGTCCTCGCGAGCGAAGCGAGCGAGGGCTCGGCAGAGCGACGCTCTGCCGGCGACCGCAGGGAGCCGTGAGCCGCCGGGGAGCCGCGAGCGAAGCGACCCGAGAGCCGGGTGGCACGACCATCGGGAGTCCCGCCCTATCGTGAGCGGTGAGCGGGGAGCCGCGAACGGAGCGACCAGTGAGCACTGAGACGCCGGGGCGATCATTTCTCCAGGTCTTAGGAGACCAAGAGGACCGGATAATTAAGAAAAGATCTGAATAATTCAGGAGGTAACGGGCGGGTACTGCTCGGCGGTGATACATCGGCCGACATCCGAGTGAAGCGGAGTAGACTTGGAACTTCGGGACGAAGGCGACCCGGGGGTAGTTCGGCGGCTCGGTTTCACAAACATGTCTACCGTAAATACACCGTTGAGGAACCCGCAGATCGCCGGGTGACAGTCCTACCAACGCGCGTGCGGCGGGCGGAGCGGTGGAAGGGCGGCGACGGCGAGTTCCCACCGGATTACGGGGGCGGGGACCTACAAACTGAATGCTGGCAAGCACAAGCAACTTCGGAAACTACTATAGACGATCAATATCGATGACCGGGGAAGTGCGTCACCTCTCTCGTTACCGTACCTACCTGAGAGTTCACGCGGTCGCGATCGGTCGGATCAGCGCACCGGGATCCCGTCGAATCGATCTGGAAGGGATCTCACCCGGTCGATTTCGCCGCGTTCTGTCGTGTCGACCGAAGCGTTCTGTCCCACCGTTCGGGATGTCTTCGAAGAGAGTATCCGGAGGGTACGTTTCGAAGGCGATCGGATCGAAAGGTTCTAAATATTCAAAAATTATCTTACTAGCCGCGCGAGCGAAGCGAGCGCGGTTCTCCGGTGACGAGCGAACGGAGTGAGCGAGTCACCGGGGCGGTAGTTTTTCCCCAAGTTTTTGCGAGCGAGCGGTGCCCACAGCGCGCCGGAGGCGCGCGAGGACACCCGAGCGAGTAAAAAGTGGGTGTTAGAGACCCTTCCCCTGCAACTCCCGCGCGATGATCATCTTCTGGATCTCGGTGGTGCCCTCGTAGATCTGGGTGATCTTGGCATCGCGGTAGAGCCGCTCGGCGTCGAAGTCGTCGACGTACCCGGAGCCGCCGTGGATCTGGACGCACTCGTTTGCCGCCTCGACCGCGATCCGGGAGGCGTACTCCTTCGCCATCGAGGCGAGCTTGGTGTTGGGCGAGCCGCCCGAATCGACCTCCCAGGCGGACTTGTAGGTCAGCTGTCGGGCGGCCTCCAGGTTGGTGTGCATGTCGGCGAGCTTGTGCTGGATGGCCTGGAAGTCGCCGATTGGCTGGCCGAACTGCTCGCGCTGTTGGGCGTACTCCAGGGCCCGCTCCGCGGCTCCCTTCGCGATGCCGACGCCCTGGGCGGCGACGCCCGTCCTGGTGGCGTCGAAGAACTGCATCTGCTGGAGGAAACCCATGCCCTCGGTCCCGACCAAATTCTCTTCGGGCACGCGGACGTCGTCGAGGAGGAGTTCGGCCGTGTCGGAGGCCCGGATGCCCATCTTCCCCGTAATCTTGTCGGCCTCGAAGCCGTCCCGGTCGGATTCGACGATGATCTGGCTGAAGCCGTTGTACCGGCCGTCGGCCCCGGGGTCCGTCTTGCACAGCGTGACGAAGAAGTCCCCGACGGAGCCGTTGGTGATCCACATCTTGTTGCCGTTTATCACCCACTCGTCGCCGTCTTTCTCGGCCCGCGTGGAGACGCTGGAGACGTCGGAGCCGGTGTCCGGTTCGGAGATCGCCGCCCCGGAGATGGCCTCGCCGGCCGCGACCGGTTCCAGATACTCCTCCTTCTGGGCGTCGGTGCCGTACTCCATGATGGCCTCCGTTCCGAAGCTCGTCGCGAGGATCGACAGCGCGATGCCGGGGTCGGCGGCGAACAGTTCCTCGGCGATGAGCACCGAGTCGAGGGCGTCGTAGCCGGCGCCGCCGTACTCGATGGGGATGGTGGCGCCACAGAGGCCCATCTCGGCCGCCTCGTCGACGATCTCGTGCGGGAACCGCTCCTCGCGGTCGTACTCGGTGGCGTGCGGTTCGACCTCGTTCTCGGCGAACTTTCGAACCTCCTCTTTGATCTGCTCCTGTTCGTCCGTGATGGCGAAGTCCATGGGTTTCCACGGGCAGGGCGACACAAAACCTTTCTCAATCGTCAGGTCACTCCGGCGCCGCTGGCCCCGCCCGCCGTCGGACCGGTCGGGGCTCGTCGGCCGGGTCGGGGACGAGCCGGCCGGCCTGCGCTCGCTGCTTCCTGCGCTCGCTGCTCCCCCGGACGGTGACGAGACAGTAACGTTGAAACGGGGTCCGGGCGACGCCTTCGTCACGATGGAATCCGACGACATCGAGACCGTCGCGGTGCTCGGCGCCGGCAGCATGGGCCACGGCATCGCGGAGGTCGCCGCACTCGCGGGCTACGACGTCAACCTCCGGGACGTCAAAGAGGAGTTCGTCCAGAGCGGGTACGAGGACATCGAGTGGTCCCTGGAGAAACTCGCCGAGAAGGAACAGGTCACCGAGGAGGAGGCGGACAGCGCCCTCCAACGGGTGACACCGTACGTCGAGGTCCAGGCCGCCGTCGGCGACGCCGATGTCGTCATCGAGGCCGTCCCCGAACGGATGGACATAAAGCGGGAGGTCTTCGAGGAGGTCGAGGAGTACCTGCCCGCCGACGCCATCGTCGCCAGCAACACCTCCTCGCTGTCGATCACCGACCTCTCGGAGTGCACCGAGCGGCCCGGACAGTTCTGCGGCATGCACTTCTTCAATCCCCCCGTACGGATGCAACTCGTCGAGGTCATCACCGGCGACCACACCGACGAGGCGACCCTCGAGGTCGCCGAGGACCTCGCCGAGGCGTTCGGGAAGACGCCGGTCCGCGTCCACGAGGACTCGCCCGGGTTCATCGTCAACCGCGTCCTCGTCCCGCTCATGAACGAGGCGTGCTGGCTGGTCAGCGAGGACGTGGCCACGCCGAAGGAGATCGACTCCACCACGAAGTTCGACATGGGGCTGCCGATGGGCGTCTTCGAGCTGGGGGACATGACCGGCCACGACGTCACCCACCACGTGCTCGAGTACATGCACCAGGAACTCGGTGCGGCGTACGAACCGGCGCCGTTCCTCGAGGAACTCGTCGAGGAGGAGCGCTACGGCCAGAAGACGGGTCGTGGCGTCTACGACTACGGGGACGACGACGGCCCCGACATCCCGACCGACGCCGGCAGCGAGGAGATCGCAGAGCGGTTCCTCGCGGCGATGGCCAACGAGGTCGGCAACCTGGTCGCCGAGGACGTCGCCGAGCCCGACGCAATCGACGAGGCCGTAATGTTGGGCGCCGGCTTCCCCGAGGGCCCCGCGAAGATCGTCGACGACCACGGCCTCGGGTCGCTCGCCGAGACGCTCGAGGACCGCCACGAGGAGACCGGCCACCCGCGCTTCGAGGTCGCCGACGGCCTCCGGGCGGCCGTCGAGGCCGGCGGCTTCCACGGCGCCGACGCCGGGCAGGGGGAGGGCGACATCGAGTTCACCAACATCGAGGTCCGCCACCCCGGCGACATGGTGGGACAGATCGTCCTCGACCGGGAGGCCCGGATGAACACCATCAATCCGGCGCTGATGGACGAACTCGCGGAGGCCATCGACCGCCTCGAGGCGGACGAGGAAGTCCGTGCGATCCTCGTGACCGGGACGGGCGACCGCGCCTTCTCCGCCGGCGCCGACGTCACCGCGATGGCCGGCGGAGCCGACCCGCTGGAGGCGATCGAACTCTCCCGGAAGGGCCAGCGGACGTTCGGGAAGCTCGAGGAGGCCGACCTGCCGGTCGTCGCCGGCATCGACGGGTTCGCCCTCGGCGGCGGCTTCGAACTCGCACTCTGCTGTGACCTCCGCATCGCCTCCGAGCGCTCCGAACTCGGCACCCCCGAGCACAACCTCGGCCTGCTGCCGGGCTGGGGCGGCACCCAACGGCTCATGCGGGTCACCGGCTTCGGCCGCGCCAAGGAGATCGTCTTCACCGCCGAGCGGTACGACCCCGAGACGATGTACGACTACGGCGTCGTCAACGAGGTCGTCCCCACAGACGAGTTCGACGCGCGCGCCCACGAGCTGGCGGCGGAGCTTGCGGCCGGGCCGCCGATCTCCCAGAAGCTCACGAAGCGGGCGATGATCCGCGGCTACGGGGACGTCGAGGCCGGCCTGGAACTGGAGGCCCAGGCGTTCGGCCACCTCATCGCCACCGACGACCTCATGGAGGGCATCACGGCCTTCATGGGCGACGGGGAGCCGGAGTTCGAGGGGACGTGAGGCGACCAGGGGTCGGCCTGCTGGCCGGCCGACGCGAGTCGAACATCGACGGGAAATGAGGCGACCGTCGTCGGATCCGTTCCGACGGAACTGATCGGCGGTCGACGGGACCGTCCCCCGGCCTCAAACCAGGCCGGTCCCGGCCGAGCCGTCGATCCGGTCGCCGCCATCGTCTTGCAGGTACGCGACGTCGTTGTTGCCGCTCACGTCGTCGACGTAATTTACCTCCCCGTTCGCCCGACCGAGGTAGACGATCTCGTCGTCGCCGTCGACGTCCGCGACCGTCGGCGGGGACTTCTCCGCGTCCGCCGCGGTGATGACGGTCGAACCCTCGCCGCCGTCGGCGGACGAGGCGCCGGCGATTTTGACATCGTTGTTCCCGTCGACGGCGACGAGACTCGCGACGCCGTCGCCATCGAGGTCCGTGACGGCGCCCGCGCCGATGCCGACGTTCGACCCGGTCTGGCCGTCCTGGAAGGTCACCGTGGTGCCGTCCGGCTCAAGGTACCGGAGCGTCTGGCTGGCGTCGGCGAACACCAGTTCGTCGTCGCCGTCACCGTCGACGTCCCCGATGCCGCTGACCGCCTGCACGCCGTTCCCCGGCGTCGCGACCGCCACGGGGCTCCCCGAGGAGGTCACCGCTCTCGTAGACGAGTTCGATCCGGTCGGCTGTCGGCTCGAGCTGTACGCTGTCGCCCGCGGTGAGCGTCCGTCCCGCCAGCGCATCCGGGTCCTCGACGCCGACGAATTCGGTCCGGTTTCCGTCGATCGGGTCGCCGGCCGTGTGCCGCAGTTCGTACTGACAGTCGCCGGCGGTCATCGCGAGGGTGGCCGTGGGCGCCGTCTCCACCGGTTCGGACAGGCCGAACGCCAGCGCCGCGACGGCGATACTCATGAGGATGACGATGCCGACCAGGAGCATCGTTCCCACGACTGGCGAGATACCTCGAGTGTCCGCCTTGTGGTTCCCGTGGCGCCATCCTCCCATCGGTGGAACGCGGCCGTGTCCTGGCGACAACCGATCGACTGGGACCAGTATGGGCACCGACGAGTAGTGGAGCAGGTGGATTTCGAGCGATGAATCGGCGGAACAGGTATAAGCGCTGAGAGACCGTAACGACAAACCCCTCTCGGTCCCGACGCCGGGTCGATGGCCGCCTCCCGCACCGCCACCGCGCTGGTCGGCCTGGTCGCGAGCCTCGCGATCAGTGCCGCCGTCTACGTCGCGACGGGGTGGCTCTTCCTCTTCGTGTTCGTCCCGTTCGTCCCGTTCCTGTTCGCGCGGCCGCTGGGTGGCGACGAGCCCGACCGGCCACCGGCGAGGGAGTGTCCCCAGTGCGGGTTCCGGACCCGCGACCCCGCCTTCGAGTACTGTCCACGGGACGGCCGCAGCCTCCGGGAGTCGCCGCGGCGACGATCTTAAACCCTCCCCGACGGAACCGTGACCGATGAGCCAGCCGGCCATCGCGGTGCTGGACGACAGCGTCGTCGCGCTGGCGCTCGCCGCCGCCCTGGGGCTATTCTTGGGCCTCGAGCGCGAGTGGTCCGACAAAAAGGCGGGCATCCGGACGTTCGCGCTGGTGAGTCTGGCCGCGGCAGTGTTCACCATCCTCGAGTCGGCGCTGTTGCTCGTCGTCGGGGGCCTGTTCGTGGTGGTCGTCGCCGTCGTCCTCGGTGTAGAGGGCCTCCTCCAGCAGGCCGACAGCCTCTCTCTGACCACCTCGACGACGCTGCTCGTCGCCTACGGCGTGGGCGCACTCGTCGCCTCGGGGCTCGTCCTCGAGGGCGTCTCCGTCGCCGTCGTCTCGTCGCTGCTCTTGGTCCTCCGGCAGGAACTCCACGGCGTCGCCGACGCCCTCTCCCGGGAGGAGGTCCGCGCGGGGACCGAGTTCGCCATCCTGGCGTTCGTCGTCTACCCGCTGTTGCCGGCGACCGAACGGACCGTCACCCTCGGCGACCTCTCGGTCGCATTCCGACCCCGCGTGGTGTGGCTCATGGTCGTGTTCGTCGCCGGCATCGGCATCGTCAACTACGCCATCGTCCGGCTGTACGGCAGCCGCGGCATCGCGATCACCGGCTTCTTCGGCGGGCTCGCCTCCTCGACGGCGGTTGTCGGCGCGATGTTGGACCACGTCGACCAGCGCGCCGAGACCGCGGACTATGGAATCGCCGCCGTCGCTCTGGCGAACGCCTCGATGGCGCTCCGGAACCTCGCCATCGCGGTCGTGTTCACCGTCGGCGCAGGCGTGCTCGTCGAGCCGGTCGTCCCGCTCGGCGCCGTCATCCTCGGCGGCTTCCTCGCGGCGTGGGTGTCGGCCGACTGGACGGCCTCGATCGACGTCGACCTCGACAGCCCCTTCACGCTCCGGTACGCCCTCGGCGTCGGCGCGCTGTTCTTCGTGGTCCTGCTCGCCGGCGGGTTCGCGGAGGCCCGGTACGGCACCTCCGGGCTGTACGTCGCCGCCCTCCTGGCGGGCCTGGTTTCGAGTGCCGGCGCCAGCGCGTCGGCGGTCGTCCTCTACACCGGCGGGAACGTCACGAGCGCCGAGGCCACCGTCGCCGTCATCCTCGCGACGGCGGCGAGCATCGTCGTCAAGGCCGGCCTCTGTGCGTTCGCCTCGAACCGCGAGTTCGCCCGGGGCGTGGCCGCCTGGAGCGTGGGCCTCCTCGTCGCCGCCGGCGCCGCCACCGCCGCCCTCGTCGGCCTCTGAGCCGCGAGGCCGAACGAAGTGAGGCCTCGGAACGAGCGAGCGGGAGGCGCGAGGCGCGAGCGAAGCGAGCGCCTCGGCCAGGCGAGCGGCGAGCGGAGTGAGCCGCGAGCAGGGCGGCGCGACCGACGACCCGCGAGCCGGGCGGCGCGCCCGCCGGGGAGCGCCAACACTTAATCACGGCCTCCGCAAGCATGGGACCATGGACCGCGCGACGGCAACGCCGCAGGTCGACGAACTGCCGGGGCCACGCGCCCGCGACCGCGTCGAGTACCACGGCTCGCTGGCGGCGACGAGCACCTACGTCTACGAGTTCGTCTGGGACGTCATCGAACCGGCCACCGGCCCGTTCTGCACGGACGCCGACGGCAACATCCTCCTGGATTTCACGTCCCACGTCGGCGCGGCGCCGCTCGGCTACAACCACCCCGACCTGCTGGAGCGGATGGAGGCGTTCGGCCCCATCGACCCCGCCAAGATCGCCGGCCAGGACTTCTACACCACCGCGGGCGACCCCAGAGATCCCGAGTTCCCCGGTCCGGCCGAACTGATGGACCGGCTCGCGGCGCTGTCGCCGGCGGGGCTGGACACGGTGTTCCTCTCGAACTCCGGCGCGGAGGCCGTCGAGAACGCGATGAAGATCTGCTACGACCACACCGGCGGCTCCTGCGGCATCACCTTCGAGGGCGCATTCCACGGCCGCACCCTCGGCACGCTGTCCGTCAATCGCTCGAAGGCGGTCTACCGACGGGGGTTCCCCGAGATCAGCGGCATCCACGACGCCCCGTTCTGCCGGGACGGCGGCTGCACGGCCGGGACCTGCGAGTGCGGGTTCTTCGCCGGCGACACCTCCGTCCTCCGCCGCATGCTGCACCCCGACCGCGGCCACGTCACCCCCGAGGAGGTGGCGTTCGTCATCCTCGAGCCGATCCAGGGCGAGGGCGGCTACCACGTCCCCAGCGACGCGTTCCTGCGGGAGGTCGCCGACCTCTGTGCCCGCCACGACGTCCCCGTCATCGCCGACGAGATCCAGTCCGGCACCGGCCGCACCGGCGACTTCTGGGCAAGCGACGGCCTCCCGATCGAGCCGGACGTCATCTGCGCCGCGAAGGGCGCCCGCCTCGGCGCCACCATCGCCAGCGCCGCCGTCTTCCCCGACGAGACCTCCCGGCTGTCCTCGACGTGGGGCGCGGGCGGCCTCCTCGACGCGCTGCAGGGCGCGGTCACCATCGACGTCATCCGCGAGCGGGATCTCATGGAGAACGCCGCGGTCCGCGGCGAAACGCTCCGTGCCGAGATCGAGGACGCGGCCCTCCCGAACCTCGTCGACGCCCGCGGCCGCGGGCTCATGCAGGCCGTCGAGTTCGACACGGAGCGACGCCGCGACGACGTCCAGGAGGCGGCCCTACAGCGCGGCCTCCTCACGCTGGGCTGTGGGCACAAGACGCTCCGGCTGTTGCCGCCGCTGGACGTCCGCGAGCGCGAGATCAACATGGGCGTCGACCTCCTGGCCGAGGCCGCCGAGGCGGCCGCCTGACGCCGACAGGCGGCCGTCGAGACCGGCCGTCGGTCAGTTCAGAACTGGTAGCGACGGTTCTCGTTCTCGTCCGGTTGCGGGAACTGGTCGGCGCCGGTCATCTCGTCGTAGGTCATCCCGGAGAGGTACTCGTCGTAGGTAACACCGTACCCTCGCCGGAGATGGAAGTCCAGGTTCCCGGCGTCGACGGCGGCCTGGAACAGCATGTGGACCGCCCGCCGGAGGAGTTCGTCCGTCCCGTCCGGCTCGAGGGTGGCCGAGAGCACCGCGAGTTCGTTCCGGGTCTCCGCGTCCAGGTCGACGGCCAGCTCCTGGCCGAGGTCCGCGTAAGCGGCTTCGACGTCCGTCGTGAGCTCGTCGAGTCCCATGGTGGCCGTCGGGGTGGTCCCGACAAGTGGGTTTCGCTCCGCGGGCTACTCGCCGGAGGGCTCGGCGTCGTCGCCCAGACGATGCTGGAGCACGACGAACAGCGCGACGAAGACGAAGATGCCGGCGACGAAGGGGACGCCGACGTGGAACCGGAACGCGACGACGGTGGCGAGCGGCAGAAGGACGGCGAGGCCCACGGCGGCGAGGACGACCTGCGTTATCTCGCGCATACCCGGAGGCGGGCTCGCTGCCGGATACGTGTTCCGAACGGCGGAGCCGGGTCGGTTCAGCCGGCTCGCCGGTCGCTGCGCTCGCGGCTCCCCTTCGGCTCACGGCTCCGCCTGCTCACGGCTCCCTGCGGTCGCAGTTCGCGGTCCGAGGCGCTCCCGATGGTCGCGCCTCGCTGTCGCCGTTCGCAATCCCGAGGGCCTCCCGCTGGTCGGCCCTCGCGGTCGCCGCTCGCCCTTGGAGGTCTCGCTTCGCTCGACCTCCCGCTCCCCGCTCCCTCGTTCGGCGGCGCTCGCTTCGTTCGGATCGCGGCTCGCGTGTCGTCGGTCGCTCCGCTCCCTCCTCCCGCTCGCCCATTCCGCGGCGCTCGCTCCGCTCGCGCCTCGAGCCTCCCGAACCGTCACGCCCAAGCGCCGCCGCACGGTAGCCGGTGGCGATGACGGACGCGGCCGACGCCGACGTCCCGCTTCCGGACGACGTCGATGCGGTCCGTGTGGCACTCTGCGAGTGGTACGAGGACGACCACCGAGCGTACCCATGGCGGGAGACGACCGACCCCTACCCCATCCTAGTCTCCGAGGTGATGAGCCAGCAGACCCAGCTAGACCGCGTCGTCGAGCCGTGGGAGGCGTTCCTCGACGAGTGGCCGACGGTCGAGTCCCTCGCCGCGGCCGACCGCGCGGACGTGGTCAGGTTCTGGACCGACCACTCGCTGGGGTACAACAACCGCGCCCGGTACCTCCACGAGGCCGCAGGACAGGTCGTCGACGGCGAGGTCGGGTCGGAAGAGAGGTCCGGCGAAGGCGGCGAAGCCACCGACGCCGGCGCCGAGTTCCCGGAGACGCCGGAGGGACTCCAGGAGCTGATGGGCGTCGGGCCATACACGGCCAACGCCGTTGCGTCGTTCGCCTTCGACAACGGCGACGCGGTCGTCGACACCAACGTCAAGCGCGTCCTGTACCGGGCCTTCGACGTCCCGGACGACGACGCCGCGTTCGAGCGCGTCGCCGCGGACCTGATGCCGGCTGAGGACTCCCGCGTCTGGAACAACGCCATCATGGAACTCGGCGGCGTCGCCTGCGGCCGGACCCCGAGGTGTGACGAGGCCGGCTGTCCGTGGCGAGAGTGGTGTCACGCCTACGAGACCGGCGACTTCACCGCCCCGGACGTCCCAACCCAGCCCGACTTCGAGGGCAGCCGCCGGCAGATGCGCGGCCGCGTCGTCGCGACGCTCCGGGAGTACGACGAACTGCCGCTGTCGGACCTGGGACCGCGGGTCCGCGTTGATTACGACCCGGAGGGGGAGTACGGCCGGGAGTGGCTACGCGGACTCGTCGAGGACCTGGGCGACGACGGCCTGGTCGACGTCGAGGAGCGGGCGGACGAGGTCGTCGCCTCGCTACGACAGTAGCGCCGTCGCGTCGATCCGGCCGTTCTCGGTTTCCACCCGGAACGTCCCGAAGCCGGCACCGCCGAGCACCTCCCGGATCTCGGCTGTGCTCCAGAACCGCATCTCGTAGGAGCCCTCGAAGGTGCTGCTCAACTCGCGGGTCCGGTCGCGGACGTCGACCCGGTACTCGTGGGTACACCAGCCGCCGCCAGTCGTGGTCGATTCACCACGGTACCGGACCGTCCACCGGTCGGTCTCGTACCGATCATCGCTCGAGTACCCGTCCTCCAGCGTCGCCCGGTCGTGGGCGTCCAGGACGAAGCCCCCGCCATCGTCGAGGTGCTCCCGTGCGACATCGGCGACCGACCGGAGGTCCTCGACGCCGAAGTGGGCCGACGAACGACCCAGCATCGCGACCGCCCCGAACGACCGATCGAAGGCGACCTGCCGGGCGTCGGCTCGGACGAACCTGGCGCCTACGTTCCGTCGGGCGATCTCGAGCATCGGGGTCGCGGCATCGACCCCGACGTACTCCTCGTCGGCGAGTCGGGCCGCGAGTCGCCCCGTCCCGCAGGCCAACTCCAGGACGCCGGCCGCACTCGCGACCGCCCGGACCCGCTCGGCCTGCCGGTCGTAATCGAACTCGTGGCGGTAGATGAAGTCATACAGTGGCGCGAGTCGATAGAACGGGATTTCGGGCGGGAGGTCGAACACCGACCGCATCCCGGTCGCATCGGTCATGCGAGACGAACGAGGGCCGCCCGGAAGTCGCTTTCCTGACCTTGAGAACCTGTATCGGGGACGGGGATACTCCGACAACCGTACCCCATTTACAACAGGGCATCGTAGTTGGCTCCATGAGCGAGATCCGCGTCGCCGCGATCGTCGGGAGCCTCCGGGCGGACAGTAACTCGCGCCGGGCGTGTCGTCGCGCGCTGACCGCCGCCGAGGCCTACGAGGACGTCGAGACCGACCTGCTGGACCTGCAGGAGTTCCGGTTGCCGGTGTTCGACGCCGATCACCGCGAGGCGGGCGACGCCGAGGCGTTCAC
>PXRI01000015.1:32750-33691 GCA_003021005.1 Halobacteriales archaeon QS_1_69_70 | reverse complement strand
TCACCTCCGGTCGGTCGCGCGGGCGGTCAACGCCTGGGTCGTCCCCCACCAGGTCGCCATCCCGCGGGCCCGCGAGGTGTTCGACGGCGAAACCCTGCACGACGAGGACGTCGCCGAGCGGGTCGACACCCTGGGCCGCCGGATGGTCGAGTACGCCAACATCGAACCGGACCCCCGTACCGTCGAGGCCCAGCAGAACGTCGGTGCGGACGACTAGCAGTTGATGATAAGACGATTCCGTAATTCAACTTGGACCGCGGGACACCCGACCGATACAGTCGAGTGGTCTCACCCCAGAAACCAAAACATACCTGACTCCTGTCAGAAGTGGCGTGCAAGAGTTAGAGGATTCATGAACCGTAAGCGAGTCCCATCAGGAGCAATCCCAAGAAGCTCAAGACCGGCCCCAATCGTCGCGTGAGGGTAACCTTCCAATCAGCTGGTTCAACCTTGGTCGATCGACGTTTGCTCCCGATCGCGTCTATCTGTTCCTCAAACTTAGCGAGCCGGTACGGCTTCCATGCCATCACAACACCCCAGACGGTGAATAGGAAACCAAGAACTAGATAGCGGACCATACCAATATTACACTATCTCGGAATATACTTTTTATCCTCGATACATGTAAAACGACTGGAAACCCCGTTTTGAATTTCAATTGGGCTATTGCGTGAATAGATTCAGCGTGCCGTATTCGCGCTTTAATATTCGGCACTCCGTCGGAGAACTGCCTGGTTTCTATCAACACCGACCTGGGAAGCCTCATGCCCAACCCCGTCGAAACGACGGACGTGACACAGTGGGTCGAAAATCCCGAGGGCGGGCGGCGGCGCGGGCCGCGCGGGCTGGGCCGGGCGTGGCTCGAGGTGCAGCTCCGACCCCGACGGTTCTTCGGCAGCGGGGTGGCCCCGGGCGACCAGGCGCCGGCGCTTTCGTTCGCC
>PXRI01000015.1:0-32666 GCA_003021005.1 Halobacteriales archaeon QS_1_69_70 | reverse complement strand
CGCGCTCGCGTACGCCTGCGTCCTGTTCGCCGTCGGTCTCGCGGTCGTCCACGGGACCTCGCGCCGCCGCGCCGCCCTGGCGGCCGCACTCCCGGCGCTTTTCGTGTTCGGCTTGGCCTTCGGCGGCATTGCCGCACTCGATGCGGTCATTGCTGGGGCATGACGTCGACGGGCCGGGCGATTCCGACAACCGTTTCAAGCCCCGTCCCGTCGATTCCGGCAATGGCAGACTGCATCATCTGCGGTACCTCCACCGACGGCGGACCGATCTGTGAGGTTCACCAGGAGGACGTAGCGTTCGAGTTCGACGGCGACCACCCCTCCCAGCTGACGCCGGGCCGGTTCTACCGCGGCACCGTCGACGGCTACGCCGACTTCGGCGTGTTCATCAACGTCGGCACCGTCACGGGGCTGCTCCACCGGAGCAAGCTGGACCGGCGCCTCGAGAGCCTCGAGTGGACGGCCGGCGACGACGTCTTCGTCCAGGTGAACAACGTCCGCGACAACGGCGACATCGACCTCGGCTGGTCGATCCGCCAGGACGAACGGGAGTTCCGTGGCGTCCTCGTGGACGCGCCGGACGGCGACTACCTGGCCGACGAGGCCGGCGATGACGACGGAGCGGCGTCGGCCGAGGACGACGAGCGTGCCGCCGGTGGGAGCGCCGGGCCCGGGGGCGCCGACGAACCGTCGCCCGCGACCGCCGATGCCGGGTCGTCGGCCGGGACACGGTCGTCCGAGTCGTCGGCCGAGCCATCGGAATCCGGCCGGTCGGGCGAGAGCCAGCGGACTGACACCCCAGAGGCGGATTCGTCGGCCGGCCCCTCGAGCGACGACGCGGCGCCCCGCCAGCCGGACCTCGATTCCGGGTCCGGCCGGCCCGGCGGCGACGAGGAATCCTACGGGGCCCCGGTCGGCGACGAGGCGACCGACGAGTCGGGATCAGGACGGGGAGAGCCCTCCCCGACGGCCGACCTCGACCGCGTCGCCGTCGAGGACCTCTCCGACCACGTCGGTGACGTCGTCCGCCTCGAGGGCGAGGTCGCGGCCGCCCGCCAGACCTCCGGCCCGACCGTCTTCGAACTCCGCGACGAGACCGGGGTGGTCGACTGTGCGGCCTTCGTCGAGGCCGGCGTCCGCGCCTACCCCGACGTCGAGGCCGACGACATTGTCCGGCTCGACGGGGAGGTCCGGCTCCGGCGCGACGAGATCCAGGTCGAGACGGAGTCGCTCGTCGAACTGGCGGGCGACGCCGAGGCCGCCGTCCGCGACCGGATGGACGAGGCGCTCGACGCCCGGGCCCGGCCGGACGACGCGGCGCCGCTCGCCGACGACGAGGCCCTGGCGGCTATCGCCGACGATGTGACCGACGCCGCCACCACCATCCGGCGGGCCGTCCTCGAATCCCGGCCCGTCGTCGTCCGCCACGACGCGACGACCGACGGCTACGCGGCCGGCGCCGCCATCGAGCGCGCCGTCCTCCCGCTCGTCGAGGCCGAGCACGCCGCCGCCGACGCCGTCTACCACTACTTCGACCGCCGACCGCTCGAGGACGGCGTCTACGACATGAACGACGCGACGAAGGACGTCACCCGGATGCTCGGCGACCGGGAGCGTCACGACGAGCGGCTCCCGCTTTTCGTCTTCGCCGCGGCCGGCTCGACGGCCGCCTCCGCCGACGGCCTCGAGCTGCTCTCCGTCTACGGCGCCCCGCGCGTCGTCCTCGACGGTTGCCCGGCCGACGCCACCGTCACCGACGAGGTGGAGGCCCTCGTCACCGCCGACGAGCGGACGGCGACGACCGTCGCCGCCGACGTCGCCGCGGCCGTCAACGGCGACGTCCGCGAGGACCTGCTCCACCTGCCGGCGGTCAGTTACTGGGACGACGTCCCCGAGCCCTACGCGGAGCTCGCCCGAGAGGCCGGGATCGACGCCGAGACCGCCCGCGAGCTCCGCCAGGCCATCGCGTTGGAGGCCTTCTACCAGTCATACGAGGACAAGCGCGAACTCATCGTCGACCTCCTGTTCGACGCGCGTACGGGGCTGGCCGCCCAGGTCGCCGACCAGTTCCGCACGAAGCTGGCGGCCGAACTCGACACGGCGACCGCGAACCTCGAGAAGCGCACCGTCGACGACGGGACCGTGGCGGTGCTGGACACGCAGGCCTACACACACGAGTACGACTTCCCGCCGACCAGGATGCTCTTGGACGAACTCCACCGGCGGCTCGAGGCCGACGTCGTCATCGGCGTCGGCACCGACGATCTCCAGCTCCGGACCGACGGCGAGTTCGATTTGGAGTCGCTCGTCGCCGCCCTCCAGCTCGAGGCGGCCGACGCCGGCGTCACCGACCCCGGCGCCCGCGAGCCCACGGTCGAGTTCCTCGCCGGCGAGCGCGAGGCCGTCCTGGACGCCGCCGTCGACGCCGTCGCCGAGCGCGCGCTGGCCCCGTCGGCCTGAGGAGTTCCACTGCGCCTCCCCGGTGACCGTGCCCGGCGCGTGCGCACTTCCCGAGGCGGCGAGCCCTCCGGGCCGTCCCCACTCACCGACGGACCGGGACCGCACGCCACTTCCGGCCGATCTCACCGAGGGACGAGGACACATCGACCTGGGGGTCGTCCCGGGGAACGTTGGCGTCGCGCCGGACCGCTAGCCACTTACCGCCGGCGCGCCTCGACCCGATAGCGGATGAGCACCGACTCCGTCGCGTTCGAGCGGGTGTGTGAGAGCCTCGTCGAGTCCATCCTGGCGGGCGACCTCGAGCGCGGCGACCTCGAGGCGGCGAAGCTGGACGCCTGCCGCGAACACGCCTCACCGAAGGTGCCGCAGAACACCGACCTGCTCTACCACGCGCCGGCCGACCGCCGGGAGGACCTGGCGGCGGTCGTCCGCCGCAAGCCCGTGCGGACGGCGTCGGGCGTCTCGCCGGTCGCCATCATGACGTCGCCCCACACCTGCCCGCACGGGAAGTGTCTGTACTGTCCCGGCGGCCCGGCCTCGGAGTTTTCCTCCGCCCAGTCCTACACGGGCCACGAGCCCGCCGCCGCCCGCGGCGTCCAGAACGATTACGATCCCTACGGCCAGGTGACGCTCCGGCTCCACCAGCTCCGGGAGATCGGCCACCCCGTCGACAAGGTGGAACTCATACTCATGGGCGGGACGATGACCGCCCGTTCGCACGACTACCAGGCGTGGTTCGTCAAACGCGCCCTCGAGGCGCTGAACGACTACGACCCCGACGCCGACCCCGAACCGAGCGAGACCGAGTCGTTCAGGCCGGACCCCGACTCGGTCGAGTTCCGGTACCTCGAGGACGTGATCGCCGAGAACGAGACGGCGGACATCCGGAACATCGGGACCACGTTCGAGACGAAGCCGGACTGGTGTGGCCCCGAGCAGATCGACCGGATGCTCCGGCTCGGCGGCACGAAGGTCGAGGTCGGCGTCCAGACGACCTACGAGCGGATCAACCGCGAGATGCACCGCGGCCACGGCGTCGAGGCGAGCCTCGACGCCAACCGGCGGCTGCGGGACGCCGCGTTCAAGGTCGGGTTCCACATGATGCCCGGCCAGCCCGGCATGTCGAGGGAGATGTGCCTCCAGGACTTCCGGGAGCTGTTCGACGCTCCGGCGTGGCGGCCGGACTACCTCAAGATCTACCCGACGCTCGTCGTCCGGGACACCGTCACCTACGACATGTGGCGCCGCGGGGAGTACGAGCCGCTCACGAACGAGGAGGCCGCGGAGCTGGTCGCCGAGATCAAGTCGATGATCCCCCGGTACACCCGGCTCCAGCGCGTCCAGCGGGACATCCCCGCGGACTTCATCGACGCCGGCGTCTGGAAGTCAAACCTCCGACAGCTCGCCAGACGGCGGATGGCCGAGCACGGCTGGACCTGCGAGTGCATCCGGTGTCGGGAGGTCGGGATGAACGACGAGGAACCCGAGAACGTCGAGATGGACGTGCTGACCTACGAGGCCGCCGGCGGCACGGAGCACTTCATCTCCATCGAGGACTTCGAGAAGGACCTGCTCGTGGGGTTCTGCCGGCTCCGGTTCCCGGACGGTGAGCCGAGCGGAGCGAGGCGAGCCTCGTCGGGCGCCGCAGCGTCCTCCGGTGACCCGCAGCGGCCGGAGTTGCAGGACGCCGCGCTGGTGCGGGAACTCCACGTGTACGGCGACGAGGTAGGTGTCGGTAGCGAGGCGCCACGCGGCTCGGGCGCGAGCGCCCACCAGCACGCGGGCCACGGCCGCCGACTGCTCCGGACGGCCGAGGATATCGCCCGCGATGCCGGGTTCCGGAAGCTCGCGGTCATCTCCGGCGTCGGCGTCCGCCAGTACTACCGTGAGAAGCTCGGCTACTACCAGGACGGCCCCTACGTCTCGACGCGGCTGCAGTGAGGCCGTGCGGGCGTCCCCTTCAAGCCAGTCCGATCGCCGGCCCCTGCCGCCGTCGCGTTCATGTGTCAGGACAGAGTAGCGCCGCACGTGTCACGGGAGGTCACAGACGGCGTCCACCTGCTGGAGGTCGGGTGGCCGGAACCGGTGGGGGCCAACGCCTACCTGGTCGACGACGGCGACCTCACGCTCGTCGACGCCGGCCTCCCGGTCGGCCGACGTCGGCTGACCACCGAGATCGCCACGGCCGGCTACGACCCGGCGGGCCTCGACCGCGTCCTCCTCACCCACTACGACGTCGACCACGTCGGCGGCCTCCGGGCGGTCGACGGCGACGTCCTCGTCCACCTCGGCGCGCCGGACGCGGCCCTCCTCGAGGGCGACTGGAAGCCGCCATGGACCCACCCCAAGGGGCCCTACCACCGGCTGTTCCGACGCCTCTACCCGCTGTCGGACCGCGACCTCCGTCCCGTGCTGGACCGGGAGCAGGTGGGCGGGTTCCGGGCGCTCCACACGCCGGGCCACAACCCCGGCCACACCGTCTACGTCCACGACGCCCTCGACACCGCGTTCCTGGGCGACCTCGTCCGGGTCTCCGACGGCCGGTTCCGCCCGCCACCCTGGATCGACACTTACGACGGAGAGAGAGCCCGGGAGAGCATCGCCCGGGTCGGGGCCGAATCCTTCGACCACGGCTGTGCCGGCCACGGCGGCCCGGTGACGCCGGACGCCGGCGCCGCGCTGGCCGACCTCGTGGCCGACCTGACGGGCCAATGGCCCTGAGTCACCCCCGTTCCGTGTCGCCTCCCTCGAGCCCGACGAGGTCCCAGGTGCGGTAGGCGCCGGCGGCCACCAGGGCGGCGGCGACGAGCGCGAGCCAGAACACCCCGCCGAACAGGAGCGACTCGGACTGGACCACCGCGAGGGCGAGCGTGCCGAGCCCGACCATCGTGGCCGCCCGCAGCGCGAGCGGGTCCCCGCCTGCTCCCGTCGCCAGCCCTCCGGCCGCGGCCAGGACGACGCCGGCGGCAACGACCAGCGCGCCGGTGGCGAACGGTTCGAACGGCACCGCGGCCAGCCCCGGCCGGACGAATTCGAAGAGCCCGACGACGGCGAGTGCCGCGCCGACGACGACGGCGGCGACGCCCGAGGTCCGGTCCTCCATGCGGCCGTCTCCGCACAGCGCGGCCAAATCGGTTGCGGCGTTCCGGTATGGAAACCACGGGCAGTCGGTCGACCACGCGGGCCGGGAGGTCGCAGTCACCGTGCTCGTCTGCGTCCGGCGGACGCCGCTGGCCTCGAGGAACGCGCGCGTCGTCGTGGCGTGACGGGTCCGGCGGTATCCATCCTTCCACCAACCCCATCGACGGCAGGACCTACGGATCATCACGAGGGCACCGCGACCCGTCAGGCCTTTCTCCGGGCCGCCGCAGCGTCAGGGCATGGACCGCAAGCGGGCGATGACCAGCGTCGACCTCGCCGCGCTCGTCGGCGAACTCCGGGCGTACACCGGCGCCGTCGTCGACAAGGCGTACCTCTACGGCGAGGACCTCGTCCGGCTGAAGATGCGGGACTACGACCGCGGCCGGGTGGAGCTGATCGTCGAGGTGGGCGACCCGAAGCGCGTCCACGTCGCCGCGCCGGAGCACGTCCCGGACGCGCCGGGCCGCCCGCCGAACTTCGCGAAGATGCTCCGGAACCGCATCGCCGGCGCGACACTGGAGTCGGTCGAGCAGTACGGCTTCGACCGCATCCTCACGTTCCGCTTCGAGCGCGAGGACGGAACGACGTTCGTCGTCACCGAGCTGTTCGGCGACGGCAACGTCGCCGTCCTCGACGAGGACCGCGAGGTCATCGGCTGTCTGGACACCGTCCGTCTGCGCTCCCGGACCGTTGCGCCGGGTAGCAAGTACGGCTACCCAGACGAGCGGTTCAGCCCGCTGGCCTGCGGGTACGACGCGTTCGCGGCGCGGATGGACGACTCCGATACCGACCTCGTTCGGACGCTGGCCACGCAGCTGAACTTCGGCGGCCTCTACGCCGAGGAGCTATGTAGCCGCGCCGGCGTGGAGAAGACCGTCGACATCGAGGACGCGACGGAGCGCCAGTACGACGCGCTGTACGGCGCCCTCGAGCGGCTCCGGGAGCCGATCCTGGCCGGTGACACCGATCCGCGACTCTACGAGGAGCCCGAGGCCGAGCGTAGCGAGGCCTCGGAAAGAGCGAGCGGGAGGACCGACCGCAGGGAGGGACGACACGCGAGCCGCGAGGCCGAACGAAGTGAGGCCTCGGAACGAGCGAGCGGCGAAGCCGCGAGCCGCGCGATCGATCATCGGGAGACCGCGGACGGGCCGGGCGGCCGAGGGCCGGGAGCGACCGTCGTCGACGCGACGCCGCTTCCGCTGGAGGAACACGCCGCCGCTGGCCACGCGGCGACTGCCTTCGAGACGTTCAACGACGCCGTCGACGAGTACTTCCACCGGCTCGACCGGGAGGCCGACGCCGGGGCCGAGCCGGAGCCCGACGGCCCGGACTTCGAGGCCGAGATCGAGAAACACGAGCGGATCATCCGCCAACAGGAGCAGGCCATCGAGGACTTCGAGGCGCAGGCCGAGGCCGAACAGGCGAAAGCGGAGCTCTTGTACGGCAACTACGACCTGGTCGACGAGGTCTGCTCGACGGTCAGGGAGGCCCGCGAGGACGGCCTCGACTGGAGCGAGATCGAAGCGACTCTCGCAGCCGGCGCCGAGCGGGGCATACCGGAGGCCGAGGCCGTGGTCGGCGTCGACGAGTCCGAGGGCACGGTCACCCTCGAGATCGAGGAGACCACCGTCGAGGTCGACCCGTCGATGGGCGTCGAGAAGAACGCCGACCGCCTCTACACCGAGGCCAAGCGGATCCGGGAGAAGCAGGCGGGCGCCCAGGCGGCCATCGAGGACACGCGCGAGGACCTCGAGGCCGTCAAACAGCGGCGGGAGGAGTGGGAGGCGGCCGACGACGCCGCCGAGGCCGGCGGCGAGGACGCGGAGCGCGACTGGCTCGACATGGGGTCGGTTCCCGTCCGGTACGACGAGCAGTGGTACGAGCGGTTCCGCTGGTTCCGGACGGCCGAGGGCTTTCTCGTCCTCGGCGGGCGGAACGCCGACCAGAACGAGGAGCTCGTCAAGAAGTACATGGAACCGGTCGACCGGTTTCTCCACGCGCAGGCCCACGGCGCGCCCGTCACCGTGCTGAAGGCCACGGAACCCGACGAGGCCGCCCGTGACGTCGAGGTCCCGGCGACCAGTCGGGAGGCGTCCGCGCAGTTCGCCGTCTCCTACTCGTCGGTCTGGAAGGAGGGCCGGTACGAGGGCGACGTCTACGAGGTCGACCCGGATCAGGTCTCGAAGACCCCGGAGAGCGGCGAGTACGTCGAGAAGGGCAGCTTCGTCGTCCGCGGCGACCGCGAGTACCACCGGGACGTCCCGGTCGGCGTGGCCGTCGGCATCACCTGCGAGCCCGACACCCGCGTCGTCGGCGGGCCGCCGTCGGCCGTCGAGCCGCACGCGGAGACGTCCGTCCGCCTAGAGCCTGGTCGGTACGCCCAGAACGACGTCGCAACGCGCATCTACCGGACCTTCCGCGAGCGGTTCCGCGACACGAGTTTCGTCCGGAAGGTGGCCAGCCCGGACCGGATCCAGGAGTTCTGCCCGGCCGGCGGCAGCCGGATCGTCGACGAGTAAGCCGGGCGGCGGGCGAGCGGAGCGAGCCCGCCGCCGGATGTGCGAGCTGCGAAGCCGCGAGCCGCGAGGCCGAGCGGCGGGAGCCGTGACCGGAGGGAGCGGCTCCGAATGCGTGAACGGTGAGCGAAGCGAGCCGTGAACGAGGGAGGGCCTCGGAATGAGCGAGCGGCGGGCGGCCGACCGCAGGGAGGCCGCCGAATGGGCGAACGGCGATCGCGAGGCGCGACCGAAGTGAGCGCCTCGGCCCGGCGAACGGCGTCCTCGCGAGCGAAGCGAGCGAGCGCTCGGCAGTGCGAAGCTCTGCCGGCGACCGGAGGGAGCAGTGAGCCGGAGGGAGCCGTGAGCCGGAGGGAGCCGCGAGCCGCCGTTAGGGTGGGCCGACGCCCCGATGTCCGATCCTGAAAGTATAAACACCAGCGGGTTCTCCGGCGAGTGTGCTTCGAGCGGCGCTGTCGTACCCCACGCGGAACCCCGACGGGCCCCGCAGCGTCCTCCTCGGCGGCGGCCTGGTGTTCTTGGCGTCCCTGTTCAGCGCGACCTCGTTGCTCGGGGGCCCGGTGAGTCTCGTCGCACTCGTCGGGGTGCTCCCCTGGCTCGCGCTCCGGGGCTACTACGTGCGGGTGCTCCGGACCAGCATCGGCCGGGACCGACCCACGCCGCCACCAATGGCGGACGGCGGGCGCCTCCTCCGGGACGGGGCCGTCGCCGTCGGCATCTCGGCGGCGTACCTGCTCCCGGGCGCGGTCGTTCTGGGCCCGCTCGTGTACGCCCGGGCCGTCGGGACAGACGTCGGGGCCCTGTACGCGGAGGTCGGCCTCCAGGCCGTCCTGGCGGACGCGGTGCTGTCGGCGACCGGCTTCCTCGCCCTGCTGGCCGCGATGTACCTTCTCGGCGCACTGTACGCGACCCCGGTCGCCGTCGCGCGGTTCGCTTACGAGGACCGCCTCGGAGCGGCCTTCGAACTCCGGCGCGTCGTCGACGGCGCCCTTACCGAGGACTACGCCGTCGCCTGGGCGGCCGCGCTGTTGCTCCAGGTCTTCCTGTTCCCGATCGCGTACGTGTTCCGGGCCGCCATCGTCGGGTTCTTCTTCCACTTCGTGGTCGCCGTCGCCGTCCGGTACTGCTACGCTCGCGGGGTGGGTGAGGGCTCGGACCTCGAGCCGCTCGCGCGGACGACCGACGAGTCCGCTCCTGGCGCCGAGGGGCCCCATGACGCTCCGGCACCGGGCACGTCGGCCCCCGAGGAGGGGCCGGCGGCCGACGCGGACCCGACCGCTCGCGGTACCGGGAGCGACCCGGCCGATACCGACCGCGACTCACACACGTCGACCGACGACGCCACGACGACCGGCGACGCCGCCTCGACCACCGACGATCACGTCGCGACGAGGGACGACGAGCCGACGAACGTGGACGATGCCACCACTCCCGACGATGCCGCCACGGCCCCCGACGACGAGCCGACGAGCGGGAACGATACCACGTCGACCCACGATACCGCTTCCTCGACCGACGACGAGCCGTCGAACGGGGACGACGAAGGGGAGCGCACTTAACGTCGCCGGCCCGAGCGTCGACCAGCATGCGCGTCGCCGACCGGACGGCCGTGGAGGGCGACCGCGAGCGGATCACGGTCGTGCCGGAGAGCCTCGACGACCTCTGGCATCTCACTTACGTCATCGAGCCGGGCGACCGCGTCGCCGGCGACACCACCCGCCGCATCCAGCGGGACGACGACAAGACCAGGGACACCGGCGGCCAGCGCGAGCCCATGTGGGTCCGGCTCGACGTCGGCGACGTCGAGTTCGCGAAGTTCGCCAACCGCCTCCGGGTCGGCGGCGAGATACGCGACTGCTCGCGGGAGGACCAGCTCGGCTTCCACCACACGCTCAACGTCGAGGAACACGACGAACTCGAGATCGAAAAGCGGTGGCAAATCGACCAGCTCGAGCGGCTGGAGGCGGCCGTCGAGGCGGCCGAACAGCCCGACGTCGCGGTCGCGACCGTCGAGGAGGGCGCCGCCTTCGTCCACACCGTCGCCCAGTACGGCGTCGAGGAGCGCGCCACCCTCTCGGGGACGACCGGCAAGGGCGAGTACGCCCGCGCCCGCGATGAGCTGTTCAGGGAGCTGTCGGACGTGCTCTCGCGGCTCGACGTCGAGGCGATCATCCTCGCCGGGCCCGGGTTCACCAAGCAGGATGCGCTGGCCCACATCGAGGACGAGGCCCCCGAGGTGGCCGAGCGGGTCAGGACCGTCGACACCGCGAGCGTCGGCGACCGCGGCGTCCACGAGGTGCTCAAGCGAGGCGCCGTCGAGGAGATCCAGACCGAGACGCGGATCGCCCGCGAGGCCGAGCTGATCGACGAACTCACCGCACGCATCGGCGAGGGCGCCGAGGCCACCTACGGGATCGACGAGGTCGCGACGGCGGCCGACTACGGGGCCGTCGAGACGCTGTTGATCCTCGACGAGCGGCTCCGCGCCGAACGCTCCGGGGAGGGCGAGTGGGACGCAGACGTCGACGACCTCGTCGAGAGCGTCGAGCAGCAGGGCGGCGAGGTCACCGTGTTCTCCCACGAGTTCGACCCCGGCCAGCAGCTCGCGAACCTCGGCGGCGTCGCCGCCCTGCTGCGGTACCGGCTGGACTGAACGGGCGGCGGCGGTCGCGTTGCACCGCGGGCGAGGCGGCCGTCGGCCAGGCTCACGTCCGCTCCGAGACGTCGACCGTGAGGCCGTCCCGCGCGATCCGGACCTCGGCGTCGACGCGGGATTCGACGGCCTCGACCATGGCCGCTTCTTCGCCGTCGGTGTGCGGATAGCGGTGGGTGAGGTAGACCCGGCCGAGGTCGCGGCCGGCCAGGATCTCGCCGAGCTGTGTCGGTGTCGGGTGGTTGTCCACGTCGATGCCGTCCGGGAACGAGCAGTCGTGGGCGAGTAGTGCCGAGCCGTCGGCGAGGTCGGCGACGGCGTCGGTGGCCTCCGTGTCGCCGGAGAACGTCACTGTCGCGTCGGCCGTCTCGAACCGGTAGGCCAGACAGTACATCGAGTGGACCGTCTCGACGGCCTCGACGTCGTAGCCGGCGACGGCGAACGATCCCGGGTCGACCTCCCGGTACGTCAGCTCGAGGCGGCCCTGCATGTAGTCGTGGACCGCAAGGAGGTCCTCGACGAGGGCCTCGGTCCCGTCGGGGCCGACGATCTCGAGGGCGGTCTCGCCCGCCAGCCACCGCGCCTTCAACAGGGCCAGTAGGTCGGATACGTGGTCGAGGTGGTGGTGGGTGAGGAGGACGCTCCCGACGCCCTCGTAGCCGACGTCGGTCGCCGCGAGGCCGCCGAGTGCGCCACTGCCACAGTCGACGAGCAGTGGATCCGCGTCGCCACCGGGGTCGGCCAGCAACAGCCCGGTCTGGGAGCGATCGCCGGTCGGCATCGCCGCCCCAGTCCCGAGGAACGTGACCTGCATACCGGACCCTGGAACGCGGTGGCCCAAGTGCGCTGGGGTGGCGGCCCGGCATCCGCGACATCCCGGGAGGATGTGGTGGACCCGGAGATATATGTCGGCACGGGCCGCCCGTCCCAACGATGACACCGGGGACCGGGGCGGCCGCCGACGACGCCTTCCGGGGAGCGCTCCAAGACGGCGAGACGCTGACCGAAACCGTCCAGGTCGGCGCGGCCGCCGTCGGCGTGACCGACCGGCGGCTGCTCGTCCGACAGGGGGCCAACCTACGGGCCGTCGACCTCACGAACGTCCGCGCGGTCCGTCGACGGACCCTCCAGGATCGCGGTCGGCTGTCGGCGGCGCTGCAGTGGGGTGGACTCGCCGCGGTGCTCATCGTCGCCCGGGCGTTCGCGCCCCTCGAGAGCCTGGTTGCGCCCGTCGAACCGCCGCCAGATGGTGGGTTCGACGCGCTCTATGCGGCCGTCGCGGTGCTCGTCAACGCGCTCCGCTACCTGGACGAGGCGTTCCTGGCCGTCGCCATCCTCTCCATCGCGCTGGCTGGTTGGCACCTCGTCGCGTTCTACCGCACCCGGGAGGACGTCCTCGAGGTCACGGTTGCCGGCGGCGACCCGGTTCGACTCCCGTCGCCGGGGGACCCGACCGACGTCGACCGGCTCCGCGGGGCCGTAGGCGCCCGATCACGTGCCGGCACGGACTGACCGGGACACCCGGTCGGGAGACGGGCCGGTGTGCGGTCGGCCGTCGGGGGCCGAACGTATCCGAAAAGCAGTCGATGCAGGGTTGCTCGTCGATGGAAAGTTCCCCGACTTCAGACCTCGGTGAGCGGGGCGTTCAGAACGTTCTCGACGGGCTTGACGATGGCGGTGCTGGAGGCGCCGACGGCGACCTCCGGCGTGCCCCTGGCGACCGCACGGAGGTTCTGTTCGGTCTCCGTGGTGTTCTCGCGCCATTCGTCGGCGGAGTACTCGAAGACGCGGCCGCTCTCCCCGACTGCGTACCCCTGGGCGTCCTCGATGGCGACGTCACGCAGCGTCGGGTCGCCGAGGTCGTACCGGCGCCAGGCGCCGTTGTAGCGGTAGACGGTGCCGCCGCCGGCCGAGATCCAGAGGTCCTCGGGACCGTCGCTGTCGATACCGTAGAAGGGGTTGGTGGTGTCCTCGACGCCGATCCGTCGGTAGGTCGTACCGTCGTCGGTCTCGAAGGCGCTCCCGTTCCCGTTGACGACGTGTCCGGAGCGTTCGCCGTGGAAGTCGATGGCGTTCAGGGAGTCGCCCTGGCCGACCGAGGCGGCGTTCCACGTTCCGCTCCGGCCGTTCCCGAAGCTGTAGTTGACGGCGCCGGCCTCGTCGGCGACGTAGACGTTCGCCTCCCCGGCCTCGCCAGTGGCGGCGACGTCGCGGAAGTTCTCGGTGTTGTCCTGGGGCTCGCCCCGGTCCTCGATACTGCCGGTGGCCGGGTCGTACTCCCCGATGACGCCGGAGGCCCCGGCGAACCAGAGGCGTTCGCCGTCGTCAGTGACGTCGGCCCCGTAGAGGTCACGGCCGTCGCCCGAGGCGCCACCGTCGGTGACCTTCCGCCACCCTTCATCGGTGTCCGTTCGCTCGAGGATGACGCCGCCCTGCCCGACGGCGTAGGCGCCCTCGTCCGTGTAGACCACGTCGTGGAGATCGCCGTCGGTCGGCGTCTCCTCGATCGTCCACTCCTCCTCGGCGGCCGAGACGGTCGGAACGGTCGCGGCCACGCCCAGCGCCCCGGCGCCCCGGAGCACGTCGCGCCGCGTACTCGCCAGTCGTGACATTGCAGATGAAGGTTCGCCGAATCGACCCATTAACCTTTCGGCCACCCGTCACTTTTCAACGACCGGTGCACTCCGGTATCGGTGTGTAATGAGGGCTCCACGTCGTGCGAGCGGTTGTCTCGCTGCATCGTGCGTCCCGAGCGCCCGTGCCCGCCGTCGACGCCCCGAGATGGCTACTGGATTCCCCGGACACAGGGCGTCAGCGGCCGTAGGTGAGGCGCCTGGCGATCCCGTCGAGCCACCGTCTCGCCCGGCCGGCGAGCACGCCCGGCGAGACCTTCCGGAGGTCGGCCTCCTCGACCTCGATGCGGTCCTCGTCGAAGGGGTCGTGGTCATTCTCGATGACTGCGGAGACGGAACTCATCGCACACCGGCCGCAGGCCTCCGCCCGGTCGTCGCTCTCGTCCATAGCGGGACGACGGGCCGAACGCGGAAAGCGTTTTCCCGGGTCACGTCGGCCGTCCGGACATTCACGGCCTCGAGTCGGGTCGTCCCACCGGTGGGAATTTGGACGTCCGGCCACCAGACTGCCGTATGGGCGACGGGACGGGCGAGACGGACCAGCTCGCGGCGGTCCCCGAGTGGGACGACGAGTACATCGACCGTGTGAGCGACCGGCTCCACCACAGCTACGACCTCGAGCGCGACCGGACGGTGGCCGGCCACCGGTTCACCCTCTACGGGCAGCTGGCGATACGCCGCCACAAGCAGTTCCTCCACCCGGCGTTGACCTACGGCGACCACCGGACGACCGAGCACCTGCTCGTGAAGCGCCTCGAGGGCGTCTCGACCGCCGACGTCGAACGGCTCGCGGAGCTGGGCGAGCGGCTGGCCGACGAGTGGATACAGCCGGACGCCGAGCACTTCGGCACCGAGTTCGTCTTCGGCCTCGTTACACCGGACGTCCCCGCGGACGTCCGGTCGTTCGTGTCCACCTTCGAGTCGCGGACGCTCCTGACGTTCGGCTACCACGGCCACTACCGCACCCGGCTGTTCGTCGTCGCCCCCGACCGGGAGGCGTCCGTCGCCAGCCCGGGTACGGACGTCGTGCGGGCGTTCCGACTGTGGGACGATGGCGACGGGCGGACCGAGCCGGCGGGGATGCTCGACCGCCTCCGTGCGGCGCTCAGTCGTCGCTCGTGACCGCGCCGGTGTAGCTGTCGCGCTCGGCGCTGATGTTCTTGTAGCCCATCCACGTCAGCGCGATCGCCAGTCCGGCCAACACGAGTGCGACAAGCGACTGGATGCCGGCCGCGACCATCGCCGCAGTGGCGTCGGCGCCGAGCAGGTCCGTCGGCGCCCGGTAGAGTCCGATCCACAGGAGGGCCGTGACCGTGATCGCGAGCATGAGCGCCATCGGCGCGCCGGTACTGACGAGCTGCTTGGACTCGTCCCAGTTGGCCAGCCACAGCGTCGCCGACAGGAGCGCAAGCGCCGCGAGCGTCTGGTTCGCGCCGCCGAACAGCGGCCAAAGCGTCGCCCACTCCCCGCTGCCGACCAGAAGATACGCCGGGACACACAGGACCCCGGTGTTGACGTAGCGGTTGACCGCGAGGTTCTGGACGCTCGTCTCCGGCGTGCCGACGATCTCCTCGAGCATGTAGCGACCGAGCCGCGTGGCGGTGTCGGTCGAGGTCAGGAGGAAGCTGACGAACACCAGCCCGATGAACGTCGCGCCGAGCGCGACCGGGATACCGAAGCCGGCACCGAGGATGATCGCGCCGCCGGTCGGGAAGTTCGCCAGCGCGCCGACCAGGTTGCCGCCCTGCCAGGAGGTGAAGCCGACGACGGCAAGCGCCGCGACCGCGGTGGTCGCGAGCAGCCCCTCGCCGAGCATCGCGCCGTAGCCGATGGCCCTGGCGTCGGTCTCCCGGTCGAGTTGCTTCGCGGTCGTGCCCGACGAGACCAGCGAGTGGAAGCCGCTTATCGTCCCGCAGGCGATGGTGACGAACAGGAACGGGAACAGCGGCCCGAGTTCGCTGGTGAAGCCGGTGAACGCGGGGATCTCCATCTGGAGTGCAGAGCGGGTCAACTGTTCGCCGGAGATCGGGTTCGTGGCCGTCACCGAGAAGCCGCTCCCGAACACCGACAGGCCGGCGGCGACGATGACGCCGACCAACATCCCGCCGACGCCGACGTACAGCAGACTCGACGTCAGGAAGTCCCGGGGCTGCAGAAGCACCCACACGGGCAGCACGCTGGCGACGAACGCGTATATGATGACGACCGGGACCCAGGCGGCGACGTTGGCGTTCTGTGACCCCGAAAGCGGCAACCAGTTCCACGCGGAGGCCTCCCCCAGGAGGACGAGGGTGTCGGCGGCGGTCGATTCGGTACTCACCAGGGCGATCGGGTACTCGAGGCCGACGAAGACCCCGGCGAACACCAGTCCGACGAACGCGATCGCGCCGGGCAGAAACGGCAGCCGGAACTGGTAGAGGTACACCCCGAAGAGTAGCGCCAGCGCGATGTAGATCGCACTCGCGGTCGCCGCCGCGGGGAAGAAGTGGAAGACGACCCCGACCACCAGCGCGAACACGGCGATGACGAGGATGATCGTCAGGAACGCGAACCACAGGAGCATGTCCTTACCGCGCTCGCCGACGTACTCCCCGATGATGTAGCCGATGGACTTGCCCTCGTGGCGGACGCTCGCCGACAGCGACATGAAGTCGTGGACGGCCCCGAACAGCGGGTTCCCGATGGCGATCCACAGGATCGCCGGCAGCCAGCCGAAGGCCGCCCCGGCGGTGATGGGCCCGACGATCGGCGCCCCGCCGGCGATGCTCGAATAGTGGTGACCGAGCAGCACGGGCTTCTTCGAGGGCACGTACTCCTGGCCGTCGTCGTACTTGTGCGCCGGCGTCTCCGTCGCCTCGTCCAGCTCCACGAACTGTGACAGGTACCGGGCGTACGTGAGGTACCCGAGGGTGAACGTGACGAGTGACAGGACGACGACTGTGATGACACCCACCATGGGTTCCGTTGACGAATTGCCGAACTATTACTTATAGTTTTTTGAACGTATCGGACACGAACCGACGGAAACGACGCTATGCTCCGTCTACTGCCCGATACCGCTCAGCCCCGGCGAGACGTTTCACGTGGCCGTCATTGGGGCTCGACGTCTATCTCGGCGGCGACCGACTCGAGGAGGTCACCGTCCACCTCGCGCGCCCGGGCCTCGATGGTCGCGACGACGGGGGGCTCGAAGGACTCGCGGGTCTCCTCGAGCCGCGCGCGCTCGGTCTCGACGGTGTCGCGGAGGTATCGGGCGCCGCGGCCGTCCTCGTCGGGATCGGGCTCGGGGGTGAGGCGGTTGACGACGAGGCCGGACACATCGAGGTCGTAGTCGTCGAGGCGGTCGACGGTCCGTGCGGTCTCCCGCAGCGAGAGCCGGTCGGGGTTCATGACCAGAAAGAAGGTGGCGTCGGTGCGGAGCGTGTCGCCGGCGAACGCGAACCTCTCCTTGCGCTGCTGCAACCGGGCGATGATCGGGTCGCCGACCCGCGTGCGGCGTGGCTCCCGGTCGCCGATCGCGGCCCGTTCGTACAGGTCGACGCTCTCCCGGCGCTTTTCGAGCAGGCGGTCGATCCAGCCGCCGAGGTACTCCGGCAGCGACAGGAGCCGGAGCGTCCCGCCGGTCGGCGAGGTGTCGAAGACGACCCGGTCGTAGGCCGCCGCGTCGTCCATCACCTCGATGAACCGGTCGAACAGCGCCGCCTCGTGGGCGCCGGGGGTCCGGTGGGCGAGTTCGATCTGGCGGTCGATCTCGTTGACGATGCCGGGGCTGACCTGGTCGCCCAGCGACCGCTTTACGTCCATCAAGTGGTCGTCGACGGCCGCTTCGGGGTCGATCTCCATGACCGACAGGGTGTCGTACCCCCGGACGGGGGTCGGGTCGTCGTCGAAGGACTGCCCGAAGACGTCGGCCGTGCTGTGGGCCGGGTCCGTCGAGACCAGGAGCACCGCCTGGCCCGCCCTTGCACACTTGTGTGCGTAGGCGCTGGAGACCGTGGTCTTGCCGACGCCGCCTTTGCCGCCGAAGAAGACGAACCGGCCCATCAGAAGTGGTACTGCTTGCCCTTCCGCTCGAGCACCGATTCGCGGTCCCACATCCGGCGCTCCCACTGGGCGAACTCCTCGGCGAGGTGCGGCAGGAGTTCGGCCGTGTAGTACGACACCGGACTCGGGATCCCGAAGGCGTCGGGGAAACAGGCCAAGAGGAAGGCGTCCTCGCTGTCCTCCGCGGCGTGCTCGATCTTCTCGTAGGCCGGATGGGCGACCATCCCGTGGTAGAGCCCCCGGAGCCACTCCGCCAGTGTCGCCCGGAACGCCCGGATGCGCGCCTCGAGTCGCATACCTCCACCCTCATGCGCAGGTGGGTAAAGCGTACCGCCGCTCACGCCGGGCATTCTACGAGTGACGCGACAGGCGATCGCACCCTCGGGTGAACTCGGCGAAGGTGGGCATCGGGGCGGACACGCCCACCCGGCACTGCGGTCCGACAGCCGTGACGCCCGGCGATCCCGTCGAGTCCGCCGGATGAGGCGGTGGCCTCACCGGAAGTCGGCGGTGAGGCCGTCGAGGGCGCGGCGGAGCTCCCCGCGACGCTTCCAGGCGGCGAGGCGGTCGAGGACGGCCGGGCCGCCGACGGCGACCGCAGAGTGGGCCGCGAGTCGCGTCCCCTCGTCCTGTCGTTCGTAGGAAAGCGTCGTCCGCAACGTCTCCAGCGGGCCCTCGACCTGGTCGTACTCGATGCCGTCCTCCCGGCTCGTGAACTCGAAGACGAGTTCGAGGCCGTATCCGCCGACGGTGATCCGGTCGCCGCCCGCTTGGGTCCGGCGCACGCTGAAACTCCCCTCGGCCTCGAGGATCGCCGCCGGCGAGAGGGCCTCCTCGACTGTCGAGGGGTGCGCCTGGACGAAACGCGAAACCCATACCTCGCGCACATCCACAGTCTCACACAGCGACCGCAAAAGGGTGGGGGCTGACTACCCCGATGGAGACGGGCGTCCAACGGGGAAATCCGCCTGGTAGGACGAACGCGTCGAAGCGGAGTGCTCCGAGCCGGTATTCCGTCGCCACGACACTGCGGACCGATACCCGAACGTTCGGCCGACGGCAGGAAGAGAAACAGCGCGTGGTTTCAAGTCGGTTGCACGTCGAGACTCCGGCGTGGCTTCCGAGGGCGACATCCGGGTGCTCGTCGTCCTGGACCTGCTTTTGTCGCTGCTGTTCGCGAGCGTCGTCCTCTGGGGGCTGGACTTCATCGGCGAGGTCCCGTTCACGGCTCGCAACCTCGCCATCGGAACGCTCGCGCTCGCGGTGGTGACCTACCTCGTGGTGCTGCGGGAGTGATACGGGCGATCGTGATCCAATACCCCCGGACGAAGGACGTTCACTGGTTCCGTAAGTGGGTCGAGCGGAAGATGTAGCGCAGCAATCAGCGAAAGAATCGAACGCAGCGTCGAGTAGGTGGACGGAGGGATGGTGAACCGAAGCCAGAGGGTCCTGCTCGCTCACTGCGTTCGCTGTCCGGGCTGCCTCTGGCAGGGTTCAAATCCTCCGAACGCTCCGAACCCCGCTCGCAGGGCTCGCGGGTTCGTAGTGGGGACGGAGGGACATCCACGACTCATGAAGGCTAGACGCCCCGCCGTGGTTCGCGAACGACCCCTTGCTCGCCGGAGGTTCTGCTACGGATCAGACGCCGGTGCCTGGTTGCTCTTTTGGTGTTGGCCTGTTCCCCAACACTTATGATGTTGGGGCTATTACCAACATACAGGGATGGCCCAGGGCCTCACCTACCAGTACACGTACTACGAAGCGAGCCTCGTGGAGAACGTAATGGTCCAACAGATCGCAGACACCGACAGCTATCCGTCGGGTTGGAAGTACCGACTCCACCTGGGCACCCTGGAGGGCCTCACACTGCTCCGCTACGACAACTCACACGAAGACACAAAAGGCCACGAGTTCCACACTGCGGCGGGCGACGTCGACGTCGAGTTCCCCGGAACGGAAGCGGTCCTCGCGGATTTCTGGGCAAGCGCAGATGAGTACTGGGACGCTGTCGGCGGCGACCCGCCGCGCCCATACTGACCACCCACACCACTACCCATGACCACGACACTCCACATCACCGTCGGAGACCGAGAACAGCTTCGCGAGGACGCCCTGCAGTTCGTCCAGGCGGGCGACGCCGGCGACCTTACCGAGAGCGACCAGAAAGCGGTTCTGCAGTTCGGGTCCTACGACGACCTCGTCGACGTTCTCACGCCCCTGCGGCTGGACCTGCTCGGAGCGATTGCCGAACACGACCCCAAGAGCATTCGCGAGGTTTCCCGCCTCGTCGACCGCGATGTCTCGGATGTCCACTCCGACCTGAAGCGGTTGGAGGTTCTGGGCATCCTCGATTTCGAACAAGGTGGTCCCGGCGGGGCGATGCAACCCGATATCCCGTTCGACCGGATCGAGATGCAGATCGACTACCCGCTTGTCGACGAGACGCCCACTGATGAGTCCCCCGCCAGCGCGGACTGAGGTCGGGGAGGTCGCCAGCACACGTATATCAGTAGATGTGATAGGTTTGGCTTCAGCGCGCATGTGAACCACCTCCAAAACCTCGAGTGATCGGACGTATAAAGCCCTGAGAAAGGTTTATGCTCGGTATGGGGACGGAGGGATTGTGAACCACGGGCAGACGGTCGCTCACTCCGTTCGCGCTGCGACTGCCCTGATGCAAATCCCTCGTCCGCGTCAAATCCCGCTCGCAGCGCTCGCGGGTTCGTAGTGGGGACGGAGGGATTTGAACCCCCGATCTACTGATGTCTCCGGTATGCGCCTCGGGCCTCCAGAGGGTCGTCAACGCGGACGATGATCAGTCGGCCGCTCGGTACATCAGTCTGGAGTCTCGTCACCGGGCGCGTGGCCTCTGGAGTCAGCCGCCATGCCTGGCTTGGCCACGTCCCCGCACATGCTGGTATTTCCGGTCGCCCCAAAGGGGTTACGGTTCGACCGACCCCCTTTCACGCCGGAAGCCGTAGGGGCCGATGTGGCCGAACCGATCACTGTCACCATCCTCGCGAACGACACCGAGACCGAGATAGAGGTCGAGGAGGGTGGCCTACTCCGGGACGCCCTCCTGGAGGCGGGCTTGGACGTCTACGGCACCGTCTCGCGGTACGCGAACTGCGGTGGCCGCGGCCTGTGTGGCACCTGCGGCGTCCGGATCCGCGAGGGCGCGCCGGAGCCCGAGCAGTGGCACGACGCCGCCTCCGACCGCTGGGGCTATCCCCGGTTGTCCTGTCAGATCCGGGTGACGGAACCGATGGTCGTCGAACTCGTCGAGAAGGTGGTCTGGGGGCAGCTCCTCCCGGACTAGCGGTCGGTCTCGCGCCAGCCGCAGTCCTGGCACTTGTAGCCGGTGACGAACTCCGTGACCGTCGGCATGTAGCCGACCGAGAGCACGTCGCCGCCGCAGTCGGGGCAGTCGCGGTCGGCGTCCTCGATGGCTTCGGCGTCCATCACGCCGTCGCCCTCGACGAGTTCGGCGAGCTTCTCGGGCGTGACCATCCGGCCCTCCACGACGCGGTTGTCGGCCATATCGAGGCGGGGGCGGCCAGGGTCCTAAGGCTTTGCTGCCGCGGTCAGAGCCACGGTGCCCTATCGCCGTCCGGAACGCCCGGGGCGCCGTCCTCGGTCCGGCCGACGCCGTCGACGATGGGGTCTGCGTCCTCGAGCGATACGCCGTCCCCGGCGTCGGTCGAGGCGCCCCCGCCAGCGGCCCCCGGTCGAGACTCGTCGCCCGACTCAAGCGGGGTCCGCTCCTCGTCGAGACCGTCGGGGTCGAACGCCAGCAGCGCGGTGATTCCGAGGACCGCGAGCGCGAGCGGCGCCTCAGACGGGATGAGCCCGAGGATGGTCAGCGGGAGGACGCCGAGGGCGACGGCGCTCCCGAACCGGAACCGGTCGACGTCGACGTTGCCGCGAAGCCAGGGCGCGAAGACGGCGACCGCCAGCGCGAAGGCGACGCCGACCGCCGCGGCCCCCGTGCCGTACGCGACGGACATCGGCTCGGAAACGAGGGCGAACTCGAAGGCCCCAGGTCTGAAGCTGCCGACCATTCCGAGGCCGATGATGACCCCGGGACTCGGGAGGTACTCGCCGATGGAGGCGCTAGCGGTCTTCGCGGCGACGGCAACGATCACGAGTGCCGCGAACCGCTCGAAGATGCCCATCGCGAGGACGGATTCGACCGTCGGGGCGACGGCCGCCTGGAGTGCGGCGAGCGGGACGACCAGGAGGCCGACCAGGAGCACCCGCTTGACCTGGTCGGCGCGGCCGCCCTCCATCTCGGCGAGGACGACGGCGAGCGTCGCGCTGCCGCCGAAGATGAGGAGGCCGACCTCGAGCATCCCCGTGACGGTCGAGACGGCACCGGTCAGCACCAGCGCGGCGAAGATGCCGTCCAGGAGCGGCAGCGCCATGACGGTCGCGAGCAGCCGGGTGCCCTCGCCGACCTGTCGCTCGAGCCGGAGTGCGATCGGGTGACGGGATGCACTCATGCGTCAGACGAGTGGGCCCTCACCGTGGGGTCGGTGGTGCGGGTCGTGACAGCCGCTGGCACGTCGTCGGGCCCGCCGTCGGGTCGCGAGGGTCTCCGCCTCGTACGTCCCACCGAAGAATGTGAGTTTGGCACCGGTGACGGAGGGAACTCGTCCGGCGGTGCGCTTTACAGTGGGACTGGCGGAGTCCATGGATGAAATAATTGGCGACGCGGGGATAAGCATTGCGTGAGGGGTGTGCCCACATCCCCGACGGCTGCCGAGTGCGGTGGTCGATCGGGGAAAAGACGTCTCGACACGCCAGATAGGCTGACTCGCCCTTCAATGCCCGGGATCCGGCGGAATCACCGCGGCCGCGTCCGCCCCGGCCGGTCGCGGTCTCCCAACGCTTTTGGGCGGGGCCGTCCCACGGTTTACATGGCGACAGACGATCCCTTCTCGGAGAAACTCCGCGTCCCGGAGGCGCTGACGTTCGACGACGTCCTGCTCCGGCCGAAGCAGAGCCGCGTCGAACCAGACGAGGCCGACATGCGGACCCGGGTCTCGCGGAACGTCACGCTCACCATCCCCGTGGTGTCGGCAGCGATGGACACCGTGACCGAGGCCGACCTGGCGATCGAGATGGCCCGGCAGGGCGGCCTCGGCGTCCTCCACCGGAACATGGGCGTCGAGGCGATGACCGACCAGATCGAGGCGGTCAAGCGCGCCGACGAACTCATCATCCGCGACGTCGTCACCGCCGCCCCCGACCAGACGGTCCGCGACGTCGACGCCATGATGGACCGCGCCGGCGTCTCCGGCGCCCCCGTCGTGGCCGACGACGACACCGTCCTCGGCATCATCTCCGGGACCGACATCCGGCCGTACCTCCAGGTCGGCGAGCACGACGAGGTCCGGGAGGCCATGACCGACGAGGTCATCACCGCCGCCGAGGACGTCACCGCCCGCGAGGCCCTGGAGCTGATGTACGAGCACAAGATCGAGCGCGTCCCCGTCGTCGACGCCGACGACCGTCTCACCGGCCTCGTCACGATGGCGGGCGTCCTCGCCCGGCGCGAGTACGACGCCGCCGCCCGCGACGACGACGGCGCGCTGATCGCCGCCGCGGCCGTCGGGCCGTTCGAGACCGAGCGCGCCCGAGCGGCCGACGCGGCCGGCGCCGACGTCCTGTTCATCGACTGCGCCCACGCCCATAACCTCGACGTCATCGACGCCGCCCGCGACATCCGCACCGAGGTCGACGCCGACGTCGTCGTCGGCAACGTCGGCACCCGGGAGGCCGCCGAGGCCATCGTCGAGTTCGCCGACGGCATCAAGGTCGGCATCGGCCCCGGCTCCATCTGCACGACCCGGGTGGTCTCGGGATCCGGCATGCCGCAGATCACGGCCGTCGCGGAGGTCGCCGACGTCGCCCGGCGCCACGACGTCCCCGTGATCGCCGACGGCGGCATCCGGTACTCCGGCGACGCCATCAAGGCGATCGCCGCCGGCGCCGACGCCGTCATGCTCGGCTCGTACTTCGCCGGCACCGACGAGGCCCCCGGCCGCGTCATCACCATGAACGGCAAGCGGTACAAGCAGTACCGCGGCATGGGCTCGGTCGGCGCCATGAACGACGGCGGCGGCGACCGCTACCTGAAGGACGACGAGGACGGCGAGGAATTCGTCCCGGAGGGCGTCGAGGCCGCCAAACCCTACACGGGCTCGCTCGCCTCGGAACTCCACCAGCTCGTCGGCGGCATGCAGTCCGGGATGGGCTACGTCGGCGCCGAGACCGTTCCCGAGTTCCAGGAGATCTCCGAGTTCGTCCGCGTCTCCGCGGCCGGCCAGACGGAGAGCCACGCCCACGACGTGGTGATTACGGACGAGGCGCCGAACTACAGTCCCGAGAACTGAATTCGCGTCGCTCTTATAAGAAGCGCCCTGAGGAACGTGTCTGTTCTTACAATAGCCAACACAGGAAACGGTAATATATCTTCGGTATCCTCTGGAGGACACCGTAACACTTTCTGCCGTGGTTCGCTTATGAATAGGTCATGGTTGAACAGGATCGTGATACAGCGACGGGGCGGTTCGAGCCGAAATACCCCAACGACGCGTTTCTTGAAGCCGTGCAAGAATACGAACCTGCAGCCACAACCGAGGTGGCTGAGGCGGTAGGTATCGCCCGGCGGAACGCACATTACCGGCTCGAAAAGCTGGCCGACGCGGGACAGGTGACGAAAAAGAAGGTCGGGACCTCCCTTGTGTGGAGTCCCGGCGTGGAGAACACAGTATGAGCACCGGATCACACGCAAATCAGGACCCTCCGACCGGCACCACGATCACGCTCGTCCGTGGCGAAGAATGGTGGGTGGCGACGGACGAGAAAACCGGCGTCACAACCCAAGGTAAGAGCCGACAGGCAGCACTCGAAAATCTCGATGAAGCCGTCGCACTCTACAAGGGCGACATCGGCCGTGAACCCACCGACGAGGAGTTACGCGACATCGGGATTGATCCCGAAGACAACGAACCTGGCCGGGGCGAGCTACCGGACATCCTCGAGTAGTGAGCAGCCGATGGTAACGCGGGATTTCTCTGGCGACGATATTGTGAAGGTGCTCGTCAATGTGGGGAACCACTACGTCGACCGAATTTGTGGCGACCACATGGTGTTGAAGTGGGAACCGCCAGCAGATCACGACACCGAGCCACGGACGGTATCGGTGCCCCGCCACGATAGTCTCGACATCGGTACGCTCCACAAAGCGGGCCGAGGGGGATTTGAACCGAGCCGAGACGGTCCGGGCGTGCGGCGCTTCGCGCCGTTCCGGGCTGCGACTCGTCGGGTTCAAATCCCATACCGCTTCGTTCGTCGCGTCCGTGTCGAGCAGGCCTCGCTGCCGCTCGGCACTGCTCGACGAATGCTCCTCACAGAAGCGGGCCGAGGGGGATTTGAACCGGAGGAAGACGGTCGCCTCGCTCCGCTCGGCGCTGCGTCTTCCAGGGTTCAAATCCTCCTCTGCCGGTTCACTCACCCGCTCGCTCCGCTCACTCCGTTCGCGTCGCTCGCGGGCTCGTTGCACGGGCCGAGGGGGATTTGAACCCCCGACCGACGGCTTAAGAGGCCGTCGCTCTCCCTGACTGAGCTATCGGCCCAGCGCACCCACGTAGCCGGGGTCGCCCCAAATAGGTTGCGTTCCCCCGGGACGGCGCCCCGCCCTCCGGGGGATCGAAGCGTACGGGCCAATTAAGTACGTCCCGACCTTCCGCCCCGCTACCATGAACAGCGCCGTCTCGGACGCGTCGATGTCCTCCTACGCGATCCTCGGGTGTGGCAGCGTCGGCCACGCCGTCGCGGAGGAACTCCTCGCGGGCGAGAAGGACGTCCTCATCCTGGACCGAGACGAGGGTCGGGTGGACGCGCTCCGCGACCAGGACCTCGACGCCAGGACGGCCGACATCCGCGAGCAGGCGACCGTCGAGGCGGTCGCCGACCGCGACGTCATCCTCATCCTCTCGTCGGACGTCGACGCGAACCGCGTCGCCGTCGAGAACATCCGCGAGCACGCCGAGGACAAGTTCATCATCGCCCGCGCCTCCGACCCCGTGACCGCGGACGAACTCCGGGAGGGCGGTGCCGACGTCGTCATCAACCCCTCCGTCGTGATCGCCGACTCCGCGCTCCGGACGCTGGAGCAGGGCGAACTCGAGTACCGGGCGGCTAAACTCGCGGAGGTCGTCGATGGCGGAGAGACGCTCGCAATCCTCGCCCACCGGTCCCCCGGCCCCGACTCGATCGCCTCCGCGGTGGCGCTCACGGCCATCGCCGAGGCCCGGGACATCGAGGCCGACATCCTCTATGCGGGCGAGATCGGCCACCAGGAGAACCGGGCGTTCGTCAACCTCCTCGGCATCGAGCTGACACCGATGGCCGACGCCGACCTCGCCGACTACGACACCGTCGCGCTGGTCGACTACGCGAAGGCCTCCGAGCCGGTCGTCGAGGGGGACGTGGACGTGTTCATCGACCACTTCGAGCCGGAGGTCGACTACGAGGCGACGTTCCAGGACGTCCGGCCGAACGTCTCCTCGACCTCGACCATCCTCACGAAGTACGTCCAGGAGTTCGACATCACCCTTCCCGATGAGGTCGCCACCGCGCTGCTGTACGGGATCCGCGCGGAGACCCTGGACTTCAAGCGCGACACCACGCCGGCTGACTTGACGGCCGCGGCGTACCTCTACCCCTTCGCGGACCACGACACCCTAGAGCAGGTCGAGTCGCCGTCGATGAGTCCCGAGACGCTGGACGTCCTCGCCGAGGCCATCCGGAACCGCGAGGTCAAGGGCTCACACCTCGTCTCCAACGCCGGCTTCATCCGCGACCGCGATGCGCTCTCGCAGGCCGCCCAGCACCTCCTGAACCTCGAGGGCATCACCACCTCGGCGGTGTTCGCCATCGCCGACGACACCATCTACCTCGCCGCCCGCTCGAAGGACATCCGGATGAACATCGGGAAGATCCTCCAGGACGCCTTCGACGACGTCGGCGAGGTCGGCGGGCACTCGACGGACGCCTCCGCGGCGATCCCCCTCGGCATCTTCACGGGACTGGAGATCTCGGGCGACAACCGCGACACGCTCATGGAACTCACGGAGGAGGCGGTCCGGGCGAAGCTCTTCGAAGCGATGGGCGTCGAGAGCGGCAACGGCTCGAACGGCGCCTGAATTCGGTCGCGCCTCGCGCCTCCCGCTCGCTCATCCGGCGGCGCTCCCTGCGGTCGGCCGCCCGGCTCACGGCTCGCTACGCTCACCGTTCGCACTGGCCGAGGCGCTCCCTGCGGTCCGTGCTCGCGGCTCGCTTCGCACACCGCTCGTCCATTCCGAGGCGCTCCCTTGCTCACGGCTCACTCCGTTCGCCGTTCGCACATTCGGCGGCACTCGCTCCGCTCGTGCCGCCCGGGTCGCGCCTCGCGCCTCCCGCTCGCTCATCCGGCGGCGCTCCCTGCGGTCGGCCGCGCACGGCCGGTTTCCCCGCCGCTTGGCTCATTTCGCTGCGGGCCGCATCGTGAACGGATGAACCGTCTTCAGGAATTATACCGGCAGCCCCCGAACGCTGCAACGTGGCTGAAGACCAGCACTACTATCCCGGACTCGAGGGCGTCGTCGCCGGCGAGACGCGTCTGTCGTACATCGACGGCGAGGCGGGCGAACTCGTCATCGGCGGCTATCCACTCGCGGAGCTGGCGGGCAACGCGACCTACGAGGAGACGCTATTCCTGTTGTACGAGGACCGACTCCCGGACGCCGACGAACTCGAGGCGTTCCGGGACGACCTCGCGGGCCGACGGACGGTCGACGGGGCGGTTCTCGACGTGCTCCGTGAAGCTGCGGAGACCGGCTGCGACGCGATGGAGGCCCTGAGAATGGGGGCGGCGGCGGCCGACATCGGTGGAGACGGGGACGACCGCGAGACGGCCAAGCGGATGGTCGCCGTCCTCCCGACGGTGGTGGCGGCCTACCACCGATTCGCCGAAGGCGAGGCGTTCGTCGAACCGCGGGCCGACCTCCGGCACACCGCCAACTACCTCTACATGCTGACAGGCACGGAACCGGACGAGGCCGCTGTCCGCGGCGTCGAGACGTACCTCAACACGGTGATCGACCACGGGTTCAACGCCTCGACGTTCACGGCACGGACCATCGTCTCCACCGAGTCGGACATCGTGTCGGCGGTCACCGGGGCGGTCGGCGCGTTGAAGGGGCCGCTGCACGGCGGCGCGCCCGGGCCGGTCCTGGATATGCTCCTCGATATCGACGCGTCCGGCGACGTCGAACGGTGGCTCCGCGAGCGGCTGGAGTCCGGGGAACGCCTGATGGGGTTCGGCCACCGGGTCTACCGGGCGCGGGACCCGCGGGCAGCCGTTCTCTCGACGGCCGCCCGCGAGTTCTTCGACGCCAGCGACGAGGGGCAGGCGTTCTTCGAGACCGTGCGGTCGGTCGAAGACACCGCCGTCTCCTTACTGGAGGAGTACGAGCCCGACCGGGCCCTCGAGACGAACGTGGAGTTCTATACGGCGACGCTGTTGTACGGGGCCGGCGTTCCCCGCGGCCTCTTCTCGGCGTCCTTCGCCGTGGCCCGGGTCGGCGGGTGGACGGCCCACGCGCTGGAGCAGCTGGAGGACAACAGGCTCATCCGCCCTCGGAGCCGGTACGTCGGCGAGCGGCGGCGAGAATGGACGCCCGCCGACGCCCGGTAGTCAGACGGCGGCCTCGCCGCCGGTGCCACGGAGCTGCTCTATGGCGTCGTTGACGAGCACGACGTCGCCGACGGCGCGGACCCACCGGTACGGGATGAGCACGCCCTGCGAGCCCTCCACCCGGCCCTCGAACAGTTCGCGGTTGATCTCGCCGAGGGCGAGGCCGGTCACGCGCTCGGAACCCATCTCCAGCCGGAGGTCCTCGACCTCGCCGACGAACACGCCGTTGTTCGAGTAGACCTCTCGGCCGACGAGCGACGTTATCTCCTGTGGGCCAGACTGTGACTCCATGGCGGCCGGTGGAGTGGACTCCCCTTAACAGTTTTCGGTCCGTCACCGGTGCAGGCTGCCGTCACGCCCGATACAGGACTGGTCGGGGACGACGGGGGATCGACCCCGGCCACCGGCGGCGGGCCCGCTCCGACGACCGGCGGCTCCCACCCTGGACCGATGGCCGTCATACCCCCACTCACGCCGCCGTTCGGCGCCGTCCGCAGGGGACCCCGAAGGCGTTACCGGGTGGTGTCGGTCCGGCCACGGGCCGCCGAACAACGCGGCCCTGGCCGCCGATGCGCTCCGCACCCGGGACGTTCCCGTGGTCGGCGTCGCGTTGAACCGCCACCAGGGCGACACCGAGGAAACCAACCCCGTGGCGCTGGCGACGACGTGTGACTGCCCCTCCGGCGGCTCCCGAGTCGTCGCTCGATGGCCAGGCTGCCTACGAACGGCTGGTCGCGTCGCTGCCGGCGGTCCACGGACAGATGGGGAGAACCCCCTCTGTGACACTACGGAGCCCGATGGCTCCGCGGGAGGCTACGGCGTCATCCGGTTTAACGCTGAGGGTTGCAGGCGGAGGACGCCAGGACACGACGGTCACTCCGCCACGTCGGCGACGGTCGCCCCAGATAGCTGCCGGAGCCGGTCCGGGGCAATCGGGAACACCGCCGCCGGAGTGCCGGCGGCTGCCCACACCTCCTCGTTCTCGCGGAGGGTCTCGTCCATGAGCACCGAGACGTCAACGTCGTGGCAGAACGGCGGGACGCCGCCGATCGCCCACCCGAGCGTCGCCTTGATCTCGTCGGCGTCCGCCATCGAGACCGAGCCGGCGTCGACACCGAGGTGGTCGGCGACGCTGGCCTCCTCGACGCGGTTGGCGCCGCTCGTGACCACGAGGACAAGGTCGCCGGCGGCCGACAGCACGATGCCGCTCGCGATCTGGGCGACGTCACACCCGATAGCGTCGGCGGCGTCGGCGGCCGTCTTCGTTCCCTCCGGAAACTCCTGGACGTCGACCTCGAAACCGTGTTCGTCGGCCGCCCGCCGCTGGAACTCCGCCGCGCGTGGATGCATGTGCCCGAGGTGGCGGCGGTGGGGCAAGAACCTCCCGATGCCGACGCGGAGAGGGTCCGTCCTGCCGGGTCCGTACCCCGGCCCACGGGGCCCGGGCCGACGGCCCGTGCACCCGGGCGCATGGGGGGTCCGCACCGACGGCCGATCTACCGCCTCGCGGCCCTGTCGGGGTGCCGCCGGCTGGAACCGCCAACGCTATCCGGTCCCGGGGCGGCACCCGGTAGCAATGATGGGAACGATACGGTCGGGTGGTGTCCGTGGTTGAGGTCCTCGCGCTGCTCGTCGCCGCCTTCGCGGGCGGCGCGCTCGGGGCGGCCGTCGGCGCGCTGGAGGCGTTCTCGCTCGCGGGGATCCTCATCGTCGTCGGGGAGACCACCGACCTCGCTGGGGGCGCCGCCCCGGACCCCGGCGTCGGCCCGACGGCACTCGGCTCGACGGGGCTGACCGCCAGCGTCGGCCTCGGCCCCCTGTTCGGCCCGCACGTCGCCTTCGCCGGCGGGGCCGCGGCCACCGCCTTCGCGGCCCGGCAGGGCCACCTCGACACCGACTTCGGGTACCACGAGGCCAAGCACGTCACCCGCGCGCACGGCCCCCGGGTGGACGTGATGGCGGTCGGCGGCGCCTTCGGCGTCCTCGGCGTCCTCGTCACGTACGCCTCGGCCGGCGTGGGCCTCCCGTGGGACCCCATCGCGTTCAGCATCGTCGTCACGGGCCTCCTGGCCCGGGTCGCGCTCGGCTATCCGCTCGTCGGCACCGTCCGCGGCGACGGCCTCCTGGACATGTCGCCGTACGCCGACCGCGCGCGAGGGCCGCCACGCGCGGACGGCGGCGTTCCCGCCCGCTCCGGTATCGACCCCGCGGACACCATGGGCGGCGAGCGACGGTTCGCCGTCGAGCCGTGGCTCCCCCACCAGTACCGGTGGGGCGAGGTCTCCGCTCTCGGCGCAGTGGTCGGCGTGTTAGGGGCCTTCGTCACGTACCGATCCGCGAGCCCGCTGTTGGCGTTCGGCATCGCGGCCGCCACGCTGCTTTTCCTCTGTGTCGGCGTCGAACGGTTCCCCGTCACCCACCACGTGGCGCTGGTCTCCTCGCTTGCCGTCGTCGGCCTCGCCGGTGGCGCGGCCACCCCGGCGGCCGTCGCGGGCGAGGTCGGCCTGCTCGCGGCGCTCCTGGTCGGGGCGGTCTTCGGCGTCGTCACCGCGCTCGCCGGCGAACTCGCCCAGCGCGTGCTGTACGCCCACGCCGACACCCACGTCGACCCGCCGGCCGCCGCCATCGTCGTCGGCTCGTTCCTGGTCGCGCTGCTCGACGTCCTCGGGGTCTTCCAGCAGTCCGCGCTGCCGACGCTCGGGCTCTGAGACCGCGGGATAGCCCCCTACCGGGGGAGCACCGGCGACGGGTGACGCCCCGGCTACTCGACGCTCTCGGCCACCCAGTCGGCGTACGGCGCGAAGACGTCCGCCGCGTCGAACCGCTCGATGCAGGGGACGTCGTGGGGGTGCAGTTCGGCCACCCGGTCTTCGAGCGCCCCGTAGCGGTCACCGGTGGTCTTCGCCAGGAGGATAACCTCCTCGTCCCGGTGGAGGTCGCCCTCCCAGCGGTACGTCGAGCGACACGGCACCCGGTTGACGCAGGCCGCGAGCCGCTCCGCGACGAGGGCGGTCGCGATGTCGTCGGCCGCCGCCGCCGGCACGGTCACGTAGGCGGTCGGCACCGGGTCACTCCTCGCCCGCGGCCCGCGGGCCTTCGACCGGGTTGTAGGCCCCGTCTATGTCCCACTCGTGGACGCAGTGCTTGTTGCCGACCCGTCGCTCGCCGTCCTCGACGGCGATGACCCACTTTTCGGCCGCCTCGTCCCACTCGTCCCTGCGGCCACACCGCTGGCACTCCCGCCGGTCCGGCGGCACGATGTCGACGCTCACGCCATGGGTGAGGGCCGCCTCCGTATTCAACTGCTCGGTGCTCGTGGGTCGCCCCCGGTCAGGCCGGTCCCGACCCGTCGGACGACACGGTTATTCCCCGCCTCACCCAACGGCGGGTATGTCCCTGGACGTGGACCACCCGCCCGACCCGCCGACGCTGGAGGAGACGGACCCGAACCGGTACGAGGACGCCGAGGTCGTCGGCGACACGGACTACAAGCGCGACGAACTCGAGGGGCTCCTGGCGGCGGGCGCCTGGGCGGAGGCGTTCGAGACCTGGGCCGCCGAGACGGACCTCGACGAGGACGCCTACGGGGTCATGCGGGACCTGGCGCTGTTCGAGCGGTTCGACTTCTTCTGGGACGCCTTCGCCGACCGCGTGGGGTACCACGCGCCCGGGCTCCCCGAGGACTGGCAGGAGCGGGACCTCCACCCGGAGCTGTCCTCCTGGGAGACCGTCTCCGGCATCAACGCCGCGCTCGCGGAGCTGGGCGACACCGTCAGCCGGACGCTGAAGGCCGACTACGTCGACTGGGAGACCGAGTACGAGGCACCCGACGACCTGCCCGACTTCGAGTGATCGATCCCGGCCAGGACACGTCTCGGGGGGTCGGTCGAGTTCGTCCGCGGACCGCCCCGGGGCGTATCACCGCCCGAACGGTAGTGTCTGCCTGCGGTTCGATGATCGGCCCTCGCCGAGCGGCCGGACTGGACGGTCGAAGTTCACCCGGCTACCCAGGTGGCCCACCCGGCCCCCGAGGTGGCATCGTTGCATGGTTTCGATCCCGTGTGGGCGGGCCACGATGCACCGCGAGCCAGGGGGGTTAAGTGCCCTGACGGAAAAGCCCTCGGATGAATGTCCGGACGGCGCATGGCGACCGGCGTGTCGGTCGTGGACGATCAGCTCGACGGCGGGCTCCCGGCCGGCTCCCTCGTCGCGCTGGTGGCGCCGCCCGAAACCCAGAGTGAACTCCTGCTGTACGAACTCACCGCGGAGCGCCAGACGCTGTACATCTCGACGGTGCGGACCGAGGCGAGCGTCAAGCACGCCTTCGACCGCACCGACGTCGACGTCGGGAACCCGATGGTCGCCTACGCCGGCCACGAGAGCGGGTTCGACGAGATCGGCGACGTCGTCGGCCGCGCGGGCACCGAGACGAACCTCGTCGTCGACGCCGCGAACCCGCTCGAACGCCGCGA
>PXRI01000014.1 GCA_003021005.1 Halobacteriales archaeon QS_1_69_70 | reverse complement strand
GAGGTAGTCCACGTCGGCGTCGCGCGCCTGCCGGAGCTGCGTCGTCGCGGAGTTTGCGTCCAGCGGGAGGTTGATGTCCTCGGCGACGTTCAGGTCGAGTTCGTCGGCGTACTGCTTGCCCCCCTCGACCGGGGACTTTCCGAAGGCGTTGTTCGGGAATATGAACGCCACCGTCGCCTCCGCGTCGTTGTCGGCGATCCACTTGATATGTGCCCGCCCCAGACTCGTGTAATCGAGGTTCCCGAAGAAGTTGTACGGGGAGTCCTCCGTCATCAGGCTCGCCGAGTACGACGCCGAGACGTAGACGATCTCGTCCTCGGCGACCGCCCCGGACAGCGCCTCTGTGTCGGCGGTCCCCCAGCCGATGATGGCCGGCGGGTCGTCGTCGGCGGTGTAGTCGTCGTACAGTTGCTGGGCCTGCTGGACCTCGTATGCATAATCGTTGTTCGGGTGGGCGATCTCTCGCGGCAGCTCGTCGTTCTCGTTGAAGTACGTGATGGCGTCCCTGGAGCCGATCGCGGTCGGCCGGCCGACGTCGGCGGTTCCGCCGCTCTCGTCGTAGATTCCCGGAACCCTGACCTCGTTGCCACCGCCGCCGTTGCCGTTACAGCCGGCGAGCGACCCGAGGACCGCTACCCCGGCCGATGTCTTGACGAACCGGCGCCGGCTCTGCGATCTGTCATCCCACGTCATGGAACCAGGTATCATGGGACAACGGCTTATTTTTTACTACTATAAACATTCCGTGGACAGGTGTACATCCCTCTCCGGAAACGGTTTTAATACCGACGGCTGTGAACGGTCGCACATGGCCGAGGACTGCCCGTTCTGTCAGATCGTGAATGGTGCCATCCCGGCGCGAACCGTCCACGAGGCCGATGCCGTCCAGGCGTTCCTCGACGCCAACCCCCTCGCGCGGGGACACACACTCGTCGTCCCGAAGCGCCACCACGCCCGGGTCGCCGACATGCCGAGCGAGGACCGCGACGCCGTCTTCGAGACGCTCGGTCGACTGGCACCGTCCGTCGGAGCCGCCGTCGACGCCGACGGGGTCACCGTGGGCATGAACGACGGGAATGCCGCCGGCCAGGAAGTACCCCACGTCCACGGCCACCTCGTCCCCCGGTTCGACGGGGACGGCGGCGGCGCCATCCACTCGATCGTCCGCACGATGCCCGACCTCTCCGACGAACAACTCGACGACATCGCCGACGAGATCCGCGGCTGACCCCGGTCGACACGTTTTTGGGAGAGAACGCGCCAACCCATCCCGTGCCACCCGACACGCTCGCGTTCGTCGGCGCCGCCGGCGGCGCCGGAACCACCAGACTCGCCGACCACACCCCCGGCCGCATCGACCCCGACATGACGGCGCTGTGCGTCGACGACCGGCCGCTTGCGGCCGGGCTCATAGACCGCGACCTGCAGGGCGCCGGCCGGCTCTCGGTCTGTCCGGCCCGGGCGCCGTTCGAGCGCCTCGCCCGCGCGAAGACCCCGGAGGCGGCCGAGCGGTTCGGCGACCACGTGGCCGCGGCCGCCCGCGGGTTCGACCACGTCATCGTCGACGTCCCGCCGGTCGGCGCCAACCAGGCCGTCGCCGCCGTCACCGCCGTGGAGGCGGCCGCCGTCGTCGCCGACGCCGGGCGGGCGGGCGACGTCCTCCCCCGGACGCGGGACCGCCTCCTCGACCTCGGGGTCGAGCCGACGGCCACGGTCGTGACCGGAACCGCCGATCACCCCGACGCCGACGCCGCGCTCCCGACCCTCGAAGCGGACCCACCCGCCGTCGCCGCCAGCGCCGCGGCTCGCGAACACGTCGCCGACATGCTGGCAGCCGCACTCGAGTTCGAGGTGGACACCGAGGAGGAACGCGGCCTCCGCGAGAAGCTGTCCTTCTAAACCAGGTCCCCGAGGCCACTCCGGGCCTCGTCCAAGGGATCGACCTCTGCCTCGACCGACAGGGCGTCCGCGACCACCGACTCGGCGGCCGCGATCGGCTCGTGGGTCGCGACGTATGCGCCCAGCGCGAACTCCCGGTCGCCGACGTTGGCCAGCGTCAGCGCCTCGCTCCGGCCGATCTCGCCGTCGAGCCAGTCCGCGACGACGCGCCGGGACGTCGGCGTCAGCGGATCCACCGGTTCGCCCAGCAGGTACAGCGCCTTCGCCGCCGTCGTCGGCGGGACCTCGGCGACGGCGGCCGCCCGGCCCACGTCCGCCCCTTCGGCGTACGCCTCGACGACCGCGGCGGCCGCGGCCGGGTCGCATGGCAGCGAGGCCGCGAATGGGGCGAGCCGCTCGGCGAGCGACCCGGCGGTCTCGTCGACCGTCGCGACGCCCCGATCACGCTGTTCGTTGGTGACCTCGAGACCGGCGGCGATCTCCGACAGCCCCATGGGACCCATTGGAGAGGCCTCCTTCCTTAAACTTTCGCAGGTGTGAAACGAGGGCGCTGCGGCCCGCGCCGATAACGTACCGGTTACCGGTACGTTCACCCGCGTGTCACGGCGTCAGTTCGCCCCGAACGCGACCGTTTTTAATAACCGATCCGGCCGAAGTTTCGCACGTGATGAGCACGAGGACACACCAGGCCTGTCCGGAGTGCGAGGGGCGACTCCGGCGCACCGACACGGAGACCGTCTGCAGCGACTGCGGGCTGGTGGTCGAGGAGACCGCGATCGACCGCGGCCCGGAGTGGCGCTCCTTCGCCGACGACGACGCCGACCCCGAGCGCTGCGGTGCGCCCCTGACCAGGTCTCGCCACGACCGCGGGCTCTCGACCGAGATCGGACACTCGACGCGCCTCAAGGGCCGCAAGCGCCGCCGCCTCGCCCGCATGCGACGCCACCACCGACGCGCCCGGATCGGCTCGAAGCGCGACCGCAATCAGGTGTACGGCTTCACCGAGATCCGGCGGATCACCGGCCGGCTCGAACTCCCCGAGAGCCTCCAGGAGCGCGCCTGCGTGCTGTTCGAGTCGGCCCAGGAGGCGGACCTCCTCCAGGGCCGCTCCATCGAGGGGTTCGCCGCGGCGGCCGTCTACGCGGTCTGTCGGACCGCCTCCGTCGCCCGGACCGTCGACGAGGTGGTGGCGGTCGCGACGGCGACCGAGAGCGAACTGACCGTCGCCTACGACGCGATGAACCGGGACCTCGGGCTCCCGACCGGGCCGATCGATCCCGCCGAGTACCTCGCCCGGTTCGCCTCCTCCCTCGAGGTCCCGACCCGGCTCGAGCGCCGCGCCCGCGCGCTGGCCGCCGAGGCGATTGACACCGGCATCGCCGCGGGCCGGGACCCGAGCGGCGTCGCCGCCGCCTGTCTGTACACCGCCGCCCGGGAGGCCGGCTACGACCTCACCCAGGCGGAACTGAGCGACGTCGCCGACGTCTCGGCGGTGACGATCCGGACCTCCTACCAGAAGCTGCGGAGCTGACGCTGCCGGGGCCATCCGTTGCGCCCCGTAGGGGTAGCCGGTCTCTCCGAAGGGGACGGCCCCGCCGGCGAGCGGCGCGATCGAGTCAGGGGCGGGCGATCGTCGTCAACGCGGCAACCGGCACCCGCACCGATTCGGCGCGGTCGCACAACGCCGCCGGCGCGAACGAAAACCGGGCCAGGAGCCGTCGGTCCCGCTCGAGTTCGGCCGCCAGCCGCTCGACCGCCCCGAGACCGCCGACCGAGGCGACCGCCTCGGCGGCGGCCGGGAGGTCCTCGGCCGCGGCGAGCCGTTCGGCCGACGCGACCCGCGAGCCGACGGCCTCGAGCCACCCCTCGAGGCCGTCCGGGAGCCCCTCGTCGACCGGCTTGGCGTCCGCCAGGCGGACCTCGACCGACTCCGGGGGCGCCGGCGTCGCAAAGCCCGCGCCGGTCGTGCCGGCCGACACATCGAGTGTCACACCGTCCGGTCCCCAGACGGCGCCCTGGTGGTCCCGCGGCGGCCACACCGGCCCGTCACACCGGACGTCGAACCGGAGCCGGTGAGGCGCCGCCGCCGTCACGAGCAGTTCGACGAGCGTCACGCCGTCCGTCCGGACGGTCGTGGTCGAGGCGGTCGGCATACGGGGGCTAGGCCGCGGCTTGGGTGATAAGTTACAGCCGGATCACCGGGGCGCCGAGCCAGGCTTCGGCGGTCGGGCCGTCCGGGAACCGTCGGCAGGCCAACACCACCGGCGGCCGGACCGTGCCGACCCGGACCAGCGCCAGTGCCGCGGTCACGGGCGTCGCCGCCTCGAAGGAGTCGGCCTCGCCGTCCGGCGCCGCGGCGGCGGCCGCGTCGACTGCCGGCCGCACCGCGGCGACGCGCTCCTCGCGGGCGGTCCGCTCGAGGTTGTCGACCCGGTCCTGGAGCCGGAGCCGCCGCTCCCGGTCATCGCGGGCCCGCCGGGCGCGCTCGCGGGCCGCCGACAGCCGTTCGAGCGCGGCCTGGTGGTCGGTCTCCAGTTCCGACAGCGTCCGGACCGCCTGCCGGTAGGCCGCCTCGGCCTCGCCGTCCTCGGTCGCCTCGAGCCGGCCGCGCCGCGTCGCGACGCGTTCGCGCTGGGCGGCCAGCTCCGACTCGGCCTCCGCGACGGCCCGGCGGGCCTCGGCCGGGGAGGGGACCGGCTCGTCGAGTTCGGCCAGCCCAGCCCGTGCGGTCCGGAGCGCCTCGTCGACGCTCGTCGAGACGCCGCGGGACCGGGCGGCCGCAGCGAGGGCGGCCCGCCGGTCCAGCGCGAGCCCGGGCGCGACGACGGCGACGTGGTCGTACAGCCTCACAGCGGCTCACGCTTGAGGGCAGCCGGCGCCGGGTGGTCGGTGTCGACGGCGAACTTCGCGTACGGCACGTTCCGGTCGGTGCGCTCCTCGTAGGCCGCGGCGGCCGCCCTGACGGCCGGGGGCACGTCGCGGAACTCGTTGAACGGCTCCGTCCGCTCGAGTTGGACGTCGTCGGGGTGTTTCTCCCGGAGCCACAGCGCGAGGAAGGCGCCGTGTTCGGTCTCCTCGAGGAGGGCGGCCCGGCCGAACCGACGGACGACGGTGTCCTCGTGGGTCCGACAGGCGTTCCGCAGGGAGGTCCGGGCCGCCCGGGAGTACGTGACGACCAGCAGCACGACCCGGAGTTTCCTCTCTTCCAGTGTTAAACTTACCGCGTCAGTCGACCCGCTCGACCGTCGGCGCCTCGGCGCCGGTCAGCTCCCGGACCCGGTCGCGGGCCGCGCGCTCCGAGTCGGCGAGGACCACCGTCCCGTCGTCGGCGCGGTAGGCGGCGAGGTCGCCGTCGAACTCCGTCGCGAACGTCCTGACCGTCGCCCGGACCTCCCGCTCGCAGGCCTCGAGGTCGACGGCGCCGGCCTCGAAGTCCGCCAGCGCGGTCTCGATCCGGCGGAGGGCGGCGATCCGGTCCATCAGACGGTCCGCAAGTGGTCGGTCTGTGGCTCGTAGACGTCGCCCTTCTGTCTGAGCTTCTCGATCTCGTGGTCGGCCTTCGATCGCTCCAGCCCGATCTCCTCGGCGCGGTCGAGCACCTCCTCCCGCGGGGCGCCCTCGTCGTACTCCGCCTCGACCTCGCCGATGAGGGACTTGATGCTCCTGATGCGGTCCCGCTGGGTCTTCGAGTGGCCCGTCTCGACCACGTCGGCGTCGAACTCGCCGGTCTCGGGGTCGACGCCGATATCTTGCAGACACGACCGAACGATGTCGATCACGCGCTCGGCGTCCTCGGCCTCGACGGAGTCCGACAGCCGCATCCGCGCGGACGCTTCCGAGAGCCGCACCAGCGCCTCCAGCTTCCGGGCAGTCACTGGCACCGGCGCGTCATCGTCCTGGCCCTTCGCCCTGAGGTCGACGTAGAACTCCCGGATCGCCGCCTTCGCCTCCGCCGTCATGGTCGGGAAACAGTTCCGCTTGGCGTAGGCGATGTACTTCCGGAGCAGTTCGGGTTCGATGGCCGGCTCAACCGTCTCGGTGACCTCGTCGAGTTCCGCCCGGGAGACGTTCGGCGTCGCCTGGTTCGCCCGGTGGGTGTGGAGTTCGCCGGCGTAGTTGGTGTCGATGATGTGGTCGGCGAGGTCGGCATCCCGCTCGGCGTCGGGCTGGTCGGCCACCGTGAAGATCAGGTCGAACCGGGAGATCAGTGCCGGCTCCAGATCTATCTGTTCTCCGATAGGTTCGTATTCGTCGAATCTACCGTATTTGGGGTTTGCTGCCCCGAGCAGCGAGCACCGCGACTTCAAGGTGGCGTTGATCCCGGCCTTCGAGATGGAGATGGAGTTGTGGAGGACCACGCCCTGACTGACGAATGTGTTCGTCGGCTCGACGGTCACGTCATACACCCAGTCAGTTGCGTGCTCGCCTTCGTTCGGGATCGTCTCGACGTCGGTGACACGGTAGTACCGCAGCTCACAGCGATCCAGGAGTGCGTCGGTGCGGCGGGCGGCTTCATCCAGCTTGCTATGCACGGTTTCACGAGCGAGGGCCCCGAGTCGGTCCCGGGTTTCGATATCGTACCCACCGTCCTCCGCGTAGTAGATACGGCTTGGTGTCGGACCGTCCATCCGCTCGGCGAGCTGGCGTCCCGACCAGCCGGCCGCGGCACGGACTCCAGCGAGGTCTGACGCCGCGTCCACGGCTGCCCGGATATCTCTGATGCGGTTACGGATAGACTCGACCTGTTCGCGGACGGTTTCGACTTGGACGCCGTATCCCTCGTCGAGATTGGGGCGGAACTGACCGGTTTTGCGTAGCCCCAGGAGAGAACGAAGCTCCCGAATTTCTCGGGCCGCGCTCGTCGGGAGGACGTCGTGGTGGCGTCTTGTCTCGTTGCTTCGTTCGACGAACGCCCGGGCCTCGTCGTGACGATCGTCCAGAGGGTCGACGACGGCGTCGACGAACTGCTCGATCGAATCGCCCATCACGTACACCTTCCAGGAATCCCCCGTTGAATCGTGGTGAATACGTGAGGCGACCCCGATTTTCGCCAGCGCATCACCGTAATCGCGTGCCAGCCCCTCGGAGGCAGTAGAGAACGCCATCGCTTCGGATTCGACGCCGCCATCGCCAGCGAAAGACCCGACAAGGAAGCGGCGGATTTGCTCCTCGGCCGCACCGAGGACGCGAGCCGGGATTCGCTTCTCCCGGGCGGTGTGCATGAACTCCGGGAAGTTCGCCTCGAACCAGCGGTAGAGTTTAGTCGACACCCACCGCTTCGTCACCGTTCCGGCCGCGTTCGTCGTATCCGTGCTCGGGAAGCCGAACTCCCGGTACATCAACCCGTCCACCCGGGCAAGCAGTCGGTCGTCCTGATTCGAGAACCCGATTTCGTGCGCCGAACCGGCGTAGGAGTGGCCCTCCGCGACGAGGAATCCCAAGAGCTCCGCGAGATCCCCGCTCAATTCGTCCGGGAGGTCGACGTCCCGTTCCTTCCCGATATGCGTTTCGTCGGCCAACTCGACGGAAGTACTCGAATTCGGCAACTTCCGTGGGGCGGGGACGAACGCTCCCTCCTCGATGTTCCGCGCTTCAACGGTACCGATCTCACCGTCCAGATCTGCGAACATCGGGTGTTCGGGGGTGACGAGGACGTCCCGCCCGTTCGAGAAGGATATACGGACGAATTCCTCGGGGGCTTCGTGGCGGCTCACCCGGTCGACCGGTTGCTTCGTCGTCTCGTGCGTTTCGAGATCGACCGAGTGGACACCCACGTCCTCAACCTGGAGGATCTCACAGTCGACGCCGTCGACCACCTCGTCCGACCGATCGGTCATCCGCTCGTCGACGAACTCGCCCATCACGACGCGGCGACCGTTCGCAAGGAGGAGTTCAGAACTCGGATGGTAGGACTGTTGTTCGAGCGCCTCATGCATGGCCGACCGGTCCTCCGAGTTGTGGACCACCATGCCGTTGGCGACGAAATTGTGGGTGTCCGCGACCGTCAGATCGTAGACCTTCGGTCGCCGACGCTCGTCGATCTCGTCGAGGAGTTCGCGGAGCCGATCGCGCTTCCGGTGTATGCGGTCCAGGGCAGCGGTTCTTACCTCGTCGAACCGATCGGTTCCGACGACCCCATTGAACCATCGTGAGATCGTGGAACCGTCGACACCGAGGTCGTCCGAAAGGGTCTCGAAGGAGATATCGTATCGGTGGAGTTCGTCCCGGAGCTCCGTCCACGTCGCCGTCGTCGGCTCCCGGTCGAGGAGTCCGCGGGCTTGCGCCGTCGCGTCGTGAACGGCGCATCCGATAACGTCGGCGAGGTCTTCCTCGAGGATGGGAACCCGGTCCTCCCGGGCAGTCGCGTCGACGCTATCGACCGACGCCACCCGCCGCCATTTGACGTCGCCGTCGACGTGTCGGCGAAGAGGGGTGAGGTCCGTCGCAGCGACCGCCGCGACGATCGACTGTATCCGCTGGTGGACGACCTCGCGGAGCGCCGGGTCCTCGCCCCACCTGGCCGAGACCTGTGGTTGGCTGTACTCCGTCCGTCGGGCGAGTTCCGAGTGGGAGACGTGGTACCGGTCTTTGAGCGTCGCGAGGCCGTCCCAGCCGGGGGCCTCCTGCAGGAGTTCCAGATCCGACGTCGCTTGTCGCTGCCGGGCCTCGAACGCGTCGAGCACGGACTCGGCGCGATGGAGCGAGAGGTTTGCGTCACCGTTCTCGAAATTGCAGTACGTTGTCGGTTCGATACCGCACTCGGACTGGTGCAGTCGAAGGTCTGCCCTGAGGTCCGCCAGGTGGGTCCCGATGTCGGGAATCACGTCGAGGATGGTGCGGTCCCCGGACACCGTTCTGCAGGCCGCGTCGAGGGCCTCCTGTTTGCGATCCAGGGTGAACCCGACGTTGCGGTTGAACGCAGCCAGCGAGTCGGCCGCCGTGATCGCCAGGACGTGGAGGTCCCGACCCGTCTCGCGTTCGCGCGTCTGGATCTGGCAGGACACACCGAATTCCAAGAGGAGGCTCTTGACGCCGAGCAGGAGGTGGCGGCTCGAGGAATGCACCTTCACGTTCCGGTCGTTGACGCTGCCCTCGCTGTCGGCGAGCGCACGGATGAACACGGCCTTCGCCTCCCGGGAGCCACGTGTCACGCCGGCAGGGAGCGTCTTCCCGTCGTACGTTTCGAGGGTCATCCCGGCGTCGAGGACGGCGTCGGCGTACTGCTGCCCCATGAGGCGGACCGTCTCGACGCCGTCCTCCCGGATTTCACTCGGTGGCCGGACCGGCTCGGCGTCGAACGCCTCCCGGCAGGCGTCCTCGAAGTCGGCCAGCAGTTTCTCCTCGGTGTTGGAAAAGCGGATGCCGTAGACGCCCTCGTCGCTCTCGTAGTAAACGTTCCCGTCGCCGGACAGGTAACCAAGCACGCCAGCTAGCGCCGACGACATCTCCGTTCCCGGCTCGTCGGTCCACGACGTCGCCGCGGCGGTGCCGCCGTCGCCCACTGGCGATGGGAGCGCTCGCGGAACGTACACCCACTGGCCGGGTTCCAGGTCGGAGGCAGGCGTCGTCGTTCGCTCCCCCGCCTCCATGACGAAGAACGGGTGGTCGTCAGTCGCCGTGATCGACTCCCCGGTTTCCAGCGTCACGTCGGTCATAGCCTCGGGGGCATCGTATTCGTGGACGGCTGTCACGGGACGACGGACCAGTCGCCCCTCGTCGGTCATCGTCCAGACCGTCAGCGGTACGTCACGTATCGTTCGCCCGTCGTCCAGTCGTTCGATACTGCCGCAGTCTGCAGCCTCCCTCGCCAGGTCTCGCATTCGTTCGACCCGCCCGTCGCCGGTATTGACCAGGGTGTCGCCGGTCACACACCGCATCTTGTCCAGCTCGTCGATGGCGGCGATGCCCTTGTCCGCCAACACGAGCGCCCCCGCTTCCAGGGTCCACTGCTGGCCGTCCCCGAAGTCGTCCCGCACCGCCGCCGCCGTGAGGCCGGCACTCGAAGAGCCCTTGCCCGAGGTATATACCGAGCGCGGGGCGACTCTCCGGATGTACTGCAGCAGGGCGGAGTTGTGGGAGACGACATTGTTCGAGACATAGCAGTGCGCGCCGGGCACCTCGAGGTCGTACACCCACTCGTAGTCCGGGTGGACCGGCTCGATGGATTCGATGCGGTCCCATCGGATGTCGTTCTCCGCGAGAGTTCCCAACGCCTGGATTCGGTCTTCGACGGCGAGGCCCTGTTCGATACGGTCGAGGACGGCGTCCTTGGCGGCGGCGGTTCGGCCACCGTCGGGGGCCACCTCGTTTCGTTCGTAGTAACTCACCGCGGTCTGTGCTACGCCCATCCGCTCGGCCAGGTCGCGTTGAGACAGGTCCAGTTTCTCCCGGACGGCCTCGATATCGTTCCAACTCCCGGTCTCGATACAGGCCTTCGTCGCGTGGAGCCAGTCCAACCGTTCCCGGAAGCGGTCGACGACCGTTCGGAGGCTCGATCGACTCGGGTTCCGGTCGCCACGCTCGTAGTGTTGGTACGTCGATCGTGGGATGTCGCAGTCGAACTGCGAGAGCGCGAGGGCCTGCCGAACGGTCGCGAGTTCGTCGCCGACGCCCGGGAGGACGTCGACGTTCGTGTTGGATTCTACGCCGTCGAACTCACCGGCGCTCTTCGACTTCCTGTCGGTGACGAACCCGATACGGCCGACGTACCGTTCGAAGTCTGCCCCGCTGATGCGAAGGCGGTAACTTCCGTTCGCCCGCGGCTCGATACTCGAGGTGATTCCGGAAGCCAAAAGCAGCGATTCGACGCCCTCGAGCAGTTCGGGGCTCATCGAGGCGACTGCGAGTTCACGCTGGGTCCTCGATACGTGACCCTCCGAGTCGACGTACGCCCGGAGGAAGCCACGCTGGACAGGGCGTGACGCGCCAAGAATGGCGTCGGGCACCCGCTGGTCGGCCGAGGACTCGAGGATCGCCGGTTCGATGCGTTCCAGGAAGCGTACGAGCTCGCTTGACGCACAGCGCGCGACCGATGCGGATTTGGAGTTGCGGTCGTCTTGGACGGTATAGTTGACCCCGAGCCGGTCGAGACACCGGGCGATGTCGTCCAGGATCTCCTCGTCCTCGTTGGTCACCCTGACGTCGGCACTGTGGTCATCCGTCACGGTAACGTGTCCCTCCGCGACGATGTAGCCGACGAGCCGGGCAAGCCAGGGCGTCCACGTGTCCGGGAGATCGAGTCTGACGGCGTTGTTCGACCGTGACTCGCGGTAATCGACGGCGATGGTGTCGTCGCCGTCGGTCGGCAGCCGTCCGGGGAGTGCGACGAACTCGCCTTCAGTCAGGTCGGCGGCATCGACGGGCGCGATCCGCCCGTCAGCCTGGACGAAAAGCGGGTGGGACGGTGTGATTTCGAGTTGCTTCCCGCTTGCCGTCCTGATACGATACATCCGTTCGGGGGCCTCGCGCTTCCAGACCTTCGTCGCGCGCCGGTCCTCGAGGCGGCCCTCCGAGTTCATCGAGACCAGGGGGATGTCCACCTCGTCGTACACGCCGTCGTCGACCGGGGTCGGGTCCTCGAGATGGGACTCGACGAGCGGTCCGATCTGCCGCTCCCGACCGTCCGCGAGCGTGACCTTGGTGTCTCCTTTCAGGCACTTCCCGGTACCGGGATCACCGATCAGGAGCATATGGAGGTCCCCCCGGATGCGGGAGTCGTCCGGGAGGTGCTTCGTGACGCCGGAGAACAGCTGTAGCACCATCGCCAGCTTCTCCTGTTCGTACCCGTAGATCGACGGGGCCATCGAATCCACCATCCGCTCGTAGACGTCGCCGGCGTTCGACAGCTCGATGATCTCCGTCTTGTCCGCGTCGGTGATGTCCATGTCCTCGAACTGCTCGTCCTCGATCTCGACGCTGATGCCGTCCATGTAGAGGTCGAAGATGGGGGACTTGTCCCGGTCGGAGCCCTGCTGGTCGAGGTGGAGGATGCCGGTGACGCGGACGTGGTCGCCGGCGGTGACGTGGCCCGTGATGTCGTCGTCGATGTGGACGTCGATGCTCTGTGGGGTCTCGCCGCCGCGGAGGCCCTCCGGGGACTCCTGGACGCGGAGCTTCTGGGCGTCGACGAACTCGGACTGGTCGAAGTTGACCTCGAAGGGGCCCTGGCGCTCACAGCCCTGGCACTCGTGGGGCTCGTGGAACTCCCCCGACGACTGGGGAATCCGGGACAGCGTCCCGCAGCGCTGGCACTCGAAGGCCGCCTCCGTCACCTTCGGGCGGACGTCGGTCGCCTTCCGGACGATGCCGGTCACCGCGATGAGCCGTCCGCGGTGGCGGGCCCGGATCGCCCGGATCTCGGTCGAATCCTGGAGGTTGCGAACGCGGACGTGGGCCTGGCCGAGCGAGACGTCGACCGGGAGGTCGTACAGCCGGAGCGCCTCCTCGGCGTAGTCCCGGATCTGGTCGGGCTGGGCGAGGAGGTCGTCGGCAAGGTCCGGATCGAACCGGTAGAGGTCGTCCCAGTCGACGTACAGCGACCGCTTTTCGTTCGGGTACTTCTGGGCGAGGTCCCCGATCTCGTCGCGGTAGTACTCGCGGTAGAACCGCTCGAACTCCGCCGTGACCTCGGTGTTCTCCGCTCGGGCCATCCGGATACACCTCTTTCGCGCGGCCCCGATTAAGAAGTTTGCCACCCGGAGTGGGAGTGGTCCGGCCGACCCTTCGTCGCCGGGTCCAATGGGGCCGTCGTCACCCTGGGCCGCCGGGTCCGACGGGGTTCTCCTCATCCTGGGCCGCCGGGTCCAATGGGGGCCGTCGTCACCCTGGCTGCCGGGTACGATGGGACCGTCCTCATCCTGTGCCGCCGGGTCCAATGGGGGCATCGTCACCCCTCGCTGCCGGTTATGACGGGTCGTCGCCGCGACCGATCCGGAGCGTCTCCGCGCCGTCGACCGTCCGGACCTGTTCGGCGAACAGCGCGTTCGTCATCACGAGGTGGCCGAAGTACGTCGCGGCGTAGTCGACCATTCCGAACGGGTGGAGGTTCGACTGATTGGCCGCCGGGAGCAGGCTCCCGATGAGCTGGACCTGGCCGTCGCCGACCGGGAGCGTGCCGACGACGACATCGCCGCCCGTGGTGCCGGCGACCGTGCCGCCGGCGGCCTCGAAGGCGTCGCTGTCGACGCCGAAGATCCGCGCCTGGTCCTCCGCGAAGCCGACCGGCGCGATGTACCAGAGGTGGTCCTGGATCGGGCGGCGGTCAGTCACCAGGGGGTGATCGTCGTTCACCTCGTCGAGTTCGCCGACGTAGGCGGTCTGGTCGGTGACGTCGCCGGCCCCGAGGTCGGCGCTCAACTCGGGGAGCAACCTGGCGCCGGTGTCGGTCACGACGAGGTTGCCGCCGTCCCGGAGGAACGACTCGACGGCCGCCAGGTAGTCGGGGTCGTCGGCGCCGTCGTCGTGGATGACGACGAGGTGGTCGTAGTCGGCCAGCACGCTCCCGTCGAGGTCGACCGGCGCGTAGCCGTCGACGGCCACGTCGGCGTCGGCGTCCAGGTCCGCGAAGTACTGCAGCGGCGTCACCTCGTAGTCGCGCTGGGCATAGCCGAGTTCCTCGCGGGGGTCGGGCGCCTCGCCGGCGCCGCGGGCGGTGACGAACCGTACCTCCACGCCGCTGGGACGCGGGAGGGCGTTGTCCAGCTCGAGTGTCCACTCGCCCGCCGCAGGGTCGCTGACCTCCCAGGTCGGCAGCGCACAGCACCTCCCGCCGAACGTTCGGCCGGCGTCGGGATCGAACGTGCGGCGGGTGGTCCCCTCGGGGTCGACGAGCCGGGCGGCCGCGACCGACTCCTGGACGTGTGGGTGGACGGCCAGGCTCCCGACGTCCGAGGCGACGGTGTGGCTGACGGCGGTCGACCCGTCGGCCTGCACAGATGTCTCGGTCGTCGTGGTGTCACCAGAGGGGTCGTACGTGACGGCGTCGTCATCGTCGTCGACGTGCGGGAGGTCCGTGGCCCGAACGGTCAGCTCGTCGGTCGTGACGTAGGCGACGTCGCCGCTGCCGTCGAACCGGCCGTCCACGTCGCGGGTGGCATAGTCGATGGCGCCGAGGATGGCGCCGCGGTAGCCGTCGACCTGCATCCCGACCCGGGTCTGGTCGTAAACGTTCCCACCGACGATGTTGGAGTACGCCATCTCCATGGTCAGGCTCGGGATGCCGAGCCCACCCAGCTCCTCCGGGAAGGCGAACCACTCGTCCACGAAGCCCGTCCCGGAGTAGCCGATGGTCTCGACGGGCGTCCCGAAGTTGAACGCCTGCTCGGGAACGGCCGAGAGGCCGAACACGCTCGGGTTGAACTGGTCGGTCACGGGCGAGAGTGCCTGGCCCGCCGCCTCCCACTCGGGGAGGTTCTCGGTGATCCGGGTGCCGATCGCCTCGATGAGCTCGAAGCTGTTCTGGAGCTCGTCGGTCGAGGACTGGGAGGCGCCGTCCAGCGCGAGCACGAAGTCCTTCGAGGACAGCATCCCGTGGAGGTCGATGCCGCAGACGAGGTTCTCGTAGCTGCGGCAGTGCTCGACGAACGCGAGCATGTCGGGCGTCGTCTCGGCGACGTAGTCGGGCGGCGCCGTCTCGCCGTCGAGCGTAGCCCCGAGCGGTTCGGCGATGGTGTGTGCGGCCGACACCCATCCCGGATTCGGGAACTGGCGATTAGTATCTCCGCCGAGGTTGCCACGCTCGTGCAGCGGCGCGCCCGGGACGCCGTAGCTCTCGTACTGCGGCCGCCGGGCGGCCCAACCGTCGGGGTTCACGAACGTGAACACGAGCGCTAGCTCGTCGAGCAGGGCCTCGACGCCGGCGTACTGGCCGCGGAGCACGCCCTCGATGAACCGCGGCGCCGCCTCGCCGCCGGCCCGCTCGTCGCCGTGGATGGTGCAGTTCGACAGCACCTGCCGCTTCTCCGCGAAGGCCGCGCGGTCGTCGACGTCCTCGGCGAGTTCTACCACGAGCACGTCGCGGGGGTCCCGGCGGTCGGAGACGTCGTTGTACTTGCCCGCGCTCCGCCCGATAGAGAACACCCGCATCCGGTCGGTGTGCTCCGCGGCCAGGTGCTCGAAGCCCGCCGCGAGTTCCTCGTAATCGATGAAGTCGGTGCTCCGCTCGGGCTCCGGGAAGACGCCGAGCGGGTAGTGGCCGAGCCGCCAGAACGGGTTCGCGCCCGGCGAGAAGTGCAGCGTCTCCGCGGTCGGCAGGTCGGCGACCCGTTCGGCCTGATTCGTCGTCAGGGTGGCGTGGGCCGCCGGCCGCGGCTCCGTTGTCGTTCGTGCCTCGGGAGCGATCGCCTCCATCGCCCGAAGCGACGCCCGGTCTGTCACCTCGACCAGAGTCGGGACTTCGTAGTCCGCCGGCGTGTGGTTCACCAGATACTGGTACTCGGCGTCGAACGACGACGACGATACGTCCGCGCTTGCCGCGCCCGGCAGCGCCAGCGTGCCGCCGGTGGCCGCCGAGAGCCGGACGAACTGTCGCCGCGAGATCGGGGTCGTCGCGAATGGGTCCTCGGACATGGATAAGGTACTCTACGGACCGGTTGGGCGGCCCGGTACAAAAGGTTCTGACAAAGGCGTCCAATCGGGGAATAAACCGAGCGATCGGGCCCGGTCCGCTCGAGTTGGTCGTCGCGACGTCACTATCATGTTCCGTCGAATCCGCCTCGCAGTGCCATCACCGAGAAGGAAATCGACCGCGAGCAACCGGCCCGACTGCTCCCGCCGGTCGCGTTTCGCTCGTCACCTCCATTCCTCGCAACCGCCGATGGGACCGCCCGAATTTGAATCGGGGTTACATGCACCCAAAGCATGAAGGATACCAAGCTACCCCACGGTCCCGCATCCGATGGTACTGTCCGGTCGGGTGAAAACGTTTCGCTCCACCAGGTCGGCGGTGTTAACTTAATAAGCTGAGTAATCCTACGGTGGACGCGAGCCCCCGGCTTCTCGGGTCGGGCGGTGCTTGCGGCTCACTCCGTTCGCCGGTAGAGCGAAGCTCTGCCGAGCCCTCGCTCGCTTCGCTCGCGAGGACGCCGCTCGCACGTCCGGCGGCCTCCTTTCATTCGGCCGCCCGGCTCACGGTTCGCGTCGCTCGCGGCTCCCGACGGTCGCCGCTCGCCCTTGGAGGTCTCGCTTCGCTCGACCTTCCGCTCGCCGTTCGTCCATCCGGCGGCGCTCACTCCGCTCGCGCCGCCCGTTCGCGCCAGTGCTTGTTCCGCTGGACTCGCGGCGCTCGTCCAGCGACGTCTGCTCGCGGCCATCGGCCGCTCGCACGGCCCGCGGCGCGTCGCGCCGCGCTGTTCGCCTCGCGTCGCTCGGCTCACCGTCGCCGGCCGTCCCCGAGCGGGTTGCCGGCTGCGCCGGCAACCGCCTGTCGTCGCGGCGTACGCCGCGACGCAGCCGGCCCCTTGCGGAGTCCCGCCCGAACTCGTTGTTCGAGGTGCCGATGAGGCCCTAAGTCCGGTGAGTCGAGCTGTCTGATGAACGGCATCCTAATCTGAACAGTGCCAGCCAGTCGGCCCCAAGCGATATAGCCGGACCCCACGACCACCGGCCATGGTCACAACAACTGAGATCGCGCTGCTACTCCTGGTTCTGGTGCTGCTGTTCGGGGCTTACACTGTCATCAAGACCATCAAGCCACTCATCATCAACGCCATCGTCGGGCTGATCATCCTCGTGGTGGCCAACGTCGCCGGCCTCGGCGTCGCGATCACGCCCATCGCGGTCCTCGTCTGTGCCGTCGGCGGCGTGCCTGGTGCGATCCTCGTGATCCTCCTGGCGTACCTCGAGGTTGCGTTCGCCGGGATGATCGCGCCGTTTGCCTCCCTGGCGCTGGTCTGACCGGGGACCGGCCGCGCCGCCAGCGGACCCGTCGTTTCCTCGGGGACCCGTAACACAAACAGCCGTTTTAGCCAAAGCCACTTCTTTGAAATAGCCGGGACTCGGCCCGACCATGAGACACGCCACGGTCACTGGCCGGCTGTTCGAGCCGATCGGCTGGGCACTGGGCCGCCTCCTGGCGGTCCTCGAGGCGGGGGCCTTCTGGGCCGCGGCGACGTTCCCGGTTCTCCACGCCCCGGCCGGGCTGCTGTACGTGCGGGAATCGATCTCGACGTCGGTCCTCGTCGGCCTGGCGCTGCTGCACGCGATCGCCATCGTCGTCGGCCACCGGTACAACTGCGAGGGAGTGGCCGCGGATGCGTAGCAGCGCCCGCGTGACCGATGCCGACCAGGAGCGGCTCGAGCGGTACCTCCGTCGCGAGGCGGCCGAAGGTGAGGCGTACATCAAAAGCAAGTTCGTCGCCGACGAGGTCAACCTGACGCCCTCCCAGGTCGGGTTGCTGCTCACGCGGCTCCAGGAGGCCGACGGCGGCGTCGACATCGAGAAGTGGTCCTACGCCAACGCGACGACCTGGCGGGTCCGGGCCGGCGACTGACCGGCCAAGACTGTCGCGGATACGTGTCGTCCATCAGCCGTCAGTACTCCTCACGGAGTTCCATCTCGGCGACGATGCCGGCCGGGTCGGTCCCCCGCCGGACCGCCTCCAGCAGCGCTGCGGCCTCCTCGGGGGCGAGGAAGTGCTCGGTGACGGCCCGCCCGAGGTCGGTCGGCTCCAACCCGTCGATGAACCCGGACTCCAGGAGCTTCCCGACGGCGTGGGTCGTGGGGACCTCGCCGACCATCCGGTCGTTGAGCCGCTTGGCCGCGCCGCCGGCGACGGTGACGTTCGCCAGCGTCTCCTCGACGGCCGCCGCCTCGTCGTAGTCGGTGATGACCGGCTCCATCTCGCCTTTCAGGAGCGTGAACGCGACCTCGTCCTCGGTCCGCTCCATGGAGTGGTGGTACGTACAGTCCGGCTCGACGAGGACGTAGACGGTGCCCCGGTCGTGGTAGTCCGGGCGGCCGGCGCGGCCGAGCATCTGCTCGAACTCCTGGACGGAGAGCCACTCGATGCCCATCGCCAGCGAGTCGAAGACGACCTGGGAGGCCGGGAAGTCGACGCCGGCCGCCAGCGCCGCCGTCGTCACGACGCAGGCCAGCTCCTGGTCGCCGAACTGCCGCTCGACGCGCTTGCGCTCGCCGTGGTCGAGCCCGGCGTGGTACGGGGCCGAGTCGTACTCCAGCCGCCGCGAAATCTCGTGGCACCGCCGCCGGGCGTTCGTGAACACGATCGTCTGCCCCCGGTACCCCTTCGACGATTTCGAGTCGAACGCCCGCTTGACCAGTTTGTTCTCGATGTCGACCTTCTCGCCGCCGTCGGCGAAGGTGACGTGGCGCTCGATCGGGACCGGCCGTTCCTCGAACGCCACGAGGTTCGCATCGAGGTCCCCGGCGAGTGCCGGGGCGTTGCCCACCGTCGCCGACAGGTACACCCACTGCGTGTTACACCGGTTCGTCTCACAGTAGTACTTCAGCCGCGAGATCAGGCCGTCCAGCCGGTGGCCGCGCTCGGCCTCGCCGAGGTTGTGGACCTCGTCGATGACGACGGTGCCGACGTCGCCGAGGTCCGTGCCGGTCCGGAGGGCGTGGTCGATGCCCTCGTAGGTGCCGACGATGACGTCAGCGTTGGGGTCGAACCGGGTCCCCGACCCCCGGATGCGGGAGGCACCGACCCGCAACGACACGTCGAGGAGGTCCCCGTACTCCGCCTGGAAGTCCCCGTGTTTCTGGTTGGCCAGCGCCACGAGCGGCACCAGGAACAGGAGCGTGCCCTCGCCGGACAGCGCGCGGTCGACGCCGGCGAGTTCGCCGACGAGGGTCTTCCCGGTCGCCGTCGCGGAGACGACGAGCTGGTCGCGGCCCTCCAGGAGGCCGCTCTCGACGGCGAGACTCTGGACCGGCAGGAGGTCGTCGAACTGCGTCACGCTGGCCAGGAGATCCGGGTGGACGGACAGCGAGTCGGTCGGGACCGGGTCGACCTCGTCGGTGGTGGCGCTGATCTCGTCGAACTTCGTCAGCTCGGGGTCGAGCTGGCCGGACAGCAGGTTCCGGACGCGCTCCAGGTCGCCGACCTCGACGAGCAGGTCCTCGAGCCGGTCGCGGGCGCCCGAGCGGAGCCCGCGGTAGTCGGCTTCCCGCTCTAGCTCCCGCTTGGCGCAGTCGGGACAGATGTACTCCTCAGCGGACTCGATCGCCGTCTCCGAGGTCAACGGCGCGTAGCGGTCCTTCCCCGCACAGATCCGGCACGACCGGACCTGCTCGGCGGCCAGCTGGTAGCCGTCGAGCATCGCGACGAGGTCCCGGCGGCCGCCGCGGGAGGTCTGCTCGGAGATCCGGATCCGGGTCGCGCGTCGCGCCATCTCGACGAACTGCTCGGGCCGCCGCGGCACCGTGTCCTCGCCGTCGATCACCCGGAATCGGCCCGGCCGCGGCCCCGCGTCGGTCTCCTTGAGTTCCAGTCGACCGCGGAGCAGCCGCTCGCCGTCCCGCCGGACGACGACGGCGTACTCGTCGCCGGTCCCGTGGAGGAACAGGGTATCGACGTCGGCGACCTGCTCCGGCACGCCCGTGGGTAGTAGAGCGGGCTATTTGAGTGGACCGGGCGCGCGCTCGCGCCCGCGAAACGGCCGCCCCTCCCGGGACGGCCCCGCGTCACTCCTCGAGGAGCTTGATCTCGTCGTCGCCGGTCGGGACCGCACAGAGGAACGCCCCCGGCTCGTCGCGCTCGTTCCGGTACCAGAGGACCGTCCCGGCGGGGATGTGCAGCGAGTCGCCCGCCCGGACCGTGTACTCCTCGTCGCCAATCCCGGCCACGTACTCGCCCTCGAGGACGTACTGCTCGTGTTCGATCTCGTTCGTGTGTTTCGGCACCTCGCCGCCGGCCTCGATGACGAACCGACGGATCGCCAGGTTCGACGCGCCGTGGGCGTCGCCCACGAGGACGCCCTTCCGGAGCCCGGTGGCGGCGTCGACGGTGTCGTACTCCACCTCGCCCGCGCGGCGAACCAGCGGCCCTGTCTGGTGACTCATGGTCGTGGCTACGCCGTGGAGCCACTCCAATCCCCCGGCGGTCACCCCGCCCGTGTCCGCTCGCGACCCGGCAGGCGGCCGCGGCCGACCGGCTATTTAGGGCTCCGGCGAGAACGCGGCGCCATGAAGCGCTTCCGCGTCGGCAGCGCCGTCGGCATCCCCATCCGGCTGGACGTCACCTTCCTCCTCGTGCTCCCGGTGGTCGCCTACGTCATCGGGGCCCAGCTCGGCGAGTGGGCCCCGCTCATGGCCGAGACCCTTGGAGCCAGCATCGACGCCGAAGCCCTGACCGGCTCGGTCGCCGTCCGGTTCGCCATCGGTGCCATCGCCGCCGTCGGCCTGTTCGCCTGCGTCGTCGCCCACGAGTTCGGCCACTCGCTCGTCGCCCGCCGTTACGGCGTCTCCATCGAGTCCATTACGCTGTGGCTGCTCGGCGGTGTCGCCCAGATGGCGGAGATCCCCGAGGACTGGAAGCAGGAGTTCACCATCGCCATCGCCGGCCCGGTCGTCTCCGTCGCCGTCGGCGTCCTGTCGTACGCCGCCTTCCTCGCCACGCCGCCCGGCGGCGTCGTCCTCGAGGCCCTCCGCTTTACCCTCGCGTACCTCGCGGTGATGAACGTCGTCCTCGCCGCGTTCAACCTCCTGCCCGGGTTCCCGATGGACGGCGGCCGCATCCTCCGGGCGCTGCTCGCCAGGAGCCGCCCGCACGCCAGGGCCACCCAGCAGGCCGCCCGCGTCGGCCAGGGCTTCGCCATCCTGCTCGGTCTCTGGGGCCTGCTCGCCGGCTTCAACCCGTTTCTCATCGTGCTGGCCTTCTTCATCTACATCGCGGCCGCCAGCGAGTCCTCCCGGACCGTAATGGCCGCCGCCTTCGAGGGCGTCGAGGTCCGGGACGTGATGACGCCCGGCGAGGAGCTGGACGTGGTCGACCGCGAGACCTCGGTCGCGGACCTCATCGCGCGGATGTTCCGCGAACGCCACACCGGCTACCCGGTGGTGGCGAACGACCGGGTCGCCGGCATCGTCACGTTGTCGGACGCCCGCGAGGTCGACGAGGTCGAGCGGGAGGCGTTCACCGTCGAGGACGTGATGACACGGGAGGTGGAGACCGCGACGCCGGCGACCCCGGTGATGGACGCCTTCGAGACGATGCAGGCGGAGGGCATCGGGCGGCTGGTGGTCGTCGACGGCGCGGACGCCGATCGGTTGGTGGGGCTGGTGTCGCGGACGGACGTGATGACGGCACTGGAGATCGTGAAGGAGGGCGGGGAGCTGTCGGGGCGGGGCGGCGGGACACGGACCGGTCGGGAGACTGCCAGAGACCGTGGCGATACGTCGTCGATAGGCCCTCGGTAGCCGTCGCCTCGCTCCTCGGTCACGCCGATGCCGGTGTATCAGATCCGTCCCCGGAGCGCCGTGCTCAGTTCGACCTCGATTTTCACAGTCTCGTAGGGGACGAACGGCCGTGTCTCGCCATCGACCAGGCGTCCTTCTATGGCGAGGGCCCCGAGGGGTACACTGACCACCGTACTGCCACTCCCCGCTACGGAGGCCCTTAGAAGACGGCCCGTGCCCGATCATGCTTGGCGACTCGTTCGTTGAAGCGAGCGTAAAAGGCCCCGGTATCGATACATAGTGGCACCGTCGGCCGGCTCATTCGGACCCGACGTCGCCGCAGACGACATCGTCGATGTCCGACGCGTTCATGGCTTCACCCGTGTAGGTCTCGGCGTCCCAGAAACGGTCGTCGGGGTCGACGTCACGGATATCCACGGCTCCGTCGGCGAGGCTCCACGACAGGGAGTTTCCGATCGTCTTGCTCGTGACTTTTCGTTCGTCCTCGAGCTTCCGAAGCCGGTAATCGGCACTCTGCCGCGCGACTCCGACGACCTCGGCGATCTCGCTCGTGGCCGCCGGCTCCTGCTCGCGAACGGCGTCGAGATACTCCTCGTCCGAATGGCGGTCCTCCACCGGTTCACTCATACCCGATCACACGAACGCGATCCGTCTAAAATCTATGCTACAAAGCAGATCACCTTACGGTCCGCCAACCTGGTTCCCGTAGCGCGTTATCGATCGAGTGCCTCGTCGAGATCGTCCCCGTCGGCGGTCCGACCCTCGGCGATGTCCTCGATCCCCTCGAGGACACCTGCCGGGACCATCGGCTCATCCTCGGATTCGTCCTCGTCGAACGGTGAACTCGAGGGCATGACTGCGTATGGATTACCGTTGCTGCCGGCTAAACCTTTTTCCGCACCAGTGCCTGCGCTTCTCCGGGATCAAACGAGTCGAAAAGTTGCTCTTCCAGCGTCTCCGCCGACGCGGAAGGCGTACTGATCGGGATCTCCTGCCCGAGGATGGCCAGTGGGTGTTCGATGTACGGGGGAGTTTCGGCGCCGGCTTCGAGTTCTTCTCGAACTGCATACGAGGTCCGCTATTGCTCCCAGAGGAGCCCTATCAGATTTCAACATTTAAATAACGGCCTGTTGTCATCGGAAATGATGTCTGAGGACTCCGGAGAGCAACAACAGATTGCCGAAGATGTATCCGAGGAATCCGCCGAGAGTTTTCACGAAAAGATGATTACTCTCTACAATTCTACGAACAGCCTCGAGAACGCGATCGGGTATTGGATGAAAGTAGGATTCGAGCTTTTTGTTGCTGCCGGCGGACTCGTCGTTTTCATCCTCCTTCCGGGATTCTTGTCCGTATACTTCGGCATCGCCCCAGTGGGATACCTGGAAATCGCCGGTCTGTGGGCAACGGTTACGGCAACGGTATTTACCGCTACGTGGTGTTTTAGTGAGCCGAGGGTCGAGGATGATGAATCAGAAACAGCGGATCAGGATTGATGCCGCCTATTCCTACCGAATATCGGGATAGTGTGCACTAAGGAATCGTGGAAATCCATGATGGTGCTAACGGCTGTGATAGTCAACACCATCATGACCCCTCCAGGGGTCCACACACCTCTCCTGATAAGCAGGATGTCAACTACCGGATAGTAAGCTGCAGCCACCATGGCAGCGAAGATCGGCAACCCGGTTATCTCTACGAGGAGGATCGCTGTTCCAGTCCCGACAAGCAGGACCGTGGATTCGACGAATCCAAAGACGACTACGAGAGCGAACATCGACTGCCAGGAGGCGAACTCCGTCTGGTCAATATCGGCGCGTCCTCGATGGACATCACGGATGAACAAGGCAGAGACGTGAATCGCAACACTCGCAGCGCCGAGGACGAAGAGCCATAGGAATTCAGGGGCGACGACGAATACCAGAAATGCGCCAACTGCACCCGTGAACGTGATGAACAAGAGCAGCCCAATCGTCAATTTGGTGAATACAGACAAGTAATGACGCGCGGTCGTCGGGAGGCCGTCATACTCAATGCTCATCAGTCCCTTTACGTTCTGTTAGTGCCTGGCCATTAAAGATTACCCCGGTGCGAGCGATAAGGTACCGTAACAGCGACGCCGTAACACGGTATCTCGGCCGAGCCCTTAAGAACGCTCGATTTCGCCCGGCATCGGCCACCCCGGATTCCGGACGGTCGGTCGATTTGGCGTAGCGGACGGATTGACGCCGCCGGATATCGCGAAGTGGTTGGAAGCTGTCGGTGGCCGAGCCCGACTGACCGGGCAAGGGAAGGGGGATACCCACCGAATTGTCGCAGTTACTCCACCTCATCGCGCTCGAATGAAAAATAGTTGATTCAGCTACGAGTGGTCGTAGTCGAACTTCGCGAGGGGTTCACTACTGGAATCATCCTCGAACTCCCAAATAATACGGATCGTTCCGGAATCGGTGAACTCGGCCGTACAACTATTACCTGCTGTAATTTCGGTGGCTCCCCAGCCGTCCCCGTCGCTACAGCTGGTAACAGTGGTACCGTTTCCAGCTATGACTACGATGTTGTCCCTCGGAAGAGGGTCTCCTTCATCATGGGTCATGGTTATGTCGGAGCCGTCTTCTTCGAACGTGAACTTTGCCTGTGGCGCCGGGGTCTCACCCTCGTCTCCCAACGCCAGGACGAACGTCCCGACGACGGCGGCCAGGATCACCGTGACGGCTACCATCAGGATGACGCCGATGACCGGCGATACCGCGTGGTCGTCCGCGAATAGCTCGTTCAGTGTCATGGGTTTGCGTCCGCAGCCTCCGACCGAGAGGACAGCTGGAGGGTACGCCGCCACCCCCTACCGACCGTCCGCCGCCGGCGGGGCCTAGTTCGGTCCCCGGCCGTCCGGACCCGGCGATGACTGCGGGTGTCCCTCGCGACGTATTAAACGTTGCATTGCGTTCATTATCCGATTCGGACCGTTGAGGCCCCTAATCATGGATTAAAAGCCGCGAGACGGCCGTTCTCCGGAACGTTTCGGGCCGTGCCGCCGATCGAATCGTCGTCCTCGCGTGAATCTGTCATTATGGTCGAGTGAGCGGGCATGTTCATAGTTTTCGATGCAGTGGGACGCTGTATAAGGGAGCTTGTGGCCTGAGATGCGTCGCGCTCGCGGGTGAGACTGTCTCGTGGGGTGACCGGGGCCCGACCTGATCTTCCGCGGCGTCCATGTCGTCCGGACCGAACCGTAGCTCCACGACTGTTAACTGGTAACATCCATCGTGTCGGTATTCACGTCGCCATAGCCCCCTCGTCGAGATGTCGGCCGACGAGTTCGACGTCGAGATGGACCCGGTCGTAGGGGAGGTACGGCCGGCGGGATTGCCCGTCTTCGACGACGAACAGGAGGCCGTAGTCGGCGAGCAGCGTGACGTCGTCGTGGACCGTACTGTAGTCGCGATCGAGGTCCGCCGCGAGTGCGGCGATGCTCTCGGCTGCCCCGTCGGTGGCCACGAGCATCTGCAGTAGTTCGATGCGGCGGTCGGTGAGGATCTTCCGCAGCTCGCCGACCGAGCGGAACGAGACGACTGCGGGCTGGTCCTCGCCCTCCTCGACCGCGCCGACTGCGGCACGCGTATCCTCGCACATCTCGTCGAACGACTCCACGGTGATGCGGAGCACGCTGGGATGTGGGCGGTCGCGGGGATCGCGATACTCGTCGGGCCAGCCGTCGTCGGTGCGTTCAGTCATGGTTAGTGTCATCCACGTCGGAGATGTGGGCGACCTCCTGGAGGAACCGGGCGATGTGTGCGGTGATATTCTGGAACTCGATTCCGGAGTCCTCGCCGAACCTGACGTGCCGGTGGTGCCGGCCAAGGTCTTCGTCGGCGTGTGCGTTGTCATAGCGCAGTATCTCGCCGTCCTCCACCTCGTAATACTGGAACCTGTAGAACCAATCCCCGGGGTACTCGTGGTCTTCGATGGCGAAGATCTCGACGCGACCGCCGGGAACGGCCCGGTTCAGTTCCAGAGGACCGCCCATCCGCTAAGACCTATGACCTCATAGGACATAAACGTGATGGGGGGCTCGCGAGTCGTCTCGCCCCTCCTCGGTCATGCCGACGCCAGTGTATCGGAACGCTCACCGAGCGACGTGCTCAGTTCGACCTCGATTTTCACGGTCTCGTACGGGACGAAGGGCTCCTTCGCGCTACCGACCTCGCGGAAGTGGACGATGCGGTACTCGCCCAGGATCTGGAGGTCGTCGTGGACCTGCCGGACGTCCCGATCGAGGCGGTCCGCCAGGGCACGGATGCTTTCCGCCGGCGCGTCCATCAGCCTTTCCACTAGCTCCAGGCGGCGCGGGGTGAGGACGCGCTGGAGGCGACTGGCGTCCTGGAAGTTCACGACGTGTGGCACCGCCTCGCCCTGCTCCCAGCGCTCCGCACGGTCTATGGCGCTTTTCTTATGGTCCTCGAACGGCTTCGACGTGATGCGGAGTGTCGAGGGATATTCGACGTCGTCCGGGGGTTCGTGTGGGTGGTCAGGCGAATTCTCGTTCATGGATGGTTTCGACCTCGTCGAGGAATTTCCGGATCTGTGATCGAAGGCCCTCGAATTCGATAGCTTCGACCCCACCACGGTAGTGGCGGTGGTGTCGCCCAACGCCGTGGGCGTCGTTCGCGTTGTCGTACCGGAGGATCTCGTCATCGGCAGGCCCGAGGTACTGGAAACTGTACTTCACTCCCTCCGGAAACTGGCCACTTTTCGGGACGCTCCAGGCGAGTGCTTCCCATCTGTCTCCTTCAGGGAATTCGTCGTCGTCCTCGATGAGTTTCGTCGCTGTCATCCGGACACCTGTTTCGTCCATATGTGATACCGTTCGCATGACCCATAGTTGTTGTGGTGTCTGAACAACGAGCTACATCCGTTGCGCCGCTGTGTCCGGTCTAACCTGGGGCTTCCGCTTCAGTGCCTGCATGCAACGCGACGCTCCAATCTCCGGCCAAGGTGAGCCCGGCATCGTCGCGGTCGAGTTCTTCAGGCTCGATTTCGCCCGGCACCAGCCGCCCGAGCGTCACGGTCCGGGCGGCTCCAACCAGGCAGCCCCGGCGGACACCGCGGCAGCGGCGGGCGCACCTACCGCCGCGGCTGGTAGTCGTAGCGTGCTATGGGCGGTGCCCGAGCGGTAGCATGCAGCCCCATCGACCGCCCTGGGTCACCTCGCAGCCGGTTACTCCGGTATCGTCACGCTGTCCGACATCCGTGCGGGCATGTGTGTCATCACGCTGTCGGACAGCCAGGAGGATGACTAGGTGGAACGGGAGGACTCGCGGTCGACGTGAATTGACGGCAGTTGGATCCCGTGACGCCCGACACGCCGGTGCTGGATGCTTCCGAGAGGGAGGGACCGGCCGACTGGGTCCACGGGGCGGACTCGGATCGGGTGATCCTGCTGGTATCGCGGACGGACGTGATGACGCCGCTGGAGATCGTGAAGGGGGATGGGCAGCCGTCTGGGGGCCGAGCCTTATAGACAAGGAATGGGAGGCAAAGCCCGAACCTCAAGACTTGATGGAGAGACGCGCAGGTTCGAAGCAGTCGCTCCACCCCTTCGCGTCCGAAAGAAAAACGCTGAATGAGTTACGAACCCGTGAAGTCGTACTCGTAATCCGCGAGGGTACCGGTCTGGGAACCGTCGTCGGACTCCCACGTGACACGGAGGGTGCCCTCCTCATCACTAAGGGCGGGGTCGGTCGTACAACTATTACCTGCGGTAATTTCGGAGACACCCCAATCGCACGACACCTCGGGGGGGGCGGATGAGGCGATGACCTCGACATTATCGGGGTCAACCGGTTGGCCTCCGTCGTGGGTGACGGTTATCGTTTCAGCGTCCGTATCTGCGTCGAACGAGAACTGTGCTTGCGGCTCCGTGATGACGGCGGCCAGGATCACCGTGATGGCGACCATCAGGATGACGCCGATGACCGGCGATACCGCGTCGTCGTCTGCGAATAGTTCGTTCAGTTTCATGGGTTTGCGTCCGCAGCCTCCGGCCGAGAGGACGATGGGAGGGGTACGCTCGCCCCTGCCGACGATCCGACGCCGGCGGGGGTCCCCGGCCGTCCGGTCTCGGCGATGACTGCTTGGCTCCCGGTCTTCTTCCGGGTGTATTAAACGCTGGATTGCTTTCAATATCCGATACGGATCCATGGGCCTCCTAATCAGGGGTTAAAAGCCGCGAAACGGCCGTTCTCCGGAGCAGTTCCGGGCAGTGCCGCCGATCGAAACGATGTATCGCGTTAATCTGTCATTATGGCCCGATGAGCGACCGAGTTCGGAGTTTTCGATGCGGTGGGAGGCTGAATTAGGTGGGTACGTCCTGAAACGTGTCACGCGCGGTCGGAGGACTGTTTATCGAAGGCGCGGGCGCCCAGGTCTGGGCCAGGTCGCGTCGGGATACCAGGTCGCGTCGATCACCGACACCGATGGGTGGTACTCGGTACTCCAGGTGCCGGACTCGAGCTTGAACGAGCCCTCGAGCGCCCCGGCTCGACCGCCTCCCCATCCACCCTTCAGAATACGGCTGAACCGCACCGTACACCGGTTCCACCCATCGTCCTCATCAGGGTGTCGAACGACACCAACCGCTCGACACCCCGCTCCGACCGACCGTTCCCGAGGAACGCCTATCCGCTGCTGTTGATACTGCCGGACGTAATTTCGTGAACATCTGAATCCGTATTAGTCCAAGTATCCGAACGAACGCGACGGGAGACTGGACTACAATTCACGTAGTTACGTCCGTCAGTGAGACCTCACCCGCGAACAGTCTACCGTCAGGTTGGGGAAGGCGCTCGTCATTCGGGCGCCCGCAGTAAGTCGGGATCGACGTCGGCGAACTCCACCTGTCGATGACACGCCGGGCACAGCGAGACCAGGTTCTCCACGTAGTGAGCGTCGGCCTCGCTCGTGGCGGGCGTCTCGACGAATGCCCGAACCGGGAGGAGGTGGTGAACGTCCGGGTTCCGGCCGAGTTCATCCCGCGACGCTCCACAGCGGACGCAGGTGTACTCGTCGCGTTCGAGGGCGCGTCGTCTCGCGCGATGCCATCCCGGCCCGTAGTTGGGCTCACCCCCTCCGTCCCAGTTCGGATGGCCCTCGCCGGTGAACGTCTTCGAGAGCCACGCGTACTGGCACTCGTCACTGCAGAAGACGTACTTGCTGGTGATGTTGCTCGGCCATCGGATGACCGTAGCCCCACACTGCTCGCAGTCGAGTTCCTGTTGGCCACCTTCCCAAAGGGGGTTTTCCTCACCGGTGATTTCCGGTCGATAGCGCCAGTTTTCGTTCCTGACGCACGAGCCGCAGTAGAGGCCTTTCTTTTCCGACGGGTAGTATTCGAAGATCGCTCCGCAGATGTCGCAAGTCGTTTCCTCTCTGGCGTCGCGGTAGTTCGGGTGGTTCTCACCCTCGAAGGAAACCGCCGTATCCCGACAGTCGTCGGAACAGTATTTCTTCTCGTGTTCCGAGTGGAACTCGGTCCCACAGTGGTGGCAGTCTCGATTTGGAAGGAGTACATCGTGGGCCTGGCTGTGGTGGACGCCGAGACCTCGACGTGAGTCGAATTCGGAGCCACAGGTCGGACATTCCGGCATACGTGAGATGGTTCATCATCCCTCATAAACGTCAGAGCGCGACGTCTCCACCACCCCGAATTAATGTAAGAAAATTAATCAGTCCGGGTGTGGGAATCGAACCCACTTCGTAGCCGCCACAGGGCTACAGGATACCAATACCCCAACCCGGACACGCAGACGTGATTAGTCAGGTGGCGCTCAAATACGTTACGACTCCTCCACCGAAAATCCCGACTTCGAGTCGCGGGACGTCCCTGCGGCGTCCAACATGACTTTTACCGCTCGACCGCCTACCACCGCCACCGTGGCCGTTACCGACCGAATCTACGTCGAGAACCACCGCCGGCTCGCCGCCCAGCTGGAGGCGTCGTTCCCGAAGAGCGCCTTCGCCGGGGCGACCCTCGACGTCCTGTTCACCGGTGACGGCGTCGCGAAGCTGGACGATGCGGCCCGCGACCGCGTGCTCTCGTTCGCCGAGGACTTCCTCGACTGCGACTGCCAGGCCCACCCCCACTGCGGGCACCCCGAGCGGAAGTTCGTCGGGTATCTCCTGGCGCTGCGGTCCCGGGGCCTGGGGCCGGAGGCCATCGTCGACGTGATGGGCGACGACTACATGCTGTACGCCTACCCGGGCGACATCCTCTCGTTTCTCGACGACGCCGTCCGAACGCTGGAGGCGGCCGAGCGGCTCGCGGCCGTCGAAGACCGGGCGGACCGCCGAGCCGAGATCCGGCGGTACCGGCAGGACCTGATGGGTTGAAGAGAAACTGACGGCGCCGGTGGTTACCCGAGGTGGAACGGCTCCTCTTCGGTCCCGTCGTCGGCGTCGAGGTCCTCGAGCTGGACGACCTCCTCGGCCTCCTGGGACTCGAGCTTCTGGCTGAGCGTCGTGACGTACTGCTTGTACTCCTCGAGCTGGTCGCGGAGGTGGTCGGCCTCCAGTTCGAGCCGCTCGTGTTCGCGGACGTAGCTCTTCGGCACCTCGACCGTCGGGGGGAACTCGCCGTCGTCGGCCCCGGCGGCGCCGTCGACCTGGTGTTCGGGCACCACCGTGACCCGGCCGTCGTGGGCGATGAGGGCGTCGACGTAGTCGCGGAACACCGCCGACAGCGAGATGTCCCGCTGCTCTGCGATCTCCCGGAGGGCCTCGAAGGCGTCCTCGTTGACCCTGAAGGAGATGGTCTTGTTCTTGTTGCCCATCGTCCCCGTACGTGGGTCGGCCACGCACATAAGCGTTCGTCAGACGGACGCACGTCGCCGGCGGTCCGTCCACGGCCGAGGGTCGCCGCGGCGGTCGAAACGGCCGAGAGTCGCCGCGGCGGTCGCCACGGCCAAGCGTCGCCGCGATGATCGGCACGGCCGAGGGTCGACGCGCCCATCGGCACGACCGGGGACCTACCCGGGGCGGCGGCTACGCCTCGGCGGCGATCTCGGGTTCGTCCTCGAGGTCCTCCAGGGCGGCGACGACGCGGTCGCGGTAGACGGCGAGGTCGGGGTCGTACTGCGTCTCGGCCATGGCCGCGTACTCGCCGGCCACCGCGGCGTCCTCGCCGGCCGGCGTGCCCGCCGAGGCCCCGTCGAACGCCTGGATCCGCTCGAGGGTCCGCTCGGCCGCCTCTACCACCCAGCGGTCTCGGGTGGCGTCGTCGACCACGGTGATCGACTCCGGCCGGAGCGAGACGTTGACGTCGCCCTCCTCGGTCTCGTAGGTGCTGGGCTTGCCGACCACGGCGGCGTAGACCGGCGTCTCGGTCTCCCGAAGGGTCGCGGCGGCGTCCGGCTGGTACTGGCCGGCGTAGGTGAAGAACGTCCCGGTGGGGTCGACGATGCGGCCCCGCCAGTACTCGGCGTCGTCGCCGAGGTCCTCGGTCTCGGTCAGCGTGCCGACCACGAAGACGCGGTTGGCCCGTTCGCCGGTCGGGAGCAGCGAGTACACCGGGGCCCGCTCGTCGTCGGACTCCGTGAACGTGTACCTCGCGTCGTTGAACTCGGCCGCGAGGACGCGGCGGGCGACCTCGCGGCTGGGCGCGGCGTCGGACATCACAGGGACCTCGCCTTGATCAGCACGCTCTCGTGGTCGACCGGGGCCCCGCGGGTCTCGACGTCGTCGGCCAGGACGTACCGGCCGAGCGACGGCCCGGTCACGCGGTAGTACCGGCCCAGCACGGTCTCGGCCATCTCCTCGACGACGACCTCGGTGTCGAGGGCGTCCTTCGCCATCTCCTGGGCCGCCTCGAGCGTGATCCCGGTCAGCTCCTCGGTGGCGTCCTGGTCGAAGATGACCTCCTGGACCTCGCGGCCGTCGTCGAGGACGCCCTTGATCCGGAGGTCGAACTCCCCGTCGACCTCGCCGTGCTCCGAGCAGCGCCCGTTCTGGAGGACGCGCGTGCAGTCGTCGTCCGGACACCGCTTGATGAGCCCGGAGCCCGACTGGATGTCCACGAGCGCGCCCTCGACCTCGGTGGTATCGTCGCCGACCTCCAGCTCGGTGTCGAGGGCCTCGATGGTGGTCGCGGAGTTGAGCGTCACCGAGAAGCGGCCCTCGTACTCGTCGGTCACGACGGAGTCGAGACGGTAGACGGTGCCCTCCTCGAGTTCGGGCAGGTCGCTTTTCGCCCACTTCGTGAACTTGACGGTGCCGGTCTCGTCGCCGATCAGGCCGACCTGGGCGATCGAGTCCGCGTCGGGCTCCCAGAGCTCGACGACCTTCGCGGTCACCTCGAGCCACTCCTCGGGGGCGTTGATGTCGGCGACGTCGGCGGCCTCGCTGGTCCCGCCGGCCAGGGTGTCGCGGTCCATGTCGGCCTCGTCGAGGTACGTCGAGACCACGCTGCGACGGGCCTCCTCGAGGGGGACGCTGTAGTCGTCGACGAGCGTTTCGAGCCGTCCCTCGACGTCGTCGGCGTCGACGTCGAGCGAGTCGGAGAACTGTTCGGTTATCTCGACCGCGTGCTGTCGCAGGTCTGTCATGGCTGGGCCGTCTCCGCGTGGTTTCGGTGGGAGACGTAGGGCGGTTGCTGCCCGATGGTATAAAAGTCCAGGGTAGCACGGTGAAACTGAAGATGGTCGGGCGGGGGTCCGGCGGCCCGGTGGGCCGGCCCGACCGGTGCCGGTAGCCGACGCGCCTTTCAGCCCGCGGGTGCTACCGCCGGACGTGAGCAACCGACGGCGCCTCGAGCGGCTCCTCAGGACGAAACTACGCTCCGCCGGGACGCAGTACGCGGAGGCCAAGCGCGCCTACAGTGAGGCGCGTGCGGCCGCATCCGTCGACCTGCCCACCGACGAGGCGGGCCGGGCGAAGATCGTCTGCCGTCGCCACGCCGAACGGCGCCGCGTCTCGCTGGACGACGCGGCGCGGCCTCACTGCTTCGACGGCGACCACCCGGACTGTCGGGGCTGTCTCGAGGACGTCCGCGACGGCTGCGTCGAGACCTGGTGAACGACCGAAACCCACCGACGCCAGGGATGGCCGTGACCCAGCGGGTCGCCGACCCCGCTCGGGGCGGCGCTCCGTCGCGGCGCCGGCGCCGACACGGCGTCGTCATCGTGCGCTGGGCGCGAGTCAGAACTCCGATTCGACGGTGGCGCCGAGCCGCCGGACGCGCTCGCGGTCGTAGCTCCACATGGCGTCCCACTCGTTGGCACCGGTTTCGACGGCCAACAGCGCGGCCGGTTCCTCGTGGGCCGGCGCGCGGAAGACGACGACCCAGGACTGCCGGTAGGCGGGCGTCTCGCCCCGGTGGACCGTGATCCCGTCGAGGTCGGGGTCCGCGTCGGGGACCCCGTAGACGTGGACGTCGACGTCGGTGTCTGCCAGGCGCGCGTACACCTGCCCGGTCCCGTACTCGTCGTGGACCCGGGACAGTTCCTGGAAGGCGACGTCGAGCCGTCCTCTCCCGACCTCGAGGGCGCGTTTCTCGATGAACCGCGACATCACGACCAGGAGGAGTTTCTCCTTGGTCGAGGCGGGGAACCCACGGAGGGTGAAACGCATCTCGTCCAGTTCCGTCAGCACGGCCGGCGCCTCGTACTGCTCGATGCCGCTGAGCCCGGTCGCGTACAGGTCGGTGTTCACCAGCAACACAGCCTCCTGGAGGGCCTCGAGTGGGGAGGTCGCGACCACCTCGCCGTCCTCGAGGAGGTAGACCAGGTTCTCACCCCGGTCCGGGTCGATCCGTCGTTCGAAGTCGACGGGCAGCGGGTCGACCGTCCGCTCGAGCAGCCGTTCGATCTGCTCCGGGGCGTCCCAGTTCACCACCAGGATGGTCCGTTCGGGCGCCGTCTGATTCGCGAGGAACTGCCCGAACGAGGCGAGCACATCGGCGGACATCGGCGTGGTCCGTCTCAGTACCGGACAGCCATAAATCACGCTCCCGGGACCCCACTCGTTGCGCTGCCGACGGGGCCCGGATCGAGCCCGGTCAGACGCTCCGGGTCGCGCCGCCGTCGACGGGGACGGCGGCGCCGTTGAGGTACGAGGCGCGGTCGCTGGACAGCCAGGCGACGGTCTCGCCGAGTTCGCGCGGCTCGCCGACCCGCTCTAAGGGGACGCCCTCGGACCAGTCGGCCAGCCCGGCCTCGTAGTCCGGGTGGTCCCCGCGCTCGACGGCCGCCTCGACCAGCTCCTCGATGCGGCCCGTCTCGTGGGCGCCCGGCAGGACGGCGTTCGTCCGCACCGCCGGGGCGAACTCCCGGGAGAGGGTCTTCATGAGCCCGATCACGCCGCGCCGCACCGAGTTCGACAGCACGAGGTCGTCGATGACCTCCCGTACGGACCGGGAGGTGATGGTGACCACGGTCCCGCCGCCCCCCTCGGCGATGGTCGGGTGGGCCGCCCGGACCGTCCGGACCACGCTCATCACGAGCAGGTCGTAGGCGTGGTACCAGTCCTCGTCGTCCATCTCGAGGAACGAGCCCGACGGCGGGCCGCCGGCGCTGGTGACGACGTGGTCGAGGCCGTCGAACGTCCGGACGGTTTCGCCGACGAAGCCCTCGAGTTCGTCGGCGTCGGTGATGTCCGCGCCGACGGCGAGCACCTCGCCGTCGCCGGACGACTCCAGGCGGGCCTCCGCCCGGGCGAGGCGGTCGGCGTCGCGGCCACAGACCGCGACGTCACACCCCGCCCGGGCGAGCGCCGCCGCGCTGGCCAGCCCGAGGCCGGCCGTGCCCGCCGTGACCAGTGCCGCGTCGCCGTCGAGTCCGAGGTCCATACCGGTGCCTCCGGGGCCCGGCGCCGTAAGCCCGTCGTCGCCCGGGCGGCTCGACGTCCGGCCGGGACGGTCACTCCCGGACGCGGACGGTGCCGTCGCCCGTGACGCTTACCGTGATATCGCGGCGGACCTCCCGGCCGTGGACGGCGTCGCCGGCCGCGTCGCCGACGAGCCGCATGACCTCGGGCGCCGTCCGGGCGACCTTCACGCCCTCGTCGTCGCAGGCGGAGTACACCATGTTCGGGACGTCGTAGAGGTCGGTGCCGGCCTCGACGGTGACCTGGACCGGCGCCGTCAGCGCCTCGGCGAAGGCGACGGTCTCCTGGGCCTTGGCGACGTTCTCGCGGGCGCTCGATTCGACGCTCGAGACGTTCGCCCGCGAGGTCCCCAGGTGGTCGGCGATGTCGGCCTGGGCGACCCCCCGCTCTCTGAACGCGAGTACCTCGGCCTGCCGCCTGGTGAGGACGCTGTCGGCCGCGACGAACCCGGCCCGGTCGAGCAGCTCGTCGGCGTCTGGACGGGTCAACTGCCCCAGAAGTTCTCGCGGCTGCCCAGCCGTTCGCGGTCCAGCGTGCGCTCCCGCTCGCTCTCGGTGGATCCCTCTTCCTCGTCGGACGCCACCGACTCGCCGGCCGGGACGGCCTCTTCGCCCTCGCCCTCCTCGTCCATCGGGAGGCGTTCGACCTCCTCTGCGCGCGCGTGGTTCGAGCGGACCTCCGTGATCCGGACCTTCGCCCGCGCCTCCGGCAGCACGCCGTCGACCATCACGATGAAGCCGTCCTCCGTCCGACCCACGCCGGCGCCGGACTCGTGGATGTCCTCCACGTCGACGACCACCTCCTCGCCGAGCGTGACGGGCTGGCCCTTGAGGTCCCGGATCGGCTGGCTGTAGTGGGAGCACCACTCGGCGCCGCCCCGGTCCCCGTAGTGTTGACACCCCATGCCCTCTATCCGTTCGGAGAAACTGGGGCACTCCTCGGCGAGCGGGCAGTCGGGCATGCGGGGTGGTTGGTGAGACACCGTTAAACCGTTTCGGATGGTCCTGCGTCCGACGGTCCGGCCCGGGCGCGCCCCTCCGGGGACCGAGCCCACTCGTTTCGGCCGGCCGTACGTCTGTCCCGCCTGCCGGGCAGGGTCCGGAGGCCGGGCGGGAGGCGGTGGGCCGACGCCGACCGTTAGTCCTGCTGGTCGATCAGGTGGATCTCCAGCAACGCCAGGACCACCATGGTGGCGAACAGGAGCAACAGCAACCACCAGTTGAAACCGCCCCCGAGGAGGGGGAGCCAGCCGCGGTCGCGGGTGATCGGGGTCGGGGAGGCCGTTTCGTTCGGCGTGGGGGTTGCCGTCGGGGTGGGAGAGGCCGTCGGGGTGGGAGAGGCCGTCCGCGTACCCACCCCCGGCGTACCGACCGTGCCCATCGGCGTCGGCGTCGGCGTGGGTGTGTCGACCGAGGGCGGGCGCGCGGGCGTCGGGCTCGGCGTCGGCGTCGGCGTCGGGGTGTCGGTCGGGCGTTGATCGACCTCGAAGGTCCGGGTCGTCGAGTCGACGTTGCCGGCCTCGTCCGTCGCGTAGACCGTCACCGTGTGCGTCCCGGCGTCGACGGAGACGGAGGTGTTCGGCGTGAAGCTCCGCCGGGGCCCGCCGTCGAGACTGTACGACCAGTCCGTGACCTGTTCGTCGGCCGTGACCGAAAGCGGGACCGACCCCGCCGTGTGTCCGTCCGGCGTCGGCTCCACGATGGTCACGTCGGGAGGCGTGCTGTCGCCGCCGCCGTACCGGAACTCCCCTTCGACCCGCTCCGGGAAGTGCGTGCTGATGACCCCGTGGTTGCGATTCACGCTGACGGGGTCGCCGTCCACGGTCAGCCTCGAGATCGGGTTGTCCGGTGCCTGCTCCAGGTACGTCGTGGTGTACTTCAACACGCCCTCGGTGTCGGCGAACACCAGTTCCTTCCGGTCGTTGCCCGTCATGTCCCCCAGTCCGACCGGCGATTTGGTCGCGGTGTGCTCGTCCCTGCCGGAATCGTTGAGCGTCACGTGACTCCTGTCGCTCACGTTGAGCAGTCCCGGGTGCCCCGAGCCGTCGACCATGGGGAGGTACTTCGGCCCGTCGTCCGAGAGCGGGAGCGGTTCGCCGGCACCGACGTTGTTGTTCGTGCCCGGCGTCTGGTCGAAGCTCACCGACTCGACGGTCGTCGGGTCGCTCTTGCTCACCGCCTTCACGTTGCTCCCCGCGTCGAGCCAGACGATCTCCCGGTCGTCGGTGTCCTCGTTGAAGCCGATGTCCACCGCCCCGAAGATCCCCTGCGGGTCGACGGAGTTGCCGTTCGTCGACGTGTCGCCGCTGACGATCGCCGTCGGTTCCTCGTCGTGGTCGACCCGCATCAGCTCGCCGTTCGCCCCGGGGTAGACCACGTCGAACCGCCTGTCGTCGTCCCAGTCCGCGAGCGAAAGCTTCCCCCGGTTGACCTCCCCCATCACGTCCGGGTCCAGCACGGTGCTCGACCCGTTTGCGAGGTGGTACAGGTACAGCGCCGGGTCGTTCTCGCCGTCTGGTTTGATGTAAGGTATCTCCAGCCGGCCGTCCGCGTCGTAGTGGACCGCGGGGCCGGCCGCCTTCAGCTCGTCGTCGTCGCTGGTGACGGGCGTACGGACGACCTCCCCGTTCCCGGTCAGATACGAGAGCTGCCCGGTGCCGTTGTCGACGAACACGAGTAGCGACGCCGGTTCGCCGACTGCGAAGGTCCGGCTGTCACGCACGTCGTTGCCGGACTCGTCGGTCGCGTAGACGGTGATCTCGTACTCGCCGGGATCGAGCGAATCGATCGTCGTGTTCGGTTCGAACGTCCGGTTCGGGCCGCCATCGAGGCTGTACGACCAGTTGTCGATCGGCTCGTTCGCGGTGACGTTCAAAGGGACCGAGTCGCTCAGGTAGGTCCGTTCGGCCGGCTTCACGATCTCGATCACCGGCGGACTCCGGTCGAAGGAGACCAGGCCCGACGCGCCGACGCCGGTGTCGGCCGGTATCGGGTCGCCGGTGTCGTCCGTGACCGTGTCGGTCGTGCCGTCCAGCTCCGCGAGCGCCAACTCCCCGTCGGTCCGGACGTGGACGACCTCGCGGGCTCCGTCGGACCGGCGGTCGACGGCGCCGAGCGACGCCTTCGCGGCGCGCTGATAGCCGTCGGTGACCGCCTCGCCGTCCCCGGTGTGGTTGACCAGGACGATCTCGCTGCCACTGTCGACGACGGCCACCCGCGGCGTCCCGTCCAGGTCGAAGTCCACGAGCGGCCCGACGCCGATCCCCTCGTTCGTCCCGACGTCGGAGTAGCCGGTGTCGACGACGGTCCCGTCGTCCAAGTACTTGATGCCGTTCGACGTCCCGAGGAACACCGGTTCGTCGTCGCCGTCGACGTCGAAGTCGCCGTACCCGACGACCCCGTTCGTCCCGGCGTCGGTCAGTTGCCCGGTGTTCCCGAGGAGGTCCACCCAGTAGACCCGGTTGTCGTCGCTCGCGTTCTGGTAGAGGATCTCGAGGGCCCCGTCGCCGGTGGCGTCGCCCACGGTAATGGCGGTGGTGGCGGCGTCGCCAGCCACGAGCGTCTCGGTCGTCCCGTCCGCGTCGATGATCCGGACGTCGCCCGCCCCGGTGACGGTGGCCACCTGGAGGGTCCCGTCGCCGTCGAAGTCGGTGACCGGCCCGACCACCGCGGCATTCGCGTTCGTGTCCGTCCTGACCCCGTCGCCGTCTACCAGTTCGACGGTCCCGTTCGTCACGTAGGCCGCGTCCGAGCCGGTGTCGGCGGCCGCCGGTGCGGCGAGGCCGGCACCGAGGAGGGCCGTGACCGCGACAACACCGAGGACCGCCACGATCCGGGCCATTGACAAAGACGGGACCGGGGTGTCGCCACCCCTCGTCCGCAGTCGTACCCCATCCGTTCCCATGGTGATGGACCAGTCATGGTGTAGTAAAGTTACTTCTGCCGGCAGAATTCGGCCTTTTATAACTCCGAACGGTCGTGATGTCCTGACGGGCGGGGCCGCAGGTCCCCGAGAGCGGTCCAGTGGTGGTCGATGTCGCCGGCCTCTTGATGACCGTACCGGCCGCCGTACCCGTCGAACGTGTCGCGTGCGGGGTTCAGGCGGTCTGGGAGGGCTCGCCCCCCAACCCATCAGTGCGTTACCGGCCAGCCGCCATCCTGCACCGCGCCCCGGAGGCGTCACCCCCGTCGGGGTGATGCTTGCGTTCGGCTCCGCGCTGTTCGGCGTCCTCGTCGCCGGCGACCACCTGGCGACCGCACTCGGCACTCTATTGTCCGGAGCGTGCTCCAAGTTCATCAACGTGGCCGGCAACGCAGGCTACGACATCCGGCCGACAACCAACCTCGTCGAGGAACTCGAGGACGCCAACGCCGTCGTCGGTACATCGCAGTCCCGCTGTCGGCGGCAGGCTTCCGGGATGGCGACGCCGACGCCTACACGGCCGGCCAGACCGCCCGGACCGACGTCGTCGTGCAGGACGTGATGCGGCCGCCGGCGACGCCCACCTCGTGACTGGCAACTCCGAACAGCGCCAGCACAGCGACCGCGAGAATCACGAGCGGATCACCGACGGTATCCTGCCGAACGCCGCTGAGATGCTCGCACCCAGATTAAGCAGAAGAGCCTCGATGCACGACCCCCACATCAGCGGGTCGTCTACGAAATCTGCGGGCCGTCTACTATCCCCCACCGAAGATTTTTGGTGCTTTGAACCATTAGGACAGTCATGAATGGTGAGACGGTTCAGTTTGATGGCCTAACGACGGGGTCATACGTTCGGCTCCCGGTCCCACTCGGCGATCCGGATGCCTTCCGATACGGGGCAACCGCCGATATTCTGCATATCGTCGTGGATAATCCGGAGCGAGAGTTTACCAATCGAGAACTCCACCGCGTGACGGGCGACGGATTGAGTAGTGTGAATGCCGCCGTCGATACGCTCGAGACACTTGGCGTGATCACCGTCGACCGATCCGGCCGAGCGAACGCTGTTCGAATGGACGCAGAGAAGCTCGTCAAATCTGACGATCCGGTAACGACCATCCCACAACCGGAGTATCACGCACCGATCAGAGCGATCCTCACCGGTCTCGACGAACGGATCGGCGATGACGTCGGTGTCATCCTTTTCGGCAGCGTCGCGCGAGGCACCGCTGACCGAACGAGCGACATCGACCTGTTCGTCGTCGTCGACGAAGAGCGAATGCAGGCCCAGCGCGAGGCCCACACCATCGAACAGGAGATCGCCGACGAACAGTTCGACGGCGATCGGTACGAGGCACACATCATCGTCGAACGAAAAGGGTCGGCCGAAAATCACGACCGGATCAGTGACATTCTCGCCGAAGGGCTGACGCTACGAGACTCGAAAGCACTCGACGCCGTAAAACAGGGGGTGTTCGACGATGGGCCTGAATGAGGTCCTCGACGCGGTCGAGCGCGCTGAACAGTTGTTAGACGATGGTGAAACCGGTCCCCCACAGGACTCACTCTCCTGGCAGCGGGCCGACGACGACGCTGATATCCAGCTCGGGAAGGCCTGCGCCATGCTGGGGACGTGCCGGCAGCTTCGGCACGGAACGAACAACTACGTGAGCATCGTCGAACTCTCATTCAACGCGATCGAGCGGTCCTTCCAGTTCTACCTCGTCGAGATGACCGCAGCAGTGTCAGCAGACTACCTTAGCCACGAGGACGTGTTTGCCGACATCGCAGCGCGCAACGTCTTTGCTGACGCGAACATCGCGAGTCGAATCGACGCCTTCCGTTCCGAACATCGTTCGCGGTTCTACTACGATATCGACCGACCCGGCCGAGACGTCGCGATGGTGCTGCATGAGTTGGCAGCGGAAATCCACCAGTATCCCGTCGAGTTTGCCGATGCGCACTCGCGGTGCAGCTGCGACCATCCGGAATAGTCCCCCTCGTCCACGTCGCCAGTTACCCCGAGCTGAACTCGCCAAGGCCCGATTGTCCGTGGTCAAGCGGTTCAATAACTTGCGGATCGTCGTTGGAGAGGTTCATCGCAGTCGGTGCCGGCCGCTGACCGAGTGCCCCGGGGACCCACATTCGGTCGTAGCGGAGTCGAGTCCGACGCGGACGATCACGGCCCGTGTAATCAGCCCGGCCGGGAGCCGCTGTCCGACGGCGACACGGACGCCAGTCCAGGCATTCGAGGCCGCCCGCCCGTTCGTATCGAGCCGGACGACCCGGCTATCCTCGCGGACGCGAGCACTCCTTACGTCGACAGCCCGACCGTAGCCATGCGGGTGGTCCCCCCGGCCCCCGGTTTCGCTGGATCGGCGGCAGTCGGGCGGTTCGATTCGCCCGCACCCAACTGGTTTGGCATAGGAGCCATTCACGTATGGGACGTACCGGATGGTAGGTGAACCTGGTATGTCACAGCACTCGGCCGTGGGCGAGGGCGGCCTGCGAGGCCGCCTCTACGACGTCATGGCGGACGAGGCAGCCTCAATCGAGGACAAACAGTCGCGGGCACTCGCCGTCGGCCGCGAGTACCTGGGCACCGAGACGGCCTACGTCCAGCGGAAGGTCGACGCCGACACCCACGAGGTAGTCGCGACCGCGGGCGACCCGGCGGGCCTGCCTCCGGTGGGGTCGACCATGCGGCGGGCGACGACGTACTGTCGGCGGACGATGGCCGCCGACTCGCCGGTCGCCGTCTCGAACGCCGGCGACCAGGGGTGGGCCGACGACCCGGCCTACCGGGAACACGGCCTGGAATGCTACCTCGGGACGACGGTCTTCGTCCGGGGCGAGCCGTGGGGCACGGTCTGTTTCGCCTCCCAGGACGTCCGCGACCGGGAATTCGGCGCCAGTGAGAAGGCGTTCGTCGAACTGCTCGCCCGGCTGCTCGGCCGCGAACGCGAGGGGGCCCGCCACGACCGGGAACTCGCCGACCGCGACCGGGCCGTCGAACGCTCGGAGACGCGGCGCCGGACGCTCCTGGAAACCGCCCCCGACGCGGTAATGCTGGTCGACCGCGAGACCGGCCGGGTCGTCGAGGCCAACGCCGCGGCCGTCGACCTCGTCGGGTACGCCCGCGACCGGCTCCGCGGCATGGCCCTCGCGACCCTCCACCCGCCGGGTGCCGCCGACGGCTCCGGGGGGTCACTCGACCGGTTCCTCGCGGCGGACGGCCCGCTCGACCGGCTCGAGGATGGCAGCGCACTGGCCGTCGAACGACGGGACGGCACGACCGTCCCGGTCGAGGTCACCGCCAGCACCGTCGCCCTCGACGGCCGCGAGCACGCCCAGGTCATCGTCAGGGACGTCTCCGACCGCCGGGAGCGCGAACAGGAACTCCGCTTGCGGCAGCGCGCACTGGAGTCCGCGTCCGTCGGCGTCAGCATCGCCGAAGCCGACGGGGAGGGCTTCCCGCTCGTCTACCTCAACGAGGAGTTCGAGCGGCTCACCGGCTACGGCGACGAGATGCTCGGCCGGGACTGCCGGTTCCTCCAGGGGCCGGGGACCGACGATGCGGCCGTCGACGAGATTCGCGCCGCCCTCGACGCCACCGAGCCCGTCCGCAAGGAGCTTCTGAACTACCGGCGGGACGGGACGCCGTTCTGGAACGAGCTGACGCTCGCGCCGGTCGAATCCGCCGACGGGAGCGAGGTGACCCACTACGTCGGCTTCCAGCGGGACGTCACGGTCCGCAAGCGCCGGGAGTC
>PXRI01000013.1 GCA_003021005.1 Halobacteriales archaeon QS_1_69_70 | reverse complement strand
TACCTCAACCGGCTGTCGGACGCGCTGTTCGTCTGGGCCAGGGTGGTGAACGACCGGGAGGGCGTCCGGGAGGAGGCTCCGGAGTACTGAGCCGGCCGCGGGCCGGTCTGGCCCCGCCGTCGCCGGTCAATCGTTTTAAGCCCCGCCGGGTCCCGGTCGCGGGTATGCAACAGGTCGACGTCGCCGTCGTCGGTGGGGGTCCCGCCGGCGCCGCCGCCGGCCACGCGGCCGCCAGCGAGGGCGCCGACGCCGTCGTCGTCGAGAAGGGCGTCCCCCGGGCGGACCGGGAGGCCCTCGGGCCGGACTCGACGGACGCCGCCGGGATCCTGGACTACTGGGTCGACCTGATGAACCTCGAGGAGCCCATCCCGGAGCGCGTCAAACACCAGGAACTGGCCGCCGCGGAGTTCCACAGCCCAACGGAGACCCTGGTACTGCGGAACACGACTATGGCGTCGACGTACCCGAACTTCGGGTTCACCGTCCACCGGGCACTGTTCGACGACTGGCTCCGGGAGCGCGCCGAGCGCGCCGGCGCCGAGTACCGCGTCGGCACCGCCGTCGGCGACGTCGAGACGGACCTGACCGGCTCGCCGTCCCACACGCTCTCGCTGCGGGACGGGACCGAAATCGCGGCCGACCACCTGGTGCTGGCCGACGGTCCCCAGCGAACCGTCACGGCCCGCGTGCTCGGGCGCTGGCTCCCCGAGGAGACGATGGCGCGGCTCTCGTCCCGCAACGCCAACCACATCGCCTACCAGGAGTACCGCCGGGTGCCCGCGGAGCTGTTCGAGGGCGACCGGATCAAGTTCTGGTGGGGATACATGCCCGGCCACACCGCCTACCCGTGGGTGTTCCCGAACGACGACCCCGTCGCCCGCATCGGGCTGACGATGCCGATAGACCTCGACCTCGAGGCCGTCGACGACCGGGAGGCTTACGATCTGCTCCGCCCGGACGACGACCGCGTCCCGCAGGGCGCAACCTACATCCGGCGGCTGCTGGAGGAGGTGTACGACGGCTACGACGCCGGGGACTTCCCGCTCGTCGAGGACCGCGGGAAGTCCGGCGGGACCGAGACCTACCCCATCTCCTCGACCCGACCCATCGAGTCGCCGACCGACGCGGACGTCGCCGTCGTCGGCGGCGCGATGGGCGGGACCTCGGCGTTCCACGAGGGCGGCGACCACGTCGCCATCAGAACCGGCCGGATCGCCGGACGCCTGGCGGCCAGCGACGACCTCTCGGCGTACAACGCCGAGTGGCAGGCCGCCGTCGGCGACGAGATCCGGCGGAACTGCGCGTTCGCCGATATGGTCCGCGGCTACGGGCCGGACGACTGGGACACCGTCTTCGGCCTCGTCGATCGGGTGAAAGACCGTGACGGGTTCGAACCGTATCGGACGCTCTATAGCGGGCTGACGGGGGCGAAGCTGTTCGCCGCGTACCTCCGGCGGAAGTTCGGCTACCGGAACGGGCGCTACGCCCAGATATGGAGCGACGATTACCGGGTAGACGGCCGGTAGCGATCCGTGAGCGGCCCTATGGATGCTCGGATCCCGACGACCGTCGAGCCGAAAGAGGATTAGCCGTGGCGGTCGTATGAGAGGCACGCACCGTCAGTCCCCGCCCGAGTCGCCCGGCAGGGCAGCGATGACCGCGCGGAGAACCCCGGTGCGTCCGACACCCGCCTCGACGGTTCGCACCGTCTCGGCATCCGGCGACGCCTTCGGCGTCGCCCGCACCACGGCTTGCGCCGTTCGTGCAATTGGGTCCGCTCCGCGGACCCCGCCCGGCACGAGGGTTGGCCGACCGACCACGGCACACCGCCTGGGACGACGTCGGACGTTAGTGTACCGGGCGATATTCACGATTCAGGAGAGGACGGGTCCCCACGCGCCGAACCGGTGACCGGGTGTTCCTGATCGGTGAGTCCGTGACGATAGCGGTCAGTTCGTCACGGTCGAACAGTTCGCCGTGGTAGGTGTCCGGGAAGTACAGCCTGGCATACCGTTCGACGAGGAACACGTGCTCGAGTGGGCCCACGTGGGTGGGGCCACCGCGGAACACGGTGTCCTCCAGGACGGCGGTGAGGTCGGAGGCGGTCTCGTGGTCCGCCATGTAGCCGAGGACCGGTGCGGCGGAAGACCGTGTTGCCGAGGAAGAATGTGACGTGACCGGTCGTTCGTCGGTAGTCGCTACTCCTCGAGGGTGGGATGTGTCTCCTGCTCGTCGGGGTGGCGCTCGGCGAAGCGATCCTGCATGACGGACATTGCGTTCGATTCACGCCGGTCTCGCTCAGCGTCGTCGATCTCCTCACACCCGGGCGGGAGGTCCCGGCCGCGGTCGGTGAAGTAGCCCTGCGGGGCGACCCAGTCGTGGTAGAACGGGCGGTCATGGTCCTCCAGGATCGCGAGGCCGACTTCGGCGCCGTGGCCGGCACAGACGATCGCCTGGTGGGGTTTCTCGGCGAGCCGCCCGGCGGCGTACAGCCCCTCGACGCCAGTGCGGCCGCGCTCGTCGACGTCGACGAACGCCTTTCCGCGGTCGATGATCCCGACGCCGTCGACGTCCTCCATGTAGCCGACCTCGTTCTTCGTCGCCGCCACGACGTACTCGGTGCGGTAGCGGTCGCCGGCCTCGGTCACGACGGCGAAGCCCGATCCGTCGTCGGTCGCCTCGACGCTGACGACGGTGCCCTCGACCCGTTCACAGCCGGCCGCCTCGGCCTGTTCGCCGACCAGGTCGAGCAACCGGCGGGCGTTGACGCCGGCCGGAAAGCCGGGGAAGTTCTCGAGGTGGGCGTTCCGCCGGAGGATCGACTCGCCGGCATCGACGACGAGCGTCTCGAGGCCGTGCCGAGCGGTGAACACGGCGGCCGAGAGTCCGGCGACGCCGCCACCGACGACTAGGACCGCCCGGGGTGTTGTACTGCGCATGTGTCAGTGATTGCCGTTGATAATGTCCGCGACGCGCTGGCGGTCGAACAGCTGTTCGTCGGTCGGCGTGTCGCCCAGTCCCCTCCACTCCCCGAACGTGTCGGGGTAGAACTGTTTGGCCGCGATTTCGGTCTGGAAGAGGTTGATGATCGGGCCCTGGAGTTCCGTGCCGCCGCGGTACAGCCGACCGTTCTGAACGGCCGTCAGTTCCTGCCCGACAGGATCCTTCTGCATCATCTCCATTCGGTCATCGAACTCGGCCGCCGACGCGCTCGTGAACGCGTACTGGAACAGGAGCGCTTCGGGGTCGATTTCGAGGATCTGCTCGTAATCCCACTTCGCGTAGCTCTCTTCCATCGCGTCGTCGAACGCCCCGCGCATCCCGAGATCGCGGTACTGTTTGTGGGCGTTCCCCTCGATGATCGGGTACGCCCAGAATGACCCCTTCTCGAAATCCGAACTGATAGACAGCAGCCCGACCGTCGCCCGGTCCTCCTCGGGCGGAAGGTCCGTCTCGATCGTCGAAATGAGGTCGTCGTGAACAGCTTCGAGCGCCGCGTACCGTTCAGGTTCCTGAAACACTTCAGCGATCTTCTCGAAGGCCTCGTACAGGTCGTAGTAGCGGTAGTCGTGCCAGTCCTGTCCGCGACGCCGGATCGCGTTGCCGACGATCGGGCCCACGTTCTCGGCGATCTCGTCGAAATCCTCGGCGGTCCAGTCGTCGTCGATCCAGGCGACGTGGTTGGTATCGATGAGGTGAGCGTCGGCGTCGAGTTCGTAGTACGTCTCCTTGTCGGGGCTCCCGTCGGCGTACAGGGCCTCGACCTCGTCGAAGGAAAGGTCGATTCCGGGAAGCTGGTCGTAGAACTGTGTCGGGAAGTCGTTCGGCTCCCCGAACCCCACCATCCCGTCACGCTGGCCGAGGGCGATCCCCAAGTCGGCGTACGTGTTGTAGATCGCCAGCCACTGCTCCGGCACGGCGTCGAACTCGACGGCCCCCATCGGCTCCATACTCACAGAGTAGGACGTGTCCTCCGATGTGTCCGTCTCCTCGCCGGTCGCGTCTGTTGCAGTCCAGACGTCGCCGGGTTCACCTTCGCCGGTACAGCCGGCGACCAGCCCCCCGCCGACGACGGCCCCGCCGTACGTGATGGTGTCTCGCCGCGTCGGTGCCGCTGTCGCGGTGGAGTCGTTGCTCATGGGTAGAAGTCGCCGTTTACGATGGCGGCGACGTGCTGTCGGTCGAAGAACTCGTCTTCGGTGAAAATATCCGGATGAAGGTCCTGCGCTGCCTGTTCGAGTTGGAACAGGTGCACGATAGGGCCCTGATATGGAGCGCCGCCGCGGAGTACGCGGTCGTTTTCCACCGCCTGGAGTTCGCTTGCAACGTCGTGGTTTTTCATGTGCGAGACGAACTCGCTGTTAAACTCGTCTTTCGGCAACTCGCCCTGGTGGCGGATGACGATCACCTCAGGGTCGACCTCGAGGAGGGTCTCGTAGTCGATTTCACCGCGTGTTTCGTGGAAGTTCTTGACGCCACTCTTTGCGAGCGCATCCTCGACGTTCAGATCATACCATTGCTTGAAGCTAGTCCCGGAGTCCATGACGAACGGGAGGAACGTCTCCGGCGGATCCGACCGGGGTAACAGAACCGCTATCTCTGGTCGGCCGTCGGGAAGCCGCGATTTGACATCTGAGAGCACCTCGGCATGGAGCGATACGTACGCCTCGTAGCGATCCCGTTCTTGAAACACCTGGGCCGCCTTTTCGAGCGCCTCGTACAGTGTATACTGCTTGTAGTCGTGCCATTCGTAGCTACCTGAGAAGATCGTGTTCCCGAAGAAGGGCGCAATGTTCCGCTCGATTTCGTTGATATCGTCTCGCTCCCACTGGATCCGGTTGATCATGAAGTTCGGATCGATGAGGTGGACGTCGGCGTCGAGTTCGTAGAAAACCTCCTTGTCGGTACCGTCCTGCCAGAGGGGTGTGAGACTCTCCTTGTCGATCGAGACGCCGGGAAGTTCATCGTAGAAATGTGATGCAAACCGTTCACGAATGCCCACTGCCTGCAACCCATCTGCCTGCCCGAGTGCGACGCCCATGTCGGCGTAATCGCCGGTGAAGGGGAACCAGGTTTCAGGTACTTCTTCGAAGGTTACCTCGCCAACTGGCTCCATCGACACGGAGTAACTACGGTTCTCTTCAGTTTGTGACTGCGTCTCGTTGTCCTGCTGTTCGGGCGTCGATCCGGAATCCGTAGTATCGCTGGTGTCGCCGATACACCCCGCGAGCAGTCCCCCGCCGACGACCGCCCCGCCGAACTTGATCGTGTCCCGCCGCGTCGGTGCCTCTATCGTGGCGGTGTCGTCGTCGCTCATGGGTAGAAGTCTCCGTTGATGATGTCGGCGACCCGCTGGCGGTCGAACAGCTGGTTTTCCCCTGGAACCTCGGGGAATGATTCCGGATCGAACGCGCCGAACTCCTCCGGATAGAGCTGTCGGGCGACCATCTCGGTCTGGAGGAGATTGACGAGTGGTCCTTGCTCACCGTACTGACCCGGATAGACGTCATCGTTCTGTACTGCGGTGAGTTTGCTCCCGATCGGATCGTTTTCCATCGGCGTGACGTACTGTTCGCGGAACGCCCGGGCAGAGAAGCTGTTCGTGTCACCCGTCGTCCCGATCCCCCAGTGAACCATGATGACCTCGGGATCGATGTCGAGCATCGTCTCGTAATCGGCCCATCCTTCCATCTCCTCGGAGAAGGCGCTGGCCACGTCGAGATCGCGATAGGGTTTGTTCTCGTATCCCTCGCCCTGCGTATTCAGAAGATAGAACCTCCCCTTGCTCGGCTCGGAGCCGCTGTTTATCAGGCCGATGCGGGGACGCTCACTCTCCGGTGGCAACCGCGAGGAGATGTCAGCCCGCAGTTCGTCGTGTACCGCTTTCATCGCCTCGTAGCGCTCGCGCTCCTGAAACAGGTCCGCAAGCCGTTCGAGACCCTCGTAGAGGGTATAGAGCGTGTGGTCGTGGTAGTCACGCCGGCGCCGCATGTTGTTCCCGAAGAAGGGCGCGACGTTTTCGGCGATCTCTTCGGTGTCCGCCTTCTCCCACCCGTCGACGAACCCGACTCCGTGCATATACTCGGGACTCATGAGGATGACGTCGGGATCGAGGTCGTAGAACGTCTCCTTGTCCCAGCTTTCTGTCTTCAACGGCCTGAGTTCGCTCTCCGGCGGAACGTCGAGTCCGAACGGCTCGAAGAAAAAGGACGGAATCATGTTGTCCGCCGTCAGGAAGCCGTCTCGCTGGCCGAGCGCGAAGGCCATGTCCGCCCACCCGCCGTTGTAGACGAGCCACGTATCTGGCACCGCGTCGAAGGTCCGACAGCCGACCGGCTCGATGCAGGCCTCGTAGGCGGTGTCGGCTGTCGCCGTGTCGTCACTGTCGCCCGCGTTTTCGACATCGGCCCCCGAACCGTTGTCGAGACAGCCGGCGAGTCCGCCACCCACAGCGAGGGTACTACAGTACGTGATGACGCCTCTGCGGGTCGATGGTTCGTGGACCACGTCGTCGTCCGACATGGGTTTTTAGGCTAGCCTAAAAGTATAAAGCCTCTTCGGTTTACGGTTAGCCCGATTCACTGGTCGCCGCGGTCCGCCGGCTGACGAACCCCTCGGGAGTGCGTCTTTCTGGCCTGCCCGGGCGTCCATCACCTGGCTCGACCGGGCGTCCATCACCGGGCTCGACTGGACGTTCATCACCTTTCTCTCCTGGACGACCATCACTCGATCCGGGGGGCGTCCGTCGGGGGACTGTCGGCTTCTACAGCATCGCCGCCTCCCCCGTGGCGCGGGCGAAGCGGCGTGATCCGGGGCCCGCGGTCGGTGCGTTCGACCTCGGCGTCGATCCGGAACACGTCCGCGAGCAGTTCCTCGGTGACGACCTCCTCGGGCGTTCCGCGCGCCCGAACGTCGCCGTCTTCGAGCGCGACCATCTCGTCGGCGAGTCTGGCCGCCTGCTCGACGTCGTGGAGGACGACGACCACGGTGATATCACTCTCGTCCCGGAGGGCCCCGATGATGTCCATCACCTCCAGCTGGTGGTGGAGATCGAGGAACGTCGTCGGCTCGTCCAAGAGCAGCACGTCGGTGTCCTGGGCGAGGACCATCGCCACCCACGCGAGCTGTTTCTGCCCGCCGCTGAGACTGCCGACCTCGCGGTCGCGGAGGTGGCCACAGCCGGCGAGTTCGATCGCTCGGTCGACCGCGTGGCGGTCCTCCTCGGTGAGGGTCTCGAAGAAGCCGCGGTGTGGGTATCGGCCGTGGTAGACGAGGTCCTCGACGGTGATGGAGTCCGGCGAGGTGCTCTCCTGGGAGAGCAACCCGAGCTTGCGAGCCAGCTCCTTCGTTCCCATCGAGTGGACGTCTCGCCCGTCCAGGAGCACCGAGCCCTCCTCGGGTGCGAGCTGCCTGGCGAGCCCCTTCAACAGCGTGCTCTTGCCGGAGCCGTTCGGCCCGACGAGTGCGGTGACCGCCCCCGGTGTGGCGACGAGTCGCTCGCCATCGATGACCGGCGCCTCCATCGAGGGGTACCGGAGCACGAGATCCTCCCCCCGGAGCCCGCTTGCGGCCCCGGTGCCGGTCGGCCCGACGCCCGACTCCCCGGAGCCCGCATTCCCGGTGCGGTTCCGCGGCCGTGTTCCGGATGCCCTGCGGGCCATCTCAGATCTCCCCCATGCTGTTTTGCTTGCGCATGAGGTACAGGAAGTACGGCCCGCCGACCAGTCCGGTGACGACCCCGACGGGGACCTGGACCGGGTTGAGCGCGAGCCGTGCGCCGACGTCCGCGCCGACCAGGAGCGCGGGCCCGACGAACAGACAGCCGACGATCACCTTCTTGTAGTCGCTGCCGACCAGGTTCCGCACCACGTGCGGGACGATCAGCCCGACGAAGCCGACGATGCCCGCGACGGCGATCGACGCGGCCGCCGCCAGTACGGCGACGCCCGACAGCGCGAAGCGGACCTTCTCGATTGACATCCCGAGGGACTTCGCGGTCTGCTCGCCGAGCAACATCACGTTACTCTGCCGGGAACCGGCGATCGCCAGGAGGATCGCGACGGCCGACCACGGGAGCACCATCCGCACCTGCTCCCAGTCGGTCCCCGAAAGCGAGCCGGTCGTCCACGCGATCGCCGACTGGACGACGCCGATGTCGTCGGCGAAGAAGAAAAGCGCCGTCTGGACGCTGCCGAAGACGGTCCCGACGATCACGCCCGCCAGGACGAGTCGTATCGGGGAGGTGCCGTTCTTCCACGCGATGGCGTAGACGATCAGGAACGCGGCCGCGCCGCCGACGGCGGCGACGAGCGGGAGGAAGGCCGCCAGTCCGCCGAAGACGACCAGGACGAGCAGGATCATCAGTCCCGCACCGGAGGAGACCCCGAGGATGAACGGGCTCGCCAGCTCGTTCCGCGTGACCGCCTGGAAGATGGCGCCGGAGACGGCGAGGTTCATCCCGACGATGGCCCCGACGACCACCCTCGGCAGGCGGATGTTCCAGACGATCAGGCTCTCCTGGCTCATCTCCGGCAGCTCCCCGCCGAGGAGAAACGCGTTCCAGGCCTGCCGGTTGAAGATCACGTCAGGATCGAAAACGGCCGCCCACGCCTGGCCGAGCGTCATCGAGTAGGCGCCGAAGCTCACCTGCACGAGCCCGGCGGCGACGACGACAGCGACGCTTGCGAGGGCGGTCGTGACGAGTCTGGGGTCGACGAGCCAGCGGAACCGTCGCTCGCGAGCGGTCGCCCCCCCGGACGCCGCGCCGAGGGCGGATTCGCGGCTTACGGGGACCCCTCCTGGAGGGTCTCGTGTGACGCGCAGATCGACGCGTCGGTGGTGGCGGAGGGAATCACACGGCACCGGGTCGAGTGCCGGTTAACCCCGTCACCGGTCGTCATGAGTTTTAGGCCGTCCTAAACACCAATAGTGCTTTCGGAGTCCCCCGATGCGGGTCGCACCTGGCGAGTGTGCCGTCGCGAGCTGTCGCGGTGGCGCCACCCTGCCGGGACGGGAATCCGGGGGTACTGGCGAACAGGACCGTACCGCCGGACACGCCCTTCGCAGTCCGACGGCTCCGCGGGTTGGGTCGGATCGACGATTTCGCGACGGCGAGCCGATCGAACTCCGAGCCGACACGGTCCTCGAGCACAACATTCAACTTGGTGTATGGTTCACCAACGCATGCAATGGCAGACAGAGACGACCTCCGCGAGCAGTTCACCGAGGCGTTCGAAGGCGCCGACTACCCCGTCAACAGCCCGATGGACCTCGTGCCGGCCCTGCCGAACGGCCCCGGCACCAGGTTCGAGTCCGGCGACTTCTCGATGACCGCGATGGAACTCAACACGAAGGCCGGCGGCGAACAGGAGTTCCCCTACGACTCCGTCGACGACCTCGTCGACGACATCATGGACGGCCTCGACGACCAGGGCTACATCTGAGACGGCCCGACACGCCCGCTCGTTCGACCCGCCCGCCACCACCTGATGCGCCGCGCCACCTTCGGGAAACTCGCCCTGCTCGCCCTCGGACTCGTCCTGTTCAGCTTCGTGCTCATGGGGCTGTCCCGGCTCGTGGTCTCCGCGGACACCGCCCGACTCGTCTCCGCACCCACGATGGTCGCCGGCGGAACGCTGGTCGTCGTCCTGACCGTGCGATCCGTGGTCGCGGTCGCCGGCATTCGCCCCCTCGAAGACTGAAATCGTCGTTTCACCGACCACAAGCGGTATCGTACCAACACCGGTAGTCGGTGGTGATGAGTCTGCTACCGAGCCGCCTGGAGGTGTCGCCGTCGCCCGGCGAGCCACGCGGACTCGACATCGACGGCGACGGCGCCGATGCCGCCTTCGATGCCCTCGGCTCCGAGACCGCCCGTCGGGTCCTGGCCGCGACCTACGAGGAGCCACGGACGCCCGCCGAGATCCGCGGGGAGGTGGGCACGTCGCTGCAGAACGTCCACTACCACATCGAGAACCTCGAAGACGCCGGCCTCCTCGAACCCGCCGGCACCGGCTACTCCGAGAAGGGCACCGAGGTCACCATATACGCACTCAAAAGCGAGGCCGTCGTGCTGTTCGCCGGCGACGACCACGCCGGCGCCCGGCTCCGCGACCGCCTCCCGGCCATCTTCGGGCTGGCGGCGACCGTCGTGCTGGCGACCCTGGTCTTCGCGGTGCTGACGGACGGACTGCCGTCGTTCGCGAACACCGGCGACGGTGGGGCCACGCGGAGCATGGAGGTCGCGGACACCGCCGGAACCGCGGCCACGATGGACCCCGTGGTCGCGTTCCTACTCGGCGGGCTGGTCGTGGTCGCGACCCTGGCGCTGCGGTGGCTGCTCAGGCCTCAGCTTCGGTCGCTGCTGCCGTCTCGATGAGGCTCGCGACGTCCTCGGGGAGGCTCTGTTCGCCCGCGGGCGTGTCGACGGTGACGAGGCCGAACGGCGCGACCTCGAGCACGTCGAGCTCGACGCCGGGCTCGATCCCGGCGGCCGACAGGTAACGGAGCTCCTCGTCGCCCTGGTGGCGGATCCGCCGGACGACGACGCGGTCGCCCTCGTCGGCCGTCGACAGCCGGCTCGTCTCGCCGGCCTCCGGGAGTTCGAGGTCCGCGTCCGCGATGGGGTCGCCGTGGGGGTCCACCCCCGGGTTGTCCAGCGTCTCGGCGATGCGGTCGGCGAGTTCCGCTGAGACGTGGTGCTCGAGCCGGTCGGCCTCCTCGTGGATGTCCGCCCAGTCGTAGTCCAGCCGTTCGGTGAGAAACGCCTCGTGCAGCCGGTGGTGCCGGAGGATCTCGAGGGCGACGACTCACCCTCCTCCGTCAGTGTGACCCCGTGGTACTCCTCGCGACGGACGAGCCCGCGCTCCTCGAGGGTCTTCAGCATGCTGGAGACCGTCGGGGCCGTCACGTCGAGGGCGTCGGCCAGCGCCGAGGTGCTGACGCGCTCGTCGCCCTCGCCCTGGATAGCGTATATCGCCTTGATGTAGGCCTCCATGACGGCCGAAAGCATCGTCCGGACCACGACCCCGCGGGTGATAGGGCTTTCCTCCGTTCGACGGCGTTCCGGACCTGATCGCCCAGGTACCCCTCGGAGCCGCCGGCTCGGGAAAGCGCCCGTTGGACCGCTCGCTCGACCGTCCGGTCGTAAGGGATGCAGATGGGAAACCGCTTTCCACGACCGGGCCGACCGGCCGCCCATGGACGTCAGAGTCGTCGCTGATCTCTCGCCCGACGAACGCGCCGCGTGTTTCCAGCGCGACGCCGGCGTGGCGGCGGTCCGGGATGAGGTCGCCGACATCGTCGACCGCGTCAGGCGGGAGGGCGACGCGGCGCTGCGGGCGTACGCCGGCGAGTTCGACGACGTCGAGGTCGGCCACCTGGAGGTGACCGACGAGGCCGAGCGCGCCTACGACGCCGTCGACGACGACCTCCGCGAGGCCATCGAGGCCGCCGCCCGGAACGTCCGGGCGTTCCACGAACGGCAGCTCCCGACCGACTGGCGCGACACCTTCGACGGCCGGGAACTCGGCCGGCGGTTCCGCCCGCTCGACCGCGTCGGCGTGTACGCACCCGGCGGCACCGCCGCCTACCCCTCCAGCGCGCTCATGGGCGTCATCCCGGCGACGGTGGCGGGCGTCGACCACGTCGCCGTCACCACGCCGCCGGCCGACGAGTTGGACGAGGCCACGCTGGCGGCTATCCACGTCGCCGGCGCCGACGCCGTCTACCAGGTCGGCGGCGCCCAGGCGGTGGCCGCCCTCGCGTACGGCACCGAGACCGTCCCGGCCGTCCGGAAGGTCGTCGGTCCCGGCAACGCCTACGTGACGGCGGCGAAGGCCGAGGTCCGGGGCGACGTCGAGGTCGACTTCCTCGCCGGCCCGTCGGAGCTTTTGGTGGTCTGTGACGCGACCGCCGACCCCGACTTGGTCGCCGCCGACATGCTCGCACAGGCCGAACACGACACCCGAGCGTCGGTCGCCTGCGTCACCGACGACGAGGAGATCGCGGAGGCGGTCCTCCAGGCCTGCGAGCGCCAGGTCGACGAGCGAGCCCGGAGCGAGGTCATCGCGGGCGCCCTCGACGAGGACGCCTCGGGCGTGTTCCTCGCCCGGTCGCTGTCCGAGGCGGTGCTGTTCGCCGAGGCCTACGCCGCCGAACACCTCGCCATCGTCACCGACGACGACGAGGCCGTCCTGGACCGGATCGACTCCGCCGGCAGCGTCTTCCTCGGCCCCCACTCGCCCGTGGCCGCCGGCGACTACGCCAGCGGCCCGAACCACGTCCTCCCGACGGGCGGCGGGGCCGCCGTCGCCGGCGGCCTCTCGGTGGACCACTTCCTCCGCTCGACGACGGTCCAGAAGCTCGACCGCGAGGCCCTCGCCGACCTCCGGGATACCGTCACCACGCTCGCCCGCGCCGAGGGCCTGGAGGCCCACGCCGAAAGCGTCGAGCGCCGGTTCGACGACGACGCCGGGTGAGCCCGCCGGTCGCCGACCCCTGGCCCGACACGTCCACCGATCCGCCGCGGCCGCCGCCGTTTATGACTCCGGCCCCCGACGGGCCACCATGGCCGACTACGAGACCATCGAGGTGACCCGGACCGGCGCCGTGGCCCGGCTGGCCTTCGACCGTCCCGACGCGCACAACACCCTCGACCGGCGGATGGCCGAGGAACTCGTCGACGCCGCCCACGACCTGGTCAGCGACGACGGCGTCCGCTGTCTCGCCGTCACGGGGAACGGGCCGGCGTTCAACACCGGCGCCGACCTGACGACCCTGGCGGGGGACGGCACCGACGAGGCACGGCTCCGCGGGTTCGCCGGCCACCTCCACGAGTTCGTCGGGAGCCTCCTCCGGGCGCCGAAGCCGGTCGTCACCGGCGTCAACGGCGTCGCCGCCGGCGGCGGGCTGGGCCCGGCCCTCTGTGGCGACGTCGTCCTGGTCGCCGAGGGCGCCCGCCTCGAGTTCGCCTACCCCCGCATCGGGCTGTCGGGCGACGGCGGCTCCACGTACCTCCTGCCGCGGCTCGTCGGCCTCCGGCGCGCCCAGGAACTCGCCGTCCGTGACGAGCCGGTGTCCGGACGCGAGGCCGTCGACGTGGGGCTGGCGACCGAACGGGTGCCTGACGACGAGCTGGACGAGCGGCTCGCGGCCGAGGCCGAGCGGCTCGCGGCCGAGGCCGAGCGGCTCGCGGCGGGCCCCACCCGGGCCTACGGCGCGACGAAGCGACTCCTCCACCGGAGCTTCGAGCAGTCCCTCGAGCGCCACCTCGGCGAGGAGGCCGACGCCATTGCCGGCCTGACGAACACCGAGGATTACGCCCGCGGGCACGCGGCGTTCGGCGACGAGGAGGCTCCGGAGTTCGTCGGCGAGTAAGCGGGCGGCCGGCGGGACGGTTCGGCAGTCGCGCCACTCCCGGTCCACCGGCGCAGTCGCTGAAGAGTGTGAAGGACCCACCGAGAACCGCGGGGGCTGCGCGCGCCCGGGAGACGTTGTCCACGGCCCGCACGACCGGCGGCGGCTTTCGGCGGGGTTCCACCGCCGGTTGGGTGGTCGCCTGGCTTTACCCGGAGTCCCACCGGGTCTTGCCGGCGTCGACGGCGGCGGTGGACTTCGACCGACCTGAGTCGGTCTCGTCCGGCCGCCTCGACCGGCGGCAGCCGGTATCTCACCGGCGTCGCCGTCGCAACCGCCCGTTAGCCGGGTCGCCCCGGCGTGCCGTCGTGTTCACGAACCCCGCTTGCGCGTGGTCCGCTAGTTGGTCTTCGTCCGCCACCGCCGCGGCGGCGGCGCGTCGGGTCGCTTCGGTTCTCCTTCGGGACCTGGACCTTTTCGCCCGTCTGGACGCGTCGGTGTCGGCCCCCATCCTGCCCCGTCTCGGCTGTCGCCGATTCGGGACGGGACGTCCGCGCGCTCCCACGGCCTCAGTGGGGATGTCAATGTATGTCACGGGGTGTATTAAATCTACCCCAGCCGGTGAGCTTCCCCGGCACCTCGGGGCCGTCCTCGGTTTCGACTGGAACCGCCCGGACCGCCCGACGGCGGCGGTGTCCGGCCCGCCGTCCGGTGGCTGTGATCTCTCGCGTTCCGACCGCCCCGTACCCCGACGCCGGCGCGTGCGACGCCGGGACTGCCGACGCCGACTCCGGACGGTCGCGGTCATCCCTGCGGGCATCTTCCGGGGGTCCTCAAGCCCCGGGAACCGGGGTGATACCACCGGACGTGTTCCGCGGATGGCCGAATCGGTACCAGTCCACGCATCGGGGTGACCGTGACGGGAGACCGGGCCGCGATCCGTGCCGTCGCGTCCGGCAGTATGAGTACCCCGGGCGTCGAAGGCGAGGGCATGGACCTGCTCGTCCTGCGGGAGGGCGTCCACCGGCTGCCGGCGGCCGACTACGCCGACGCGCTCCGGGACCGGCTCCCCGACCACACCGTCGTCCACGCGCGGACGCCGGCCGAGGAACGGGAGTACGTGGCTTCGGCCGACGTCGTTACGGGGCCGCGCATCGATCCAGAACTGCTCGAGCCGGTGGCGGAGTTGGACCTCTTCGCGTGTACTTACGCCGGCACCGGCCACCTGCCCCACGACGCGCTGGCGGCGGCCGATGTCGCCGTCACGAGTGCGGCCGGGGTCCACGCGCCGAACGCCGCAGAGCATGCGGTCGGTGCCGTCCTCTCCGTGTCCCGGCGGCTCCACGAGGCCGCCCGCGCGGACCACTGGCAGCCGACCAACCCCGGGGAGGTCGCCGGCTCGACCGTCACCGTCGTCGGCCTCGGGGCCATCGGGACCGCGGTCGCCGAGCGGCTCGAGCCGTTCGACGTGACCACCATCGGGGTGCGCCGACACCCCGAGGCCGGCGGCCCCACCGACGAGGTCCTCGGGCCGGACGACCTCCACGACGCGCTCGCCGGCACCGACTTCCTCGTCCTCTGCTGTCCGCTCACCGACGAGACACGCGGCCTGGTCGGGGCCGAGGCCCTCCGGACTCTCCCGCCGGACGCCGTCCTCGTCAACGTCGCCCGCGGGCCGGTCGTGGACACCGACGCGCTGGTCCGGACGCTCCGGCGTGGCCGCCTCGGCGGGGCGGTGCTGGACGTCACCGACCCCGAACCCCTGCCGGACGACCACCCGCTGTGGGGCCTCGACGACGTGGTCGTCACGCCGCACACCGCCGGCGCGACGCCGGAGTACTACGAGCGCCTCGCGGCCCTTGTCGCCGACAACGTGGCGCGGCTCGAGGACGACCGGCCGCTCGTGAACGCGGTCGACCCGGCCGAACGGGCGTAACCGGGGGTCGCCTACCCGGACCGATGACGGGGTTCCGGGGGACGACCCCGACGTCACTACAGCGTCGGGACCACGACGAGACACGCGATCCCGAGGCCGACCGACGCGAGCGCGAGCGCCGTCGACGTGACCCGCGGGGTCGCCGCATGCAGGTCCGCGGCGACCGTCTCCCGTCGGAGTTTCTCGGCCGCGAGCCCGTAGCTCACGCCGCCGAGGACGAACCCGACGCCTGCCGTCCCGTAGGCGGCCGCCGCGGGCCCGACGGCCGTGCCCTGGAGCGTCAGTCCGCCGACCCGCCCGGCGGCCGGGACGGCCCCGACCAGCCAGCCCGACACGAGGCTCTCGTTGACGTAGGCGGCGAGAAACGACATCGCCAGGCCCGCCGAGAGGCCGACGGCGGCGTAGCCGGCGGATGCCGAGGGGTCCAACGGGCCCACGACGGCCAGCCGCGCCGCCTCGAGCCCGGCCGCGATGAGCGAGAGACCGGCGGCGAGTAGCCCGAAGTACAGGGTCACGCGCGGCCGGTGGCCGACGAACTGGCCGAGCATACGTGACAGTCTCCACGCACCCTTTAGAACGGTTCGGTTCGTTGCACGCGGCGAGCCGCATTGCAGTCGGCCCGGTTTCCCGTGACACCGACGAAGGCCCCGGGGCCGCCGACAGTATCAGACGTACCCCCGATCGAGCAGCAGCTCGCCGTTGAGGACGCTGGCACCGGCGGCGCCGCGGAGGGTGTTGTGCGCCAGGCAGTCATATTTGACGCCGCCGTCCGTCCGTTCGACGCCGCCGGCGGCGACGGCCATCCCGTCGCCGACCATCCGGTCGAGCCGGGGCTGGGGGCGGTCCGGGGCGTCGAACACCTCGATGAGCGGGTCCGGCGAGGAGTACAGCCCGAGGCTGGGGTAGGCCGCCATTTCGTCGGCGGCCGCGGCCGGCGTCGGGTCCTCGGCCAACTCCGCCCAGACGTTCTCGAGGTGGCCGTCGAGCGTCGGCACGCGGTTGCAGGTCGCCGAGACGTCGGCGTCGTGGTGGTCCACGGCCGCGCCGTCGAACGTGCCCAGGAGCTTGCGGGTCTCGGTCTCCATCTTTGCCGCCTCGCCGCCGATGTGCGGGAGGACGTTGTCGAGGATCTCCATCGAGGTGACCCCGTCGTAGCCGGCGCCGGAGACCGCCTGCAGGGTCGCCACGTGGACGGCCTCGAGACCGAACCGGTCGAGGGCCGCAAGCGTCGGTACCATCGTGATCGTCGAGCAGTTCGGGTTCTTCACCAGGGCGCCGTCCCAGCCGCGCAGATCGCGCTGGACCTCGACCAGGGCGAGGTGGTCGGCGTTGACCTCGGGGACTGTCAGCGGGACGTCCGCGTCCATCCGGGCGTTCGAGGAGTTCGAGGAGACGACGAAGCCCGCCTCGACGAAGGCTTCCTCGACAGTCGCGGCGACGTCGGAGGGCAAGGAGGAAAAGCAGAGCGCGACGTCGTCCGGGACCGCCTCCGGGTCGGTTTCGTGGACGGTGACGTCGGCGACGCCGTCCGGAATCGGGGTGTCGAGGCGCCACTTCGCGGCGTCGGTATACGTTCGGCCGGCGCTGGACGCGGAGGCGGTGAGGGCCGCGATCTCGAACTCTGGGTGCGGGTCGAGTAGCTGGACCAGGCGCTGTCCGACGGCGCCGGTGGCGCCCAGGACCGCGACGCGTCGCGCCATCGACGCAAGCTACGGCGAACACGTGGAAAATGGTTGTGACTAGCACAGTCGTCGACCGTGGGAGCGACGACGCGGGGTCGGTCCAGCCACCGGTCGATGGGCGGGGTGGAGGAGCGACGGTACGCAGTCCGTCAGAACGGTGATGACCGCGATCAGGCGGGCTGGGCGGGCTGCTGTTTGCGCGTGATGTACCCGGCGATGCGGTTGCGGACGCCCTTGGAGTCGACGTTCGTCAGTTCGGTCACGAGCTCCTTGTTGTGCTCGAAGTCGTCGCCGAAGGCATCCGGGTATCGCTCCATGAGGAGTTTGGCAGTCTTCTTGACGTAGGCGGGCTTTATGGCCATTAGTGTCCGGTCCTACCGGGGTGGCGTTCAAAAAAGGTTCGAAAGCCCGACCGACGGCCGCTACAGGTCTTCGTGCTCACGGAGCCGTCGGAACGCCTCCGCCGCACGGGCGCTCCCGCAGCGGTCGACCACGCGGGCGAAAAAGGAGATGCGGTCCCGGAGGTCCTCGGCGGCGTACCCGGCGACGTCGAGCCGGGAGGCCGCCACCGTCGCCTCGACGACGGCTGCGTGCCCCCGGTTCGTGGTCGGCACGATGCGGCGCTCGACGTGGGTCTCGACCGGCTCGAGCGCCCACTCGACCCACTCCGTCTCCCCCTCGGTGCCGGACTCGACCACCGTGCTGTCGACCCGGACCCATGCATCGGCGCTCGCAAGCACCGGGTCGTCGAGTTCGCGGACCGAGCACGCCGCGTCCACGAAGTCGACGGCGTCGCGGGTGAACTGGACGAAGCCGCCGCCGCGCGCCGAGAAGTTCCGGCGGGTGCGGGTCCGGCCCCACGTGCGGGCGGTGACGGGGTCGCCGGCGAACAGCCCGAGGGCGGCGAGGTTCCAGCGGTCGTTCGGCCCCCGCGTGGTGACGACGGCCTCCGTGACGCCCCGGAGCTCGAGTGGCCATCCCGCCGCGTCGGCGTCCTCGCCCACGCTCACACCTCCAGACCGCGCTCGAGCGCGACGAACACCGCGGCCGCCGTGATGTCGGCCGACGTCCCGGGATTGACGCCGCGGTCGACGAGGTCATCGGCCAGCGCCACGGCGTCGGCATCCCCGTCGAGGACGGCGCGGGCCCGCCGAACGACCTCCTCGGCGACCTCCCGGCCGTTCCGCGTGACGACGAAGGTGTCCGGCTCCTCGGCCAGCACCCGGAGGAAGCACCGAGAGACCCGCCGGGAGACGGGACCGTCGTCCGACAGGAGCCGCTCGGCCGCCTCGAAGCTCCGCGGGAAGCCCGTCGTCCACTCGGCGGCGACGCCGTCGACGTCGGCCGACAGCGCCATGACCTCGGCGAGCGTGACCCCGCGGTCCCGGACCGCCTCGAGGGCGTCGCTGCCCAGCCGGACGTCGAGGTCCGCGAGGTCGGCCGGCGGCTCCCCGACCGCCACGTCGACGTGGTCGAACGCGCGGTAGAAGGCACACGCGCCGGCGACGGTCGTCTCCGCGACGACCGAGGTGGCGCCCTCCGGATCGAGTCGGTCCGTCGCCGCGGCACGGACGAGCGGCGCGAGCAAGAGGAGCGCGCCGAACTGGGTGTTCCCCCCGGACTGTGCGCTCATGCCCCCGATGGCCCTCTCGAACGCCTCGCCGAGGGGGCCGTCGCCTGCGGCGCGCTCCAGGCCCGGGCGGGCGCCGACCGCTCCAGCGAGGAAGTGCTCGAACCGGAGGTCCGGGTACTCCCGCCGCCGGTCGACGTTGCCCGGTTTCGGCGTGCCGGCGACCTCCAGGAGCAGCGCCAGCTGGCCGTTGGCGGCGGCCTCACGCATCCGGGGCCGCCTCCCGTCGCTCGAACCACGCCTCGGTCGCCCGGGCGACCCGGGCGAGCACCCGGGGGTCGTCCGACGGCCGGCCGACCGAGACCGCATCGGCGCCCATCGCGAGGTACTCGTGGGCCGTCGCCCGGTCCCGGACGCCGTTGTTCGCCACGACGAACCCAGACGGGACTGCCGCGGCCACGTCGCCGACGACGGATTCTGAGTCCATCGCGTCGACGTGGACGGCGTTGGCGCCGGCGTCGACGACGCGGCGGGCGAGTGTGGGGAGGTCGACGCCGTCGACCTCCGTCCGCACCTTGACGCTTACGGCCGCACCCGCGTCGGCGGCCGCCGCGACCTGCTCGCAGAGCCGCTCGGGGTGGCGGAGCAGTGACTCGCCGGCGCCGGCGGCACACATCTCGCTCTGGCGACAGTGGGCATTCACCTCGAGGACCGCGTCGTGGCGCCGACACGTCTCGGCGACGGCCGCGACCGGGTCGGGGTCGACGCTGCGGACGTTCACGCCCGGTCGCACGGGCGCGGCCTCGAGGGCGGCGAGCTGGCGGTCGACGAACGCCACCGGGTCCGGCGGCAGGAACTCCTCGCGGTCCCGCTCGACCATCGCGCGCGCGGCGGCCCGCGTCGGGCCGTCGAGCGCGACGCCGCCGAGGACCGCCCAACCGACATGGGGCGCGGCGCGGGCGGCCCACCGGGCGTCCGAGGCGCCCGACAGCGACGCGGCGGCGACGCGGGGCCGGAACACGTTACGCCACCTCCGCGCCCGCGCGCTCGAGTGCCGTCCGGACCGCCTCACAGACCCGCCGGCCGTCCGCGGGGGTCCCGAGCGCGGTGTCGGTCCGGACGACCGGTCGGTCCAGCGGCGTGGCGTCGGCCTCGTCGAGGACGAAGGCGTCGGCGAACGGATAGGCGGCCGCGACGCCGGCCGTCGACGGGTCGCGGCCGGTCGCCGCCATGAGCTTCCCCGCCGGGCCGGAGAAGGCCGCGTCCTCGACGAACGGCGAGACGGCGACGACGGTGGTCGACGACAGCGCCTCGCGGACCCCCTCGAGTGCGAGCATCGGGCCGACGCTCGTGACCGGATTGGAGGGTCCTATGACGACCGGGTCTTCCAGAGCGGTCAGGACGGCGTCGGTCGCCGACGCCGACGCGACCCCGCGGAACTCGACGTCCTCGACGGCCGGTTCGGCGCGGTGGTGGACCCAGAAGGCCTGGAAGTGCATCGGGCCCTCCCCGGTGTGGACGATGGTGGCGACGGGGTCGTCGCTCATCGGGAGGACCGGCCGGTCGACGCCCAGCGCGTCGGCGAGCGTCCGGACGGTCTCGGTGAGGCTCCGGCCCTCGTCGAGCAGCCCGGTCCGGGTGACATGGACCGCGCGGTCGCGGTCGCCGAGTTCCATGAACTCCGCGACGCCGGAAAAGCGCCGCCACCGCGCGACGTCGCGCCCGGCCGTCTGGGCGGCCTCGGGGAGGTACCGGGGGCCGCCCTCGAGGCCGGCGGCGTCGGCCAGCGCGTGGACCTCGTCGTGGGTCGCGGTGGTGTCGCTGTCGACGCCCCACCACGCCTCGCGGTCGAGGCGGTCGGCCGCGGCGAACAGCACGGCGTCGACGTCGGGAGAGACGATGAGGCCGCCCATCTCGACGTCGTCGCCGGTGTTGCAGACCACCGGCGTCCTCACCGGGTCGAACACCGCCTCGCTCCCGTAGAGGAGCTTCGGCGTCCCCGTCCCGCCGGCGAGGAACGTGACCATGGCCCGGGTTTCGTGCCGACGGGTTTGAATCTGGCGAGGCTGCCGACGGGTTCGAATGCCCTCTCCCGCTGTCGTCCTGCACCTCGCTGCGCGCGCCCGCCACTAAGCGCGCCGTCTGTGCCGCGCCCGCCACCAAGCGCGCCGTCTATGCCGGGCCCGACCGCGTTCCCGAGGCCGCGGTCGGCGGGGGCCGCACGACGAGACGGCCCCCGGACGTACAGTTATGCCCCGACGACTCCACGGCGTCCCTATGCGTGACGCCTACGTCGTCGGGGCGGGCCAGTCGGCGTTCGGCTCCTTCCCCGACGAGAGCTACCGCTCGCTGTTCCGGACGGCCGTCGAGGCCGCGGTCGAGAGCGTCCCGAACGGGTTCGCCCTGGCCGACGTCGAGGAGGCCTACCTCGGTACACTCGGGGTCGGCGGCCGCCAGCTCGGCCTCCCGGGCCCGGCCTGCACCGAACACGTCGGCCTCGACGGCACACCCGTCACCCGGGTCGAGAACGCCTGTGCCGCCTCCGGGTACGCGCTCCGGCAGGCCGTGATGGCAGTCCGGGCCGGGATGGCCGACGTCGCACTCGCCGGCGGCGTCGAGGTGATGACTGACCTCTCCGACGAGGCGGTCCGGTACTGGCTCGGCGTCTCCGGGGAGACCGAGTGGGAGCGGCTCTCCGGCACCACCTTCGCCGGCGTCTACGCCCAGATGGCCTCGGCCCACATGCGCGAGTACGGCACCACCGCCGAACAACTCTCGGCCGTTGCTGTAAAAAATCACGACAACGCCGCGCACAACCCGAAGGCCCACCTGGACTTCACCTGCACGCTCGAGGAGGCGACCGAGGCGCCCGCGGTCGCCGAACCGCTGACGCTATATCACTGCTGTCCCACGACCGACGGCGCCGCCGCAGCACTCGTCGTCAGCGAGGACGTCGTCGAGGAGTACACGGACGCGCCCGTCCGGGTCGCCGGCGTCGGCGCCGCCGCCGACCGCGTCGGGCTGTTCCAGCGGGACACCTACACCGCCATCCCGGCCTCGCGGCGGGCGGCCGAGACCGCCTACGACGCGGCCGGCCTCGACCCGGCGGCACTTGACTTCGCGGAGGTCCACGACTGCTTCGCGGTGGCAGAACTCCTCGCCTACGAGGACCTGGGCTTTTGCGACCGCGGGGCGGCCGGCGACTACGTCGAATCGGGCGCGACGCGGCCCGAGGGCGACCTCCCCGTGAACACCTCCGGCGGGCTGAAGGCGAAGGGCCACCCGATCGGTGCGACGGGCGCCGGCCAGGTCGTCGAGGCCTACGACCAGCTGACCGGCCGCGCCGGCGACCGACAGCTCGACGACCCCGTGGTCGGGCTCACGCACAACGTCGGCGGCTCCGGCGGGGCCGCGGTGGTCCACGTCCTCGAACGGGCGGACCGCCGGGAGGGCCCGGCGTGACCCGCGGCATCCGGGCGGCGGGCGCGTACGCCCCGGCGAGCCGCGTCCCGGCGGCGGCCTTCGAGGACGCCTGGGGCCGGTTCGACGCGCCCGGCGTCGAGTCGACGGCGGTTCCCGACGCCGACGAGGACGCGCTCACGATGGCCGTCGAAGCAGCCCGGCGCGCCCTGTCGGCCGCCGACGCGGCCGGCAGCGACCTCGCGTCGGTCGCGTTCGCCACGACGACCCCGCCGCTCGCCGAGGAAGACCTCACGCCGCGGCTCGGTTCCTATCTCGACGCGCCCGACGACGCAACGACCAGGATGTACGGCGGCCACACCCGGGCCGGCGTCGACGCCTTGCTCGACGCGCTCGACCGCAACGGCCCGGCGCTGGTCGTCGCGGCGGACTGCCCCGTAGGCGAGCCGGACGACCGCCGGGAGCACGCCGCCGGCGCCGGCGCGGCCGCGTTCCTCGTCGGGGCCGACGCGCCGGCGACCGTCGAGGCGTCGGCGTCCGTCTCCGCGCCCCGGCCCGGGACGCGGTTCCGGCGGGCCGGCAGCACGGCCCTCGAGGGCCTCGACGTCGGCACCTACGGTCGCGAGGCGTTCGTCGAGCCCGTCGAGGCCGCTGTCGACGCACTCGAGGGCGTGCACGCGGACGGCGACGACGGGCGTCGCGGTTCGGGCGGCGTGACTTACGACGCGGCGGCGGTCCAGGCGCCCGACGGGAAGCGCCCGTACCGGACCGGCCTCGACGCAGAGGCGGTCGCGGCCGTCGAGACGGTCTCGGAGCTGGGCGACACCGCGGCCGCCAGCGTCCCGCTCGGGCTCGCCCGGGCCTTCGAGGCCGGCCACGAGCGGACGGTTGCGGTCGCCTGGGGGTCGGGCGCCGGCGTGACGGCCGCCCTGGTGACCGGATCGGCGCCCGTGGAGACCTCGCTTTCCGCCGACCGGACCCTCGACTATCCGGCGTACCTCCGTCGTCGCGGCGACGTCGTCGGCACCTCGCCGGACGGCGGGGCCGCCCACGTCCCGGTGCCGACGTGGCGCCGCAGTCTCGAGCAGCGCCACCGCCACGTCGCGGGCCGGTGTCCCGAGTGCGGCCACGTCGCGTTCCCGCCGGCGGGCGCCTGCCCGGACTGTGCCGCGCTGGTCGCGTTCCGGCCGGTCGAGCCGGCGCGGACCGGGACGGTCGAGGCGGCGACGACCATCGGTCGTGGCGGCGCGCCGCCGGAGTTCGCCGACCAGCAGGCGAAGCAGGGCGCCTTCGGCGTCGCCATCGTCACGTTCGACGCCGGCGAGGGGGCCGTCTCGCTTCCGATCCAGGTGGTCGGCGAGGCCGAGGTGGCCGACCGGGTCCGGGCCGTCCCGCGCCGGATCTACGTCGAGGAAGGGGTGCCGCGGTACGGGCTCAAGGCCGTGCCGGTCGGTCAGTAGTCGTCCGGATCCGGGGTGGGCGTCCGGGTCGCGTCGGGCTCGGTGGCGCTCCCGCTCCCGCTCGCGCCCGACGACCCGGACGTGGTGGCGCCCCGCTGCTCGACCTCCACCCGCTCGGGGGTGCCCTCGTCGAACGCGAACGTCGCGACGTAGTGGATCTCGACGATGCACTGGCCGCAGGCGGCGGCGTCCTCGGACTCTCTTGCCTCGACCTCGACGAACAGCGTGTCCATCTCTCCCACGTACTCACCGCGGACGAGTTCGGCGGTGTAACAGGTATCCCGGCCGTCGAGCACGCCCTCGACGGTCACCGTGTCCCCCGACGTCGTCACGTCGTGGTGGCCGTAGTCGCTGCCGCACTCGACGTTCGTGACATCGAAGGCGGTGTCCTCGAGCGTGCGACCGTCGGGGGTGTCCGTCGGCTCCGCGGTCGGGTCGCCCGTCGGCTCCTCGCCGGCGTCGCCGGCGTCGAGACAGCCGGCGACAGCGACTGCGGCCGCGACAGTCCCGCCGAGGAAGCCGCGTCGTCGCACTGGTCCGCGTACACGGGGTGGCCCGTTATCCTTGTCGGAGACTACAGTCGCTCTTTGACCCTCCGACCACGTTGACGACGCATCGAGGGTGGGGCAGCGAGACCAGCAGGGCGCTGGGCGTGCGCCACGCCGGCGACGGTCAGGAACCGGACCGACGGGAGGCCGGGCGTCAGCGGGTGGGGAACTCCTCGAGGGCGCGGTCGAAGACGGTACTGAGCGCGAAGTGCTGCTCGAACGCCCGCTCGACCAGCCCGCGGGCCGCCTCGGGGTCGGCGATCCGGTACTCCTTGGTGCGGACGAGTTCGTGCACCTCCAGGATGCCCTCCTCCTCGAGTTCGTGGAGCCTCGGGTAGACCGTGCCGGGGCTGAGACGGACGTCGAAGACGTCGGCCATGTCGCCCATCAGGCCCTCGCCGTGGGCCCCGCCGTCCCGAACCGCGACGAGGACGACGAGCAACTCGTCGAGTGACTCCTTGACGAGCCGCTCGAGGAAGCTGAAGCTCTCCCCGGTATCTATGCCGGCGGTGGCCTCGGCGACGAAGGCCTCGGACCGGCCCGCGCCGGTCTCGTCGGTCGCGTCCGGCGACTCGATGCCATCCAGTTTGCGGCAGAGTTCCTCGACGGAGGTCCCCTGGGAGTTCGTGGTCATGGCTGGGTCCTCACTCTACCGCGGTTACGCAGCCCTGTCCCTTAAGGGGGTGTCGGCGTTATCCGGCTGTGAGAACACCTCCACTGTGAGTCCCGCAGAGGACCGGTGCGCCGTCGATGCGAAGCGGTTTTACGGTCACTCCCGTCCACTCCGCGTGTCAGCGATGAACCCCGATCGTCCGGCCGGCCGCTCCCGTGGGGCGAGCTACCGCCGGGCGCTCCTGTTCCGGTGGTCGCGCGAGGACCGCCTGGCCGTCGTCGTGATCGCGGTGACCGTCGCCTTCCTGGTCGGGACGGTGCTTTTCGTGGTCGCGGCCGGCGATCAGACCGCCGCCATCGCGGCGGGCCTGGAGTCGCCGGGCAGCGCGACCTACTACGGATCGACGGCGGCCGCCGAGGCCGCCGCCGGCCCCGGCGCCGTCGTGGTGGCCGTGACCGAGGTGACCGGCCCTGACGGCGCCGCCACCCGCGCCGTGGCGGTGCCGCGGGGCACCGACCGTACGTACGGCCAGCGGCGACTCGCCGCCGGCGGCCCGACCCTGGGGGCGATCGACGGCCCGGGGACCCACCGCGTCACGGGCGAGACCGCGGTCACCCTGGACGTCGAGCCGCGCCGGGATTCCATCCTCCCGCCGTCCTGGTACGCGGTCACCCCCGAGACGATGACCGCCCTCGGCCCCTCCGGCGCCATCGTCGTCGAGGAGGGTGGCGGCGAGGTGCCGCTCCGGGGCGTCGTCCGGTTCTTCGCGGCCGGCACCGGCCAGCTCCTCGGCGTCGTGGGCCTCGTCGCCGCCGGCGGCGGCCTGCTGGTCGGCATCACGGCGTTCAGCACGACCCGGATCGCGGTCGCCGACCGACGGGACGCCATCCGGGTCCTGCGGGCGACCGGCGCGACCCCGCGGACGGTGCTGGGCCTGTTCGGATGCCGGGCCGCGCTCCTCGGCGGCGTGGGGGTCGCGCTCGGCTACGCCGTCGGAGTCATAGCCGCCAACGCTGCCGTGAACGCCGCCACCGCCCTCGGGGTGCCCACCTCGCTGTCGGTCGACCTCACCGCGCGGACGGCGGGGATCGTTATCGGGATGCTGGTTACGATGGTCGCCGTCGCCACGGTCGGCGGCGTCCTGGCGGCCCGGCGGGCCGCGACGGTGCCGCCGGCCCGGATCGACGGCGCCGACGCCGCCGACGGCCCCCTGTCGCTGGCTGTGCTCGACGCCCGGGCGCTCGTCCCGACCGCCGCGACGCTTTCGGCGTTCCTCCTCGTGTCCTCGGTGGTCGTCGCCGGCGGCGCCGCCCTCGCGCCCGTGACCGCGACCGACCGGGCGACTATCTCCGAACCGGGCGCCGGCCATCCGGTCGCGAGCCAGGTCCCGGCCGGCTACGCCGACGCGCTCCGGGCCCGGGGCGTCGACGCCAGCGGCGAGATCCTGCTGTTCGGCGTCCGGGACGGCAACCCGCTCCCGATGCGGGGCGTCGACTACGGCGACTACGCGGCCGTGACCGGCGCGACCATCGTCGAGGGCCGCCGCCCGCGCGGCCCGGACGAGGCCGTCGCCGGCGCGAACCTCGATGCCGACCTCGATGTCGGCGACACCGTCACCATCGGCGGCAGCACCAGGGCCGCCCTCGCCCGCGTCCGGGTCGTCGGCCGGTACGACGCCCCGGGCGCCGAGGGCGGCGCGCTCCTTGTCTCGCTGCCGACCGCCAGACACCTCTCGAGCGTCCGCGACGGCCGGGTCAACGTCGTCCGCGCCGACCGCCTCCCGGCACCGAGCGGCGACGGCCTGGTCGTCACGTCGATCCGGCCCGCTGATGACCCCGTCGCCGGCGAGCCCGTCGACGTCGAGGTGGCGCTGTCGAACGCCGACCCGACCGAGACGAACGGGACGTTGGGCGTCGCGTTCGGCGACCAGCGCCGCGACCTCGACGTGGGGCTGTCGCCCGGCGAGACCACCCGGCGGACCGTCGAGTTCCGACCGGTCAGCGCGGGCACCTACGACCTCGAGACCGCCGGCGTGTCCCGGCGCGTATCGGTACAGCGCCGGGACCAGCTCTCGATACAGGGCGCCCCCGCGACGGCGCCGCCCGGATCGCGCCCGCTCGTCACCGTCGTCGACGCCACCGGCGCGCCAGGCCACGACGTCGCGGTCCGGGTCGAGCACGCCGTCCGCCGGACCGACCGCAACGGCACGGTCCGCGTCCCGCTTTCCACCACCGGCACCCGCGAGGTCGTCGCCGGCGACGGCCCGACGGCCGCCAGGACGACCGTCGACGTCCGCGCGAACGCGACCCGTCGGCCGACCGCGGCCCTGGCCGTCCGCCCCGACGACCCCGACGTCCTCGTCCGGCCCACGGCGACGCTATCGGTTCGCAATCCCTGGAACGGGACGCTGGCCGCCGAGGCGGCCATCGGCGGCCCGACCGGCGACACCACGCGCACGCTCCGGGTACCGCCCGGCGAGCGCCGGACCGTCACCCGGCGGCTCGCCCGACGACCGCCCGGCGAGTACACCGTCACCGCCAGGGTGGACGGCCGGCCGATCGCCGAGCGCAACTACACCGTCACGGGCGACGAGCGGATCCCGGCCGCCGTCGCGGCCGGGGGCCGGACGAGCGCCTCGCCGGTCGGCGACGCCGTCCGGGTCGCCTTCGGGGACCTGCGGCTGATGGCCGCCGCCCTGGTCGGGCTCGCGGCGCTGATGACCGTCGGCGCGACGACGGCCACGTTCGCGGCGGCGGTCCGCGCCCGCCGTCGTGCGCTCGGCATCAACCGGGCCACCGGCGCCCCGCCGCGGCGGATCGCCCGCCTCGTGGTCGGCGACGCGCTCCGCGTCGGCGTCGTCGCGACGGCCGTCGCCGCCGTCGTCGCCGGCCTCGGCCTCCTGGCGCTCGACCGGGCCGGCCGGCTGACCGTCTACGGCGTGCGGCTCCTCCCGGCACTTGACCCCGTCGTCGCCGCGGGCGTCGCCCTCGCCGCCCTGGTGGTCGTGGCGGTCAGCGCGGGGCTGGCGACCGTCGCCCTCGTCCGGGCGACGCCCGCCGACCTCGTCCGGGACCGGCGCGGAGGGCCCGGATGACGGACCGCCGCTCCTACCTCCTGGCCGGCCTCGCGGTCTTCGCCGTCGCCGCGGCCATGCGGACCATTCCGCTGTACTGGAGTCCGCTCCCGCACATCCTCGATGGCTTCGCACATGCCGCCCTCGCCCGTGAGACGCGTGCGGCCGGGCAGCTACCGATCGGCCCGGACCTCCGCGCGGACCTCCTCGTCGTCACCGTCTTTACGGCCACGGCCTCGCTCGTGACCGACGAGGCTCCGCTGTCCGTCATCCAGCCGCTCTTCTCGCTGGCCGGTGCCGCGGTGCCGCTGGTCGGCATGGCGTTTACGCGGCGCCTGGGCACCGACCTCGGGTGGCCGTCGCGACGGGTGCGCGCTGCCGCCCTGGCTACGGGCCTACTGTTGGCGGTCCAGGGGCTGTTCCTCCGGCACACCTCGATCCCCGACCCCGAGCCGCTCGGCCAGCTGTTCGCGTTCCTCGCGGTCCTGTCGTTACACCGCCTCCTCCGCGGCCGCCCCACGCCCGTCCGGTGGGCCGTCCCGCTCGCGACGTTTCTCCTCGCGTTCCCCATCCTCCACACGTTCAGCACGTTCAACGCGGCCCTCGGTGTCACCGCCCTGGCCGGGGCGGAATTCGCCCGCCGTCCGACCCGCCGCACCGCCGTCCTCGGCGCCGGCGTCGTCGCCGGTTTCTGGACGCTGTTCGTCGCGTACTACGAACTCGTCGAGCGCTTCGGCGTCCTCGGCGTCAGCTACGTCGGCCAGGTACGGACGAACCCGGGCCTGTTCCTCGCGTGGGTCGTCGTCCTCCTCGTCGGCGTGGCGTGGTACGGTGCCACCTCGACCCGTGCCCGCCGCGGGCTCCTGTACGCGCCGCTCGGCGGCATGTTCGTGCTGGTCGCGCTGAACGCGGTCCGCCCCGTGTTTCCGGGCACCATCCGGTCGGACCCCGCAGTGATCGCCGGCGTCGGCCTGCTAACCGTACCGGTCGCGTTCGCCGGCTACGCCACCGACGCCCTCGAGGACCGCCACGAGACGGCGACCCTCCTCACGGCGCTCCTCGGGGGCCCGGTCGTCCTCGCGGCCTTCGCGCTCACGGCCTCGCTGACGCCCGACTTCTTCGCGACGGCCATCCGGGCACAGGCGTTCCTCCACGTCCCCGTCTTCGTCCTGGTCGGCCTGGCGGCCGCCCGGGTCGCCTGGCGGGACCGCGGCTGGACCGGCCGACGTGGCGTGCGGGCCGGCCTCCTTTCGGTGTTGGCGACGAGCACCCTCCTCACGGTCCCCCTCGCGTTCGTCGCCCTGGACACCCTGACCTACCCGGGGACGACACACGACTCCGAGTTCGCGGCCGTCGAGCACGCCGCGACCACGACCGACGCCCGGTGGACGACGGACCACGGCCCGATGCGGGTCGGGCGCCCGACGTTCGCCGCCGACGCCGGCATGGCGGCGACGCGGACGTGGCTCCGCGGCGGCCCGCCGCCGGCCTGTCCCACCCTGTCGTTCGACCGCTGGGTGACGGACGGCGCCACCTTCTGGCCCGCCTCGCCGGAGACGGTCACGCGACGGCGGTACGCGGCGACCCTCGCCCGGCGGCACCTCGTCTACCGGTCGAGCGGCCGTGAACCGGGCGCGCTCTCGCTGCCGGCGGGGGCCCGGACCGCCGGCTGCTGAGCCGGCACCGTCAGGCTTAGGCGGGCCGCGCGCGCCCGTCGAGGTGATGCCCCCAGGGACGGATCCCGTCCTGCGGGCCGACGGGCTCACCGTCGAGCGCGGCGGCCGGACGGTGCTTTCGGACCTCTCGGTGTCGATACCACCGGGCGAACGCGCCCTGGTCCGCGGCGACAGCGGCGCCGGCAAGACCACGCTGTTCGAGGTCCTCGGCCTCCTCCTGCCCCCGACCGACGGGTCGCTATCCGTCCGCGACGTCGACGCCGCGGCGCTGTCCGAGCGCGAGCGGGCCCGGCTGCGGCGGGAGACAGTCGGCATCGTCTTCCAGGAGTTCCGGCTCGTCGAGGACCTCACGGCGTGGGAGAACGCCGCGCTCCCCGGCGAACACGACGGCACCGTCGACCGGGCGTGGCTGGAAACGCTGTTCGACCGGCTCGACGTAGCCGACCGCCGGGACCGGTACCCCGCGACGCTGAGCGGCGGCGAGAAGCAGCGGGTCGCCATCGCCCGGGCGCTGGTGAACCGGCCCGCGGTCGTCCTGGCCGACGAGCCGACCGGGCAGCTGGACGCCGAGACGGCCGAGGCAGTCCTCGAGGTGCTGTTCGAGCTCCAGGCCGCGACGGACGCGGCCCTGGTGGTCGTGAGCCACGACCGGCGGCTTGCCGACCGGTTCGAACGCCGGTACCGCCTCGTCGACGGCGGCCTGGAGAGGGAGTAGGCGCCGGATTGCAGACGGGACGCGTCCCGCCGCGCTCAAGAGAGCCCGCTTGGGACGCCGTGCGGGGTCATGGCTCGGCCGGCCGCCGGTCGACGTACCGGCGCCAGGCCCACGCGCCAGCCGCGGCCGCCCCGGCGAGGGCGGCCGGCCACCGGTCGCTACTCACGTAGACCATCCCGGCGGGGAACCGGTACACCGTGAAGGGGACGAACAGCTCGGCGCCGTACCCGCTGGGCTTGACCAGCAGGCCGTCCAGGAGGAGGTGCGTCCCCGCGCCGACTGCCACGAGTGCCGTCGTCGCTCGGCGGTGCTCGCGGCCGACTGCGAGCCCGGTCACGAGCGCCACGATGGCGACGCCCCCCAGGGCGTGCAGCGGCGCCCAGGAGAATGGAACGCCGAGTGCCGACTCGACGACAGCGTCCGGCACGAGGAGCTTGATCTTCACGAAATCCGGCGCCAGCGCGCCGGCCATCGTGACGGTGACCGCCTCGGGACCCAGATCCTCGACCCGGACAGCCAGCAGCGTACCGACCACGTAGCCGACGAGCACGTGAGTGAGCACGTCAGGCATCGCCGTCACCCCGGACAGAGAGCGGCTCCTCGCGCGGCACGACCGCCAGCCGGTCGGCGTCGACCCGCCACCGGCGGACCGTCCGCGCCACCACCCAGAGCCCGCCGACGAACGACACGGCGTACATGTACCACAGCTCCCACGGCTCCCTGACGACCACGCGGTCGGCCGACAGCCTCCCCTCGGCCTCCAGGGTCCCGAAGGCGTTCAGGTGGTCGCCCGCCGAGACCGGCCGGTCGACGCCGGTCACCGTCACCGCGAACGTCTCGCCGGTGCCGTACTCGACCTCGATGCGGATGGGGTCCGTGCCGAGGACCCGCCCGTCGAGGGAGACCTGCTGGCCGACGTACGCGCCCGGATCTGGACCGACCTCGTCCTCGCCGGGGTAGTCGTTCGATCCGGGGTCCGGCGTCTGGGTGCCGGCGGCGACGAACAGCCCGACGAGGACGGCGAGGAGAACGGCGATCGCCAGGGCTCTCGCCCGGGGACGCGACGGACCGGCGGACGCGGGGTCGACAGCCATCGGTGGCCCCTCCCGGTGGCGGCGGTGTAGTTCCTTCGGAGTCAGGCGCCCACCGGGGCAGTGTGGGCCCGCCGGGCCGGGTCGGCCGGTGGGACCGCCGGTCTTCAGAACGGTTCTGGTTTCATCGACGCGGGTGGGCTCGCCGCGCCGGGTCGCCCGGTCAGGTGGCTGGCGGCGTCGTCCACGTGAGGCCCACCCGTGTTGGGCCGTCTGGTCGGGATGCGTGCCCCCTGAACCGAGCCGACAGGTTGGTAAGCGCGGCGCCACCAGCGTCGGGACATGGAGACGCGGCGCCGCCGACGGTTCCTCCACGCCCAGCTTGCGTGGATGCTCGCCGCGATCGTCGTGCTCGCGGCGCTGGAGTCGCTGACGCCGGAGCTGTTCTTCGTCCTGTCGCTCATCGGCTTCCTGGTCGTGGTGGAACTCACGGCGCCGGTCGCGGTCTCGCCGCGGTGGCGCCGCCGGATCCCGTGGCTCATCGCCGCCGGGCTCGCGGTGTTCGGCTACATCGTCGTCCGACGCATCCTCGAGATCCTCCCCCCGGAGGTGCTCCCGTAGTGTGTGTCGGCGGCCACGACGTCGACGTGCCGCGGGCCGTGCTGGTGGGCGTCGCCCTCGTCGTGGGGGTGACGCTCGTCTACGGTGGCGCGACCTCCGTGGCGGCGTTCGGCGCGTTCAACCCCTCCTGGGAGGGGACCGCCGATCTCCGGACCCTCGCCGGTGAGACCGGCGCCGACACCGAGGTGGCGACGAATACGACCGCCTACGACGGGTACGGCAACGGGACGGTCGCGGTCATCGTCGCGCCCGACGAGCCCTACGAGGCCGCCGAGATCCGGCACATCGCGGCGTTCCTCGAGCGCGGCGGGACGCTCCTGGTCGCCGACCGGAACGGCACCGCCGACGACCTCTTAGAGGGGGTGGGCGCGACGGCCCGCCTCGACGGCGCGGCACTCCGTGACGACCGCACCCACTACCGCGGCCCGGCGCTGCCGGTGGCGACGAACGTCTCCGAGCACCCCCTGACGACGGGCGTCGACGCGCTGACGCTCAACCACGGGACGGCGGTGGTGGCGGGCGAATCGACGGTGCTCGTCGCCACGTCGGACTTTGCGTACCTGGACGACGACCGGAACGGGGAGGTCGACGACGACGAGTCCCTGGCGTCGCACCCGGTCGCGACGACCGAGACGGTCGGGGCGGGACGCGTGGTCGTGGTGAGCGACGGGAGCGCGTTCATCAACGTGATGGCCGACCGGCCGGGCAACCGCGCCTTCGCCACGAACGTGTTCAACGGCAGCGACACCGTGCTGATCGACACGTCCCACGGCGGGGACCCCCCGCCGGTCATCTCGGCGCTTCTGACCGTCCGGAACTCCCCACCGCTGCAGGGCGTCCTCGTCGGACTTGTGCTCGTCGTCGTCTTCGCGTGGCATCGCCGGCTGTACCCACGGCCAGCCGCCCCGGCGGTCGAAGGGGCCTCGGACCCCGACGCGGTTGCCGCCTCCGCGGTCGGCCGCTACCCCCGGATGGAGCGCGGTCGCGTCGGTCGGCTCATGCAAGGAGTTAAATCACTCAATTCCCAATCCGACGACGATGAGTGACCCTGCGGCGCTGTACGAGTCGCTACGCGACGAGATGGCGACGGTACTGGTCGGCCAGGAGGAACTGATCGAGGGGTTGACGCTGGCGGCGCTCACCGGGGGTCACGTGCTGCTGGAGGGCGTCCCGGGCATCGCGAAGACGACGGCCGCCAACCTGTTCGCCAGGGCCACCGGACTGGAGTACGCCCGCGTTCAGATGACGCCGGACCTGCTGCCGGCCGACATCACCGGCACCAGGGTGTACCGGGAGGAGACCGGGACCTTCCAACTCAAGGAGGGCCCGGTGTTCTCCAACGTCGTCGTCGCCGACGAGATAAACCGGGCGACGCCGAAGACACAAAGCGCCCTCCTGGAGTCGATGCAGGAGACACAGGTGACAATCGACGGCGAGACGAAGCAGCTCCCGTCGCCGTTTTTGGTCATCGCGACACAGAACCCCATCGAGATGGAGGGCGTGTTCGCACTCCCGGAGGCCCAACGGGACCGGTTCCAGCAGAAGCTCGTCGTCGACATCCCCGCGCGGGACGACGAGCGACAGCTCCTAGACCGGTTCGACGACGAGCCGGACCTCGACGCGACCGCGATCCGGCCCGTCACGACGCCCTCGGAGATCGCCGCCCGCAAGGAGACCGTCGCCGGCGTCCACGTCGCACCGCCGATCAAGGAGTACGTAATCGACGTCATCGACGAGACGCGCGAGCACCCGGCGGTCAAACACGGCGCGTCGCCGCGGGCCTCCATCAACTTCCTCGACGCGGCCAAGGCCCACGCGGCCATCCGCAGCCGTGGCTACGTTATCCCTGACGACCTGAAGGCCATCGCCGGCCGGGTGCTCACCCACCGGCTCGTCCTCGAGACCGACGCCGGCCTGCGCGGCACCGATCCCGCGGCCGTCGTCGACGAGGCCGTCGAGGCGGCCGAACCGCCCACCAACGGCTTCCTCCCGGAGGACCCCGACGCCGAGCCGGTCGAGGAGGGGGTCGCGGCCGACGGGGCGCCGGCCGAGCGGAGCGTGGGCCACGCCCGGACGGACGACGCCTGACCCGGACGTCGTCTGACGGGACCCTGCCGGCTCCCCGTCATCGGTGTCGGGGCTCGACCGCTGCGGCGCGCTACTCGAAGGTGTCCCAGCGACAGGTGACGAGGTAGCTGCCCTCCGAGTCAGGGGTGACCTCGAGTTCCACCGGGCGGTCCAGCGCGGTCGCGAACGTGGTCGCGAGGAACGACGCGACCGGGTGGTCGAGCCGGTCGACCGGCCCGTAGGCGCTGCCCGCGACCCGGACGGTCACCCGGCGGTCGCCGACGTCCGGGGCGGCGGCGTCGACGAGTTCGAACTGCTCGACGAGGGCCTCGCTGGCGGCCCGCGCCAGCCCGCCGGGCGCGTCGGGCACCGGCGCGGTCGCCGCCACGAAGTCGCCCCGGAGCGGGCCGCCGGTCGGTCGCATCGAGAGCCCGCGGTGGTCGGGCGTGACCACGAAGGTGTCCCGGAGCGCCTCGGCGTCCGGGACGCCGGCGACGGCCAGCGGCCGTTCCGGGACGTACACCCGCGCCGGTGGCTCGCCGTCGACGGGCACGTAGACCGCCGCGTCGGTCAGTTCCAGTTCGGCCGCGATGGCCTCGAGGTTCGCGGCGAGGGCGCCGTAGACGCCGCCGGCGACGCTGGCGCCGACGAAACGCTCCGGCGTGAGGTAGTACGTCAGGAGGGCGCCGAAGAGCCCGGTGCCGGCGAGCGCGACGAGCACGGTCCGGACGCCGGGGAACGCGGCGGCGCCGGCGAGCGCCACCCCGCCCAGGGCGGCCATCCCGGCCGCGGTGCGGCGGTAGGAGGTCCGTCGGGCCGCGGCGAGGTCGGTCTCGAGCCGCTCGACGTCGCCCTCCAGGGTCTCGATCCTGGCGAGCAGCGCCTCGCGATCGGGCACGCTATGGCCGGCCTCGCCCTCGGCGCTCATCCCGCCTCACCCACGAGGCCCAGCCGCAGCCGTTCGTAGCGGTGGATCGTGTAGCCGACGAGCGCCGTGACGACCAGGACCGCGGCGGCGGCAACGGGCGTGCTGGCCCCGTATTCGACGATCGCGAAGAGGAGCAGGGCGGTCGCGGCGGCGACCAGGGCGGTGCGGACGCGGTCGCCGCCCCGGTGGGCCGCGGCGACGTCGGCGACGAGGATGCCGACCAGCGCCGCCTGGGCGATTGGGGTGCTCGAGGGCCCGCCGTCGAGGCCGACGACCAGCCCGACCTGTCCGACGACGAACGCGTAGGGCGCGTCGGCGAGGAGCCACGCGCCGAGGACCAGGACGGCGACGAGCGGCCCGGCCGTGTCCCCGGCGGGGGCCGCCCCGCTCTCCCGGGCGAGCAACCCGACCACGTCGCCGCCGACGGCGAGCAGTGCGGCTGCGATCACGACCGCCACCGCGGGCAGGAGCCGTGGTCGGTCCGGGCGCAACCGGTCGGCGACCGCCGCGTCCAGTGCCATCGGGTCGGGTAACGGCCAGGGGTCTCAAAGCCGTGTTGGTCCGGCAGCGACCGCGGCCGTTCGGGTGCCCGCGTGACGGCCCGGAAGGACCGCGTTCCGGGGCCGTCTCGCCGGCTTCTCACGTGGGGGTCGACCGGTCAGGCGGCGAGTTCGGCGGCGTCGACCTCCAGGGCCCGACGGGTCTCGCCGGGGTTGACCTCGACGACGGTGACGCCGTCGACGGCGTCCAGGTCGTCCCGGAACCGCTCGAACTCGCGGTAACGCTCGTAGGCGGCGGGCAGGTCCGCCAGTGCGTCCGTCTCGAAGAGGACCGTCGGGGCGAGAAACAGGAGGACCGTCCCGCCCTCGCGGCGGGCCTCGTCGACGGCGTTCCGGACCGCTCGCCGGTCTCCGTCGTCCGTGAAGAGCACCGTCCGGCCCGACTCAGAGCGGGCGATGGTCCGGAGGGCCGCCTCCGGGCCGGCCGCCGGTCCGGCTGGGGGTCGGCCTCGAGCGAGCGGAGCCGACGCCGGATGCGCTCGTAGCCGGCCCGCCGGGTCTGGGGGGCCTCCAGGTCGCACACGCCGTCGTCGTCGACGACCGCGAGGCCGACCGGGTCCTGTCGGTCCCGCGACAGCTCCAGCAGGCCGAGTGCGACCTCCCGGAGGTAATCCAGCGGCGTCTCGCCGGCGCGGCCGGTCCGGGAGGCGGTCCGGGCGTCCAGGACGAACCGGGCCTCGATGGCCGATTCGACCTCGAACTCCCTGACGTAGGTGTCGGCCAGTCGCGCGGTCGCGTTCCAGTCGATCCGGTCGGCCGTCTCGCCGGGGACGTACTCCCTGATCTCGGCGGGTTCGGTGCCGCGGCTCCGGCGGTCCTCCCGGTAGGCGCCCTCCAGGGTGGCGGCCTCGCGGTCGGACCCGCCGAGGTTGAGGTCGTCGGGGTGACGGGGGATGGCCGACAGCGTCGCGGTGGGCCCCCGCGTGACGGTCTGCTCGAAGAAGCCGCCCGGCCCCGTGACGTCGAGGACCGGGCTGGGGATGGTGAACTCCCCGGCCACGGGCGCGGTGACCGGCACGGTCGTCTCGGCGCCGACGTCCCCGAGCAACCGGACGGTGGCGTCGGCGGGCGAGGCGTCGGTCGACAACGACGGGGGGAACCGGAGGCGGACGGTGGCGGTCGCGTCCGTCGAGACGGGCGCCGTCCGGAGGGTGACCGCCACGGGCTCCCCGACGATGGCCCGCTCCGGCGCCACGGAGACCCCCACCGAGAGCGCGTCGTCGACCGCGGCGACTGACCGGAGGAACCCGTAGGCCGCCGCGACGAGCCACGCGCCGAGACCGGCGGTCGCGGCCAGAAGCGCCGGCCTGTCGAACAGCCAGGCGGCGACCGCAGCGGCGACCGCGAGCAAGACGACGGCCCAGGTCCGGCGCGTCGGCTGCATGGCTCCCCTATCGCGGACTCGACAGTTGAACGCATCGGTCGCCCGGCGGCATAAAGAGGTTTTATACGAGTGGAAGCGCGGCCTCCTGTACGGTGAGACGGTCCCACGCGTTCGGGGTCCTCCTGGTGGTCGTCGGGCTCTGTGTCGGCCCGGGCGTCGGCGCGGTGTCGGTCGCCGACGCCTCCGGCCACGGCGGCGACAACGGGACCCACCACGAGCGACCGGCGGAGGTCGGCGAGGAGGGCGACCTGGCGGCGGTCCAGGCCTGGCTGGCCGGCCGGATGACGGAGATACACCTCGACTGCGCGGAGGCCATCTCGGCCGGCGAGGCCGTCGCCTGCGACCGCCTCGACGACGACTATCCCGACCACCTCGACCGGTACGTCTCCGTCGAGCGGGACCGCACCGGCGACAACGCCACGGCCCGAACGTTCGAGAAAACCCGGGACGAGCAGCGGGCGCTCGCGAACGAGACCGACGCCTACTGGGACACCTACGAGGAGTACCAGGCGGCGCGTGCGACGGGCGACCGGGAGCGGAGCCGCCGGCTGGCGCGGGAACTGACCGAACGGAGCGACCGGATCCGGGCGCTCGGCGGGTCGCTGGACGAGCGGTTCGCCCGCCTCGAGAACCGGACGGGCCGCGACTACGGCGACGCGCGCCGGGCGACGAACGAGACGGTCATGGACGTCCGCAGAGCCACACTCGAGGTCCAGGAGACGGAGTTCACGCCCACGCGGTTGTCGGCCTCGACGACGGACACCACCGCGTCCTTCCGGCAGCCGGTCGTCGTCGCGGGCCGGCTGACCGCCGAGAACGGGACCGCGCTGGCCGGTCGAACCGTCGCCGTGACGGTGGACGACCGGACGGTCGCGACGGCCGAGACCGACGCGGACGGCCGGTACGAGGCGACCTACCGACCCGTGACCACGACGACGGGCCCGACGACGGTCCGGGCGTGGTACGAGCCGACCGGCCTGGACCCCTTCCTCGCGTCGAACGCGACCACCTCCGTGGTCGTTGCGGCGTCGCCCGTCGCCGTGGACGTCGACGTGGACGACGACAGCGTCGCGTTCGGCGACACGGTGCCGGTCCGGGTCCGAGTGTCGGTCCTCGGTCGGGCCGTTCCGGGGGCGCCCGCCCGGGTGTTCGTCGGGGCGGAGCAGGTTGCGACCGGACGCACCGGCGAGGACGGGGCGGTCAGCCTCGGCGGGTCGGTGCCGGCGACGGTCGACGACGGCGAGCGCACCGTCACCGTCCGGGTGTCGCGGAACGGTACGGCGCTCGAACCGACGGAGGGGACCGTGCCGGTGACCGTCGACTCTACCGGGACCAACCTCACCCTCGAGGGGACCCTCGACGGCGAGGAGCTGGTCATCTCGGGGCAACTGACCGCGAACGACCGGCCCGTCCCGGACCAGCGCGTCGGCGTGAACGTCGACGGCAAAACCCGCGAGACAGCCACGACCGACGGGGACGGCCACTACCGGGTCCGCGTCCCGCGGGACACCGGCGGCCGCGGCGCCTGGTCGGTCACGGCCGACTACGAGGAGCCGGAGACCAACCTCGGACCGACCACCACGACGCGACACCTCCGGGCGGACGACGTCGCGGCCACGGACGGCACCGACACGGACACGACGCTTCTCGGCGAACTCCGGCAGCTCGCCGCCGGCAGCGCGTTCCTCCGGACCCTCTCCGACCAGGCGCTCCTCGGGCTCGCCGCGTCCGCCCTGGCGCTCTTGCTTGGCGGGGTGGCCGGGGCGGCGTTGCTCCTCCGTCGTCGCGGCGCGAGCGAGGCCCCGGTCCCGTCCCAGGAGGACGGAGCGCCGGCCGTCAGCGACGCCCCGGACGGCGAGGCGTCGCCGGGGCCGTCGGGCGACGGGACGACCCCCGACGCGGCCGGAGACGGTCCCTCCGCGACCCTCGACGGCCCGCAGGCCCTGGACGTCGCCCGTGCCCGACTCGGGGGTGGTGCGCCGGACGAGGCGGTCCGCATCGGCTACGGGGCCGTCCGCCGCCAGCTGTCCACCGAGGCGACCGTCGAGGGCGACCCGCGGACCCACTGGGAGTTCTACCGCGACGCCGACGCCGAACTGTCCGACGAGCGGGCGGCGGCGCTCGAACGGCTCACCGTCGCCTACCAGCGCGCCGAGTTCGCCCCCGAGGGCGTCGGGCCGGGGACGGCGCGGGCCGCGCTGAACGCCGCCGAGAGCTGTCTCGCCCCGTCGCCGGACGGACGGCCGGCGAACGTCGCCTGACCCGGGGCGGGCCGACCGGACGCATCGAACCCGGATCGGCGCGGCCCCGACTACCCGGCGTGTGTGGTTCGTCACCCAGGCCGGAACGCCGGGACTTATCAGTCCTCGCTCGCATACCCCGCCACGATGTCCGACACCGGGCTACGAGTGCCCGATTTCCGGACGGCGCTTCCCGATCCGGCCGCCGCCGAGAACGTGACGTACGACCCCTCGAGGGCGCGACTCAGGGCGTTCTCGAGCACTCTCGAGACCACGACGGAGTACGGGTCGCCCGCCTACGTGACCGTGCACCGCTCCCGGTGTGCCGACCGGACGAAGAACGCCCTCGACGACGATTTCGACGCGACCGACTACGGCCACGTCGAGACCGCGGTCGAGTACGCACGGACCCACGAGATGGTGTGTCTCGACCGCCAGGTCGGGCGCCACGAGGCGCTCTCGTTCACCTGTCGGTACTACGTGCCCCGCGAGCACGGCCGCATCGCGCTCGCGGTGGCGGAGCTGTTCGAGCCGGCCGCGCCGGACGACGAGCCGGACTTCGTGACGGTTCAGGTTCCCGACCTCGACGACGTCGCCATCCGCGTGCTGCCCGAGGCGGGGGTGACGGCCGTGCTCGGCAGCGACTACACCGGGGAGGCGAAGAAGTCGTTCCTCCGGCTGTTCATGTTCCGGGCGAAACAGCGAGGCGGCCTCGGGCTGCATGCCGGCTCGAAACGCGTCCGGCTGGCGGCCGACGACGGCACCACCGAGACCGTCGGCCAGCTGTTCCTCGGGCTGTCGGCGACCGGCAAGTCGACGCTGACCGCCCACGGCATGGGGCTCGATCCCCCCGAGGACGCAGTACTGCTGCAGGACGACGTCTGTGCACTGCTACCGGACGGGACCGTCGCCGGCAGCGAGGGCAACGGGCTCTACGTCAAGACCATCGGGCTGGAGCGCGCGGAACAGCCGGCGGTGTACGACGCGGCGACCCACGAGTCGGCCGTCCTGGAGAACGTCGCCGTCGGGCCGGACGGCGCGGTCGAGTTCGACAGCGACGAACACACCGCGAACGGCCGCGCGGTCGTCCGGCGGGAGCATCTGGCGTCCGCCGACGACGCCATCGACCTCGACCGCCTCGACCAGGTGTTTTTCATCACGCGGAACCCGGCGATGCCGCCGGTGGCCCGGCTGACGACCGAGGAGGCCGCCGCGGCGTTCATGCTCGGCGAGTCCATCCGGACCAGCGCGGGCGACCCCTCGCGGGCCGGCGAATCCGTCCGCGTCGTGGGCACGAACCCGTTCATCGTCGGCCCGGCGGGCGAGGAGGGCAACCGGTTCCGTGACCTCATCGCGGACCTCGACGTCGACTGCTACGTCCTCAACACCGGTCACGTCGGCGACCCCGGGACGGACGTCGGCGTGGAGGACACGGTCACCATCCTGCGCGAACTCGCCCGCGACCGGGTGGCCTGGACCGTCGACGACGCCACCGGGCTGACCGTCCCCGGGGAGGTGCCGGGCCTCGACGTCGACGCCTTCGACGTCGCCGACAACCTCCCGGATCACGAGCGGAGGCTCCGGGAACTGCGCGCCGAGCGGCGTTCGCACCTCGCCGCGTACGAGGACCTCGACGAGGCCGTCCAGGACGCGGTCTACTGATACTGTCGGACGTGATTTCCCGAACGTCCGGATCGCATCGATCCACGTTTCCGGGCGACCGTGACGGGCGACCGGACTGCGATCAACGTGGGTGCGTTCGGCAGTCGGAGCGGGCCGTCCGGCAGTCGAAGCGGTCCGTCCGTTCATGCCCCGTCGGCCGACCCCCCGCCGTCGCCCCGTTCGAACACCGCCGATCCAGTGTCGTCCCGTCAGGCGCGCTCCTGGCGAACACTTTCACTTTCACCGCGGACTAGGCGCGGGCCTTTATCCGTGTGTCCCCTCGGTCGGGACATGTCGATCGAAGCCCCGCCGGTGAGCGCAGAACCGACCCACAACGGCGTCCTCGAGGTCAGCGACCTCCCGACGACCCGGGTCCGCCGGTACGCCCGGGAGGCCGACGCCGCCTACCTCGAGCGGCGGGCCGGCCGGACGTTCCTCGTCACCGACGAGCCGTAAGTCGAGGCCGACGAACCGGCTCCGTTCCCGGGTTCACGCCGTCCGCGATCGCCACGCACGGCCGGACGGCCCGGGCGCCCGAGCGCTTTTGCCACCCACACCCACAGTACCGGGCATGCAGGGCCTGGTCCCCGCCGCCGGCCGGGGCTCCCGGCTCGGGCCACTGACCGACGACCGGCCGAAGGGCCTCCTCGAGGTGGCCGGCCGGCCCCTCCTTTCGCATGCCTTCGACGCCCTGGCGCCCCACGTCGAGGAGTTCGTGGTCGTCATCGGCTACCTGGGCGGCCGAATCCGGGACCGGTTCGGCTCGACCCACCGGGGCCGGCCTGTCATGTACGTCGAGCAACCGGCCCGGCGGGGACTGGCCGACGCCGTCCACCGGGCGGAGCCGTTCCTCGCCGGGTCGTTCCTCCAGGTCAACGGCGACAACGTCCTCCGGGCCAACGTGGGCGACGTCCGGCGCCGGCATCGCGACCGGTCGGCGGACGCCACCCTGCTCGTCGAGCGGGTGAGCCGGGACCGCGCCACGCGCGGGGGGGTCCTGGAGGTGGCGGGCGGCGAGGTCGTCGGGATCGTCGAGAAACCCGACGATCCGCCGTCGAGGCTGGCCACCACGGGCTGTTTCGCCTTCTCGCAGCGGATCTTCGAGGCCTGCCGCGCCATCGAGCCCTCCGCGCGCGGCGAGTACGAACTCACCGACGCTATCGGGTGGCTGCTCGACAACGGCGGCACCGTCGAGACGGTTCGGCTGTCGGGCTGGCGGGTGAACGTCAACGAGGCGGCCGACCGCGACCGCGCGGAGGCCCGGCTGTGACCGACGACATACGGTCGGCCGCCGAGCGCCTCCACGACCACCTCGCGGCCACGGCCCAGCTGCCCGTCGAACGGCGCGCGCGCCGCCTTCTCGGCGAGGCCGAAGCCGTCGCCGGGGACATGCGCTCCTGTGAGGACAGGGTGGTCGTCGAGCGCGCGGCGGTCGTCAGGGACCTCCTGGCGGAGGTCGAGGCGACCGGAAACGGGCGTGCCAACGCGCACCTGGCCCGGGCTCGCGCACTCGCCGAGGACCTGGCACGGCGGGAGCCCGGATAGCCCCCGTCGCGACGCCTCCAGCGACCCAGAGGCCGATCCGCGACTCGGGATATCTCCCTGCCGGACCCCGGGGGTCTCCGGTGGTGCAGCCGGCCTGCGCCGTGTCGTGGTCGTCCATGCCCCTGTCACTGTCCATTGGGGCTGTCGGTGTCGAGTGTCCCGCCAAGACCGCCACCGCACCGATCGGACCAGGACGGCCGATCCCCGGCGGTGCCCGGACATGACGCCCGTCCGGCGGTCGTGACCGACCCATTTTTCACCGTCGGGTGGCACCCGACGGTATGGACCGCGAGCGGGTGTGGCTGCTGTTGCCGTCGCCGGTCCGGAACCTGCCGGCGGACCTGGCCGCGGTGCTCGCCGTCGTCGCGCTCACCAACCTCGCCGTCTTCCTCCCGGTCGTAAACGACTCGCCGGTCCGGGTCGTCGTCGGCCTCGTCTTCGTCCTGTTCGTGCCGGGCTACGCCTTCATCGCGGCCCTGTTCCCCGAGGCGGGCGAGCCGCCCACGACCGCGGGACCGGTGGCGGAGGCCGGCGGTCCGGACGCCGCGGAGTCGGCGACGGCCGGAGATGACGAGGAGTCGGCCGGGGAGTCGGCATCGGCCGCAGCCGACGAGGAGTCGGCCATGGACGCCGAGGCCGGACCGGTCGACACGAACGCGGACGGGAACGGCGGCGGGCTCGGGGACCGTGGCATCGACGGCATCGAACGGACCGCGCGGCATCCGTCTCGTGCCGATCCTCGTCACCATCAGTCTGTTCACCGTCCTGGCGTCGGTCCTGGCAGCGCTGCGCCGCTGGGAGCTGCCGGCATCCGAGCGGTTCCGCGTGCCGTACCGGGAGTGGTACGCCGACGGGCGGTCCGAGGTTACCGACCCGGATTCGACGCTCGACGCTGCGCTGAACGTGGCACTCGCGGTCGCGATCCTCCTGGCGACCACGAGCGTCGTCTACGCCGTCGCCGTCCCCCAGCAGGGCGAGCAGTTCACGCAGTTCTACGTCCTGACGGAAGAGGAGGACGGCGACCTGGTCACGTTCGGCTACCCGGAGACGCTGTCGCCGAACGAATCGAAATCTATCCACGTCGGCGTGGAGAACAACGAGTACGAGCCGGTCGAGTACACGGTGGTGGTCCAGCTCCAAGCGGTCGACATCGAGGACAACCGGTCGACGGTAACCGACCGGGCGCGACTGGACCGTTACTCGGTCACCATCGCACACAACGAAACCGACATCCGGGAGCGACCGCTCGAACTCGACGCGGGGACCGCCCGCGAGTTCGCCGGCGAGGACCGGCGCGTCAAGTTCCTCCTGTACCGGGGTGACCCGCCGGCCGACCCGACCGCCGCCGAGGCCGACCACCAGCTCCACTTTTGGGTCGAGGTGACCGACGGGTCGGGGTCATGAGGCCTCGACGGTCCCCTCAGTTTTCCTGGTCCAGCGGGCGTCGATGAGAGCGCCCAGCGTCACGTGAGCAGGCCAGGAGACGTACCACTGTGGTTCATTCCTCGGTCCGGATGGTCATCTGGCATGCGTTGTACGGCACGACGGTGAGGTCCTCGTGTTCGGCCTCGATCTCCTCGACCGCGCCGTTCGGCATGATGCGGACGTCGAGGTGGTCGTCGTACTCGGTCACCGTCACCTCGACGTCCTCCCCGAACCTGCTGGTGACGTTCTCTTCGATCGCCGGCCAGAGATCGAGCAATCCGGGGTCCGTCTCGGAGGAAGGTGAGGGTGTTTCGGACATGTGATTGGCCTGCCGGGGCGTGAACGGAACCGCTGGCCTTCAATCAACCTTTTGGCTAACGTCCGACGGGTGGCTGACTATCCGTCCGGCCTCCGACCGACGATTACCGGGGCGTTAATACGTCTCCCGCGACCGTCCGAGCACACGGATCCATGCAGGGCAACCGCATCCTGGTGACGGGCGGGGCGGGCTTCATCGGCTCGAACCTCGCGAACGCGCTCGCCGCCGACAACGACGTCGTGGTCGTCGACGACGAGCACCTCGGGACGCCCGCGAACCTCGACGAGGCCGTCGAATACCGGCGGGCGAGCGTCCTCGACGAGGACCTCCCGACGGACGTCGACGTGGTCTACCACCTGGCGGCGCTTTCCTCCTACGCGATGCACGAAGCGGATCCGACGACCGGCGCCCGCGTCAACGTCGAGGGGTTCGTCAACGCCGTCGAGCAGGCCCGCCAGGACGGCTGTGAGACCGTCGTCTACGCCTCCACGTCCTCCATCTACGGGAGCCGCACGGAACCATCCCCCGAGGACATGCCCGTCGCGGTCGACACCGGCTACGAGGCCTCGAAACTCGCCCGGGAGCGGTACGGGGAGTACTTCTCGAACCACCACGGGATGTCGATGGCCGGGCTGCGCTTTTTCTCCGTCTACCAGGGCTACGGCGGTGCAGAGGCACACAAGGGCGAGTACGCCAACGTCATCGCGCAGTTCGCCGACGACGTCGCGAACGGCCGCAACCCGGAGCTGTACGGCGACGGGGAGCAGACCCGCGACTTCACCCACGTCGACGACATCGTCCGCGGCCTCCTGCTCGCCGCCGACCACGAACTCGACGGCATCTACAACCTCGGCACCGGGGATTCGTACTCGTTCAATACCGTCGTCGAGCTCATCAACGAGGAGCTGGGCACGGCTGTCGAGCCGGCGTACGTCGAGAATCCGATTCCCGAGTCCGTGTACGTCCACGACACCTGTGCCGACCCCTCGAAGATGCGGGCGAAAACCGGGTGGGAGCCCGAGATCGGGTTCCGCGAGGGTATCCGGCGGGTCTGTGCGCAGTATGACTGAGACCCGGGACTCGTTGCCCGCCAGAGCCGATCGGTGGTGTCGCTCGGGACTGCCGACACGATCGACCGGCTTAGGACCCACCCGAGACGGCCGCGAGCCGTTCATCGACCGACGGATTGATCGCGGCGTCGGCGACGTGTCCGTACAGCACGGCCTGGGGCCGGCGGCGAGCGACGGCGATGGATGTCCGCCGGCCTTGCGTCCGCCCGCGGGCCCCTGCCGTCCGCCCCCTGGCTCCCTTGCGTCCGCCTACAATTCCCTGGCGGCCCCCACCATGTGGCGACTGATCACGGTTCCAGTTCGTTCATCGTCCGACGCCGCTCCTTGGCGGTCATCTCCCCGAAGAACCCGACCCGGACGGCGTCGACGCCGTCGACGGTCTCGTAACCCGCGACCGTCTCCCGGACCGTCTCGGGGGTGCCGGCGGCGACGAGGCCGTCGACCATCTCGTCGGTGACCGCCGCCACCGCATCGGCCCGGTCGCCGTCCGTCCAGGCGCCGTGGATCGCGTCGGTCTCGGCGTCGAACCCCTGCCGGGCGATCGACTGCCGGTAGTACGGGCCGTAGGCGGCGACCATGAACGCGATCTGGCGGCGAGCGACCTCCCGGGCCCGCGCCGCGTCCTCGAGCGCACAGGAGCGGACGGTGACCGCGACGCGGAGGTCCGCCGGGTCCCGGCCGCCGAGGTCGGCGCCTCGTCTGAGATCCGCTAGCCGATCCTCGAGGGCAGCTGTGGTGAACAGCTGGGGCACCCAGCCGTCGGCGAACCGGCCCGCCAGTTCGGTCGTCTTGGGGCCGAGCGCCGCGACGTCGACCGGTACGGTCGCGGGCTCGACGCCACGCAGCGCCAGGCCGCCGCCGTCGAACACCTCGCCGTCGTACTCGAGGCGGCCGCCGCTCGCGACCTGCTTTACGATCTCGATCGTCTCCCGGAGGCGGCGGAGCGGCCGGTCGTAGTCGCCGAGGTGCCACTGCTCGGTGAGCGCCGGCGATGAGGTGCCCAGGCCCATCCGGTACCGGCCGCCGCTTGCCTCCTGCAGCGTCACCCCGGTCTGGCCGAGCATCGCGGACGATCGGCCCCACGGGGAGAATACGTCGTTCGAGAGCCCGATGGCGTAGGTGCGCTCGGCGAGCGTCGCAAGCACCGTCACCGCGTCCCGGCCGGTCACCTCGGGGACGGAGATCCGGTCGTAGCCTAGCGCCTCCGCCCGCTCGGCCATCTCGCCGACCGCGTCGAACGACGGCATCCCGCCCGGCGCCACGACGTCCCGTCGGGTCATGGATCCCATGCGTGGGCGACCCCGATAAGTGCACGGCGCACCGAGTTCCGGGCGTCCGAGGGTGCGTCGACTGCCTCCACCGGTCATACCGCTATGGGAACGGACGGATGGTAGTACCCGGAGCAGAATATTTATGACAGTACCGGCCACGAAAGATAGTATATCCGATGGGCGGGGAGAAGAACGACGTCGGGGGACGGCGATTCGGCGTTGTCGGTATCGTCATCTGCTCGCTCGTCGCGGTCGTCCTCCTCGCGAGCGCCATTCCCGCGTTATCAGTCCCGGTCGACTACTTGAACTTCAACGACACCAACGCGACGATCGGAAGCGGCCCAAACGAGGGGGACCCAGCCACCGACGCGTCCGGCAACGGATCCGGTCAGCCACGCATTGGCGGCGACCCCGACGGGTCCGGGGGCACCCACCTCGAGGAACGGTTCGCGGACCCGCCGCCGAACCGTACGAGCACGGAGGCCGTCCACTTCACCGTCCGGGCCGAGGCCCCGGCGTACTGGCGGCTCACGGCATACGATACCTACCTCCAGGACGGGTGGCGCCGCTCCGACCGGCCCCCCGCCTGGAGCCACGACCCGCCGAACACGTCGCGGGCGCTGCTCTCACATGAGGTCACGCTGCGGATCCCGGCGGTGGTCTTGCCGGCCGCGTGGCGGCCCGTCGGCATCTCGAGCGCTTCGGAGACCGACGCCGCCGTCGGCCCAGCGTCGGGCGTCGTGCTGGACGGGACGGCCTCGCCGAACGAGACCTTCGTCGTCACGAGCATCCGGCCGGAGACCGACCCCGCCGTCGGTGCCGGCGAGGACTACCCGGAGGAACTCGAAGAACGCTACACGGCCCTGCCAGCGTCGGTTCCCGACCGGGTCGTTTCCCGCACCGAGAGCGTTACCGCCGACGCGGATTCTCCCTACGAGACGGCCGTCGCCGTCGAGCAGTGGTTCCGCTCGAACTACGAGTTCCGGATGAACCGGTCGGCCGTCGAGCACGACACCGCCGCGGAGGTGCTCTTCGAGCGGGAGGCTGCACACAGTTCCCTTCTCGCGACGACGATGACCGTGATGCTCCGTGCGGAGGGGGTTCCGGCCCGCTACGTGAAGGGGTACACGCCAGGCGTGCCGAACGAGACCAACAAGACGTTCGTCGTCCGAACCGTCCACCAGCACGCGTGGGTCGAGGTGTATTTCCCCGAGGCCGGGTGGGTTCCGTTCGACCCGACGCCCGGCGGCGACCGGCGGGCACTCGTCGGCCAGCGGACCGACACCGAATCCGGGCTACAATACCTCGACTACGGCAATCGATCGTCCGACGTCGATGGCAATCAGTCGAGGGCGTCGAGGGCCGCCCGCGACGAGGAGGGGGCGTCGGCAGGAAGCGACGGGGCGGACAGCGACGAGCCACGAGGGGAATCGGACGGCAGCTCCGAGTCCTCCAGTGGCGTGGGGAATGCGGAGAGCGAGGGGGACGGTGGCGGCGGTTCCAGCGCCGGGCGTTCGTCGTCGAGTCAGGACGCCAGGGGCGGCTGGAACCCCGGACCAGTGGACCGCGAGGTCCAGCTCGAACTACTCGACGACCCGGTGCCCGGACAGCCGCTCCGCGTCAGGGTCGTCTCGAACGACGAGCCCGTTCCGGGCGCCGGAATCCGGTTCGACGGCGAACCGGTCGGGGAGACGAACGAGTCCGGCATCGTCGCCGGGACGGTGCCGTTCCGGGCGTCGCTGAACGTGACCGCCCACGCCGGGGGCGAGCGGCCGGCGGGCCAGGACGCCCCGGAGCGGATAGCGGCACGGTCCGTCCCGGTGCCGACGACCATCGACGTCGCCGTGGAGAACGACGCCTATGCCGGTACCGACGTCACACTCAACGCAACCATCGAGGGCTATCCGGTGTCGGACGGTAACGTGTCCGTCGCCGACCGGTTGGCCGCGCGGACGAACCGATCGGGACTGGCGACCGTCGGGCTCCCGGAGCAGACCGGGAACGTGACGCTCACCGTCGAGCGCGGCGCCGCCTCGGGCGAGCGGACGGTCGAACTCCCAGCCATCACCATCACCACGGCCGCTCGCCCGGCGCCGCTGCCGGGACGACCCACGACGGTCACCGTCGAGCACGACGATGGCACGCCGGTGTCCGACGCGACCGTGCTCCTCGGCGGGGAGCGCGTCGCCTCGACCGACGACCGTGGGATGGCGACCGTCTCACCGGGGACGGCATACGAAAGCACCGTTGCGGCGACCCGCGGCGACTGGCGAGTGGCGACCACGATCACCCCGCTCCGTAACCTCCTGGCGGGCGGCGGCGCCCTCCTGGCTCTGGCACTGCTCGCCGGCGCGGTGGCGAAGGCGCTGGGCCGTGCGCCGCTCGGGGTCCTCCGGTCCGCGTCCCACGCGGTCGCGGCGAAGGCGCTCGTCGGCCTGATCCTGCTGAGTCGCCTGGTAGACCTGGCGTGGTCGACGGTCGTCCGCGCGGTCACCCTGCCCGCGCTCTACACCGGGCTGACGGCGGTGCGGGACCGTCTCGGGGGGCTGGCCGCTACCGTCGCCGGCGTGTTCGGCTCGTCGGCGGACACATCCCGGACCGCCGCTCGCGAGCCAGCGGGACACGGCGACGACGGGCCCGTCCGGAACGCGTGGGGGCTGCTGCTCGGCGCCGCGGCGGTCACGCGGCCCGTAACCGAAACGCCGCGGGAGATAGCGAACCGGGCCATCGCGGCCGGACTGCCGGCCGACGCGGTCGAGACCATCCTCGAGACGTTCCGGACGGTCGAGTACGGCGACCGCGACCCGGACGGATCCCGGCTCGCGGCGGTCCGTGACGCCGCAGAACTCGTGCGCTCCGACGGTGAATGATACGGACCGGTCTGCCCCGTGTACGGGACGCCCTGGGTGGCGCTGTCAGCCGAATACCGCCCCGGGTGCGACGGTGGGCGTACCTATCGGTGCTCCTTACCGGACTGGCGGTCCTGCTCGTGGCGGCGGCGTTGCTTGCCCGGCCCGCAACGGTCGGCCGACTCGTCGACGCCGAGGCCCTCGACCGTCGACTGCGCGGGACCGCCGGAATCGCTGTCGTGGCCGGCGGCATCCTTCTGGCCACCGCGATCAGTGTCTGGAAGGGTGCGACCGCGACCACGCGAGTGGACGCCGAGCCGATCCGTCCTAGCGGGAACGCCGCGACCGCCGGCAGCACGTTCGACGACGATCTGGAGGCCGTCATCGAGACCGGCGACGAGGACCGACGCGCGGCGGTCCGGATGCGGCTCCGCTCGGCCGCGATAGAGACGATAACGACCAGGAGTAGACGTGACGACTCCGTAGCCTGCGAGGCCGTGCTGACCGGCGGGTGGACCGACGACGCCGTTGCCGGCGCGTTCCTCGGCGACGAACGGGCGGCCGACGCCACGCTGCGGTGGCGGCTGTACGCCTGGCTGTACCCCGACCGGGCCTTCCGGACGACCGTCGAGCGAACCCTCGACGCGATCGAGTCCTACGCACCGGAGGAGGCGCCGTGACGATCCACGCCCGCGAACGGTACCGGGGGATGCTGTCGTGTGCACTCCTCGTCATCGTCGCCGGTGTCTTCATCGGTGATCGCTGGACGATACTGCTCGCGGGGATTCCGCTGTTGTTCGTCGCCTTCGATGCCATCAGCGGCGTTCCGAACCCGGATCTCGCCGTCGAGCGGGAGATCACACCCGCCGAACCGATACCCGACGACCCGGTGACGGTCGAACTGACAGTGCAAAACGAGGGATCGACGACCGTCCCGGACGCACGGTTCAGCGACGGCCTGCCGGACGACCTCGTCGTCACCGGGGGTAGCGCCTCGGGGGCGGCACCGCTGCCCCCGGGCGGCTCGACGACGGTTTCCTACACCGTCCGCGCCCGGCGAGGGACCCACCGGTTCGAACCGCCTCGGGTCCGGGTCCGCGGAACGGCCGCCGGAAGCTACCGTGACGTGCGGCCGGAGGTGGCGGGGGACGCCTCCTTCGCGGCGCGGGTCTTCCTCGAGGAGCCACCGACGGTCCGGGAGACCTCGACCCTCGTGGGGGCCGTCACCTCCGACTCCGGCGGCAGCGGCATCGAGTTCCACACGGTCCGTACCTACCGCCCGGGCGACCCGGTCAACCGCATCGACTGGCGGCGCATGGCCCGCGACGGGACGCTGTCGACGATCAACTTCCGCGAACGCGGCGGCTTCTCGGTGGTCGTCATCGCGGACTGTCGCCGGGAGGTCGAGACGGTCCGGCGCCCGGAGTCTGCGTCCGGCCGGACGCTCTGTCTGTACGCCGCCGACGCCATCGTCACGTCGCTCGCGAACGAGGGCCACGAGACCGGGTTTCTGGCCATCAGTGACGACGCCGTCCCGTGGATTCGGCCGGACACCTCCGATCTGCAGGTCAGGACGCGGCGGGCGCTCCGGGCGGCCGACGGACGGAGCGACTGGGACGGCGGACGGCTCCGCGTCGAACCCCCACCTGACGGCACCGCTATCGCCGAGCGGCTCCTGACGAGGATCCAGCCCGAGACGCAACTGGTCATCGCCACGCCGCTGGCCGACGACGAACCCCTGGAACTCACGACGGATCTCCGGGTCCACGGCCACCGGGTCACGGTGGTCTCGCCGGACGTCGGCGAACGGGATTCGCCCGGGTCGCGGCTCGCCGGCGTCGAGCGGGAGACGCGTATCACCCGCCTCCGGGACGCGGGCGCGACGGTCGTCGACTGGTCGCGGTCGGACCCGCTGCCGGTAGCGTTGTCGGCCGTCACTGGGGGGACGACCCGATGACGGGGCCGGTGACCCGGCGGTCGGCTCCCGCCCGCCTCAGCAAACTCACCGTGGCGCTCCTCGGCTTCGGGGCTCTCGGCGTCCTGGCGTGGTATACGGGGCTGTATCGGCTCACCGGCGTCGCACTGGCGAGCGGCATCGTGCTCGGCGCCGCCGGCGCCATCGGTAGCCGCGATACGACGCCCTGGATAGCTCTCTCGAGCGTCCTCTTCGTCGTGAGCGTCCTCCTCTCGACCGGGGCGGCGGTACTGGCCGCACTGGTCCCGGCGGACCCGTTTCACGTGACGGTCTACCCGAGTCACGCCTGGCCGTTCGCCTACCTGCTCGGTGTCTCTACCGCAGGCGCGGGGACGACTCTCGCGTTGCGCCAGGACCTCGCGGGGGCTGCGGGCCGGTCGCTTTCGGTCACGGCGGGCGCGGTCTCTGCGGTGACGGGCGGGGCACTCATGGCGGGGCTGGCTGCGGTGTCGCTCTTCCTAGGCCCGGCCTCGGCCGCCTCGGCCTGGGCGGAACGACTACTCTTCCCCTCGACAGGTGTCGACGCGCTCCCGTCGCTGGTCCTTTTGGTCGGCCTCGCCTGCCTCGCGGTCGGGGTGGTGGTCGGTCGATTGCCGATCCCGGCCCTCGTGAACCGGGAACGGCGGGCCGAGGTCCGCGACCGGCTCGAACGGCTCCAGCGGGGCCTGCTGTACGCCGGGGCGGCCCTCGCCGGCGTCGGTGCCGTGGCGACGTTCGTCGTCCCATCGGTGTGGGCGACGGCGGTTCGTTCGATGCCGGGGGCCGTCCCGTTGGCGGTCGGCGCTATCGCGACAGCCGGGGCGCTGCGGATCACGTTGCTCGGCGCCATCGGGGTCTCGACGGGGCTCGTCTGCCTCGTGTCGGTCCTCAGACGGCTCCGAACCGGGTCGGTGCGCTGGCTCCTCCGACTGGGCGCCCACGGGACCGGCGGCGCGCTGGCGGTCGGGCTCTTGCTCTTCGGCGGGCCGACCGGAAGCATCGGCGTCCTCTATGCGCTCTACGGGCGCTACGACGCCGAGACCGAAACGGAGGTCCTCGAGTCGCTCGTGGCGGAGTTCGGCGCGCTCCCGATGGCGGTCGGCATCCTCACGGTCGCCTGTCTCGCGGTCACGTTCCTCGTGCTCCTCGCGTGTCTCCTGGGGTATCTGGCCGTGCTTCCGACGCGGACGGCCGGCGTCGTGCTCGCCGCCGGTGGGCTCGTCGGCGCATCGGTAGTCGCGGGCGAACTCGTCGGCCGGTCCGTGCTCCTGTTCGGGGTCGTCGGGGCCGCGATCGTCCTCTGGGACGTCGGCACCTACGGCCAGCGGCTCCGGCTCGAACTCCGGCGCGGGAACCGCCGGCTGGAGTTCCTCCACGTCGGAACGGCACTGCTCGTCGCCGGTTGTAGCGTCGCGTCGGTGTACGGGGCGGTGCTCGTGACCGCAACGCTCGACCCCGGCGGGACCGCCGCCGCTGCCGTCGCAGCGCTGGTCGGCGTCCTCCTCGTGACGTCCGCGGCGCCGGGGTAACCGGCGTGTCATTCCTGTCGGCTGTACGTCGTTCCGCGACGACTCGATCGGTGATATCGGGGTCGGGGCTGGTTCACGTGCGTACAGCCGGCAGTATCAGTTCAGGACGCCCGGGATCTCGTGGCCCTCGATGACGTCCTCGACGACGTCCCGCTTCGAGACGCCGCGAACCGAGGCGTCCGTCCGTACCACGATGCGGTGGTTGAGGACCGGTTCCGCCACGGCGGTGACGTGTTCGGGGACGACGAACCCGGAGCCGGCGATCGCGGCCCGTGCCCGTGCGGCCTCGTAGAGACGCTGGAGGCCTCGTGGGGAGACGCCGACCGCCGAGGCGTCGTGGGCCCGCGTCGCCCGGCAGACGTCGACCATGTAGGCCATGAGTTCCTCCGCGACGGTGACGTCCTCGACGACGGACTGCATCTCCTCGAGGGTCGCGCCGTCGATGACGCCGTCGACCGTCGGCGTCCGGTCGGCGCGGCCGGCACGGCGCTCCAGCAACTCGAACTCCCCGTCCCAGTCGGGGTAGCCCATCTTCGTCTTGACGACGAACCGGTCCCGCTGGGCCTCCGGCAACTCGAAGGTTCCCTCCTGTTCGACGGGGTTCTGCGTCGCGATGACGACAAACGGGGAGGGAAGCGACCGGGTTTCGCCCTCCACCGACACCTGTTTTTCCTCCATCGCCTCCAGGAGCGCGGCCTGGGTCTTCGGCGGCGCGCGGTTGATCTCGTCGGCCAGCACGACGTTCGAGAAGATCGGTCCCTCCCGGAACCTGAACTCGCCGGTCCCCTCGTCGTAGATGTGCGACCCCGTCACGTCGGCGGGCAACAGGTCCGGCGTGAACTGTATCCGGTTGAACGCCAGTCCCAGCGCGGTCGCGAGGCTCCGCGCCGTGAGCGTCTTCCCCGTTCCGGGCACGTCCTCCAGCAGCACGTGGCCCTCTGCGAGGATTCCCGTGAGGACCGTCTCGAGGAACCCCCGGTCGACTATCACCGCCTCCAGGATCTCACTGAGGACCGCCTCGGAGCGGTCGCTCGCGCGTTCGACGTCCATCGTCGCTCCAGTCGGCTGAAACCCAGTTAAACATTCGTCCCAGTGATGGGCATACGGATCCCGATCGGTGACGACGGACGGGCCCGGCGACCGTCGTTCACCACCTGACGGGTGCCAACGGGGTTTTCCTCTCGGCCACCGAGGCTCCGACTATGACGCTCCTGATCTACGGGGCCTACGGATACACCGGGGAACTGATCGCCGAGGAGGCGGTCGACCGCGGCGTCGACACCGTCGTCGCCGGTCGCGACGCCGTCGAGACCGAGCATCTCGCCGAACGGTTCGGCTGCGAGGGCCGACCGTTCGACGTCGATGCCGCCGCGAACCACCTCGACGACGTCGACGCCTGTCTGAACTGCGCCGGGCCGTTCGTCGACACCTACGAGCCGCTCGTCGACGCCTGCCTCGACACCGGCACGGACTACCTCGACATCACCGGTGAACTCGCGGTCTTCGAGGCCATCGCCGAGCGCGACCGCGAGGCCGAGAGGGCCGGCGTGTGTCTACTCCCCGGCGTCGGGTTCGACGTCGTGCCGACCGACTGCGTCGCCGGCCACCTCCACGACCGCCTCCCCGAGGCAACCGAACTCCGCCTCGGCTTCGACCCGGACGGCGGGCTCTCCGCCGGCACCCTCCGGTCGGCCATCGAACACGCCGGCCACGGGGGCACGGTCCGCCGCGACGGCGAGATCTCCGACGTCCCAACCGCCCACGAGAGCCGCCGCATCGACTTCGGTCGCGGCGAGCGCAACGCCGTCGCCATCCCGTGGGGCGACGTCTCGACGGCGTACTACACGACCGGGATCGGGAACGTCGAGGTGTACGCCGCGATGCCGAAGTCCGTCGAACGGGCGCTCCGGGTCGGGCGGCCGGCCGCGCCCCTCCTGGACGTCGGCCCGGTCAAGCGGACGCTGCAGTCCCTCGCCGACGTGGCCGTGTCGGGTCCGTCGGCACGGCGGCGCGAGCGTGGCGCCTGCTACGTCTGGGGCGAGGCCACGGACGACGAGACGACCGTCACGACCCGCCTGGAGACCCCCGAGACCTATGCGTTCACCGTCGACGCGGCGACCACGGCCGCCCGGCGCGTCCTCGACGGCGACTTCGCCGGGTTCTACACTCCGGCGTCGGCACTCACCCCCGAGTTCGTGCTCGACCTCGACGGCGTCGAGGGCTTTCGCGACGAGTAGCGCACAACGGCGTGGCAGCGGGTCTCGGATGCTCGCGGCGCCGCACCGCCGCGAGGTCCGAACAGTTCTGGTCCTGCCCGATCGTCGGTCGCCCGGCCCGGGGTCAGTCGGTGCCGGCGGGCGCCGTCAGGTCCCGGTCGGTGACTCCTAGCAGGTCGTCAACGATTCGGGGTCGAGCCGGTCGAACTCCAAGGGCACCTCGGAGGTCGGGGCGCCGAAGACGTCCACGAGCGGGATCTGGACCTCCCGGAACCCCTCGAGGGCGTCGATGGCGACGGCGTCTTCGGTCGTCGACCGGAGGCGGCCGGTCGCGACGACGCTCCGCCACCGGTCGTCGCCCTGCTAGTGGGTGACGAAGGTCACGGCACTGTCCTCGAGGTCCCCCTTGACGTTGTCCGGCCCGGCGGCCAGCCGGAGGTAGAACACGACCTCCGTCTCGTTGTAGCCGTAGAGACCGGTACGGCGTGCGGGGCGTCGGCGTCCGATGTGGAGAGTGCGAGGACGACGGTGCCACCGTCGCCCAGGAACGCGTCGCGGTCCTCAACGTCCAGTAAGCCGGTCCCGGACTTCTTGATCGAAGCAACGACACGTGGCCGACCCTCGACACTACTTGAATACTACCCATATATTGGGAGTAAGTACCAACGCGACGCGCACGAAACATCTTCTCGACGCATGACTGAACGAGATCAACTCGTGGAGGTTGCAAACCTCTCGAAACGATACGGTACGACGACCGCCCTCGATGACGTGTCGCTGTCCGTCGACGCGGGCGAGGCGTTTGGGCTACTCGGGCCGAACGGCGCTGGCAAGAGCACGCTGATGAAGGTCGTCGCGACGCTAACGGAGTCGACGGCCGGCAGGGTGACCGTCGACGGAATCGACGTTACCGATTGCCCGGACGACGTCCGCACGCGCGTCGGCTATATTCCCCAGGAGACAGCACTTGATCACTGGCTGACCGGTCGACAGGTACTCTCGCTGTTCGCCGACATGTACAAGGTGCCCGTGAGCGAGCGCGACCACCGCATCGAGCGCGTACTGAACCGGGTAGATCTTTTGGATCGTGCCGACGAGCGCATCGCCGGCTACTCTGGCGGGATGAAACGCCGCATCGAGATCGCGGCCGGCCTCCTCCACGACCCACAGCTCGTCGTCTTCGACGAACCGACACTGGGTCTCGACCCGGCAATGCGCCGCCAGACCTGGGAGTACGTCCGCGAACTCCGGGCTGCGGGCGCGACCGTCTTGCTCTCGACGCACTACCTGGACGAGGCCGCGGAATTATGTGACCGCGTGGCCGTACTGTCAGAAGGCCAGATCGCGGCCGTCGACAGTCCGGACGCGCTGAAGGAACGCCACGACGACTCGTTCGGCGACGCGTTCAAGACAATCACAGCCGGCGAGGTGGTCGCATGAGCACCCGACGAGTGGCTGATCTCCGCGCCGAACTCCGGGTTGTTCGCGGACTCAGTCTGCGGTGGTTCCGCGAGGTCACCATCTCGCCGGTCGGGTTAACAGTCATGCTGGCCATCAAGCCGGTGCTCTGGTATCTGCTGTTCGGCAGTCTCTTTCAACAGATCACGATGCTCCCGGGGTTTCCCGCCGAGAACTACAAGGCGTTCATCCTGCCAGGCGTTGCGGCCTTGATGGCCATCGAGTACGTCGTCATCGGCGGAAAATGCGTCGTCGACGACATCAGCACCGGGTTCATCGGGAAGCTTTGGGCTGCACCAGTCAGCCGATCCTCGGTGGTCGGCGCCCGCATCGTCGTGATGGCAACGCTGAATGCAGTCCAGACGACGCTCCTGCTGGGGCTCGCGTACGCGGACGGCGTGCGGCTGGCGACCGGACTGCCTGGTGCCGTCGCCTTCGTTGGCCTGGCCGCGCTCATGGCTGTCGCCGCGACGGCGTTCTCACTGTTCGTGGCGTACGCCCTCAAGTACGAGTTCGCGTTCTCAATGGTCACATCGTTCCTTGTATTGCCGGTGTTGTTCGTGAGCAACGCGTTCGTCCCGATATCGGCGATGCCCGCGTGGCTAGGGACGCTTGCCGACTGGAACCCCGTCTCCATCGCCATCTCCGGCATGCGGGCCCTGGCACTCGACGGCTGGGTTTGGGCTGACGTCGCGCCCGCTGTCGGGTTGCTCGTCGCTCTCGCTCTGGGATTCGGAACCGTGACCGCATGGACGTTCACACGAACGCTCGAAAGCGAGGCCGATCTACTCGCGGCGGTGACTCTCGGCCGATGAGACAGAGCAGCAACGGCCACCCGGCAGGGACCACGGGGACGCACCTGCGGGAACTACGGCTCCGACTGTCGCAGTCAGCGTTGGCAGCAGTCGGCGTCGAGGAACTGCTCTCACTCCGGGACGAGTGTGAGTACGTTCGCCTCCGCTCGCTCTCGTGCCGGGGGTGTTCGGGGACGGCGATGGTCGAGGTTGACGACCCCGTGGATACAGACCGATTCGAAGACCTCGACTACGTCCATTCGTTCGACCTTGTCGGCCGTGGCCCCGATCGCCTCGAGTACCTGTTGCGCATGGAACTCCCCCGCTGTCAGGAGACCCTCGACGAGCAGGAGGGGGAGTTCTACGTCGACGGCCCGCTTCACCTCGATGATGATGGGCTGACCTTCACGGCCGTCGCCACGCAAGAAGCGCTGGCTCAACTGGAGACAGCATTTGGCGAGAGCGGGGACTTCGCCACGCAGATGAATGTACTGCGTATCGGCGAATACACCGGGCAAACCAATCACGTCGAAGCGCTCACGGAGCGCCAGCGTGAGGTTCTGACGACGGCATTCGAGCGAGACTACTTCGACGTCCCACGGGGCGTGACGGCGACTGAACTCGCGGCGGAATTCGACCTCGACAAGTCCACGGTGCTCGAACACCTCCGGCGGGCCGAGCGGAACCTGCTGGCACTCACGCTCGAACGCACCTCTGCAGAATACACATCATAGAGACGGAGTAAACATGGAGAAAGTGAAGCCGCCCCACAGGGGTGCCAGTTATAGCTCGCAGCATAGATACGATGATACGTCCCTTCCAGTCCCACTAATGAACGCCCAAGATCGTCCGGAACCTTCCACCGACCCATCCGAGATGAATTCACAGGCCAGCTATAGTCGACGACAGGTCTTGGGATTGCTCGGGGCAGGTGCGATCGGGAGTACAGGGATCTCGAAGACAGCTAATGCACAAGAACAGGAGACCCCCGTCGTTTCGATGGGGAATACGGACTTCGATCCGATCGGCTTGCACGTCGAACCGGGCACGACAGTCCGGTTCGAGATCGAAGCGGGATCGCACTCCGCGACCGCCTACGAGGGTCGCATCCCCGCTGCGGGCACTCCGTTCGATAGCGGCGTCCACTCACAGGGGAGATTCGAACATACCTTCGAGGTTCCAGGGACATACGACTACTACTGTATTCCACACGAATCGATGGGAATGGTCGGACGGATCGTCGTCGGTGAGCCCGGCGGCCCCGCCGAAGATACTTCCATCCCTGCAGGTGCCGTTCCCGACAGTGAGGCGATCATCGAACAGGGGGCGATCACAGTCGACGAATTCGACGGATCGAGTGCCAACCGGGACAACAGGATGATGAAAAGCGGAATGATAAACGGTGGGGGGCCTGGGTGGATGGTACTCATGCCGCTCGGCTTCGTCTCTGTCCTCGTTGGAGCGGTCTGTGCGGTCGTCTATTGGGCTTCTCGACGAGGGACACCACGAGCGGTGGGTGAAGGTGCTGCCCTGTCGACCCTCCGGGAAAAGTATGCCCGGGGAGACATAGACGAAGACGAGTTCCAACGGCGGCGAAATCACCTGGAGACGGAGACGTAAAATGACACACTGGACCGAGAAGACGTACATCGAGTCGCCCGACGTGATCGGCGAGAGCCTACACCGGGGCGTGGACAGGGCTGACGATGACGTGACGAACCTCCTGGCTCTACTGGACGAACACGGCGTCGAACCGAAGCGAGCGCTCGACGTCGCCTGCGGAATCGGCCGGCATTCGATCGAACTCGCCGAGACCGGGGTCGCCGTCGACGGCGTGGACGTCTCTCCCGAGTACATCGAGACGGCCCGCGAACGGGCTGTTGAGGCCGGCGTCTCGGACAAGACATCGTTCGGTGTCGCAGACATGCGTGAGCTGGATACGACCGACGACGAGTACGACGTCATCCTGAATTGGTTCGCGTTCGGGTACTTCGAGGACGACGCCAACGAAGCAATCGTCGAGAAATTCCGGAAGCGCCTCGCCCCGAACGGCGCGTTGGTCATGGGGGTGGACAACGGACACAGCCTGCTGGGCGACTTCCAGGAAACCGGTGCGAGTGTCAAACGAGACGTCATCAAGGTCGAGCGACGGGAGTACAGCCCCGAGACTGGCCGGCTTGAGGTCGTAATAACGAAGTTCCGGGAGCGCGGCGACGGCTACGAGTTTCTCGGCGAAGTGCCGTGGGATACGCGACTCTACGGTCCCGCAGAGTTCCGTCGGCTTCTCGAACGCGCCGGGTTCTCGAGCGTCGCGCTCTATGGCGGACTCGACGGCGCTGCCCTGGGTCGAGAATCGAGCCCGCTTGTCGCGGTCGCAGAGCCCTTAACGAATAGTCCCAAACGTTGAGCTACGAGCATTGCAGACCCTTGCACACCTGATAACTAATCCACTGGTAATACGTCCATGATCCCAACACTCCAGACTCCCCAAAGCCAAACGGTCAGTCGCCTGCTTAGCGCGCTTGCCGTCATCTCGGCCACGGTCGCAACCGCATTCCTCTTGCTTCCGAATCCACTCGCAGACGTGTTCTTCGGCGGGATCGTGCTGCTCAGCGTGCTTTTCGCGCTCGTCGGTGTGATCGGTGTATGGACGAATCGGACACCCCTCGTCTGGGTGGCCGCGTTCCTGTCGTCAGGACTTTCGATTCTAGGGATGCTGTCGATCGGGATTTACCTTGCCCCTGCGGCGCTCTTGTTGCTTGGAGCAGCTATTTTCTCGCAACTGGCCGGGCCGCGTCAGGGCGTTCGCGAGACGATCGTTGCCAACCCACCCACCGAGCAGGAACTCGTGCGGAAGAAGCAGGTCGGCACCGTTGCAGTAGTCGTCGGCGTGGCACTAGTGTACGGAGGCGCGTTCGCACAAGAAATGTTCGGGTCCTGTGCGAGTGAAACGTTGACCTGCGCTCTCGACAAGATGAATTGGGGGGCTGTCGGACTAACCGTCATCGGACTGATTGCGATTAGCCTCGGGGGATGGGTGCTCTGGAAGCACATCTACATCACCCGCGTGCTAGCTACCACACGGACTCGATAGCTGGGCAATACCCGAACCGCTACCTCGGAACGTAGCATACCTACTCGGATCCCTAGTCCTCGGGGAGTATTGCGTCCGGCGCGTCGCCTACAGGGAGCGGCGGCTCGTGCGTGCCGAACTCGGGGTGAGTCTCTTCCATCCAGAGCTGGACGACCAGCCCCGAGAGGAGCATCAACGCCGCGGTCAGATAGAAGGCGGCTTCAAGGCTCGCGAACTCCATCGTCAGGCCGATCACGAATGCACCGACACCGTAACCCGCGTCACGCCACATCCGGTAGACGCCCATCCCGGCAGCACGCCACGAGGGATGACAGGCATCGCCGGGCACCGTCATCAGATTGGGATAGAGCAACGCCATACCGATTCCTGACGCCGCGGCCATCGCGAGCCACGGGACGTAGCTCTCCACGAGGACCATCCCGAGTACCCCGGCGCCAGCGAGATACATTCCCACAATAACCGGCGGGCGACGCCCGATCCGGTCCGCGAGGCCACCGGCGCCGACCTGGAGGAAGTACATCGCGCTGTGGACCCCGACGACGAACGCGGCGGCTTCGACCTCCTGACCCTGGCTCGTGAGGTACAGCGGCACCGCGATCCAGAATAGGGTGTCGACGAAGTTCTCGACGTGGCCGGCCTGAGCCGCCGCGAACAGGGTGCGGTCGCCGTAGGTCGCGCGCTTCAGTACTGCCTCGAACGGCAGGTCGGCGTCGTGGTGGGCGTCGTCGCCCTCGGCCCGAGCGTAATGGACGGTCTCCTTGATCAGGACGAGGGACACGAGGAACGCCAGCACGACGACGGCGGCCAGGAAGTAGAACGGTTCGGGCCGGAGGCTCCCCGTGTAGCCGGCGATGAGACCCGTGACCCACGTTCCGACCGCGACTCCAGTGTACCCGAAGGACTCGTCGATGCCGACGGCGAGACCGCGCTGCTCGGGCCCAGCGAGGTCGATTTTTGCGTTGATCGCCATACTCCAGGTGAGCGCCTGGTTGACCCCCAGCAGGACGTTCCCGGCGACGATCCACCCCCAGGAGGGTGCGAAGACGAGGACGATTGGGAGCGGGAGCGCCGTCGCCCACCCGAGAATCAGCACCGGTCTGCGTCCGTACGCCTCGCCCCACTTGCCGGCGTAGAGGTTGAGCAGCGCCTTCACGAAGCCGAAGGAGGCGACGAACGAGCCGATGACGAACAGCGAAGTGAGCCCGAACGTCTCCTCGCCGAGGAGGGGGACGACGACACGCTCGGAGCCGATTGTCAGACCCGTCGCAAACACCAGCAGGACGTGCAGCGAGAACTGGCCGAGGTGCTCGCGGATGCCATGCGTCACGTCGGTCGGTCCGTTCACGGGTTATTCGGCCGCGCAGTTGTTCGGCCCCTGTTCGAGGTCCTCGAGCTCATCCTTGGGAGGGGTCTCGACGCCGACATTCACGCGTTTGATCCGCTGAAAGTTCGGAGGATGCTCCGGGATATCGGATGCAAGCGATTCGACGAACGTCTCGCGAGCTCGGTCCAGGCCAGCGTTTCGCTCCTCGACCTCGCTCAGTCGCGCACTGACTGGAGGATCGGGCGATCCAGGGTCGTGAGTCGGCAAGACGAGCGGGTCGCCACCGTACGCCTGGAGCCGCTGAAGGCCGTCGTAGAGCGCTGCCGCGTTTTCTTCGACAGCAACGTCCTCGAGGCCAGCTTCGACGCCGAGTTCGACCCGGCCGACGCTCTCGTGCAAGAGAGTGTCTCCAGTGAACAGTACCTCGTCTTGGAGGCCGAAGCTGACGCTGCCCGGACTGTGGCCCGGGGTGTGGATCACCTCAATCTCGACTTCCCCGACCCGGAGTCGCTGGCCGTCGGCCAGCGGACCGACCTCGAGGTCGGTCGCGTCTGCCGGGTGGAGGTAGTACGGTACGTCGTACCGATCCGCGAGCTGCTGACCGCCGGAGACGTGATCTGCGTGGGCGTGCGTATCGAACACGCCGACCAGGTCGGCGTCGTTGTCCTCGATGAGGACCTCGTATTCTCCTAGGTGGATGGACGGATCAAACACAGCCGCTTCACCAGCCGATATCAGAACGTACGAGAGACAGCCGGTGCCGGGGCGAGCGACCTGGAAGAGCTTTCCGTCGAGATCGGTGTCAATCCGAGCCGTCCGATGGACGCGACTCCAACCGCTCATGCCATCGCGGAGAGTCTTCGCCTCGTACCCCTCGTTGCGTAGCGTCTCTGTCGCGACGGCCGACATCTTACCGACGGCACAGACCGTCACGATCTCCCGATCCTGCGGGAGCGTCCGGAGTTGGGCTGCCGCCTCGCCGGGGTCGTTCTTCAGTTCGTCGTAGACGTCGACGTTCTCGCTGCCCGGGATGTGCCAGTCCTCGAAATCGTCGGCGTGTCGAATGTCGAGGATGAGTGGCTTCTCGGTCTTCGCGTGTAGGTGACTGTTTAGTTCGTCTGGGGCCATGTCGGTCATGTCGAATGATGATTGGATAGACCATATGTTATCAGTGGTGCGAGCTATAACCGGCACCTTTTCGAATCAGCCAATCGATTGATGGCGTATGAGCCTGCACCAGGCATCATTTCGACTCCGCCACGAGTGCCCGTACCGGGAGCTCTCGGAACGGTTCCCCGACGTCACCATTCGGGAATGGTACTTGAGTGACTGTCAAGTGCTGGAAATCACGTCAGAGACGGCACCGACAGCGGAGTTCGTCGACGAAATCGAGCGGATCGGAACGGTTCTCCACAAGTCCCACGACGGAACTGGCGTGCAGGTCGTGACGAAGGCTTGTCTCTGCCCGGTCGAAAACTCGATCGTCGAACGGTTCGAAGCGCACAACTGTCTCTATCAACCGCCGACAGTTCATCGGCACGGCTGGGAGCAGTACAACCTGATTGCATTCGATGAAGCCGATATCCGATCGCTCCACGAAGAACTCAAGGCAGACCGTGAGATCAATGTCATGGCGAAGACGGGGCTCGAAGAGACCCGGTTGCCACACAGTATGCTCACGCCGATCGATCAGTTGTTCGGGGAGCTGACGGGCCGACAGCTGGCAGCGCTCCAACTCGCGTTGGATAACGACTACTACGAGCAGCCTCGGGGCTGTTCGATTAGCGATCTGGCCCAGGAGACGACGATTGCACGGGCGACGTTCGAAGAGCACCTTCGCAAAGCCGAGAATAAACTCCTCAGGAACGTCGGACAGTTCATTCACTTGCTGAGCGAATCCCAGTCCGATGAGAGCCTCCGCAAGGAACGCGACCACGCTATCGCAGGAGAAGCCTGACTCTCCACAGGGCCGGCTCTAACCATGTGGGCTGATAGAACACATGTTTGCTGAGTAGGTACAGGCTGAGGGGTATGCCAACTGCAGTGTTCACGAGATTATCCAGCTCTCCGTCTGCAACGAGTGAAAGCCGCCAGAGCGTGCTCCCCAGATAAAGACGAGCGAGAGCCACCACGCAGTACGATTACCGGATTAGGGAAACAAAGACTCGCGCATGAGATATGGATCGGGTAGAGGACTCTCTGCAATAGATCCCTGAATATACATCAGAGTCATATCGGCCTGGTTGATATTATATTAGAGAAATCGAGACGGGTCAGATTGTAGTCTTAGTCTTTGGTGAATCTGAAGAGGAATTATCCAAGTAATGCGCCCACCCGGCGGGAGGCGCGCGCTGCCCCAGCGCGCCATCGTCGGCGAGCCCCACTCGGCAACGCCCGGCCGGCGCGCACCGCGACCGCTTGCCGTGTCGGTGTGGTCGCCTAACAGTAGGGCAAAGGTATCGGTGAGCGTTGTTCGCCTACCCGAAAACCGATGGATACTGTACTGATGGATATCCTGAGCAGAAAACCTATCGCGCCGCTACCGGGGGAGTCCCTCGGTGCCGAAGGCGGCAAGACTAAAGCGCACGGCCGACGCCAGCGGTGGTCGGTGGACTGAACGGGACGCGGAGGGTCGACGGGGCCCCGGCGACGGAAGCACCGACGGTAGAGAGGCGCGCAGCGAGCCGCTACCCCTCGAGCCGCACCGGGGCAGCCGCTCTTGTCGCCGGGGCCGGGGCGACAACGCGGGTTTGAAACCCCGCCGGTGAGTTAAACCACCCCGGGCCACCAGGGGTGCCATGGAGGCGGCCTGACCCGGTGTCCGACGACTCGCCCGACCCGGAGCAGCGTCGACGGGCCGTCCACGACTCGGCGGCCGTCGAGGTCGCCACCGCGACCGACGACCGCCCGCAGACCTTCCCACTCAGCCCGTTCTACGACCCCGACCGGGGCACGGTCGTCGTCACGTCGCCGCCCGCCTTCTCCGGGACGGTCGAGGCCGTCCGCGAGCACCCGAGGGTCTCGCTTTTGTTCTACGGGGCCGACGACCCGTTCCTGCTCCGCGGCCGCGCCACCGTCCGGGACGACTACCTCGAGGCCAACGCCGAGTACGTCGGCGACCTCCTCGGCGCCGAACCTGACTCCCCGAAGACCGAGGGCTTCTCGAAGACGGCCGACATGCTGGAGTCCCGCCTCGGCCGGTTCCTGATGGGGTGTACACACTCCGGATCGTCGTCGAGGTCGACCCGTCGGCGGCCGAACCGGTCGGCGCGGACGCGGGGTCGATGCCCGCGTGGCCGTCACAGGGGGTCGACGCCGACGAAGCGGCCGGGTACGACCGACTCGCGTTCACCGTCGTCGACGACGACGGCTGGCCGACCACCCGAACCGTCCCCGATCTCGAGGTCGACGAAGACGCGGCACGACTCGACGTCCCGGTGGCGGTCGAGGCCGGCCAGCCGGCCTGTCTCCTCTGTCACTGGCACACGCCGGGGCTGGACCGGCTCCGGCAACGGCTCTTCCGCGGGCGCTGCCGGCCCGCGGGCGACCGCATAGTGTTCGAGCCCGCCAGCAGTGCCACATTGCGGAACGAGACGCTTCTGGATCGGCTCCGGTTCGTCGTCGACGGCAAGCGACGGACGCGGGCGTACTTCCGAACGCGATCGGAATGAGTGTCGGATTGCCGGGCCGGTCTACGACACTTCGGCGACTGCTCTGAACCGGGCTATTTCAACCTCTCGACCCAAAGCCACGCTCATGCGCCCCGTGCCACGACGCAGCGTGCTCGCCGCGGCCGCGCTGGGCCTGGCAGGCTGCTCGTCCAACGACGGGAACGGCGACGACACCGGCGGCTACGGGTACGGCGGCGGGGACACCGCCGGGCCGGACAACCCGGCACTTGCCTCCGCCGAGGGCAGCGGCTCGCTGTCCATCCGGAGTTCCGCGTTCGAAGCGGGCGGCACGATCCCGCGGGAGTTCGGGAAGAACCAGTCGAACGTCAATCCACCACTGGAGATCGACGGCGTCCCCGACGACGCGGGGTCGCTCGCCCTCGTCGTCGACGACCCCGACGCCGTCGCCGTCGCCGGCGAGATATTCGTCCACTGGCTGGTCTGGAACGTCCCGCCCGACACGACGACCATCCCCGAGGACTGGGACGTCTCGGCGGCCGTCGAGGGCGAGAACGACTTCGGCGACGTCGGCTACGGGGGGCCCGCGCCGCCGGACGAACCCCACACCTACCGGTTCAAGTGCTTTGCCGTCGACGGCATGCTCGATCTCGCGGCCGGCGGTACCGTCGAGGACCTCGGGACAGCGCTCTCGGGCCGTATCCTCGCCCGCGCCCAGGTGACGGGGACGTACACGCCTTCCTGATCCGACTGCCACGCGATCCGTGTGGAGTGCTACACGACTGCTACTCGATCCGCTCGGAGCGCTCGGCGTGCTCGCGGGCGAGTTGAACGTAGCGGTCGCCGGCGTACGCCCACGGCGATTCGTCGACCGATTTGACCTTCTCCGCCGGCACGCCGGCGTACAGCGTCGACGGCTCGATGGTCTTGTCCTCCGTGACCAAACTGTTGGCGCCGACCATCGCCGCCTCCCCGACCACGGAGCGGTCCAGGACCGTCGCGCCCATCCCGACCAGGCTCCGCTCGCGGACCGCCGCGTTGTGGACGATGGCGGTGTGGCCGACGGTCGCGTACGGCCCGATTTCGGCGCCCTCGTGGAGGACGGCGTTGTCCTGGACGTTGGCGCCCTCCCGGAGGACGATCGGGCCGTGGTCGCCCCGGAGGGTCGTGTTGGGCCACACACTCGCGTCCGCCTCGAGGGTGACGTCGCCGATGACGACCGCGGCGGGGTCGACGTAGGCGCTGTCGTGGACGTCCGGCTCGACCCCGTCGAAGCTGCGCAGCATGCGCTTGGGGTCGCACGGGACCCTGTTAACGCTGGCTGCTCCGGGGGGTGACATCGGCCGGGTACGACGAGTCAGCGCCGCGATACAACGACGACAGTCGTAGGTGGCCCGCGCCCGCGCAGCGAAGCGACCGAGAACCTGCGAGTCGCCGTCTAAGCCCGGTGTGGCCACAGCCCTCGCGCCCGAACGCAGAATTACACCTTACAGATGTGTGGCGACGAAGGACGTAAACGGCGGTGTCCGGCGGTCCGTGGAGCGACCGTCCGTACCCCCGGGATGCAACATATGACCCAAGGACAGCTTTAAATACCCCGCCATCCCTTGGGCAGTCTGCAATGGTTCACCACGAGGATACGTCGGCTGCGCCGGCGGATCGAGTTCTTCCAGGGCACGTTAGCCGGTAGTTCGGAGATCGACGACGCCCGGATATTCGACACGACGCTGCGCGACGGCGAACAGTCACCCAGGACCTCCTTCTCGTACGACGACAAGCGCGAGATAGCCGCCTTGCTCGACAACATGGGCACCCATGTCATCGAGGCCGGGTTCCCGGTGAACTTGGATGCGGAGTTCGAGGCCGTTAGGGACATCGCCGACGCGACGGCGACCACGGTCTGCGGGCTGGCCCGCGTCGTGGACGAGGACATCGACGCCGCCCTCGACGCAGGCGTCGAGATGGTGCACGTATTCTGTTCGACCAGCGACGTCCAGCTGCAGGATTCGATGCATGCCAGCCGCGAGGAGGCCGTAGAGCGGTCCGTCGCGGCCGTCGAGCGCGTCCGCGAGGCGGGTGCGACCTGCATGTTCTCGCCGATGGACGCCACGCGTACGGACGAACCGTACCTGATCGACGTCGTCGAGGCCGTCTCCGCCGCCGGGGCGGACTGGATCAACGTCCCCGACACCTGCGGGGTGGCGACGCCGCGACGGTTCCACGACGTGGTCGAGACCGTCGTGGCCCACACCGAGGCCGACGTGGACGTCCACACCCACGACGACTTCGGGCTGGCCGCTGCCAACGCGCTGTCGGGCTACGAGGCCGGCGCCGGTCAGTCGCAGGTCTCGGTCAACGGCATCGGCGAACGCGCCGGCAACGCCGCCTACGAGGAGGTCGTGATGGCGCTGGAGTCGCTGTACGGCGTCGACACCGGCATCGATACCGGGCACATTACGGAATTGGCCCGCATCGTCGAGGCCAAAAGCGACGTCACGGTGCCGGCGAACAAACCCGTCGTGGGCGACAACGCCTTCGCCCACGAGTCGGGCATCCACGCCGCCGGCGTCATCGAGAACGCCGACACGTTCGAGCCCGGCGTGATGACGCCGGAGATGGTCGGCGCCAGCCGCGAACTGGTGCTCGGCAAGCACACCGGCACCCACTCCGTCCGACGCCGACTGGTCGAGGCCGGCTTCGACCCGACCGACACCGAGGTCCGGGAGGTGACCCGCCGGGTGAAAGACCACGGCGCTGGCGACGAGCAGGTCACCGGAGAGCGGCTGGCGGAGTTCGCCCGTGAGGTGGGCGTCCGCCGCGAGGAGGTCCGGGTGTAGGATGGACGGCGTCGACCGCGCTCGCCCGCCGCCAGGAGCTCACCGCCACCGCCATCGCGCGGGCAATGCTTGCACCGCGGGGAACGTTTATCAGGGAGTACCCCACTACACTCGACGTGATGCCGCGGAGGACCGCTGGCGACCGCGCGTTCGAGCCCGCCGCCAGCGTCCCGCTCCGTATTGTAGGGGCCGCCTAGCCCCTACACCCCCATTCTCGCCGCCGGCTGCATCGCTTTCGGACAGTTCCACCAACAGGATCATGGACACACGAGACACGAATCGACGGTATCGCAGGACCGGTGTGCCGCGATGAGCGGCGAACCCAAACCGGCCTCGCCCGGGACCGACCCGGCGGAGGCCGCTCCGTCGGACGCCGACACCGCAACGACAGACACGACGGACTCGGACACGACAGAGGTCGCTCCGCCGGACGCCGACACCGGAGAGACCGAGACGGCCGAGTCTGCCACGGCGGCGGCCCACACGGCGGAGACTGCCGCCCCGGCGGCCGACGAGACGGACGCGACCGAGCCGGCCGACGATGGCACCGGTGAGATCGAGACCGGTGCCGACGCGGTGGTCTGCGCCCTGGAGAACGCCGGCGTCGAGCACCTCTTCGGCGTCCAGGGCGGCGCCATCATGCCCGTCTATGACGCGCTGTACCACAGCGAGATGGCCCACGTCACGATGGCTCACGAACAGGGCGCGGCCCACGCCGCGGACGCCTACGGCGTCGTCAGCGGCGCGCCGGGCGTCTGCATGGCGACTTCGGGCCCCGGTGCGACGAACCTCGTGACGGGGCTCGCCGACGCCAACATGGATTCGGACCCCGTCGTGGCGCTGACCGGCCAGGTGCCGACCGACTTCGTCGGGAGCGACGCCTTCCAGGAGACCGACACCATCGGCGTCACCGGCCCGGTCACCAAGGCGAACTTCTTCGCCGACGACGCCGACGACGTCGGGACCGACGTCGGGACCGCGTTCGCGCTGGCGGCGGGCGGCCGGCAGGGCCCGACGCTCGTCGACCTCCCGAAGGACGTCACGAACGGCGACGCCAGCGAGGACCCCGGCGAGCCCCGGACGCCCTCGACGCACGACCCGCCGGAGACGGCAGCCCCCGACGCCGTCGCGGCCGCCGCGGCCGTGCTGGCGGCCGCCGACCGGCCGGTCATCCTCGCCGGCGGGGGCGTGGTCAAGGCCGACGCGACCGCCACGTTGCGGGCGTTCGCCACCGAGCACGGCATCCCCGTCGTCACCACGATGCCCGCCGTCGGCGCCTTCCGGGAGGACCACGACCTCGCCCTGGAGATGGCCGGCATGCACGGCACCGGCTACGCCAACATGGCGGTCACGATGACGGACTGCCTGCTCGCGGTCGGCACGCGGTTCGACGACCGGCTGACGGGCGGGGTGGAGACGTTCGCGCCGGACGCCGCGATCGTCCACGTCGACATCGACCCGGCGGAGATCTCGAAGAACGTCGAGGCCGACCACCCGCTGGTCGGCGACGCCGGCGCGGTCCTCGACCAGCTCGCCGCGGCGATGGCGACATCGCCGGACGCGGCGGCCTGGCGCGAGCAGTGCCGGCAGTGGAAACAGGAGTACCCCCTGGAGTACGCCGCGCCGGCCGACGAGCCGGTCAAGCCCCAGTACGTCGTGGAGGCGGTCGACGACGCGACCGCCGACGACACTATCGTCACGACCGGGGTCGGCCAGCACCAGATGTGGGCCTGCCAGTACTGGACCTACACCGAGCCCCGCACGTGGGTGTCCTCCCACGGTCTCGGCACGATGGGCTACGGCGTCCCGGCGGCCATCGGCGCCAGATTGGCCGCCGAGGACGACCAGGACGTCGTCTGCTTCGACGGCGACGGCTCCTTCCTGATGACGTGCCAGGAGCTGTCCGTCGCCGTCCGCGAGAACGTAGACGTCACCGTCGTCGTGCTGAACAACGCGGCCATCGGGATGGTCCGCCAGTGGCAGGACGCCTTCTTCGGCGAACGCCACATGGCCTCGGAGTATCCCTGGGTGCCGGACTTCGACACGCTGGCGGAGGCGTTCGGCGCCCGCGGGTTCCGGATCGAGCGCTACGAGGAGGTCGAGGCGGTTCTCGACGAGGCGCTTTCCTACGACGGCCCGAGCGTCGTCGACGCCCACATCGACCCCGACGAGAACGTCTACCCGATGGTGCCGAGCGGCGGCGACAACGGCCTGTTCGCCCTGGCGGAGGAGCAGCTGTGAGCCGCAACCTCGACCGCCGCCGGGACGGGCTGGCGGGCCCCGAGCCCGGCGAGCGCGACCGGCCGGTCGGCCGCCGGAACGCCGACGGCATCCGCGTCGACCCCGACGTGGAGGTCGAACACGACCCCCGTCGGACCATCATCTCCGCGTACGTGCGGGACGAACCCGGCGTGCTCGCGGGGGTCTCCGGACTCTTCCACCGACGGCAGTTCAACATCGAGTCGCTGACCGTCGGACCCACCCAGAACGAGGGATACTCCCGGATCACGCTCGTCGTCGAGGAGCCCGACCCCGGCATCGACCAGGCGAAAAAGCAGCTCGGGAAGCTGCTGCCGGTTGTCCACGTCCGCGAACTGGACGCCGACCCCGTCGCCCGCGAACTGGTGATACTGAAGGTGAACGGCGAGGCGCCGGACGAGGTCCACGCGATCACCGAGATGTACGACGGCGAGACGCTGGACGCCGGCCCCGAGACCATCACCGTCCGGATCACCGGCGATGAGGGCAAGATCGACGACGCCATCGACGCCTACGGACAGTTCGGCATCCGCGAGATCGCCCGCACCGGCCAGGCCGCCCTGGCCCGCGGCGCCGCCGAGACCGCCCGCGTCGACGAGAGCCACACATGACCGCCGGAACCCACGACGAGGCCACGACCGCAGAGATCTACTACGACGCCGACGCCGACCGCACCGTCCTCGACGACCGCACCGTCGCCGTCCTCGGCTACGGCAGCCAGGGCCACGCCCACGCCCGGAACCTCGCTGACTCCGGCGTGGACGTCCTCGTGGGTCTCCGCGAGGACTCCGATTCACGGCCGGCCGCCCGCGAGGACGGCCTCGAGGTCGCAACCCCGACGGAGGCTGCCGAGCGCGCCGACGTCGTGAGCGTCCTCGTGCCCGACACCGTCCAGCCGGCCGTCCACGACAGCATCGAGTCGGCGCTTTCGCCCGGCGACACCCTCCAGTTCGCCCACGGGTTCAACATCCACTACGGCCAGATCGAGCCCGATCCGGCCGTGAACGTGACGATGGTCGCGCCGAAGTCGCCCGGCCACCTCGTCCGCCGCAACTACGAGAACGACCAGGGCACCCCCGGTCTGCTCGCCGTCTACCAGGACGCGACCGGCGACGCCCACCACGTCGCGCTGGCGTACGCCGAGGCGATCGGCTGTACCCGCGCCGGCGTCGTCGAGACGACGTTCCGCGAGGAGACCGAGACCGACCTGTTCGGCGAACAGGCCGTCCTCTGTGGCGGCGTCACGTCGCTGGTCAAGCAGGGCTACGAGACGCTGGTCGAGGCGGGGTACTCCCGGGAGATGGCGTACTTCGAGTGCCTGAACGAACTCAAACTCATCGTCGACCTGATGTACGAGGGCGGACTCGGCGAGATGTGGGACTCCGTCTCCGACACCGCCGAGTACGGGGGGCTGACCCGCGGCGACGAGGTCGTCGACGACCACGCCCGGCAGAATATGGAACAGGTGCTCGAGGCCGTCCAGGACGGCACCTTCGCCCGCGAGTGGATCGCCGAGAACCAGGCCGGCCGCCCCAGCTTCACGCAGCTCCGCCAGGCCGAGACGGACCACGACATCGAGGCCGTCGGCGAGTACCTCCGCGGCCTCTTCGCCTGGGGGGAGGAGTAGCCGTGCCCGACGCAGGGAACCGCCCGACAGCACCGACAGCAACCGACATGCCACGAGACACCACGACAACACACCATCCGAGAACAATGACCGACGACGCCCGACAGACCGAGACGACCGGCACGACGACCGCCCGACACACCGAGACGACCGGCACGACGACCGCCGGACCCGTACCGCACCCGACGCTCGGGGACATCAGCCACGTGAACCCGTACACGAACCGGGCGTTCGGCGACACACTGACGTACGGACGCGGTCGCCCGGTCGCGGCCGACGGCGGCGAGGCGGCGCAACCGACGACCGACGGCAGCCGAACCGCCCCGGACGGGGGCGAGGACCGCGACGCCGACCGGCGCCCCGACGACGAGACGCTGGAGGACGTCGACCACACGCCGGACGACGACGTGGACGGCGCCCAGGGTTCCTTCGACCGCGGCGAGGAGGCGGCCGACGACGATCCCGACGATGAGTGAGCGGACGCTGTACGACAAGGTCTGGGACGCCCACCGGGTGCGGACGCTCCCGAACGGCCAGGACCAGCTGTTCGTCGGCCTCCACCTCATCCACGAGGTCACGAGCCCGCAGGCGTTCGGGATGCTGCGGGAGCGGGACATCGAGGTCGCTCGTCCCGACCTGACCCACGCGACGGTCGACCACATCGTCCCCACCGACGACCGATCCCGGCCATACAACAGCGAGGCCGCCGAGGCGATGATGGCCGAACTCGAGGCGAACGTCCGGGAGGCCGGCATCGAGCTGGACGACCCGACCACGGGCGACCAGGGCATCGTCCACGTCATCGGGCCCGAGCAGGGGCGGACCCAGCCGGGGATGACGGTCGTCTGCGGCGACAGCCACACCTCCACCCACGGCGCGTTCGGCGCGCTGGCGTTCGGCATCGGGACCAGCCAGATACGGGACGTCCTGGCGACCCAGACCGTCGCGATGGAGAAGAAAGCCGTCCGGCGGATTGAGGTCACCGGCGACCTCGGCGAGGGCGTCACCGCCAAGGACGTCATCCTGACGGTCATCCGGCGGCTCGGCACCGACGGCGGCGTCGGCTACGTCTACGAGTACGCCGGCGACGCGGTCGAGGCCCTCGGCATGCCGGGCCGGATGTCAATCTGCAACATGTCCATCGAGGGTGGCGCCCGCGCCGGGTACGTCAACCCGGACGAGACCACCTACGAGTGGCTGCGGGCGACCGACGCCTTCGCCGACGACCCCGAGCGCTTCGCCGAGCTGCAGCCCTACTGGGAGTCGATCCGGTCGGACCCGGACGCTGAGTACGACGACGTCGTCACCATCGACGGCTCGGCCATCGAGCCGATGGTCACCTGGGGCACCACGCCCGGCCAGGGCGTCGGCATCACCGAGGCGATCCCGGCCCCGGAGGACCTGCCGCCGGACGAGCAGGACGTCGCCCGCCGCGCCCAGGCGCACATGGGCGTCGAGCCGGGCGAAACGATGCACGGCTACGACGTCGACGTCGCCTTCCTCGGCTCCTGTACGAACGCCCGGCTGCCGGACCTGCGGGCCGCCGCAGCTGTCGTAGTGGACCGCGAGGTCGACGAATCGGTCCGCGCATTGGTCGTGCCGGGCAGCCAGCGCGTGAAGGCGGCCGCCGAGGCCGAGGGCCTCGACGGGACGTTCCGCGAGGCGGGCTTCCAGTGGCGCGGCGCGGGCTGTTCGATGTGTCTCGGCATGAACGATGACCAGCTCGAGGGCGACGAGGCGTGTGCCTCCTCGTCGAACCGGAACTTCGTCGGCCGCCAGGGCTCGAAGGACGGCCGCACAGTCCTGATGAGCCCGGAGATGGTCGCCGCCGCCGCGGTGACCGGCGAGGTCACCGACGTGCGCGAGCTGCCGACCGTGGAGGTCGAGGCGCGATGAGCGGGCCGACGGCGACGGGCGAGACCGCCGACATCCCGAGCGTGGGGTACGTCGCGGGGACGGGCGTGCCGGTCCGGGGCAACGACGTCGACACCGACCAGATCATCCCGGCGCGGTTCATGAAGGTCGTGACGTTCGACGGCCTCGGGGAGTTCGCGTTCTTCGACCGACGGTTTACTGACGACGACGAACCGAAGGACCATCCGTTCAACGAGGCGCGGTTCCAGGAGGCGACCGTCATGGTCGTCAACGCGAACTTCGGCTGTGGGTCCTCCCGGGAGCACGCCCCGCAGGCGCTGGTCCGCTGGGGCATCGACGCGATCGTCGGCGAGTCCTTCGCCGAGATCTTCGCGGGGAACTGCCTCGCGCTGGGTGTGCCGACGGTCACGGCCGACGCCGACACCATCGCTGCCCTCCAGGACTGGGTCGACGCGCATCCGGACGGCGAGATCGCGGTCGACGTGGCCGGCGAAACGGTGACGTACGGCGATACCACGGTCGAGGTGTCGGTCGAGGAGGCCCGACGGCAGGCCTTGGTCGAGGGCATCTGGGACACGACCGCGCTGATGCGGTCGAACCGGGACGCCATCGCGGAGACCGCACGGTCGCTGCCGTACGTCGACGAGCGGGACGCGGGGTCGGGCCGGGCCGATGACTGACTCGGTCCTCATCGTGCCGGGCGACGGCGTCGGCCGGGAGGTGGTCCCGGCGGCCGTCGACGTCCTCGACGCCGTCGCGGACCTGGAGTTCCACCACGCCGAGGCCGGCGACCGCGTCGAGCGCGAGACCGGCGAGCCGCTCCCCGAGGAAACCCGCCGCCGCGCCATCGACGCCGACGCCACGCTGTTCGGCGCGGCCGGCGAGACCGCTGCCGACGTCGTCCTCCCGCTTCGGGAGGCCGTCGGCTCGGTCGCCAACGTCCGGCCCGCCCGCGCCTACCCCGGCGTGGACGCGCTGCGGCCCGAGACGGACCTGGTGGTCGTCCGGGAGAACACCGAGGGCGTCTACAGCGGCATCGAGGCCGAGGTCGCCGACGGTGTCACGACGCTCACCCGGGTCGTCACCGCCGAGGCCTCCCGCCGCGTCGCCGAGTACGGCTTCGAGTACGCGGCCGAGCAGGGCTACGACCAGGTCACCGTCGCGCACAAGGCCAACGTGATGCGGACCACCGACGGCCAGTTCCTCGAGGCCGTCGAGGCGGTCGCCGCCGAGCGCGATGCCGACTACGAGACGGCGCTCGTGGACGCCCTGGCGACGCACCTGTTGCTCCGCCCGGCGGCGTACGGCGTCGTCATCTGCCCCAACCTGGCCGGCGACGTACTCTCGGACCTCGCCGCGGGGCTGGTCGGCGGCCTCGGCCTCACGCCGAGCGCGAACGTCGGCCCCGACAACGGACTGTTCGAACCGGTCCACGGGTCGGCGCCTGACATCGCGGGCGAAGGGGTCGCGAACCCGACCGCGGCCATCCTCTCGGGCGCAATGCTCTTAGAACACCTGGGACGCGACGAGTCGGCCACCGAGGTCCGGGCCGCCGTCGAGGCCGTCCTCGCAGACGGGCCACGGACGCCGGACCTCGGCGGCGACGCCTCGACCGAGGCCGTCAGCGACGCCGTCATCGAGCGTCTATAACTCGCCGTGCCGCCGCCGTCATGAGTCTCAATAATTCGTGTTGCCGTGTGGTCATCGAGCGTCGTTGGGCTCACCGTGACGTGCGGTCGTCGAGCGTGGATTGGCTCGCCAGGCTGGCGCCGTGACCGGGCGCCCGTCGCTATTCCGGATCGGTCTCTGCGGCCGCAGCAGCGCGGACCTCGGCCCACCGGCCTTCGGCCTCGAGGTGGCCCTGCAGCTCCTCCGCGTAGGCCCCGACCATCGACTCGGCGGCCGCCAGCCGGTCCTGGTCGATCTCCTCGGCCCCACTACCGCCGTCGAGGCCGAGCGACTCCACGATCGACGAGAGCAGTCCACCCCCGCCACCGCCGGCGGGCTGGCCGCCCATCGGGCCCATCTCGGACATCCGCTCCAGTTCGGGCATCACGGTCGGGAGCCGGGAGGTATCGGCGACGAGTTCCGCAGCGTCGGCGTCGTCGGGCCGTTCGATCTCGAACGTCGCCGCCGTCATGATCAGGCCCCACTCCTGTCGGGAGAACTGCGAGCTGTCGACCTGCCGCGAGAACTCGCTGTCGACGGCCATCCGGTCGCCGACGATCATGTCCTGCCACTCGCTCATGCAACCCGGTTGGGCTCGACCGCATAAAAGGGGGCGGGGATGGCCCTAAGGCGCTTCCCGGTGTGGCGGCCGCCGGCCCGGTCAGGCGCCCGCTTTGGCCGGCGGCTTGACCTGCTGTTGGCCCGTACCGCGTGGCATCGATGACGGCTACTCGCCGTGGGGCCCGGCATCCGACGAGGTGTCGGAGCGCCGTCGGCGGCTATCGGTGACGACCGCCTCAGAACGCGTCCGTCGTCACGTCGACGTCCGCGTGCAGCGACTCCTTGACGGAGTCCCGAACGTGGCAGATGTCCTCGCCGAGGTCGAGCAACTCGTCGACCTCCCCGTCGTCGAGGTCGGCCTCGACGTGCATCTCGAAGCTGATCGACGTGAGGTCGTCGTCGTCGTTCAGGTCGGCCTCGGCGGTCGTTTCCACCTCGCCCAGCTCGACGTCCATCTCCCGCTGGGCGCCGGCCCGGCACGCGAACGTGAAGCAGGAGGCGTAGTCGGCGACGAGTACCTGGTTCGGCGTCGGGCCTTCCTCGCCGGACGCGTCGACGCTCAACTCGAAGTCGCCGGCACGGCTCAGCGCGTGGAACTTCGCCTCGTTGACGGTGGTGGTCTCGATGTCGGCCATTGCACTCGCGCTTCTCGCGGCGGCCGTAAAAAGGTAGCCTGCCCGTGCGTCACCGGAGTCGGGGCCGACTCCTCAGAGCTGGATGGTCTCGTCGCCCTCGAGGACGACCGGCGCCGCGTCGGCGCCGGCGGCCTCGAGTTCGCGCTCGAACTCGGCGGGGTCCATCTCGATGGGCGGGAACGTGTCGTAGTGCATCGGACAGACCCGGTCGGCGTCGAGCCAGTCGGCCGCGATGGGGGCCTGGGCCGGTCCCATCGTGAAGTGGTCGCCGGCCGGCAGCGCGGCGACGTCCGGCTCTAAGAACGGCCCGATGACGTCCCGCATCTCGGTCATGAGGCTGGTGTCGCCGGCGTGGTAGAACGACCCACAGTCCGGGGCGGGTTCCCGTGTGGGCGCTTCGTCCGTCACGACGAAGCCCGCCGGGACGCCCGCGGAGGCGCCGTAGTCGGTCTCGATGCCGTTGGTGTGGGCCGCCTGTGTCATCGTCACCCAGGCGTCGCCGCACTCGACGGTGCCGCCGACGTTCATCCCCATCCCGCCGACGGCGTCCGCGAAGCCGAAGTTGTCGGTGCAGTAGCCGACCAGTTCCGGCACCGCCACGAGCGTCGCGTCGCTGTACCGGTGGGCGTCGCCGACGTGGTCGGCGTGGCCGTGCGTCAGACACACGTAGTCGGGGTCCAGTGCGTCGGGGTCGAGGTCCGTCTTCGGATTATCGAAGAACGGGTCGACGAGCAGGTCCGTCCCGTCGACGGAGACGTGCCACGTCGAGTGACCGTGCCAGGTTAGCTCCATAGCACCCGACGCTACTCGCGTCGGCGTATTAAGCGTGGGTGGCAGCGCCGGTCGGACGGCGGGGGCGGCCCGTCCGGTGGCGGGCCGCCGTGACCGCGCGAGTTATGGGGCCCGCCCGACCTACGAGCGGGCATGGAGGTCCGGCGGGCCGACGATGAGGCGGCAGTCGAGGCGGCGCTGTCGGTCCGCCGATCCGTCTTCGTCGACGAGCAGGGCGTGCCGGCCCACCGCGAACTCGACGGCCGGGACGACGCGGCCACCCACTTCGTCGCCTGCGACGGCGGACAGGCCGTCGGCGCCGTGCGGCTCCGGGAGTACGATCCGGCGCGGGCCAAGGTCGAGCGCGTCGCCGTCCTCCCGTCGGAACGGGGCCGCGGGCTGGGGCGGGAGTTGATGGCCGCCGTCGAGACCCACGCCGCCGAGGAGGGGTACGAGGCGGTGTTCCTCCACGCCCAGGTCCCGGTCGTGGCGTTCTACGAGGGATTGGGCTACGAGGTGACGAGCGAGGCGTTCGACGAGGCCGGCATCCCCCACCGGGAGATGCGGAAGCCGCTGTGAGGACCCGCCGACTGGCAGGCCCCAACAGTTCGACGGCCACCCGAACGAGGGATCGGGGTCCACCGACGACGAACCCTTATAAACCGACCGGACGACGGCCCGGTATGAAGCTTGTACGGTTCCGGGACCCGGCCGGCGACGTGCGCCGGGGCGAGTGGACAGGCGAATCCGACGCCGAGATACGAGCCTTCCCGGGTGGTGGCCGCCGATTGTCCGTCACACCGGAGTTCCACTCGGCGGCCGACGTCGAGATCCTGCCGCCCTGCGAACCCTCGAAGATCGTCTGCGTCGGACTGAACTACGCCGACCACGCCGACGAGCAGGGCAAGGCGGTCCCCGACCGGCCGCTGTTGTTCCTGAAGCCACCGAACACCGTCGCGAGCCACCGCGAGACCGTGGAGCTACCGGCGGGGAAGGAACGGCTGGACTTCGAGGCGGAACTCGGCGTCGTGATCGGCGAGCGCTGTCGGGACATCGACGCCGCCGAGGCCGCCGGACTCGTCACGGGCTACACCTGCGTCAACGACCTCTCGAACCGCGACGACCAGGCCGTCGAGACCAACTGGGTCCGCGGGAAGGCCTTCGACGCCGCCGCGCCGATCGGCCCGGTCGTCGCCGCCGCCGAGGCGGTCCCCGAGGACGCCGCGGTCCGGTGCCACGTCAACGGTGAACTCCGGCAGGACTCCGGCCGCGACCAGTTCATCTTCTCTGTCCCCGAACTGATCGCCGAGACCACGCGCTACATGACGCTGGAGGCCGGTGACGTCATCTCGACCGGAACGCCAGCGGGTGTCGGCCCGCTGTCGGACGGCGATACCGTCGAGGTCACCGTAGAGGGCGTCGGCACGCTCCGCAACGACGTCGTCATCCCCTGACGGCCGCGCTGTGGTGTCCCCCGGCCTCCCCAGGGTCGGTGCCAGCCGGCGAGCGGGCGGGCCGTCGTGATTCAGAGCCCCGCCGGTGGTCGACCGAGCAGGCCGGCGACGACAAACAGCGCGACGGCGACGACGGCGGCCGCAAGGAGGAACGGTCGGGCCTCCCGGGCCGGCTCCCGGATCTTCCGCTGCTCGACACCCCGGAGCGCCCTGGCGCTACCCGCCTCGACGGTTGCAGCCAAGGCGAGCCACAGACCCAGCATCGTCAGGACGAGATGCCCCGTTGACGAACCCGTGAGCGACTCGACCGTGTAGCCGGTGGCTGCCATGTGCCCGCCGCTGAGGAACAGGAGGAGAGCGCTGGCCCGTGTCACCTGCCGGAGCGTCGAGACGATGCGGCCGTAGGCGGCCGGCGCGACGTCACCCGCCATCGCCAGCGGCTGGACGGCGACCACGACGAACAGCACGCTTCCGGCCCACAGGGCCGCGAACGCGGTGTGCACGGTGTAGACGGCGGTGTCGACGACCATGTCGCCTCCGGCGCCCGGCAGCCACAAATAGGCACGTCATCTGCCAGCACCGTTTTGTCCGCCCGCACCGACCGACGCGGTATGGAACCGGCCGAAGCGTTCGCTCCCGATGGAGTCGTTGCCGTCGTCGGCGCCGGCGGGAAGAAGTCGACGCTGTACGCGCTGGCGGCCGGCCTCGACCGCGCGGTCCTGACCGCGACGGTCCGGATTCCCCCGTACGAGGGCCACGTGGCGCGCCACGTCGTCACCGAGGACCCGGGTTCCGTCCTCCGGGCGAACGAGACGTGGCCGCTGGGGCTGGTGCCCGGCCGGGACGGCGACCGCGACCGGTATCTCGGCTACGACATCGAGACGGTCGACGCGATGGCCGACGCGACCGACGCCCCCATCCTCGTGAAGGCCGACGGCGCACGCGGCCGCTGGCTCAAGGCGCCGGCCGACGACGAGCCGCAAGTTCCGGACGCGACGAGCCTGGCCGTCCCCGTGGCGAGCGCCAGGGCCGTCGGGGAACCGCTCGAAGGCGACCGCGTCCACCGGCCCGAGCGGGTCGCCGCGATCACGACCCTGGAGTCCGGCGAGGAGATCCGCCCCAGGCACGTCGCGACGGTCCTCACCCATCCCGAGGGCGGCCTGAAGGGCGTGCCGGACGGGGCGACGGTCCGGCCGCTGGTGAACATGGTCGACGACCCCGACCTCGAGGCGACCGCCCGGGAGATCGCCGCCGACGTGGTCGCCCACGACCGCATCGACGCCGTCGTGCTCGGTCGGATGGACCTCCGGCAGGTCCTAGACGTGGTCAGCTGACTGCTCGCCGCGCGGCGGGGCTCAGAACTCCTCGACGTGCGGTCGGAGGTCCAGGTCGAGCGTCCAGGCCGAGCGGTCCTGCCGGACGAGCGTCCAGTAGCTGTCGGCGATGGCGTCCGGATCGAGATACTCCTCGCCGGCGGCCTCCGGGTCGGCATCGGGCGGCCGGATCATGCCGTCGATGACGACGTGGGCGACGTGGACGCCCTCCGGCCCGAGTTCCCGCGCCATCGATTCGGCCAGCCCGCGACAGGCGAACTTGGCTGCGCTGAACCCGACGGCGCCCTCCCGGCCCCGCACCGAGGTGGTCGCGCCGGTGAAGATGACGGTGCCCCCGTCGCCGTCGACCATGTCCGGGACGGCCGCCTGCGAGCAGTGCAGCGCCGCCTCCGGCCCGACCGCCAGCGCCCGGCGGAAGCTCTCGGGATCTTGGTCCAAGAGCCCGGTCCAGCTCGCGGCGCTGGCGTGGTTGACGAGCACGTCGACGCCGCCGAACGTCTCGTGGACGCGGTCGAAGGAGTGGTCGATGGTCACCGGGTCGGCGAGGTCCGTCGGGAGCGCGAGCGCCTCGCCCGGCGTCTCCGCCCGTAGCCGCTCGGCGAGCGACGTCAGGTAGCCCTCCGAGCGTGCCAGAAGCGCCACCTCACAGCCCTCCGCGGCGAACCGCTCCGCCACGGCGGCGCCGAGGCCGGGCCCGACGCCGGCCACGACCGCTGTCCGTGTCATACCCGCGAGAGTGGGCCCGGTGTAAAGAGTGTTCGCCGGATTCGCCCCGGTGTGTCGCCCGGTCTACTGGAGGCGGTCGGCGGCCTCGCGGACCTCCGCCGGGGTGTCCACGCTCTCGAAGCTCGAAAGCGATCCGTGGGCCACCAGGTCCCGGCGCTCGACCACGGCATACTCGAGTGTGAAAAGCGGCTCGATGATCCGGACGTCGCCCGTCGCCAGGGCGTCCTCGCAGGCGGCGGCCATCGGGTCCGGCCGGTAGACGGCGTGCAGGGGCTCGAACCACTCGTCCGGTTTCGGGACGGCGGCGTCCTGGCCCCCGGCACGCTCGAATAGATACTCGATCAGGTCGGGATCGAGGAACGGGAGATCGCAGGCGACGACGGCGGCGTAGGTCGCGGTCGTTGCACCGAGCCCGGTCGCGATGCCCCCGACCGGGCCGCGGTCCGGGTCCTCGTCCGTGGCGAAGGTCGGGTCCTGGCCCTGGAGGGCGGTGGCGATGGCGTCGCGCTGGTCGGGCCGGCAGTTGACGACAAGCTCGTCGGCGACGACAGACAGCGCCTCGGCGACCCGGGCGACGAGCGGCCGGCCGGCGACCTCGACGACCGCCTTCTCGCGGTCCCCCATCCGCGTCGACCGTCCGCCGGCGACGACAACGCCTGCGCGGTCAGTCATCCGGTACCACCACGCCGGCGACCCGCGCGTCGCCACCTTCTGCGGGAATCCATCGGGCGGGCGCGTCGCGCGTACCGACGCCTTCCGGAAGCACAGTCGTGCGATCGGGGGAGTATACTGCGTGTTCCAGCGGCAGTCTCATCCGTCGGACCGACGGGCCTGTCCCCGAAAACGGTACCGGCGCCCCCCTCGCGGGTCGCTTCGCTCGCCCATTCCGAGGCCTCACTCCATTCGGCCTCGCGGCTCGCGTATCGTCGGTCGCTCCGCTCGCTGCTCGCGGGTCGCTTCGCTCCCCGCTCGCTCGTTCCGAGGCCTCACTCCGTTCGGCCTCGCGACTCGCGGCTTCGCCGCTCGCTCGTTCGGCGGCCCTCCCACTGGTCGCGCCGCCCTGCCGAGATGGACGCCTACTTATGCCGGCACGACCAGAGCCCTCCGTATGGAACCACGGGACCTGTCGGCCCACATCGCCTACGAGGCCGGCCGGGGCGTCGAGGAGGTCGCCCGCGACCTCGACGTCGAGCCCGGGGAACTTGTGACGCTGTCCTCCAACGAGAACCCATTCGGGCCGTCGCCCGCGGCGGAGGCGGCCATCCGCGAGGCGGCACCGGCGGCAAGCAGCTACCCGAAGGCCGCCGTCACGGACCTCCGGGAGCGGGTGGCCGAGGAGTGGGCCGTCACGCCCGGCCGGATCTGGCTCGCCAACGGCGGCGACGGCGCCCTGGACTACCTCGCCCGCGCCCTCCTCAGGCCCGGCGACGGCGTCCTGGTCCCGCGACCAGGGTTCGCCTACTACGCGATGAGCGCCCGGTACCACCACGGCGAGGTCGCCGAGTATCCCCTCCGCCGGGAGCAGGACTTCCCACTGGCCCCGGATGTGGTCATGCCGCACTACGACGGCGAGCGCATCGTCTACCTCACGCGCCCCCACAACCCGACCGGGAGCGAGTGTGCGGTCACCGACGTCGAGACCATCGCCGCCGAAACCGACGAGGACACCCTCGTCCTGGTCGACGAGGCCTACGGGGAGTTCTCCGACCGGCCCTCGGCGACCGGCCTCCTCGATGAGCGCGAGGACGTCGCCGTCCTCCGGTCGTTCTCGAAGGCCCACGGGCTGGCCGGCGTCCGACTCGGCTACGCCATCGTCCCCGACGCCTGGGCCGACGCCTACGCACGCGTGAACACGCCGTTTGCGACCTCCGAGATCGCGTGCCGCGCGGGGCTGGCCGCCCTCGAGGACGACGACCACCTCGAGCGGACAGTCGAGACCGCCCGGTGGGCCCGCGAGTACATGGCCGAGACCCTGGAGTGCCCCACCTACGACAGCGCCGCCAACTTCCTGCTCTGTGACGTCGGCGACGGGACGGCGGTCGCCGAGGCCGCACGGCGGGAGGGCGTCGTCGTCCGGGACACCTCCTCGTTCGGCCTGCCGGCCTGCGTCCGGGTCACCTGCGGCACCCGCGAGGAGACCCGCCGCGCCGTGGAGGTGTTGAACGCCGTCCGATGAGAGTCGCCGTCACCGGCACCCCCGGCACCGGAAAGACGACCGCCGTCGAGGCGGCGGACACCGGCCTCGATGTGGTCCACCTCAACGATCTCGTCCGCGAGGCGGACCTGGCGACCGGCGAGGACCCCGACCGCGGCAGCCTCGTCGCCGACCTCGACGCCATCGCCGACCGTCTCGCCGGCCGCGAGGACGTCATCATCGAGACCCACCTCGCTCACCACCTCGACGCCGACCGGGTGGTCGTGCTCCGGTGTCACCCCGAGTCGCTCCGTGACCGCCTGCTCGACCGCGGCGAGGCACGGGCGATGTGCGAGGAGAACGCCAAGGCGGAGGCGCTGGACGTCGTCCTCTCGGAGGCGGTCGCCGAACACGGCCGCGAGGCGGTCTACGAGATCGACACCACGAATCGCCCGCCCGCGGCGGTCGCCGCCGACGTCGAGGCGGTCGTCGCGGGCGACCGCGAGCCGACGGCCGGCACCGTGGACTTCACCGACTACCTATGACGCTGGACAGACTCCGCCCACAGGCCGACCGGGCGCTCGACCCGTTCGTGACCGCCGCCGACCGCGCGGGGCTGACGCCGGACGGCGTCAGCGTGCTCGCGCTGGCGTTCGCCGGCGCGGCCGGGCTGGCGTACACGCTGGCCGGCCAACCCCTCCCGGGCCTCGACGCCGATCGCCGCCTCTACCTGGCGGGCGCCGTCCTGGTGTTCGGCAACGGCTGGCTCGACCTCCTGGACGGCGCCCTGGCCCGCAGGCAGGGGCGGGACTCCAGGGGCGGGGACCTCCTGGACCACGTCGCCGACCGATACGCCGACATCCTCCTCATCGCCGGCCTCGCGGCCGGCAGCGGCCGGTACCTCCTCGGCTTCCTCGCCGTCACCGGCGTGCTGATGACCTCATACCTCGGCACGCAGGCCCAGGCCGTCGACCTGGACCGCGTCTACGGCGGCGTGGTCGGCCGCGCCGACCGCCTGGCCGTTATCGGGAGTGTCACCGCCGTCGCGGCCCTGGTGCGGCCGACCGCCGCGGGCCTCGGGCCCGTCGGCTGGCTCCTGGCCTTCCTGGCCGTCGTCGGCCACCTGACCGCCGTCCAGCGGTTTTACTACTCGATGACCGCCCTGGAGTAGCGGGAAAACCCTTTTGCGGTCAAGCGGCAAGGGACGGACATGGTCCAGTGTGAGATGTGCGGCACCGAGACGGGGTCGCCGAAGACGGTCAAGGTCGAGGGCGCGGAACTCGACGTCTGCGGCGACTGCGCCGACTTCGGGACCGAGGTCCGGACCCAGGAGACCGCCTCCACGTCGACGAAGTACTCAACGTCCTCCTCTTCGTCGTCGTCGTCCGACTCGGACTCCTCGGGGAGTTCGCGGTCGGCCGGCGGCTCGGCAACGTCGACTGGGGGCGGGGGCGGCGGCCGGAGCGACATGTTCGACGAGATGGACGAGGTCGTCCCGGACTACGACGGCCGGATCCGGCAGGGCCGCGAGCGCCAGGGGCTCACCCAGGAGGAGCTGGCCGACCAGCTCAACGAGAAGGCGAGTCTCATCCGCAAACTCGAACGGGCCGATGTCCTCCCGAGCGACTCCGTCCAGCGGAAACTCGAGCGGGCGCTGGATGTCTCACTCTCGGAAGGTGGGGGCGGCGGGGACGCCGACTGGTCCGGCGGCGCCGCGACTGGCGGGACCACGCTGGGCGATGTCGTCAAGCGCAAGGACTAGTCGTCGAACACCACGTCGTCGACGGCCGGGTTCACCACGACAGTCTCCGTCCCGCCCACGGGTTCGTCGAGTTCGACGGCGAGCAGCTCGTTGCCCCGCCTGGGCGTGTAGGTCCGCTCGACGACCGTCCCCTGGCGCGGCTCGCCGCCGACCGACACCCAGACCCGGCGTCCAGTCATGCGCCGGCGTTGGGACGCCCGGCCCGAGTAGGCGTCGGTCCTCGACGCCGTCCGTCGCGCCGGCGACGCTCCGTACCGGTATATAGGAGTCCGGAGAGCCCATAGCAATCGTTTTGCAGTGCCGTGGCGTGGCTCGATTCGATGTCACCCGACGCCGAGCGGGCCGGCACGGCGGGCCGACGGTCGACGGCACCGCCCCGGCGACCGATCACACTGGAGTCGCGGCTCGTCCGATACGAGGACGGGCCGGATCGGCTGACGGTCTGTCCGCCGGGCCTCGCCGGGGAGGCGCGGATGTCGACGTGGCTCTCCGCCGACCGCGACGCCTTCCTCGACCTCGAGACCGTCCGCTGACCGCACGGCCGGCCCACGCTCTCGGCCGGGCCGAAGAGGTAGCTATAATGCCGCGGCCGCCGCACCGCCCGTATGATCGTCCTCGTCAATCTCAAGGCGTACCCGTGTGACCCGGTGGCCGTCGCCGAGGCGGCCGCCGCGGTCGCCGCCGACACCGGCGTCCGCATCGCGGTCGCCCCCCAGGCCGCCCACATCGCGGCGGTCGCCGACGTCGGCGTCGAGACGTGGGCCCAGGACGTCTCGCCGGTCGAGCACGGCTCCCACACCGGCTCGACGCTCGCCGAGGCGGTCGCCGACGCCGGCGCCGTCGGCACGCTCATTAACCACTCCGAGCGCCGCCGGAAACTCGCCGACGTCGACGGGAGCCTCCGCGCCGCCGAACGCGCGGGCCTCGAAACCGTCGTCTGTGCGAACAACCCCCGACAGGTCGCCGCGGCGACGGCACTCGAGCCGGACGCCGTGGCCGTCGAACCGCCGGCGCTCATCGGCACATCGCGGCCGGTCTCGCAGGCCAACCCGGCGTTCGTCACGGACTCCATCGAGGCGGCCGGGGCCGTCGGCGACGTCCCCGTCCTCTGCGGCGCCGGCATCTCGACCGGCGAGGACCTTGCGGCCGCCGGCGACCTCGGCGCCGACGGCGTCCTGCTCGCCTCCGGGGTGGCGAAAGCCGACGACCCGCGGGCGGCGCTGGCGTCACTCGTCGACCCCGTCGCCTGACCCGTCAGTCGCGACGCGGCCCGATCAGGCGTCCGGCCAGGCGCCCACCTCGTCGTCGAGTGCGAGCGTCTCGGCGGCGTCCACGTCGGGCTCTTGGGCCGGCGGGAGCACGTCGTGAACGAACGACGCCTCGACCCGCTGGACCATCCGTGCGAGGTAGTCGTCGGTCGGCCCGGCCGTCGCGAGCAGTTCGCCGACCCGCTCGGCGACCAGCGACGAAAGCGCGTATTGGTGGCGCCCGCGGGCGGCGTGCTCGACGACGCCGAGCCGCCGGAGCGCCCGGTTGACGGCGTAGGCCTCGGTCCGCTCGCCGGACCCCCCGATCGCGGCGTGGGCGGCCATCGGCGTCGTCGGCCCCTCGGCCCGGTAGTGCCGCAGCATCTCCCGCTCGACGACCGACAGCGAGTCGATGGCGTCCCGTAGTTCCTCGACGACGTCCGCGTCAGCGTCCCCGGCCGCTCCGCCGGGGACGGCCAGGCCGGATCGCTCGGTTTCCGCCCGGCCCTCTGACGGGTCGAGTGAGGCTCCGGCGTCGGGCTCGGGCGCGACCGGGTCGGTCGCCGGACGGGCGTCGGGCTCGTCCACCACCGGGTCGGCCGACGCCGCCGGGTCACCGGCGCCGGTGGATCCATCGGCGCCGTCGGGCGGGGACTCGGCCGCATCGAACCCATCGAGCAGGTCGCCGCCCCAGGCCGCCGCCGCATTCAGTGAGGTGCCCGATTCGTCGGTCGCACTGTCCCGCATCGCCCACGTCTCGCGGTCGGCCATCCGCTCGGCCTCCCATGTGCCCGCCAATCGCCGCTCAACGGCCCGGAGGCGGTCATCGGTCCGCTCTATGTCCCGTTCCAGTTCCTCGAGCCGGGACGCCTGCCGCGAACCGCCCCCGGTGACGGCGTCGAGTTCGGCGAGGAAGTCGCCGCTGACGCCCGTATAGGCGGGCGGCTCGACGTCACCGGGAGCCGGCGGGTCGGCGGCGTCGAAGGTGCGCTTGCGCTCGAACTGCACCACCCGGACCGGCGCCCCGGGGTCAGTCCGGAGGAAGCACTCGCCGTCGGCCATCTCCCCGACGTGGTCGGCCTGGTCGCTGCCGAGCACGCGTTCGACCGTCGCCACGTCGGCGTCGCCGGTCAGCCGGTGCCAGGCCTGCCAGTCACACCCCTTGCGGAAGTCGCTCCGCACCGCTGCGGGCCGGTCGGTGACGCCGAGGATGCCGAGGCCGTGCTTCCGCCCGGAGTCGCCGATCCTCGAGAGCATCCGGCCGCACTCGTCGAGGCCAGCCTCCTCGGGGAGGTACTCGTGGACCGCTTCGACGACCACGAGCAAGGGGTGCCTGCGGGTCTTTGCCTTTGCGTAGAGGTGTTTCGTCACCCCGGCGAGCAGGTCACAGGCCTCGTTCTCGGCGAGGAAGCCCGAGACGTCGAGGATGACCGGGACGCGCCGCTCTACGGCGAGTTCGGCGATCGTCTCGGCGTGGGCGGCGTGGACGCGGCGGTCGCAGGCCGCGTCGGCGCCGACGTGGAGGACCTCGTAGGTCTCCTTCAGGCCGTGGTACTCGCCGTCGACGTCGACGATGAGCATCCCGTGGCCCCGGTCGAGCAATTTCTCACAGACGACGCCCGCCGAGTTCGACGTGCCGCTGCCGGCGTCGCCGGCGACCAGCGAGCGGCCGGACAGCGCGTCGGCGACCGGCAGCTCGACGGTCGGGCCGGCCTGGTCGCCTCGACGCACCGTTCCGATCTCGATCGTTTCGCTGGACTCGCCCATTATCCGGCGGGAGGTGCGGCATGCACATAGTTGTCAGTCAGACGGACGGCATGCACTATCGCCCACCGGCGGTCCGCAGGCAGTCTCGAGCGGCCGATATTTGAACCTGGACCGTATCCATTGATTCCCGGTACCGCGTGTGAAAACGTTTTTCTCGGCGTGTCGGGATGCCGGAGACACATGTGCCGGGCGAGCGACGGAGGCCCTACGGATGGCAGATAATGCCCGGATTCCCCTTGAGGCGGGCTTTCTCGTCGGTTCGGTTTCGGTTACGTTGCTCGTTCAGACCATCTCGCTCGTGGCCCTCGGGTTCGTCGCTGCCGGTGGTGGTCTCGCGTGGGTATCGGTCCGCTATTCGGCGGACCTCTCGTCGGCGACGAACGCCGCCCAGTTGGGACTGGGGCTCGGCTTCCTGTTCGGTCTGCCGGTGTATTACGTCCTGGTCACCTTCATCACGACCGTTGACCTGTTGTTGACCGCCGCCTCTGGGGGCTAATCGGTCGGCTACTACCCACCTTCGACGGCACCGGCCGGGATGTCGCCCGTCACCGTCACGCCCGTCCCGACAACGGCGTGCTCACCGATCGTGACCCGCAGGAGGACGACGCCCGCGCCGACGTGTCAACCCGGCGAGCTGTCCAGGTTTCCACGTCCCCGGACGATCCAGTGGTCGTCGTCCTGCCGGACCAGCACCGCCTCCTCGCGGAGCTTCGCGATGTAGCCGGTCGGCTGGTCGAGGAGGTCGTGGTCGGCGTCGACTCGGACGAGGTTGCCGATCAGCTGGGCCGACGGGGGCTTCTGGGCGGCGCCGCAGTCGTAGATGGTGATGAACTCGTTGCCGTCGCTGGTCTCGTGGACGATGACGTGGGCGTGCGGCGCCAGGCGCCACGCCGCGTCGCCGGCGGCTGCCAGCCGGTTCACGGCGGGGCTTCGGCGGGCACGGCCAAAAGCCTACTCGAACTCCGTGAGTTCGACTTGGCCGAGGCGCCGCCCGCCCTCGACCGCCGGCGACCGGTCGCTGCTGCGGGGATCGCCGTCGTCGGGGCCCTCCCAGGAGTCGAGGCTGGCCTGGTCGCGGTCGTCGAAGGAGAGGTTCGACAGCCGGACGCCGAGCTTCCGGACCGTCGTCTCCGCGAACTCGCCGAGTAGCTCCAGCGCCACGCCCTCGACGAGTTCCGGGTCCTCGATCGGGCCCGACAGCGAGCGAGCGCGGGTGTTGACCTCGAACGGCGGCTCGACCACCTTGATCCCGATGGTCCGGTAGAGGGCCCCCTTCGCGGCGGCGCGCTCGGCGACCTCCCCGGCCAGCGCCCGGACCTTCTCTCGCTTCTCGGCGGTGGCGTCGGTCTCCTGGACGAACGCCGACTCGCTGGAGACGCTCTTCGGCCGGCCCTGGGGCTCGACCTCGCGGTCGTCCCGGCCGCGGGCCTGCGCGTGGATGTCCCGACCGCGCTCGCCGAAGGCCTCGGACAGTTCGGTCCCGTCGGACGCGGCGACGTCGCCGGCGGTTTCGAATCCCATCCCGCGGAGTTCCCGCGCCGTCACCGGCCCCACGCCGTGGAGGTCGGCGACGTCCAACGGCGCGAGGAACTCCCGGACCTCCCCGGGCGGCACGACGACGAGGCCGTCGGGCTTGTCCGCGTCGGAGGCGAGCTTCGCCGTCGCCATGCTCGGCGCGATGCCGACGGAGGCGACCACCCCGGCTGCGTCCTCGACGTCGGCCTTCAGCTGCCGGCCGAACGCCGCCGCCTCGGACCAGGCGAGGTCGCCACAGTCCAGGTAGGCCTCGTCGATGGAGACGTGCCGCACCGTCTCGGCGGCGTCCGCCAGCACGGCCCTGCCGTCGGCGCTAACCGACTCGTAGTACGCCATGTCGACGGGTCGATAGACGCCGGTGTCCGCGGGGTCGTCTGCGGTCGCCCGACGCGGTAGCAGCTCCAGCGCCTCGGAGATGGGCATCGCCGATTCCACCCCGTACTCGCGGGCCTCGTAGCTGGCGGTCGCGACCGCGCCGTGGCTCTCGCCGGCCTCGTAGCCCATCCCGACGACGACCGGCTCGCCCTGGAGGGCCGGCTCCCGGAGCCGCTCGCAGGCGGCGTAAAAGCAGTCTACGTCGACGTGGCAGACGACGCGGTCCGGCGGGTCGACCCCCGGCAGCCGCTCCATACCGGCGATACCGGCGGTGGGTCCTATAACGTTGCGAGACGACGGTGAAACTGGAGCGACCGCGCCGCCACCACCCCAGCTATGGCGGGTGGCACACGATGGCGGGTGATTGCCGATGGCGAGTGGCGGCCGGGGGCGGGTGGCGTGTGGCAAACGATACGAGCGGCGGCCGATGGCGGGTGGCGTGTGGCAGACGATGCGGGCGGCGGCCGGTGGCGGGTGGCGGCCGATGGCGGGCGGCGGCCGGTGGCGGGTGGCGGCCGATGGCGGCCCGCTCAAGCGAGGTCGTAGCGAGTGACGCGCTCGCCGAACAACGACCCCAGGTACAGCGCGCCGTCGTGGGGCGTGGCGGAGGTGACGCCGTACACGACGCCGTCGGGGTCGTGGAGGCTCTCGACGACCTCGCCGTCGCCGTCGAGCCTGAGCACGAGGCCGTAGGGGTCACCCTCGATCTGCTGTATCGCCGCCATCGGGAGTTTACCGAGCTGTCGCTTCAGCCAGGGCCGGCCGTGGAGGCCGTCGAGGGTCTCGTCCCGCGGAGTCGGGACGGCCAGCCAGTGGGTGCCGTCCCCGGCCGCCTCCACGTTGTCCGGGTAGCCCGGCAGGTTCGTCGCGAACCGCTCCGAGTCGCCCTCGCGGTCGCCGTCGACCCAGCACCGGGTCACCCGGTAGCGGGAGGTCTCGGTGACGAGCAGCGACTCGCCGTCGGCGTGCGGACAGACGCCGTTGGCGAACCCCAAATCCTCGAAAAGCACGTCCGTCTCGCCGGCGTCGGGGTCGTACGCCAGCAGACGCCCCGTGTCGCCGAGTTCGAACAGCTCGTCCTGGAAGATCTCGTGGGCCGTCGCGTCGGTGAAGTACACGGTGCCGTCGTCGGCGACGTGGAGGTCGTCGGCGAACGCGATCGGCCGCCCGTCGGCGCGTTTCGAAAGCGTGGTGACCGCGCCGTCGGGCGAGACGGACTGGAGGCCGGCGTCGGTGGCACAGACCAGGAGGTCCTCGCCGTCGAAGGTCATCCCGAGCGGGCGGCCGTCGAGGGTCGCCACGCGCTCGAGGTCGGCGTTCGTCGTGTCGTCAGCGACCGGCTCGACGGTGCGGACGACGTGGTTCCCCTCGGTCCCGGTGTACAGCCGGCCGTCATCGTCGAAGGCGACGTCCTCCGGGCCCTCGCAGGTGACGACCGTCGCTGCGCCAGCGAGTTCGCCGTTCGGTGCCAGCGGCCCGGTCAGATCGGGCGGGTCGGGCGGCTGCCACTCGACGGGGTCGATGCGGGAGTCGACGAGCCTGGCGGCGCCGACGGCGGCGCCGGCGAGAAGCACCGTCGCTGCGACGGGGTGTCGTCGGAGCAGGTCCAGGACCATGGTGGCGGCTCGCCCCGGGAGGAGTCAAGCGTTGGGGTCGTCCGTGCGGCTGTAACTCTGATTACGCGTGGGGTAATCTTCCGGTGGACGCAAGCCCCCGGCTTCTCGGGTCGGGCGGCTCACGGCTCGCGTCGCTCGCGGGTCGCTGTCGCTCCCCGCTCGCCACATCGAGGCGCTCCCTGCGGTTGCGCCTCGCGCTCGCCGTTCGCACATCCGGCGGCCCTTCCTGCGGTCGGGCCGCCCGCTCGCTGCGCGCTTCGCTCACGTCGTTCGCTCCAGTGCTTGTTCCGCTGGACTCGCGCCGCTCGTCCAGCGGCGTTCGCCTCGCGTCGCTCGGCTCACCGTCGCCGTCCGTCCCCGAGAAGCCGGCCCCTTGCGGAGTCCCGCCCGATACAGTGTTCCGAGGGCTGACTGAGGCCCTGAGCCCGGTGAGTCGAGCTGTCTGATGAACGGCATCCTAATCTGAACAGTGTCCGTTCGGTCGCACAGCCTCGCCCGGCCGGCGGCCGTTCACTGGAAGCCGTGGCCGGTCTCGCGCGCCTCCCGGTCGCCCGTCGGGCCACCCGTGATGGGGAGCCCCCCGAACAGCGCCGCGATGACCAGAAGTGCCGCCGAGAGGACGACGAAGTCCCCGCTCGGGTCGTAGCCGGCCAGTTCGGCGCCCGTGGAGACGACGAACACGGTAACGTAGAAGGAGCCGATGGCCAAAAGTATCAGCACGACGAACGTGGCGACGGTCTGCAGCAGTCCGCTGAGGATCTTGACGAGTCGACTCATGTCCTGGTCGCCGTTGGCCGGCGGACCTCATGAATCTGGTCACCGAGCCCCGAGGGTGGCGGTCCATCCAGCTGTACCACGCCCGGTCCGTACCGTTTGTCCGCCCACCGCGGAGGAGGCCGTCCACGGCGGTTGCCGGCCGGTCGGTCACAGACACGACCACGAGCTGGCCAGTCGTCATTGGTGTGACCGGTGGCTACAGCAGCGCGCCCGGGTTCATGATGCCCTCGGGGTCGAGGGTCCGCTTCATCGACCGGAGCGCCTCGAGGTACCGGTCCGGCGCCTCCTCGTGGTAGTGCTCGCGGTGGACGCGGCCGACGGCGTGGTGGTGGGTGATGGTCGCGCCGTGGGCCAACAGCGTGTCCGAGGCGGCCCGCTTTATCGTGCGCCACTGGTCGAGTTCGTTCCCGACGTCGGCGGGCGCGAGGAGGGTGTAGTACGGCGCCGGCCCGTCTTCATAGACGTGAGTGAACCGACAGGACATGAAGCCGGCGCCGCACTCCTCGCGCATGGCGCCGAGAACGTTCTCGGAGAGCGCCTCGTGGAGGTCGGGGAACTGGTCCCACGTCACGGCGGTCTCGAAGGTGTCGACCAGCACGCCCATCGAGACGAGGGCGTTGAACAGGTAGGGACCCTCGAAGAAGGAGTCCCGCCAGGCGCCCTCGTCGGTGGCCTCGCGGTCGGTCGCTTCGTCTCCGGTGGTCCGGTCCTCGATAGTCGGGCCGTCGGGGCAGCGGCCGCCGTGGTCGTCGGCGATCTCGAGCGCGCGGTCGAGGTCGTCGGCCACCGGGTGGTCGGTCGACTCGAAGCCGAGCACGAGCAGGTGGCTCCCGTCGAAGGCCAGCTCGTGCAGCATCGCCTCGTTTGCGTCTAGGAGCCGGCAGTTCGCCGGGTAGAGCCGCGCCTGGACGATCTCGCGGGTGGCGTCGACGGCGCGCCAGTAGTCGTCGAACCGGACCGTCGCGCGAGCGCGGTGCGGCGGCCGGGGCTGTACGCGGGCCCATCCCTCCGTGATGACGCCGAAGGCGCCCTCGCTGCCCAGCAGGAAGCGGTTCGGGTCGGGGCCGGCGCCGGAGGCCGGGAGCCGCCGCGTCTCGAGGGTGCCGGCGGGCGTGACCGCACGGACCGACTCGACGAAGTCGTCGATGTGGGTGTACCGCGTCGCGAAGTGCCCGCCGGCGCGGGTCGCGATCCAGCCGCCGAACGTCGAGAACTCGTAGGACTGGGGGTAGTGCCGCAGCTGGAGGTCGTGGTCGGCCAGCTGGGCCTGGATCTCGGGGCCGGTGGCGCCGGCCTGGATCTTCGCGCTCCGGGAGTGGGTGTCGACCTCGAGCACCGCGTCCATCCCGCGGGTGTCGAGCGAGAGGACGCCGGCGTACCCCTCGCCGTCGCACTCGACGCCGGCGACGACGCTCGTCCCGCCGCCGTACGGCACGACCGCCACGCCCTCCTCGGCCGCCCACGCGATGATCGACTCGACGTCGGCCTCGTCGCGCGGTCGCGCGACCAGGTCCGGTGCGGCCGCGAAGTCGCCGTGAAACCCCCGGACGATGTCCCGGTAGCCCTTCCCGTAGGTGTGGCTCGCCCGGGCGCGCCTGCCGGTCGTCACGACGTCGGCCAACGCGTCTGGGACGGATAGCGACGGGGCTGGGAGGTCGATGTCGTCCAGGGACGGGTAGTCCATGATCGGGCGTTCCGGGAACCCGAGCATGCCCTCGACGCGGGCGGCCAGCTCCCGGCGCTCCTCGTCGTCCGGGAGGCGGTCCTCGTAGCCCCACGCCCAGACGCTCAGGGGCCGGTCGCCGTCCGAGGGGTCCGGTGGCATGGCCGCCCCTGCTCGGACCACCCGGTTAAACCTTCCACCGGGCGGTGCGGGACGGAACATCCTCGGCTGTTCGGCCCCGCCGGTCGTCGGGCGTTCGCCCACACCGGAAGGGAAACGCTTGTCCGGGAGGCCCGCCAGACGGCGGTATGGCCGCCGAGCGGGCCCAACGGACCCAGGCGGGTGGATCGGGAACGTCCGGGCCCCGCCACCCTCGGCGCCCCCGCTTGCGACGGGTCGGTTCGGAGGGGGTCGGTCGGTGACGCGCCTCGACGATTCGGCCAAGCGCCGCGTCATCGCGTTACTCGCACTCGCCATAGCGGCGCTGGTGGGCCGCGCGGTGGCCGGGTCGGCGGGCGCACCGCCGATCGTCGCCCGTGCCCTCTATCTCCTCGCGCTCGGGAGCCTGGTCGCCACCGTGCTCGTGGTGGCGACGGAGTGAGCGCCGGGTCCTGACGGCCGCGATCAGTCCAGCGACTGTCCCTCGCCGCCGTCCGCGACGCCCGGCTCCTCCACGTGCGGTAGTACCGTCCCGGTCTCCCGGTAGACACCCGCGATGAGCACCGCGCTGGCGACGAGCGGCAGGGCGGCACAGGCGAGGTAGACGGGCCGGAAGCCGACCGCGTCGACGAGCGGGAGCGACACCATCGGGCCGAGCCCGCCGCCGACGTCGCCGAAGACGTTGTTCGTTCCGACCGCACGACCCATCCGGTCGTCGGGTGTCAGGTCGGCGAGCAGCGCCATGAGCGGGCCGCTGGTGCCGCCCTGGCCGGCCCCGATCATGACGCAGGCGGCGGCCAGGGTCGGCACGATGTCGGCGGCGGCGAAGCTCACGAACCCGACGACGGTGACGAGAAGGAAGACGACGAGTGCGGGCATCCGGGAGCCCTGGCGGTCGCTGACGTAGCCGCTGAGGAACATGAAGGCGGCCGCCGAGACGACGGTCAGGGACATGAACACGCCGGAGGAGCCCTGCGGGCCGAAGCCGAGGACTGACAGGCCGTTTTCGTCCAGGAACAGCACGAGCGTCGCGAAGACGACGCCGATGTAGGCGAACAGCACGGCGAAGTTCACGAGGCCGACGGTGACCGCGGGCACCGACGTGTCGACGTCCCACGGCTTGACCGAGCGACGGGTGCCGCCCTCGACATGGGTCTCCGGGACGGACAGGTACGCCAGGCCGCTCGCGACGAAGGCGAAGGTCGCCGCGACGACGAACGCCGCGGTGGTCCCCCACACCTCGCTGACGACGCCGCCGACGACCAGGCCAGTCGGGAACCCGAAGATGATGCCGCCGCGGATGAGGCCCATGTTGGTGCCGCGTGTGCCAGCGTCGCTCACGTCGGCCGCGATGGTGTAGGCCGTCGCAAACACCATCGCGCTCCCGACGCCCCACAGGACCCGCGCGAGCAGGAACCAGGCCGACGGCGCGCCGGAGTTGATGGCGATGATGTAGCCGGTCGTCGCGACACCCTGGACGAGTAACCCGGCGACGAAGGGCGTCCGGGTCCCGGTCCGGTCGACGACGATGCCGGTGGGCGCGTTGGCGAACAGCCTGGTGAACCGGTTGGCGCTCAGGATGAGGCCGACCATGAACGGCGAGATCCCGAGCACGACGCCGAGGTTCGGCAGGATGGGGAACACCACGCCGCCGCCGAACCCAACGAAGAACGTGCTGGCGATGACGGCGGCGACCACCCGTCGGTCGCCCGCCGCCACCAGCTCCGACCCGTCCGCGTCGTCCGGCGCCGAGTTCACGTGTTGACTGACCGGTCAGTCAAACAAGTCGGTTTCGGTCCCGTGCGGCCGACCGCAGGGAGGCCGCGGAATGAGCGAGCGGTGAGCGAAGCGAGCCGCGAGCCGGGCGGCGCGACCCGGGCGGCGCGACCGATAGGGAGCGCCGCCGGATGAGCGAACGGTGACCGGAGGGAGCCGTGAGCAAGGGAGCGCCGCCGAACGAGCGAGCGGCGAGCGGGGGCCGACCGAAGGGAGGCCGCCGGATGCGCGAGCGGGAGGAGGGAGTGCAGCGACCGACGACACGCGAGCCGCGAGGCCGAACGGAGTGAGGCCTCGGAACGAGCGAGCGGCGAAGCCGCGAGCCGGGCGGCCGACCGAAGGGAGGCCGCCGGATGCGCGAGCGGGAGGAGGGAGTGCAGCGACCGACGACACGCGAGCCGGGCGGCCGACCGAAGGGGGTCCGGCCCAGCCCGGCGACCCGCCCGAACGAAACCAGCCGCCAGCCAAACCCACTTGCCCGCGGGGGTCCAACGACGATTCGATGGAACCGGCGGCGCCGGCCGAGGCCGAAACAGTCGTACGGGACCAGCTGGCGTCCCACGGGTTCGACTACGACGCCGGATCGGTCCCCCTCGACGACGCTGCGGCGTTCTGCCGGCTGGCCCCCGTGGTCCGGGACTGGTGGATCGAGGAGTTCGGCGCGTTCGTCCCGGATAACGGCGGGCTCTTCACGCCGCCACAGAAGGGCGCCGTCCCGCGGATCGACGACGGCACGAACACGCTGGTCTGCGCGCCGACGGGCAGCGGGAAGACCCAGGCCGCCTTCGCCGCGATCGTCGACGACCTCTTCGAACGCGCCCGGACCGCCGACGGCCTCGACAACAGCGTCCACTGCCTCTACGTCTCGCCGCTGAAGTCGCTGGTCAACGACATCCACCGGAACCTCGCCGAACCCCTAGACGCGATCACGGAACGGATCGAGGCGCAGGGGGAGTCCGTCCAGATCCGGCACGCCATCCGCCACGGCGACACCAGCGACGCCGACCGACAGCGGATGCTCGACGAAACGCCCCACATCCTCAACACCACACCCGAGACGCTGGCCATCCTCCTGAACAGCCCGAAGTTCAAGGAGAAGCTCCGGACCGTCGAGTACGTCATCGTCGACGAGATCCACGCCCTGGCGGACAACAAGCGCGGCACCCACCTGGCCGTCTCGCTGGAACGCCTGGAGGGGATGTGTGAGGCCTCGCCGACCCGGATCGGCTGCTCGGCGACGGTCGAACCGCTGGACACCATCGGGGAGTTCCTGGTCGGCGGCCGGCGCGTCGATGGCGACTGGGAGCCCCGGGATTACGACGTGGTCGACGCCCGCTTCGTCCGCGAGTTCGACGTCGAGCTCACCTGTCCGACCGACGACCTGGTCAACACGCCCCACGGGGTGGTCACCGACCGGTTCTACGACGAGTTGACCGACCTCGTCGCCGACCACACCAACACCCTCGTGTTCACCAACACGCGGTCCGGTGCCGAGCGCGTCCTCCAGAACCTCCGCGACCGCGGCGTCGACGCGGACCGCTCCGGGTGTCACCACGGCTCCCTCTCGAAGGCCCGGCGGACCGAGATCGAGGAAGGTCTCAAGGCGGGCGACCTCGACGTCGTCACCACCTCGACCTCGCTGGAACTCGGCATCGACATGCCGTACATCGACCTCGTCGTCCAGGTCGGCTCGCCAAAGTCCGTGGCCGCCCTCCTCCAGCGCGTCGGCCGCGCCGGCCACCAGCTCGGCCGGACCGTCAGGGGCCGCGTCGTCGCCCTCGACCGCGACGAACTCCTCGAGTGTGCCGTCATGCTGCGGAAGGCCGAGGAGGGCTACGTCGACCGCGTGTTCGTGCCCGAGAACGCCGACGACGTCGCCGCCCAGCACGTCTACGGCATGGCGATCAACGGCCCTAAGCCGGAGGCCGAGATCCGCGCTTTCCTCCGGCGTGCGTACCCGTACCGCGGCTACGACGACGCCGACATCGAGCGGCTGTTCCGCTACCTCACCGCGGACTACGCGGGCCTCGAGGACCGGAGCGTCTACGCGAAGGTCTGGCGGGACGAGAACGATCCGCCAGGCGGCGAGCACCACTACGAGGAGTACCCGCCGGGCACGCCGCTCGTGGGCAAGCGCGGCAGGCTGGCCCGTGTCATCTACATGACCAACATCGGGACCATCCCCGACTCGTTCACCTGCGACGTCTTCACCCGGTCGAGCGACGAGTGGGTCGGCCAGCTCGACGAGGAGTACCTCGACACCCTCGAGGCCGGCGACGTGTTCGTCCTCGGCGGCGACCGCTACCAGTACCGCTACCGCCGCGGTTCGAAGGTCTACGTCGAGCCCACGAGCGACCGCGCCACGGTCCCCTCGTGGTACTCCGAGCGGCTCCCCCTCTCCTACGACCTCGGCCGGGAGATACTACGCTTCCAGCGCGAACTGCTCGAGCGGCTCGAGGACGGCGGCCCGCCGGCGGTCCGGGGATGGCTCCGCGGGTTCCCGATGGACGAGAACACGGTCCGGGCGGTCACCCGGATGTTCGATGCCCAGCTCAACTACGCCGGCCCCGAGAGCGTCTCGACGGACCGACGGCTCGCCGTCGAGGTCGAACTCGACCGCGGCGAGTACCGGCGGAACTACTACGTCCACTCGAACTACGGCCGCCGGTTCAACGACGGGCTCTCCCGCCTTTTGGCGTACCGCTGCGCCCAGGCCGCGACAACCAACGTCACCGTCTCGGTCGCCGACCACGGGTTCACCCTCTCGATGCCGCTGAACCGCAAGGTCGACGTTGAGCGGTTACTCCGCGACATCGACCCCGAGGACGTCCGGCCGGACCTCCGGGCCGCCCTCGACGGCACCGACCTCCTCCAGCGGTACTTCCGGATCAACGCCACCCGCTCGTTGATGATCCTCAAGCGGTACAAGGGCCACGAGAAGTCCGCGAGCCAGCAGCAGGTCTCCAGCGAGATGCTGCTGGGGTTCGCCCGGGACCTCCAGAACTTTTCCGTCATGGAGGAGACCTACCGCGAGATCCTCGAGGACAAACTGGCCGTCGACGCCATCGAGACGTTCGCCGCTGCCGTCCAGGCCGGCACGCTGGACGTCTCGGTTACGCGCGTCCCCTCCCCGTCGCCGCGGGCGTTCGGGCTGGCGACCCTGATGGCCAGCGACGTCGTCCTCGCCGAGGACGAGTCGGCCGTCCTCCAGGAGTTCCACGACCGCGTGATGGCCGAGATCGACGACGACGGCGACGGCGTCACGGTCGACTCCGGCGACTGAGCGGCGACATCTCGATGCCAGACCGACGCTACACAAGCAGCGTGTTCAGCGCGTCCGGCACCACCAGGACGTCGCTTCCCGCCTCGACCGCGTCCTCGACGGTCTCGGTGGCCGTCATCAGGCACTCCTCGACCACGCCGGGAGCCTCGCTGTTCGTGACGGACACGTCGTGGTCACGGAGCACGCGAGCGAGGACGAACGCCCGCTGGGCGCCCGGCTCGTAGCCATTACGCATCGCCTCGTACAGCGACGCCGGATCGTCGGCGTCGGCGAGCCACTCGTGGAACCGCGTCTCGCCCGTGCCCTTGCCGGCGCCCTCCGGGAGTACGGCCGGGATGACGACCCGGCCGCCGTCCCGGAGCGGGTTGACGGCGCCGAGCCCCACGTACGTGGCGGCCCGGGAGGCCTGGTAGAGGTTGGCGTCCTTCGGCGCGCCGACGCCGGCCACCACGGCGTCGTAGGTGTCCTCCACCGTGACCGAGCGGGCGGCTCGGGCGCTGTCGGCCAGCGTCTCGACGACCCGCCGCGGGGTGCCGGCGGCGACGTCCAGGATGCCGGCCGGACCGTGGGTGACGTTCAGACAGAACTCGAGGTCGCACCGGTCGCCGGCCCGGTCGACGACCTCCCTGAAAGGGTTGCCGTCGATCCGACCGAGGCGGACGCCCGGCCGCCTGAGCAGGTCCGGGCCGTGGGTGTACCGAATGAGCGGTTCGCCGCCGGCGCCGACGGCGACGGTCTTGGCGCCGCCGGAGAACCCGGCGTACTGGTGGGGCTCAACCATCCCGGTCGACAGTACCACGTCTGCGAGCGCCACCCGCCGGTACAACTCGACCGGCGTCCGCTCCACCGTCCCCACCTCGACGACATCGTCCGGGTCGTGATTGACCGCCAGGTCGGCGTGTTCGTCCAGCATCTCCGCGAGCTCGTCGTCGGTCATCGGCCGGTGGAGCCCGAGGCCGACCACGACCGTCGCTTGCTCGCGGTAGACGCCCGACCGTTGGAGTTCCGACAGGAGTACGTCGACGAGGACGTCGTCCGGGGTCGCTCGGGTGACGTCCGTAACGACGATGGCGACGGTGTCATCCGCGGACACCAGGTCCGATAGCGCCGGACCGAGGGGCTCTGCGACCGCCGTCTCGGCGGCCGTTCGGACGTCGACCGGCTCGCCGCCCGGCGGTTCGGCGACGGTCACCGCACGGTCCGGCAGCGTCACGTCGATCGTGCCGTCGCCGAGCGGCACCCGGACCCCCATCGGGTCAGCCCTTGATGTTGCAGACCGGGTACACGCGAGCGACGGTGTCGCCGATGCCCAGCGCGTCGCTCACCTCGACGACCTCGTCGACGTCCTTGTAGACGCCGGGCGCCTCCTCGGCGATGGTGGCGCCGCTGTCCGCCTTGACGTGGATCTCGTTGCCCGCCCGGAGGTCGTCCTGGACGTCGCCGCCCCAGTACTCGTCTTTCGCCTGCGTCCGGCTCATCAGCCGGCCGGCGCCGTGTGCCGTCGAGCCGAACGAGACGTCCATCGACTCGCTGCCGCCACAGAGCACGTACGAGCCGGCGCCCATGCTGCCCGGGATGATGACCGGCTGACCGACGTCCCGGTAGGCGGTTGGCACCTCCGGGTGGCCCGGCGGGAACGCCCGGGTCGCCCCCTTCCGGTGGACGAACAGTTCCGTCTCCTCGCGGTCTCGGGCGTCGCCGTCTCCAATCGATCGGTCCTCCGGCCCGACCCCGACCTCGTGAACCTCCTTCTTCGCGATGTTGTGCGCCACGTCGTACAGTAGCTCCATGCCGAGGTCCTGCCAGGGCTCGTCGAAGACCTCCGCGAACACCTCGCGGGTTCGGTGGGTGATGAGCTGACGGTTGACCCACGCGAAGTTGATGGCCGCACACATCGCGTCGTAGTAGTCCTCGGCGAGCTGGGAGCCGGCCGGCGCCGCCGCCAGTTCCCGGTCCGGGAGCTGCGACAGCAGGCCGCTGTGGGCCTCCTCGATCTCGCGAAGGTAGTCGGTACAGACCTGGTGGCCGAGCCCGCGGGAGCCACAGTGGATGAGCACCACGACCTGGTCCGTCCGGAGCCCGTAAGCGTCGGCGACCGACTCGTCGTAGACGTCGGTGACGCGCTGGACCTCGAGGAAGTGGTTCCCGGAGCCGAGCGAGCCGAGCTGGTTCCGGCCACGGTCCTTCGCCTTCCGCGAGACGGCGTCGGCGTCGGCGTCCGGGCGGCGGCCCTCGTCCTCGCAGTGCGCCAGGTCAGACTCGACGGCGTAGCCGGACTCGAGACACCAGTCGACGCCGCGCTCCAAGACCGCCTCGACGGTGTCGTGGTTGGTCTCGACGACCCCGCCACCGCCCAGCCCTGACGGGATGGCGTCGAACAGCGCGTCGACGAGTTCCGGCTCCCGGCCCTGGACATCGTCGTAGGTGAGACTTGTTTTCACCATTCGGACGCCGCAGTTCGAGACGACGAACCCGTCCGCGACGAAGGTGTGGGCGTCGTGGTCGACGCCGATGTCGTAGACCGGCTCACGACCGGCCGGTTCGATGGATTCGATTTCGACGGGTACCGTGAGGTTCTCGCGAACCTCGGTCGAGTCGCAGAACGCCTCGAACGATGGGAAGTCGGCCGGCGGCCGGGGTCGACCGGAGCGGCCGCTCCAGGCGCTCCGTTCGACGAACCGACTGTTGATGTCGTACTCTCCCGTCAGTTTCGAGACCGACTCCCCGCCGTCGGCGCGCGCTTGGACCTCCGACGCGATACGGGCGCGCCGGTCGATGACGTGTTCCTTCCGCCGGAGGTACTGTGTTGCGAGCGCTGCCTTTCGGTTCTTCTCGGCGTTGTAACTGAACCCGATCTTCGAGAAGAACTCGACGAGGTTCTGGGGGTCCGTGTTGACGCCGAACCGGAGCCGTTCGGTGTCCTCGGTCTCCGCGTCGAAACGCTCGAGGTCGTTCGTCTCGATGCCGAGGGCCTGTAGCGCGTCGGCGATACCGGAGAGGAACCGCTCGCCGGCATCGGCGACGTCGCTACGCCGGTTCTGCGAGACCGTCGGGGCGTAGAAGTTCGTGTTGCACAGGGCCGAGGGCGTGCTCATCTCGGCCCCGAAGAACGCCGACAGGTAGAGCGTCTGCTGCCAGCCCGCCAGCCGGTCGAACCACTCCGGCAGAGTGAACTCCGATTCCACCTTCGAGCCATCGGGTACCCCGAGCCGGAGAAGCAACTGTTTGAAACCATGTGCCCCGATCTTCACGGCGTGCTCGGTCCGGGTGAACTCGTTGCCGTCTATCTCGTAGTCCCGCTCACGCGAGTAAATTCTCGACGGTGTGAAGCCGAGTGCCGATACGTCGTCGCGGATGGCCTCGAGGTCCGCCGGGTCGGCGTAGAACCACGTCTGCTCGCCCCGGAACGCGCCGTCGCCGGTGTGGAACCCGGCGAGTTTCAAGAGGCGACAGAACGCGTCGTCCGTCGACTCCAGCGGCAGCAAGTCGTTGCGATTCAAGAACTCGACGAGTTGTGTGTCGTCGTCGAAGTCCGACGCCGAAAGGACGGTGAACTCCTCGGGGTCCTCGTGTTCGATACCCTCGAACGGATGAACGAGGACCGTGTCGCCGGCCTCGAGGTCGTCGACCTCGACCATCCCGTCCGGCGTTCGGAGCGGGTGGTCCGCCGTCGCGCGGAGCGTGCGACCGGTCTCAGTTTCGACTTCGAAGACCTGTTCGTCCTCGGACTCGGTGAACAGCCTGATCGCCGAACCCGTCAACTCCTCGCCGGCGACGACCGCCCGTTCGTCCTCGAACCGCTCACGGAGGTCGGCCATCGGGAGTCGGCGGCCGAACGAAAGCCGGACGTCCGTATCGCCCGAGAGGCAGTTGATGTCGTAGCCAACTGCTCCGGGCGAAATACAGCCGTCCTCGGCGTCGATGCCGGCCACGCCCCCGACGGGGAAGCCATATCCCTGGTGGCCGTCCGGCATGCAGACGGCGTACTTCCGGACGCCGGGCAGGTGGGTGGTGTTCCGGAGCTGCTGGAGGCTCAGGTCGTCGGCGATCTCCTCGAGCAACGCCTCGCTGGCGAACACCCGTGCCGGGACGCGCATGCCATCCTCCGGGGGCATCTCCCAGACGTGGTCCCGGACCTTGTGCAGGGTGAACTCGCCGGCCTCGAACGTGGTCATGGACGGACCTTCGGCGCGACCGGTCCAATAAGTTACGACCGTCGTGGCCACGGGCCAGTCGGCACCTTTTCACTCTCTCGGGGCTCCGGGAGCATGCTGGTGATCGAAGCGTCCGGGCCGGTCGAATTTCCAGGTAGCGGCTCCGTCACCACGCGGTTCTCCTCACGCAGGAGGTACTCAACGAAAGCCGAAGGGTGAACGTGGAATAGTGAGCATCCGCGCGAGCGAAGCGAGCGAGGGGTTGGCAGGGCGACGCTCTGCCGGCGACAGCGAGGCGCGATCATAGGGAGCGCCTCGGGCCCGCGAACGGCGACCGGAGGGAGCCGTGAGCACGGGAGTGCCGCCTGATGTGAGCGGCAACCGGGGAGCCGCGAGCGGAGCGACCAGTGAGCAGAGGGGCGCCGGGGGAGTCGTTTCTCGAGGTCGTAGGAGTCGAGCGGGACCGTGCTAATTAAGAAAAGATTTGAATAAATAGCAGTGGAGTGGGTTTGGAACTGGTCGGCGAGAGGGCGTCGACTGACACCTGAGCGAAGCGGATTCGACGTAGAACGTTAGAACGAAGACGACCCGGTGGAGGTTCGGCGGCTGGGTTTCACAAATATTTCTATCGTGGATACACCGTTGGGGAAGCTGCAGATCGCGGGGGGACAGTCCTACCAACCCGCCTGCGGGGCGGAGCGGTGGAACGGCGGCGACGGCGAGTTCCCATCGGATCACGCGGGCGGGAGATCCCCGAAACTGACTGCTGGGAAGCGCACGCAGCTGCGAAAACTGCGAAACACCGATCAACATCGACGATCCCGGGACCTGCGTCACCCCTCTCGATACCGACGTTACCTGCGGGTTCACGCGGTCGCGACCGGTCGGATCAGTGCACCGCGATTCCGTCGAATCGATCTGAAGGTATCACGCGGTCGATGTCGCCGCGTTCCGTCAGGTCGACAGAAGCGTACTGTACCAACGTCCGGGAAGTCTTCGAGGAGAGTAACCGGAGGTAACGTTTCGAAGCGATCGGATCGGACGGTCTGAATATTCGAAAATTATCTTAACACGACGCCGCCACGCGCTGCCCGCCGGGAGCCGTGAGCTACGCGGGGAGCGAGCGGTGGACGAAGCGAGCCGCCTGCGAGAAACCCGACGAGCAACAAGGAGGATGGCGAGCATCCGCGCGAACGAAGCGAGCGCGGTTCACCGGGCGCGAACGGAGTGAGCGCCCGGGGCGGTCGTTTTTCCCCAAGTTTTTGCGAGCGAGCGGTGCCCGCAGGGCGCCGCAGGCGCCCGAGGACACCCGAGGGAGTAAAAAGTGGGAGGGACCGCGCGAGCGAAGCGAGCGCGGTTCACCGGGCGCGAACGGAGTGAGCGAGTCACCGGGGCGGTCGTTTTTCCCCAAGTTTTTGCGAGCGAGTGGCTCCCCGCAGCGCGCCGGAGGCGCGCGAGGAAGCCCGAGCGAGTAAAAAGTGGGTGCCTTAGAAGCCTTTGCCTTGGAGTTCCCGTGCGATGATGTTCTTCTGGATCTCGGTGGTGCCCTCGTAGATCTGGGTGATCTTCGCGTCGCGGTAGAGCCGCTCGACGTCGAAGTCGTCGACGTACCCGGAGCCGCCGTGGATCTGGACTGCCTCGTTCGCGGCGTCGACGGCCACGCGGGAGGCGTACTCCTTGGCCATCGACGCGAGCGTCGTCAGCTGGCCGTCGGCGTGGTCGACGGACCAGGCGGACTTGTAGGTCAGCTGCCGGGCGGCCTCCGTCTCCGTGTGCATGTCGGCGAGCTTGTGCTGGATGGCCTGGAACTCCCCGATGGGCTGGCCGAACTGCTCGCGCTCCTGGGAATACTCCAGCGCCCGCTCTGCCGCCCCCTTCGCGATGCCGACACCCTGGGCCGCAACCCCGGTCCGGGTGGCGTCGAAGAACTGCATCTGCTGGAGGAAACCCATGCCCTCGGTCCCCACGAGGTTCTCTTCGGGCACGCGGACATCGTCGAGGAGGAGTTCGGCCGTGTCGGACGCTCGGATTCCGAGCTTGCCGGTGATCTTCTCGGCCTGGAACCCGTCGCGGTCGGCCTCGACGATGATCTGGCTGAAGCCGTTGTACCGGCCGTCGGCCTCGGGGTCCGTCTTGCAGAGGACCACGAAGAAGTCGCCGACCGAGCCGTTCGAGATCCACATCTTGGTCCCGTTTATCACCCACTCGTCGCCATCCTTCTCCGCCCGCGTGGAGACGCTGGAGACGTCCGAGCCGACGTCGGGTTCGGAGATCGCCGCCCCGGAAATCGCCTCGCCGGCCGCGACCGGGGGCAGAAACTCCTCCTTCTGGGCGTCGGTGCCGAACTCCATAATGGCCTCGGTCCCGAAGCCGCTGGCGGCCACGCAGAAGCCGATGCCGGGGTCGGCGGCGAACAGCTCCTCGATGATGATGGTGGTGTCGAGGACGTCGTAGCCGGCGCCGCCGTACTCGATGGGGATCTGCGGGGCGAGAAGCCCCATCTCCGCCGCCTCCTCCAGGACGTCCCAGGGGTACTTCTCCTGGCGGTCGTATTCGGTGGCGACCGGCCGGATCTCGTTGTCCGCGAACCGTCGCAACTCGCTCCGGAGCTGTTCCTGTGTCTCGCTCGGCTCGAAGTCCATACCCCGAGGTTCGACTGGAACGACAAAAGGGTCACTTTTCCTAACGCCGTTTTCTGGAATTGTCGGTCTGATTTACAACGATAACCGCATAGCGCCGGTTCGTTCAAGTCGGTCGATGCTGCCCGGCGTGGCTCCGTGGGGCCTCCAGCGATCGCTAAATGGAATCGGCGGAATCGTCACGGAGTATCGCAACCAACCCACGATCAGTCGAGAGGCGGCACGAACGGCTGCTGTGGCGTGAGGCCGAATGGTGGGACGAGGGCCGTCTCAGGCCAGCTCGACGTACTGGTCCTCCCACTCGCGGCGGGCCTCCATCTCCCGGCGGCCCCGGCGCGTCAGCGTGTAGAAGTTCGTGCGGCGGTCGCGCTGGCCCTTCTCCACCAGGCCCTTCTCGACGAGCGTATCCAGGTTGGGGTACAGCCGGCCGTGGTGGATCTCCTTTTCGTAGTACTCCTCGAGTTCATCCTTGATGGCGAGCCCGTGTGGTTCATCCCGTCCGGTGATGACGTAGAGCAGATCCCGCTGGAATCCTGTCAGGTCGTACATCGGTACGTTCCGGTCACCTGTTACTGTGGGGTTCGCTTAAACATGTCGACCTTTCGATCCCCAGGCGCCCCGTGAGACGGCAGCTTTCCCCCGATTGCGGGTGGATTCGACGCCACACTCTTGTTGTAATCCGCCGGACCTGCGCAGGACCTATCGGACGGACGAGGTTGCTCTCCCCGGTGTTCCGACAGGTCCCGAGAGATGTTCACCGGACCGGACCTGCCCGGGGCGGTAGAAGTGGCCAAACGCGACGGTCGACGACGGACGAAGATCGAGTTCGACCCTCTGGAGCAACTGCCGAATAGCCCGTGGACACCAACTGCTGGTCGGTGGTCCAGCGAGAGAGGAAGCAACCCGACCAGCGAAAAGTTGGTCGGGCGCTTGCCGCCCTGAATTGGTCCCCGCTGACGCTTCGGCCCTCCAAGCGAAGCGTCACCGGGACCAAACGGCTGTCGCCAAATAAATCTACCGGCTCCAACGTACGGGTTCGTCCTTAGATGTACTCCTCTTCGAGCACCCACCCGAGCGCCCGCTTGTAGTGGGTGAACATCTGCCGGACCCGCTCGTGGGTCATCTCCTCGTCGTCGAGTTCGTCCTTCATGAATTCGTACTGCTCGCGGATCTCCGCTTCGTCGCGCATACCCGACGGTGGATCGCCCGGCCGAAAAGCGTGTCGCGGCCGCTCCACCGGGCCCCCGGCAGGCCCCCTCTGGCGCCACGCTCGCACTTCCAGCCGACCGGGGCGGGCGCGGGTCGACCGCGCCGGGCCGGGAACGTTTAGGCCACGGCAGCCGCAGAGCCTCCCATGAAGGTCCGGGGGCGACGCGAGTGCGAGGCCTGCGGCGCCAGGTGGTCCTACTTCGACACCGGGGAGGTCGCCTGCCCGAACTGTGGGAGCCTCCACAGCGTCGGCCTCGACGACGAGCGCGCGCTGCACACCGCCTCGACGGCGACGCTGGACCTCGCGCCCGTCCGCAACGACCTCGATGACGCCTCGCTTTCCGACATCGCCGGCGACGCCGCCGACCGCTGCCGGTCGTTCACCCGCGGCTACGGGTTCATCGACGGCGGCGACCTCCAGCCGCTCGACGACACCTACCTCGCCGCCAAGGAGTTGCTGCACGTGGGCCGGGAGATAGACCGGCGCCTGGCGGTCGCGGAGGCGGCCGACCGCTACCTCACGGCGCTTTTGCGCGCCGACGAGGGCGAGCGACCCGACCCCGCCGCCGTGCCGGCGGACCTCCGGGCGATGCGCGGCCTGGCCTACGCCGCCGCCGTCGGCGCGTACCGCTCGGACCTCCGGACGTACCTGGGGGAACACCCGGATCCGCCCGCCGAGCGTGTCAACGGCCGGCTGGGCGACCACCAAAAGCGGATCGAGGCCCTCGACGGCGACGTCCCGCCGCGGGACGCGGAGGCGCTGGTGGCCGCCGCCAGGGACCTCGGCCGGTACCTCGCCGACGGCGACGAGGCCGCGCTGGCCGGGGCCGACGCGCGGCTCGACGGGCTGGCCTGACCGGCCTGGGCGCGACTACCGGGCGAGCGGGCTCGGACGGTATCAGGGCAGCGCGACGTCGACGTCGGCCTGGAGGCCGGCCGCCTTCACGGTGTTGTACAACAACATTGCGCGGGTCATCGGGCCGACGCCGCCCGGGACGGGCGTGATGTGGGCGGCCTTCTCGCGGGCGCTCTCGAAGTCGACGTCGCCGACGAGTTCGTAGCCCTTCTCGGTATCCGCGTCCACGCGGTTGACGCCGACGTCGATGACGGTCGCGCCCGCCCCGACCATCTCGGCGTCGATGAACTCGGGCCGGCCGGCGGCGGCGACCAGGACATCGGCCGCGCGGGTCTTCGCGGCGAGGTCCTCGGTGCGGGAGTGACACACCGTGACGGTGGCGTTGCCGTCCCCGCGCTTCTGGACCAATAGGTTCGCCAGCGGCTTCCCGACGATGTTCGACCGGCCGACGATGACCGCGTCGGCGCCCTCGGTCTCGACGTCGTACGCCTCGAGCAGCTTCTGGACGCCATGTGGCGTGCAGGGCCGGTACCGGTCGTTGCCGACGACCAGGCGACCGACGTTCGCCGGGTGGAAGCCGTCGACGTCCTTCATCGGGTCGACGGCCCGGAGGACGCGGCGCTCGTCGACGTGGGCCGGCACCGGCATCTGGACGAGGATGCCGTGCACCGACGGGTCCCCGTTGAGGTCCTCGATGGCGTCGTAGAGGTCCTCGGCGGGCGCGTCGGTGTCGAGTTCGACGTGGTGGCTCTCGATACCGACTTCCTCGCAGTCGGCCTGTTTCATCGAGACGTACGTCTCGCTGGCCGGGTCGTCGCTCATCAGCACCGTCGCCAGACCGGGCGTGACGCCGTCGGCCTTGAGCGTCTCGACGCCGCCGGTAAGCGAGTCACGGATGTCGGTGGCGACGGCGTTGCCGTCGATGATCTCGGTCATGGTACTATACCCTCGCGCTGGCCATATCAAACGGTCGGGTCCGGACCGACTCGTGTCGACGGCCGGCGGGATGGGTCACGACGCTCAGAGGAAGGCGTTGCCCCGCCGCTCGAACCTCCGCCGCTCTGCGGGCGTGGGGAGGGTGTGGTAGTCCGACGGGGTGGAGTCGTTCGGACGCAACTCGAAGTCGGTGGGATAGCGGTCGAGCAGGTCGCAGGCCAGCTCGCCGCCGACGTCGGCGAGGGTCAGGTAGACGTCGTGAACGGTGTCGTCGGGGGCGATGGGGAACGACCGCTGTTCGACGATGGGGCCGGCGTCCCACTCGTCCGTCATCAGGTGGGCGGTGACCCCCGTCCGGTCGTCGCCGTAGTACAGCGGCCAGAAGGCGACCGCACGCCCGCGGTACTTCGGGAGCAGCGATCCGTGGAGGTTGACGGCGTCGTCCGGGACGGCAAGGAGGTCCGCGCCGAGTTTCTGGCCGGCGACGACACTCAGTATCAGATCGGGGTCGAGTTCGCGGATCCTGTCGACGAACCGGGGGTTGTCGACGTCGGCTGCGCGCTCGAGTGGGACGTCGTGGGCGGCCGCGAGGCGGGCGACGGAGTGATACCGGCCGGCGAGGCGTCGGCCCAGCCCGCCGACGGCGTCGAGCGCATCGAGCGCCCTCCCGCGGGCGACCAGGGCGGCCATCCGTGCGAAGTCGACGGGCCCGTACATCCCGTAGAGCCGGCGGAGCTGCGCCGACCGCGGCCGCGGCGGTGGCGCGATGACGACGGCTTCCAGGGCGTCGGCGTGCCGTTCGAAGACCGGCGCGAGGTACCGCGGGAGGTAGAGCGGTTCCTCGCCGGTAAACAGGACGACGCGCACCTCGCGTACTCCGCACGGAAGATACTCAAAGCCACGGATCGCAGCCGGGCGCATGGGCGCGTTCCGACTGGCGGCCGGGCTCGTCGCCGTTGTCGCCATCGCGTGCTGGAACGCGGCGGTAACTCGCGTGATCGGCGACGACGCCGTCGAGCCGCCGGACGCGGACGTGGACACAGAGGTCGTCGAACACGGGCGGAACTGGTACGACTACCTCCGGGGATTCGACGCCCACCACGGCGACGGTGCGGGCGACCATCCGGAACACGGCTCGGTCCGTCGCGGCCTCGAGCGGTGGCTCGCGTCGGGCTGTCTCAGGGGCTACACGCTCGGAGATCACACCTACGTTTGTTCGAACGCGCCGCGGGTGCTCCGGGTCCACCAGGCGGGCCATACCCCGGCGTTCGGCGACGCGTTCGAGCCGCTGCGTGCCGAGCGACGGGCCGATGGCGGGCTCCCGGACGAACCGCTCCGGACCCTCGACGTCATGCTCCCCGGCGCCGTCCCCCACACGCTCCTCCGGCTTAGGGACCCCCGGGGCCTGGGCGAGACGTACAACGATTGGCTCCGCGAGGGCCGGATCGCACGGCGGTGACCGGCATCGAACGCCGGGCGGCGGAGTCGCACTGTCGACGTGCCGGGGTCCCGTCAGGGGCAGTCGCCGGCGGCGAACTCGGCCGGCTCGGGGCCCTGCCAGCGGAGACGTTCGGCACCGGATTTCGGGGCAACCAGTGCGGCCTGGCCGCCGTATCCGTGGGTTCGGTCGTGACCGCGGACGACCACACAGTCGATGTCGCTGGGGACTGACATGGTCGTCGAACGGGTGAACTCGCGGGTGCCGTGGGCGTGGGCCAGGTCCCGTCGCCCCAGCCGGCGCCCGTCGAGCGTCTCGACCTGCCACCAGTTCGCGTAGCCTTCCTCGCCATCCTCGTCGTGTAACAGCGTGACCGCAAACCGGTAGTCGTCGTTCTGCGGCTCGACCTCGACGCCGGTGACGTTGGCCTCCCGAAGGTCCAGGTTCGCTGAAGCGGTCTCCGTTCCGGTGGCGGTGTCCGTCGGCTCCCCATCGGCCCGTGTTGGCGTCCCTCCGTCAGGGCTCCCGTCCCCGCCGGGCCCGTCGTCCAGACAGCCGGCGACAGGTGTCGGGGCCAGCCCCTCGCTCGCCGCGACGAGCAGCCGCCGGCGTCTCACAGGTCGCCCTCCAGCACCTTCGTGGCCGTCAGGATCGGGTCCCAGGTGGTGTTGAACGGGGGCGCGTACGCGAGATCGTAGTTCGCCAGGTCGGCCACCGTGACGCCCTCCGTGACGGCGGCGACGGCGGCGTGGCTGCGATGGACCGCACCCTCCCCGTACCCCGACACGAGGCTCGCGCCGAGCACGCGGCCGGTGTCGCGGTCGGCACAGAGCGTCACGGTGACGGTGCCCTCGGCGGGGTAGTAGCCCGCGCGGGACTTCGCCTCGATGGTCCCCGTGACCGGGTCGAAGCCGGCCTCGCGGGCCGCATCGTGGTCCAGCACGCCCGTCCGGGCGGCCTCGACCGCGAAGGCCTTCACCGCCGTCGTCCCCGCGACGCCGCCGCCCGCCGTTGGCGTCCCGGCGACCGACCGCCCGACCGTGCCGGTTCGCGGTCAGCGCCAGCGGGACGTAGTCGGGTTCGCCGGTGACGACGTGGTCGACCTCGGCGCAGTCGCCGGCGGCGTAGACGTCCGGCGCGCTCGTCTCGCGGTAGCCGTCCGTCGCGATGGCCCCGGTCGGGCCCAGTTCGATGCCCGCGTCCTCGGCGAGGTTCGTGCGCGGGCGGACACCCGTCCCGAGCAGCGCCATCTCGACCGCGACACGGTCGTCGGCGGTGACCACGGCCTCGACGCGCCCGTCCGCGGGGCCGTCGAAGGCCTGCACCTCGCTGCCGAGGTACAGCGCGACGTCCTGGTCGCGGAGGTGGTCGGCCACTGCCTCGCTGGTCGCCTCGCTGAAGCCCTTCAGGACCCGGTCGCCCCGCTGGAACAGATGGACCTCGAAGTCGTTGGCCGCGAGCGCCTCGGCCATCTCGACGCCGATGTAGCCGCCGCCGACGATGCCGACGGCGCCCTCGCAGGTCTCCAGGAAGTGACACGCCGGCCCGCGGTCCGGCTGCTCGACCGGGCTGGACTCCCGCGAGCGGGCGACGAACGCCCGGAGCTCCGTCCCGTCGGTCATCGAGCCGACCGTGTACACGCCCTCGCGGTCCATCCCGTCGATGGGCGGCACCACGCTTTCGGCGCCCGTGGCGACGAGGCAGTGGTCGTACTCGACGGTGACCTCGCAGCCGTCGTGGCTGGCGGTGACCGTCCGGGCGTCGGGGTCGACCGCGGTCACCTCGTGGCCGATCCGGAGGTCGATGTCGCGTTCCTCCCGGAACTCCTCGGGCGTCACCGACACCAGCTCCTCGAGGTGCTGGATCTCGCCCTTGATGTAGTACGGGAGCCCGCAGGCGCCGTAGGACACCCACTGGCCCGTCTCGAAGACGACGATGTCCATGTCGGAGTCCTCGCGGCGGGCCTTGCTGGCGGCGCTCATGCCGGCCGCGTCGCCGCCGACCACGACGAACGTCATGCGCAGCCGTACGCCGGGCCGGTGGATACATCTCGGTCGCGCGTGCAGACTACGTGAACGGCCCCGGTGGCTGACCGGTGTGCCAGCCAGGCCCCCGGTCGTGGCCCCGCCGGCGGCCCGCCCGGCTACCCGTCGGGCATCGGCCGGGTGTACCACCACGCCCAGGCGACGAGGACGACCTGGAGGGGGAGCCGCGCCCACCTGAGGGCCGCGGAGGGGTCCCCGCCACCCGGCGCGCCCTCCACGACGACGCCGCTTGTCGCCATGTAGACGTTCGCCGGGAACATCGCGAGCAGGAGGCCGATGGTGGCCCAGGCCGCCGCCTGCCGGGTCCGCGGGTACAGGAGCCCCAGGCCCACGGCGACCTCGGCGAGCCCGGAGAGGTACACGAGCACGAGCGGCGCGGGCAACTGCGGCGGGACGATCTGGACGTAGAGGTGGGGCCGGACGAAGTGCAGCACGCCGGCGACGACGTACCCGACGCCCATCACGTACAGGAGCGGGCGCTTGAGTCGACGGAGGACGCCGAGGCCGCGCGCCGTCGCCCCGTGGGCCGCGCTGCGGTCGTTCACGCGGAGTCGGTGACGCGGGCGTCGCCCGCGTACAGCGGGTATTCCTCGCAGAGCGCCGCGACCTCGGCGGCGGCCTCCTCCCTGACCGCCTCGTCCTCGGGGGCGTCGATCACGCGGGCGATGACGTCGGCGACCCGCTCGCAAGCGGCCTCCTCGAAACCGCGCGTCGAAAGCGCCGGCGTCCCGGCGCGGATGCCGGAGGGGTTGAACGGCGACCGTGTCTCTCCGGGCACCGTGTTCTTGTTGAGGACGACGCCGACCTCCTCCAGGGCCGCCTCGGCCACGCCGCCCGGCGTGTCCGGGTGGGAGGGCCGGAGGTCGACCAGAACGAGGTGGGTGTCGGTGCCGCCCGACACGAGCGAGAAGCCATGCTCCTGGAGGCGGTCGCCGAGCGCCCGGGCGTTCTCGACGACTTGCCGGGCGTACTGCTCGAACTCCGGCTTGAGGGCCTCCGCGAACCCGACCGCTTTGCCGGCGATGTTGTGCATCAGCGGGCCGCCCTGACTGCCCGGGAACACCGCGGCGTCGACGTCGTCGGCGTGCTCCTCCCCGCACATGATGATGCCGCCGCGGCCGGCCCGGATCGTCTTGTGCGTCGAGCCCGTGACGAAGTCGGCGACGCCGACGGGCGACGGATGTATGCCGGCCGCAACGAGGCCCGTGATGTGAGCGATGTCGGCGAGGTGGTGGGCGTCGACGGACTCGGCGACCCCCTGGATCCGCTCGAAGTCGACCTCCCGGGGGTACGCCGAGTAGCCGGAGACGACCACGTCGGGGTCGAACGTCTCCGCCTGCTCGCGGAGGCCCTCGTAGTCGACGTAGCCGGTGTCGGCGTCGACCTCGTACTGCTCGACGTCGTAGATCTGGCCCGCGAAGTTCGCCGGGTGGCCGTGGCTGAGGTGGCCGCCATGGTTCAGGTCGAGGGAGAGGATGCGGTCGCCCGGCTCCAGCACCGCGAGGTAGACACCCATGTTCGCCTGGGTGCCGGAGTGCGGCTGGACGTTGACGTGCTCGGCGCCCCACAGCCCCCGGGCGCGCTCGATGGCGAGGTCCTCGATCTCGTCGGCGTGCTCGCAGCCGGCGTAGTACCGCTCGCCGGGGTAGCCCTCCGCGTACTTGTTCGTCAGTTCGGAGCTCTGGGCCGCCATCACGGCCGCCGACGCGTGGTTCTCGGAGGCGATCATCGCGAGGGTGTCCTCCTGCCGGCGTCGTTCGCCCGAAAGCGCCTCGGCGACCGCCGGATCGGTCGCGCGGACTCGATCGTAGCTCATGGGGTGGCCTCGGGAACGCCGGGACATGAAGGTACCCGTTGGCGGCCAACTCGGCCGGCGTCGCGGGCGGTCGAGGCGCGACCGGTCGTCGCGCGCGGGGTCTGGACGACGTTCGCGGACCTGCTCGCGAACGGGGTCGCCTTCGCCCGGGCGCTGTCGCTTGCCCGCGGCGAGATACTGGCCGGACGCGACTCCGTCGTCGTCCGGGACGGCACCCACCGGCTCCGGCCGCCCCGCGGCGAGCCGGGCGTCTTCCGGCTCGAGCGGGGCCCGGACGGGTTCGCGGTGACCTACGACGCGACGGCGCCGGACGCGGCCGGCCACCGGTTCCGCAGCCCCTTCGCGTCGGACGGCCGGGTTGTCGGGGTCGCGAGGGGGGCGACGCTCGAGCCGGCAGCCCTCCGGACGCTCTTCGAGCGACACACCGCGCCGGTCCGGTTCGAAGGGGGCCCGACGACCTGCTCCGTGAGCTCCCGGAGCTGTGAACCGGCCGCCGGCGACCGATCGAACCCCCGGCTGGGAGCTCGACATACTTATATCTTCGGGTCGGGTTTCCGCGTGAAAGGGCGCTAATATTAAACCCGTCCGCCAGCGTTCTAACACCCAGACCGATGGAATCAACCGTGATAGAACGCAGCCTCGCCGACGTGCTCGACGAGTCGCTATCCGCAGCGTCCGACGAACTGTACCTCCTCAACCCGACGACCACCACCGTCGAGGAACTCGTCGAGGTGCTCGACGACGACGCGCCGACCGTCCGGCTGCTCGCAGGTGAGGGCACGCTGAAGTCCGTCATGGACGACTTCCTCGTGGCGAGTTCGGCCGCCGACCACGTGGCGGCCGACACCCTCCAACTCCGGACCGCCGAGAGTTCGACCAACACCCTCGTCGTCACCGAGGCCGCCGTGGCCGCGCTCGTCGACACTGGCGAGCAGTCCGCGGCGCTGAGCTCGGACGACGAGGCCTTCGTCGAGAGCACCTACGAACGCGTCGCCGACCGCTGGGAGGCCGCCGACGAGTACCCGCTCCGCACCCCGCCGCTCTCGAGGGTCCGCAGCACCCTCGCGGAGGAACTCGGCGAGCCCACCGCCGCGGACTTCGACGCCGTCCTCGGGTCGCTGGAAACCGCCCGCGGCAACGGCGAGGGTCTCGACGAGGTCACCATCGCCATCCTCGTCGCCGCCAGGAACGACGAGCTGCTGTACGACATCTCCAAGTGGGGTGAGGACGTCGGCATCGCCTCGAAGGCCACGTTCTCCCGAACCAAGAGCCGCCTCGAGGAGACGGGCCTCATCGACACCGAGAAGGTCCCCATCGACGTCGGTCGCCCGCGGCTCCGCCTGAAGCTCGGCGACGAGCGGCTCGAGGGGGCCGACCCCGGCGTCGCCAACGTCGCCCAGTCGATGCTCGCCGCCTGACCCGACCGTCGACCACCCGGATTTTTCGACGACGGCCACGAACCAACAGCCATGGCCGCCCCGCCCGACCGGTTCGACGTCACCCGAAAACGCCACGCGGCCGGCCCGCCGGCGGGTCGACTCGCCACGACACCGACGGGCCCGGGCGCATCCGGACCGGAGGCCCGGCCGTGACCGTCGTCGGCCTCCTCGGCGACGGGCCGGCCGTCGAGGCGGTCCGGGCAGCGCTGGGCGACGCCGCCGCCGACCCGACCCACGTCGACGCCGCCGCGGCGGGCCAGGTTGACCTCGCGGTGTGCGTCGGCGCCGCGACCGACGGCATCGACGACGCCGCCGGGGTCGTCAGGGCATCAGGCACGCCGCACGTTGTCGTCGAACTCGGCGGCGTCGGTGGCCGCCCCGTCGCGGGCGTCGACGCCGCGGTGTCGGGCCACGCTCCCGGGACGGCCTGCTACGACTGTCTCCGGCAGCGCGTCGCCGCGGTCGGCGAGGAGACCGCCGGTAGCGAGGTCGACGCGGCGACCGCCCGCTATGCCGGCGCCGTCGCCGGGCGCGAGGCCGCGGTGCTCGTCGACGGCGGCGAGTCGCCGGTCCTGGGTGGCGTCATCGAGGTCCCCCACGAACGCCGACGCCTCCTCCCCGTCCCGGGTTGTGACTGTGCGACCGGCCGGGACCGCTCGCTCGCACTCGACGAGCGCGAGCGGTCCCTGGAGGCGGCGCTCGCGTCGGCGGAGGCGGCGTTCGACGCCCGCCTCGGCCCGGTCACGGCGGTCGCCGAGGCCGAGTCGTTCCCCGTGCCGTACTACATCGCGACGCTTTCGTCGACGCCGTTCGCAGACATGGACCCGCCGGACCACGCCGCCGGCGTCGCGGCCGACTGGGACCCGGCGTTCATGAAGGCGCTCGGGGAGGCGCTCGAACGGTACAGCGCGGCCGCCCACCGGACGGCCACCCTCGAATCCGACCCCGCGACGCCACTCGCGCCGTCGCGGTTCGTCCAGCCCGGCGACCCGGTCGCCGCCGGCGCCGTCGAGGCGTGGTACCCCGCCGACCGCCTCGCGGACGGCGAGTCGGTCCACCTGCCGGCCGAGGTGGTGCTGTTCCCGCCGCCGGCGCGGCGGATCCGGCCCGCGGTCACCACGGGGCTGGGACTCGGGAACGGCGGCGTCGGGGCCGTGCTGTCCGGCCTCTACGAGGTCATAGAGCGCGACGCGGCGATGCTCGCGTGGTACTCGACCTACGAGCCCGTCGGGCTGGCCGTCGACGACGGGGCCTACGAGACGCTCGCCGCCCGCGCCCGCAGCGAGGACCTCGCAGTCACGGCGCTGTCGCTCACCCAGGACGTCGACGTCCCGGTGGTCGCCGCCTGCGTCCACCGCGACGGCGAGTGGCCGCGGTTCGCCGCCGGGATGGCCGCCTCGCTGGACCCGACGTCGGCCGCCCGCGAGGCCCTCGAGGAGGCGCTGCAGAACTGGACGGAGCTCCGCCGGATGGGCCCGGACCGGGCAGCCGACGAATCCGGCGCCATCGGCCGGTACGCTGACTTGCCCGCCGCCGCCCGGGCGTTCGTCGACCCCGGGACCACCGTCCCGGCCGGGACCGTCGGGCCGGAGGCGATTCCGGAGGGCCGGGCGGCGCTGGAGGCGGTCATAGAGCGGCTCGCGGCGGCCGATATGGCCGTCTACGCCGCCCGTCTGACGCCGCGGGACGTCGAGGGCCTGGGGTTCGAGGCCGTCCGGGTCGTCCTGCCCCGGGCGCAGCCACTTTTCACCGGCGACGCCTACTTCGGCGAGCGCGCCCGGACCGTCCCGGGGACGTTCGGCTACGAGCCGCGGCTGGACCGCGACCACCACCCCTTCCCCTGAAAGGGGACGGGGTACCGACGAGCGGCGTCGCGCCACCGGAGCCCGAGCGGGAACGAGCCCCGGGCGCCAGACCACGAGGCGCCGATCGACCCGGTCCGCGTGACGCCGCCACGTGGCGAACCGGGACCGACGAGTGCCACCACGCCGAGGACCGGACGCGACCGGGGCGGCCGGCGGGCAGTCCGCGACGGGGCGCGGTCGGCTACAGGCCGCGGCGGGTGATGCGGCCCTCGGTGGCGGGGTCGATGCCGACGGCGCGGGCGTAGTCGGCGAGGACCTCGAACTGAACGTCGATTCGGGCGAGGGCAGCCCGCTCGGTCAGCGTCGGGAACTCCGTGTCGGTGCCGAGCAGGAACTCGGAGGTGGCGATCCGGTAGGTCGCGGCGTCGTCGACGGGGGGCGCCGTGGACCGACGCCTCGACCAGCGCGTCGTCGGCGTGGTCGTAGACGAGTTCGGCGCCGGAGACGTGGGCGTGCCACCACTCCGACTCCCCGAACCCGGCCGGGTCGGCCGCCTCCCGGAACACCGACCGGAGGTGGCGGCCGGGGAGTTCGGCGACCGCCATCGACTCCCGGAACGGCACGAGACTGACGAGGTCCGCGAGGGTCACCTCGCCGGCGAGGGGCGGACCGGTCCGGATCCCGCCGCTGTTCTGGAGGCCGACGACGGGCGGGTTGGCGCCGAGTTCGCGTTCGGCCCGCCATCGGTAGGCGTCGGCGACGAAGTTCCCGACGCGGCTCTCGCCGCGGAACGCCTCCCGTTCGGTGCGCCGTATCGGCTCGGCAACGTGGCCGACGACGGTGTCGAGGCCGGTCTCAGCGAGCCGGGTACGGTACCGATTGGCGAGGGCATCGTCCGTCGGCGCAGCCTCGACCGGGTGCCGGGTCACCGAACGGGTCGCCAGGTCGACCTCCAGGACGACGTGGCCGCCGTCGCCCGGCCGCGTGAGGAGGGTGTCGGCGACGCGCTCGACGCGCTCGGAGTGGACGTGGCCCCCGAGTATCACGTCGACGTCGGTGGCGGTGGCCAGGCGGTCGTCGGCCCGGCCGAGGTGCGAGAGCGCGACGACGACGTCGGCGCCGCGGGCCCGGAGGGCGTCGACGGCCCGGGTGGCGGCCGCGACCGGGTCGCCGAACTCGATGCGCACGGCGTCCTCGTTGCCGGACGGCGTGGTCGGGTCGGTCAGGCCGACGAAGCCGACCCGCTCGCCGTCGAGCCTCCGGACGGTCCAGGGGTCGACGCCGGCGACCGGCGCGCCCTCCACGCGGACGTTCGCCGACAGCCACTGCTGGGGCGAGCGCGCGACGAGGTCAGCGGTGCGGTCGAGACCGAAGTCGAAGTCGTGGTTCCCAAACGTGGATAGGTCCGGGTCGACCGCCGCGAAGAACTCGAGCGCCACGCCGCCGCGGGTGACGAGCGGGAGCACGCCGGGGCCGGTGTTGTCGCCCGTCCCACAGACCAGCGCGTCGGGGCCGTCCAGGTCGGTCAGGAGGCCAGCGAGACTGGCGATCCGCTCGGGCTCGTCGTGGGCGTTCTCGACGTCGCCGTAGTGCAGCAGCCGCACGGGCGAGCGTCGGCCGGCGGTGGCCTAATACTGCCGGCCGTGCTTTCGTGAACGTCCGAATCAGTACCGATCCACGTATCCGGGGTGAACGTGACGGGACCACGTGTCCGGGGCGAACATGATGGAAGCCCGGAATGGGATCGACGACGTTCCGTCACGAGTCGTCACCGGGTCGAGTCCGTGAGGGTTTTTGCGGCCGGCGGCGTCGCTGTCGGCATGGAGGCGCGCCGGGGCCCGGACGGCGAGACCCTGTACCTGACCCGGGAAACCGAACGCGGGAACAAGGGCCCCTTCCGGGTCGTCTTCGCGGACCCCGACGCGGAGCGCCGCTGGGGCTTCTACTGTACGAACTGTGACTCCTTCGACAACGCGGTCGACTCGATGGGCCGGATCAAGTGCAACGCGTGTGCGAACTTCCACAAGGCCGAGGAGTGGGACGCGGCCCACGAATAACGCGGCGGACACGTACCGCCGGAACCACGCGACCCCGGCCGCTCCCGGGACGGCAGCCAGCCTACAGGTCACCGAACGGGCACGTGCGAATCTTTATCGGCCAGCCCGCGGTAACGGACTCCGAATGGGAGCTGTTAGCAGATCACTCGCGGCGGAGGCGCGACGCATCTTCACTGACCTGGGCTACGATGTGACGGAAGCGGGCGAGGAACTGCGGGCCGAACGCAAGTGGCGGACCGTCCACGTGACGACCGACGACCCCGACGCGGCACCCACCCACGGCAACCTCCGGTGTTTCGTCGCCCGCGCCCAGCGGGCCGCCGAGGTCCGCGACCGACTCATGGCCGTCGAACCCGATTACGACTGGGCGGTCGTGAGCGTCACCGAGGACGACTACCGGGTCCTCCACCCAGGCTCCGACGTCCTCTCGGCGCCGTAGGGGACGTCTGGCCCCGACGGCATGATTTTCCGACGATCAGGTGTGCTTCAGCGAGGTGCCGTCTACCGCGACCCCCGGCACCGTCCGGTCCACCACGGCAGCGGGCGCCAAGCTGGGGGTCCATACAGGCCGGTACGGAAGGGCTCCCCCCGAGCGGGCGGTATTGCTCGGACGTCCGCCGCGGTCGGCACGCTGGCTACGGAAGCAGAGGGTGACCCTCCTCGCGTGTAACTCACCGTCGGCCGCCACGGGAGCATCGTTGCCGTCATGGGTCGGCGGACCGGCATCGATGCGTCCATCATTGAGGATCCGCTTCGCCAAGTACACCGACGCACCCGGGACTCGCCGCCCCGCTGTGCCGTGACCGCCGAGTGGCCGGAGGCGGGATATCGCCCAGAACTGATCGGGCTTCGATTCCGCCCCGGTGCGTGGATGGTTTTTATAATCCCGCCACCGGAAGACGGACCCACGGTGCAACAGTAAATGGTCTACAAGAAGATCACGCTCATCGGGACGAGCGACGAGAGCTTCGACGCGGCGGTCGACGACGCCGTCGACCGCGCGGACACGACGCTGGACAACGTCTACTGGGTCGAGGTCGAGGAGTTCGGCGTGGAACTCGCCTCCGTCGACGGCCGCCAGTACCAGGCGGAGGTCGAGGTCGCCTTCGAACTCGAGTAAGCAAATCTGGCATCGGGGCTCCATTGAACGGTTACCCCGACCACTCGACCGGGTTTCCGTCGGAGATACGACAGCGTCAGGTGCGGAACGACTCGCCGCAGCCGCACTCGGACTCCACGTTCGGGTTGTCGACGTGGAAGCCGGCGCCCTGGAGGCCGCCTTCGAAGTCCAATCGCGAGCCATCGACGTAGTTCTGGCTGGAGGGGTCGACGAACACCCGGAGCCCGTGGTGGCTCGTGACCGCGTCGTCGGCCTCCGGCTCGAGGTCGAACCGGAGTCCGTAGGACAGCCCCGCACAGCCGCCCTGCTTGACGAACAGCCGCAGGCCGGCCTCGTCGGGGTCGTAGCCCTCCTCCTCGATGAGCTGGAGGGCCTGCTCGGCGGCCGTCTCGGTGACGACGACCGGCTCGCCGGTGTCGGCGGTCTGGACTGAAAAGGGTTAAGTCCGGCGCGGCGATACGGCCGGCCGACGGGTCGGTGGTCTAGTCGGTTATGACACCTCCTTCACACGGAGGAAGTCGGCGGTTCGAATCCGCCCCGACCCATTCTCGTGCCGCCTCGCGACGAGCGTAGCGAGGAGCCTGCGGCACGAGAATGGGTCCGAAGGATTCGAACCCGGGGAGGCGCGCGCAGCGAACGGACGTGAGCGAGCACGTCTCCACTCGGTTCGAATCCGCCCCGACCCACTGAACCTTCTGCGACGCTACCTACGAGCGCCGCGAACACTGTGAGCGGCGCGAGTATTCCGCGTCGCAGAACGCAAGCGTCGGGCGGATTCGAATCCTGCCAGAGGCAGCCCGCGCAGCCGTCAGGCGAGCAGGAACCTCTGGCTCCGGTTCGAATCCGCCCCGACCCATGCGCGGTCCGCACGATTCGTAATTTCCCTTTTTTTGGGCGTTTCAGACTCCAAAGTGGCAGAATCGGGGTTTCCAATAGAGCAAACTTCCTCAGTAGTGGTTGTCGAAGAACTCGTCCGCGTACTCGCGCCAGTTCGAGAGTAACTCCCGGCGGGCATTCTCGTAGGTGTAGTCCTGACCGAGCCAGTTCGTTCGCTGATCGGGGGCATACAGACGGTCGAAGTGAGGTTCACCGTGCTCGGTATCGATACGGGCGATCTCGAGGTGGCTCGCGTAGGGGTCCTCAGGCTGGAAGTGTACGCTGATTCCCCACTGATCGGCATCTGTTGCGGGATCGAACGAGTCGAAGCCATCGGGGTCAGGTTCCACGAAGACGGTAGCGAAGAAGTCCCGGCCGCGATGTCTTGGGAGATTGAGGGTCCGGAGTTTGTGCATCTAGTAGACGACCGGTTCGATGATGACGTGGTCGTGCTTCAGGACGGGCCGCTTCGCTTCGCCGTTACCGTCTCCCTCGTACTCGACTATGTCGAGTTCGGCTAATCGCTGAAGGTCTTTGCTGACCGCGCCCTTGTCGCGATCGAGACTGCGCGCGAGGTCGCGGACTGACCCGATCTCGTCCCCGCGGCGTTCGAGGTATCCGACGAGTTCGAGCCGACTCTCGGTGAGGATGTCGCGGCCGTTCTCCCGACGGAGTACGAGGACGTCCGTATAGCCCTGTGCATTGAGGTCGCCGGCGAACTCTTCCTGCCGCAGAATTCGCTCTGGGATGCGGTCATCCGGTCCATCATCCGTATCGGTTTCTGGTCGTGACATACCGTTGCCTAATACATCAACGGTTATATGTATGGCGGCGGGTCGACCGACCGTCGGAGATCGCACGATCAATCACTCGTTTCGACGGGCCATCACCAGTGCTTCTCCAGGTACTCACAATCACCTCGACGCGGGCAGCCGTCGCAGTCCGCCGAGCGCTCCGTGCACACATCGGCGCGAAGTCCGGCATCGCGTGGAGTAGGTCGCCGCTGCGCCCGGTAAGCCAGGTCACTCACTCCGAGTATTTATGTCGTTTCGGGACCCGCGTTTGTCTATGAGCGTCGAGATCTCTGGCTTCGAGGACTTCGCCGATGAACTCGACGAACTCCAGGAGCGGGTGGAGACCATCGATGGAAAGAAGGCGGTGTCAATCGGCGAACTCTTTCCGCCGGATTTCATGCAGACGTTTTCGGAGTTCGATTCGATACAGGAGTTCTTCGGGGAGAGCCCGTGGACCGTCGAAAGCGAGGCCGAGTTCGGGGCGATTCCCGAGGATACCTTCGACGCGTACGTCGACGACCACACGGGGTTCGATTCCTGGGAGACGATGCTCTCGGCGGCGGCTCGAGAGTGGGTCGGACGCGAACTGGCTGTTTAATCTGTGTCCTCCTCGGTTTCACCGGTGGTTTCTGCTCCACTCCTCTCGTCGGTCCCTCTGGCTGGTTCGAGACGTCGTTTTCCTCCTCCTCGTCATCGATCCCCGAGGCGTCATATCGGTCGCGAGGTAAACTGAGGCTCCGGTCGCCATCGCCCGGCCGCAACGCCGCCCCGGCGGCCGCCATCTCGCCCCACTCACGGGACCCGACGGTAGACCTATACGGGCCGCCCGACTCGACGGGGCATGGCTCTCGACCCGTTTGTCTCGGAGACGTTCGCCGGGAGTACGATCGGACAGTACCTGCTGTTCTTCGGCATCCTGACCGTCGGGGCGCTTGTCGGGCGGACGGCGAGTTTCCTCCTCGAGCGGCACCTGATGGGGACGGCCGAAGCAACCGAGACGGACCTCGACGACGTCATCGTCCGGTCGCTCGGCGGCCCCGTCGCGCTCGTCGGCGTGGTCGTCGCCGCCGCCCTCGGGCGTGGCGTCCTCACGCCGACCGAGGCCGCGGCGACGGTGCTTTCGGCCCTCCTGGACGTACTGCTCATCGTCGCCATCACGTGGCTCGCCGTCCGGTTCACGAACGAGCTGATCAAGCGGTACCTGGGCACGTACGCCGAGGCGACCGACTCGAAGCTGGACGACGCCCTCGTGCCGATCGTCAGCCGGATGACGAACGTCGCCATCGTCTCAATCGCGGCGGTCGTCATCTTGGACTCGTTCGGCTACGACGTCACGGCAATCGTCGCCTCCATCGGGATCGGCGGCATCGCGCTGGCGTTTGCGGCCCGGCGGACGCTATCGGACGTCTTCGGCGGTGCCCACATCCTCTCGACGAAGCCGTTCCTGGTCGACGACGTCATCGAGGTCGAGGACGTCGCCGGCACCGTCGAGGAGATCGGGCTCCGGTGTACCGTCGTCCGCGACGGCGACGGCCGGCGCGTCACGATCCCCAACTCCACCATCGCCGGGTCGACGGTCCGGAACGTCTCGAGCGAACCGACCCACCGGGTGGAGACGCTCCTGGACCTCCCGTACGACCTGGGCGCGGAGGACATGGCCGCCGCCCTCGACCGCCTGGAGCGGGCGGTCGCCGGCGTCGAGGGCGTCGACCCCGAGCGGACCAGCGCGCTGTTCTGGGCGTACGGCGACTCCTCGAAGCGCGTCCGGCTGGAGTACCACGTCGCCGACCCCGACGGCTGGCTGGCGGTCCGGAGCGCGGCGAACCGGGAGATACAGGCCGCCTTGGAGTCGGCGGGCATCGAGATGGGGCTCCCGAGCCGCGCGATACGGCTCGAGGAGTCCCCGGCAGTGCCGGACTCGCCGGGTTCGCCCGCCGGCGCCGGCGACACGAATTGACGTCAGCGGCCGCCGGCGGCCCGGATCGTCGCGACCAGCCGCCAGGGGCCGGATCGTCGGGCCCGGCCGCCAGCGGCCCGGATCGTCGCGACCAACCGCCAGCGGCCCGGATCGTCGGGCCCGGCCGCCCGCGACCCGGATCGACGCCACCGGCGCCGATCGACCCGAACCGACGCGACCATTTATCGCCGTGGTCACCGTCGACGCTGCACCGCAAGGCGTTCCCCCGCCCGCTTCCGGTGCGGAACCGGGGCGCTTACCCCGATCGGTGCACTCCCGTCGAAACGGCACCGATGCGATCAGACGCCGAGGCCGTCCTGCGGGCGGACCCCGTGATGTCGGAGCTGCTCGACCGGCACGACCCCTACACCGAGCGGGAGCGGGCGCCCTACGAGCGGCTCTGCGTGTCGATCATCAACCAGCAGCTCTCCACGGCCAGCGCGGCGGCAGTCCGGGAGCGCGTCTTCGAGACGCTCGGCGAGGTGACGCCGGCAGGCGTCCTGGCCGCGGACGCCGAGGCGCTCCGCGAGGCCGGGCTGTCGGGCTCGAAGGTCGAGTACATCCGGAACGCGGCGGTGGCCTTCGAGGAGATCGGCCGGTGGACCGCGGAGATGTACCTCATCTTCGTCCTCGACCGGCCGGACGTCCTCCCGCTCGGGGACCTCGCCGTCCGCCGCGGCATCGAGGCGCTGTACGGCGACGGTGGCGGGTTGACGCGGACCGAGATGCGGGAGGTGGCCGACGCCTGGCGGCCCTACCGGAGCCACGGGACGCGGTACGTCTGGGCAGCCTACGAGGCGGACTGACGGGAGTAATGGAAGGGGCCGGTCGGATAGTCACCGGCTCCGTCCGGGCGTTGGTCCGTGACGCGGAGCCGGTGGATTCTTGCCACTACCGTCTGAACTTATAAGTCATGGTGCGACGAGGGGCGCGTGGTCCCCCGTGAGGACCCACCGCGAGCCGCTGTCGTCCGTCCTCGAGACCATTGGTGAGACGCCGCTGGTCGAGGTCGCGGCGGCACCCGACGCCGTGCCGGTGTACGCCAAGCTCGAGTCGTTCAACCCCGGCGCGAGCGTGAAAGACCGGATCGGCCTGTACATCTGTCGCGGGCTCCTGCGGCGCGGTGACCTCGAGCCCGGCGGGACGATCATCGAGCCCACCGCCGGCAACACCGGCATCGGGATGGCGCTCGCGGCCGGCCAGCTCGACCTGGAGGCCGTCTTCGTCGTCCCGGAGCGCTTCAGCGTGGAGAAACAGGACTTGATGGCCGCGCTGGGCGCGGAGATCGTCAACACGCCGACCGAGGAGGGGATGGGTGGCGCGATCGACCGGGCCCACGAGCTGGCCGCCGAGCTGGACGACGCGGTCGTCCCCCAGCAGTTCGCCAGCGAGCTGAACGTCGAGGCCCACTACGAGACGACCGGACCGGAGATCCACGGGGCGCTCGACGGCGAGGTCGGGGCCGTGGTCATGGGCTGTGGCACCGCCGGGACGCTGATGGGGACCGCCCGCTACCTGCTGGAGCGGCGCCCCGGCACCCGTGTGGTCGCCGTCGAGCCGGAGGGGTCGGTGTTCCGGCAGGCGCTGGGCGACGAGCCCGAGGGCGGCGAGTACCGGACGGAGGGCATCGGGACCCACGACGCCGACCGGAACGAGCTGTTCGACCCCACCCTCGTCGACGAACTCGTCGGGGTTCCCGACGAGGCCGCCCACGCCGAGGTACAGCGGCTGGCCCGCGAGGAGGGCCACCTCGTCGCCTCGAGCGCGGGCGCCGCAAGCGTCGCCGCCCGTGACGTCGCCGAGGCGATCGCCGCTGGTGACCTCGACGTCCCGTACGACTCGGTCGTCACGATGTTTCCCGACTCCAGCGAGCGGTACCTATCGAAGGACATCTACGGCTCCTTCGCGGAGTGGAACCCATGACGGATGGCGAGGACGCGAGAGACGGACACGGCGAGCCTGACGGCCGGATCGAGACGCGGGCGATCCACGCCGGCCAGGCGCCGGACGAGGAGACCGGCGCGGTCATGACCCCCATCTACGCCTCGTCGACGTACGCCCAGGACGCGCCCGGCGAGGACCGCGGCTTCGAGTACTCCCGGACCGGGAACCCGACGCGGACCGCCCTGGAGGCCAACCTCGCGAGCCTCGAGGGCGCCGACCACGGGCGCGCGTTCGCCAGCGGCATGGGCAGCATCAACACCGTCCTGAACCTGCTGGAGGCGGGCGACCACGTCGTCGCCGGCGACGACGTCTACGGCGGCACCCACCGGCTGTTCCGCCAGGTGTACGAGGCGTACGACCTCGCCTTCTCGTTCGTCGACACCACCGACCACGGCGCCGTCGAGACCGCCATGCGTCCGGCGACCGAACTCGTCTGGCTCGAGACGCCGACGAACCCCCTGCTACGGGTCAACGACATCGCGGCGCTGTCCGACATCGCCCACGACCACGACGCCCTCTGTGCCGTCGACAACACCTTCGCCACGCCGTACCTCCAGCGGCCGCTCGAGTTCGGCGCCGACGTCGTCTCCCACTCGCTGACGAAGTACCTCGGCGGCCACTCCGACGTCGTCGGCGGCGCGCTGGTGACGGACGACCCCGACCTCGACGAGCGGTTCGGGTTCTACCAGAACAGCGTCGGCGCCACGCCCGGCCCGTTCGAGGCGTTCCTCGTCCTCCGGGGGACGAAGACGCTCCCGGTCCGGATGGACCGCCACTGCGAGAACGCCCGGACGCTCGCCGCGTGGCTGGCCGACCACCCCGACGTCGCGCGGGTGTACTATCCGGGGCTTTCGTCCCACCCCCGCCACGAGCTGGCGGCCGCCCAGATGGCGGACTTCGGCGGCATGCTGAGCTTCGAACTCGAGGCCACCAAGGAGGAGACGAGCGAGGTCGTCTCCGCCACCGAGGTGTTCACGCTGGCGGAGTCTCTGGGCGGCGTCGAGAGCCTCGTCGAACAGCCGGCGTCGATGACCCACGCCGCCATCCCGCGCGCCGAGCGCCTCGACGCCGGGCTCCGGGACGGCCTGGTCCGCGTCAGCGTCGGCTTAGAGCACGTCGAGGACCTCCGGGCCGACCTCGAAGCGGCCATCGACGCGGGCCTGCAGGGATAGCCCGCCGAGGGGTCCTGAACCCCCACGAGGACGTCCACTGACGGGCCAGGGCGGCGTCGGGCGCCATCCGCGACCGGGTATACCGACCGGAGGCTTTATTGGGGTGTTGCTGAATCTACGACGTATCGACCGGGGAATCGATGACAGGACACGACTCACGGCCCGACGACGCGGACGGCGATCCGGACCACGTCGGCGGGTTCCGGTTCCCGATGGCCGACGGCGGTGACGACGACGCCGGCGAGCGGCACGACGGCTCCCCAGGGACGAACACGGGCTTTCCGGACGCCGGCGCGGACGCCCAGCCGGACGCCGACGGGGGCGCCGACGTCGGCCACCCCGAGTTCGGCGGGTTCGACTTCGCGGCGTGGCTCGATGAGACCGAGGACCGCACGCCGAGTACGGTCGAGGCGAGCGCCGAAACGACCGCCGAGCCCGAGCGCGAGCGCGACGTCGGCCCGGCGTTCGGCGGGTTCGACTTCCTGCAGTGGATGAGATCGGACGACGTCGAAGGTCCGACGCCGCCACCGGAGACCGCCCGCGTCGTCTCACCGAGCATCGACGAGGTCGACCCGGAGGCCGCCGCGAGGTCCGAATCGGCCGCGGTGAGCGGGGCGGCCGGCGGCGCCGCCCAGACGGGATTCGCGTTCGCCGAGTGGCTCGCGGCGGGCGACACCGAGTTCGTCGACCCGGAGGCGCTCATGGCGGAACCGGAGCCCACCCCGCCGTCCGCGGGCGCGAGCGTGCCCGGCGACCCCGGCTACCCCGCGCCGCCCGGCGGCAGCGTCGCGGATTTTCCGCCGGTGAAGGTCGCCATGTTCGCGGTGTTCGCGGCCAGCCTCGCCGCGGTGGCGCTCACCGTCGCCGGACCCGCCGCGCCGCTCGGCCCGGCCACCGGCTTCGCCAACCCCTCACCCGCCGGTGGGGCCGGCGCGCCGGCAGGGACCGCCAGTCCGACGGCGACGGCCGCGCCGACGCCGACCGACACGGCACCGCCGACCGCGACCGACACGCCCGAGCAAACCGACACGCCGACGGCGACGGCCACGCAGACCCCGACACCGACGCTGACGCCGACGCCGGCGGCGAACGGCACGGCGACACCCACGCAGGCGCCGAACCAGACGGAGACGTACAACGGTACCGTGATCCCCGGGTAGCACGACGGCCCCCACTCCCCGCCGCGCGCTCGTGAGTGGCGATGCCGGCGGCCGTGTGAACGGGCGGTTCCGGACGGCCACACCCCGAGCGTCGCGCCGGTCGTCGTCGGGAGCGCGGTCTACTCCGTGTCAGGTGCCCACCGGGTGTACGCCCGCGACACGGCGACCGGCGAGAAGCTGTGGTACCGTGGGATCGGGTGGCGCCAGTCCGATCCGGCGCTGGCGGGCGGCACGGTGTTCGTCACAGGGAGGACCGAACTGGTCGCGCTCCGTGACTCCTGAGTTCCGCGTCGACCCCGGGGCGTCATATGGCGCAGAAGGGCTACCACGGTCACGCGCTCGTCGGCCGAGGCGGGCTACGGTTTGCGCTCGGGCTGTCGCCGGGTAAGAGTGAAGCGAGTGGACGGTGAACGGGCGAGCGATGCCCGGCCGGGCTTCGCACCGAGAGATCGTAATGGTCGTCGAGTCGATGGTGGGCGATCTGGCCGACTGGCTTCTCCTGAACGGCGGACGCGTCACCGTCGCGCTCGCGTTCACCGGCCTCCTCGTGGCCTTCTTCGCCGTCTTCCCGGCGACCGGGCTCGCCCCCATGCGGGACCTCCAGCCGGTGTTCTACGCGTACAGCGCCCTCATCGCCGGCAACATCACGCTCGTCACGGTCGTGGTCTCGCTCAACCAGCTCCTGTTGTCCCGGGAACTCCAGACGCCGGGCGAGGTGCGCACACAGATGGGTGAGGCGATCGAGTACCGTTCGACGGTCGAGGCGACGACCGAGAAGATCGCTCCGGTCGAACCGCTGGGCTTTCTCCAGTTGCTCGTCGAGGCGGCCCGCGAGGAGGCCCAGCGGCTCGGGGGCCTCGCACGCGACCACGACGGAGAGATCCTCGGCGAGGAGATAGACGAGGAGGTCTCGGCGTTCACCGCCCACATGGACGACGTCGAAGCCCTCCTGGCGGAGTCGGGCGGCGACACGGTCGGCGTCCTAGCACCGTTGCTGCAGACGAACTACGCCCGGGACATCGACCGTCTCAGACGCCTGAAGGACCGCCACGCCGGGGAGATGGACGAGTCGACGGCGGGGGCCATCGACGGCCTCATCGACCGGCTGCAGGAGATCGACGTCGCCCGCCAGTACTTCAAGACGATCTACCTCCAGCAGGAGCTCTCGATGCTCTCCCGGCGGCTCGTCTACGTCGGTATCCCGGCCGTGGCGGTCGTGCTGGCGTCACTTCTGGTCACGACCGTCCCCTCCGGCCGACCGGGGCTGGTCCCGTCGGTCGCCTTCGTCCCGCTGACGTTCGCCGCCGGGACGCTCCCGCTTGTGCTGCTCGGCTCCTACACCCTCCGGATAGCGACCGTCACCACCCTCACGGTGGCGACGCTCCCCTTTACGACCCCCGAGCAGGAGCAGTGAGTCCCCGACTCCGGGGGCTCGCCGGACTGCCGGCAGTCGGGGCCGACGGCGCGGGTCGCGGTCAGGCGGGGCACTCGTCGGCGCGACCGGTGTATCGGTGGGCCGCAAGCGACGTGGATGGGGCAATTCCTCGTCGCGCGCCCGTCGTCTCCGGCCTCTAACGGATGGCGAGCCAGCAGCGGTCCCCGGCCGACCCAGGCGGATGGCGAGCCACCAGCGGTCCCCGGCAGACGGGCGGGTGGAGCGAAACCGGCAGCCCCCGACCCACGCGAGCGGGTCGTCGGCCCGCCCGTCGAGGTCACCGGAACGTCTCGACGTGGTCGACGACCGCCTCGGGCGTGTCGCCGACCGGGACGCCGGCATCCCCGAGGGCGTCGATCTTCGACTCCGCCGTGCCGGTCCCGGACCCGGAGACGATGGCGCCGGCGTGGCCCATGCGCTTGCCCGGCGGCGCGGTGCGGCCCGCGATGAAGCCCGCGACAGGGGTGTCCACGTGCTCGCCGATGTACCGGGCGGCCGCCTCCTCGTCCTCGCCGCCGATCTCGCCGCACATGACGACGGCGCGGGTGTCGGGGTCGGCCTCGAACAGCTCGAGGGCGTCGACGAAGTCGGTCCCGATGATGGGGTCGCCGCCGATGCCGACGGCCGTGGTCTGGCCGATGCCGCGCGACGTGAGGTTATCGACGACCTGGTAGGTGAGCGTCCCGGACCGGGAGACCAGCCCCACGTCGCCGGCGTGGAAGATGTTCCCCGGCAGGATGCCGAGTTTCGCCTCGCCCGGCGTGATGACGCCGGGACAGTTCGGCCCGACGAGGTGGGTGTCGGTCCCCGTCGCCTTCCGGTAGACCTGGGCCATGTCCTGCTGGGGGATACCCTCGGTGATGGCCACCACGAGGTCCAGCGGCGCGTCCAGCGCCTCCAGGAGCGCGTCGGCGGCGAACGCCGGCGGGACGAACACGACGGAGGTGTCGGCGTCCTCCGCGCGGGCGGCGCCGGCGACGGTGTCGTAGACGGGGATGCCCTCGACCGCCCGACCGCCCTTCCCGGGGACGGCGCCGGCGACGACGTTCGTGCCGTACTCGACCATCTGCCGGGTGTGGAACGACCCCTCGCCGCCGGTGATGCCCTGCACGACGACGCGGCTGTCCGCGTCGACGAGAACGCTCATCGCGACCCCTCCTCGGCGTACTCGACGGCGCGCTGGACGGCCGACTCCAGGGTCGCCTCGACGGTGACCAGGTCGGTGTTGAGGATCTCCATGCCCGCCTCGGCGTTGGTGCCGGCGAGCCGGACCACGACGGGCTTCGGGATCTCCTCGAACTGCTCCAGCGCCTCGTTGATGCCCGTTGCGACCTCGTCGCCGCGGGTGATGCCGCCGAAGATGTTGAACACGACCGCCTCGACGGAGTCGTCGGCGAACACCATGTCCAGGGCGTTCGTGACGCGCTCGGCCTTGGCGCCGCCGCCGATGTCGAGGAAGTTCGCCGGCGCGCCGCCGTAGTAATCGACCAGGTCCAATGTCGTCATGACGAGGCCGGCGCCGTTGCCGATGATGCCGACGTCGCCGTCCAGCCGGACGTAGTCGAAGCCGTACTCGTCGGCCTTCGCCTCGAGGTCGTCCCCGGCGGCGGTCTCCCCCATGTCGGCGAGGTCGGGGTGGCGGAACAGCGCGTCGTCGTCGACGTTCATGACGGCGTCGGCGGCGACCACCTCGTCGTCGGCCGTCACCATCAGCGGGTTGACCTCGATCTCGGTGGCGTCCTTCTCGGCCCACAGGTCGTACAGCGTCCGGAGGATCGACGCGACGTCGCCGGCGACCTCCCGGTCGACGCCCGCCTCGTAGACCGCCTTCCGCGACTCGTAGCGCTGTATCCCGAACAGCGGGTCCACGTGCTCCCGCACGATCGCGTCGGGCTCCTCGGCGGCGACCGTCTCGATGTCGACGCCGCCGCGCGTCGAAACCATCGCGACGGGCTGGCCCTCGCCGCGGTCCATCGTGACCCCGACGTACAGCTCGTCGTCGAAGTCGACGGCGGCCTCCACGAGTACGTCCTCGACGTGCAGGCCCTTGAGGTCCATCCCGCCGCCGACCTGTCCCTGCGCCTTGATCGCCACCGGGTAGCCGATCGATTCGGCCGCATCGACCGCCTCGTCTGGAGAGGAGGCGAGCGCCGAGTCCGGGACGGCGATCCCGGCCTCGTCGAAGACGCCCTTCGCCTGGTACTCGTGGAGTTTCATGGGAGAGGTGGCGTGACGTTCGATTGAGCCCGGCAAAGTTCTACCGGAAGCACCCCACCACGACTCGCCGACGGCCCGTCACCGTCCCGGCCCGATACTCGCCAGACGCCGAGGGCTTGCTACGTGGTTTGACTCGCCACGTCGGTCCGGTCGGCGCGGGCTCGACCGCCACGGGCCACCCCAGCTGGTCGTCGGTCCGGCCGTGTTCCCGTCGTCATCCCACGGCGACCGAGAGGTACGCGATCCCGAACAGCGTGGCGTTGTAGGCGCCGTGGGCTGCGGCGGGAACGACCACGGTCCCGGTGCGTTCGTAGATGACGGCGAAGACGAGCGCCGGGACGAACAGGAGCGTGACGGTGAGCGCGACGCCGGAGGTCGGGCCGGCGAGCGCCTGGACGACCCCGCGGAACAGCAGTTCCTCGCCGGGCCCGATGACGGCGACGGCCAGGACTGCCAGCGCGAGGAACACGCGCGGGTCCCGGCGGCCGAGTTCCGCGGCGCGGTTCTCTGCGGGGGTGAGCCCCAGGAAGAACACGACCACGACCACCATCGTGACGGCGCCGACCAGGGCGAGGACGTAGCCGGCCGCCGCGTGGAGCCACCCCTCCAGGTCGGGCACCGAGATGCCGACGTACTCGCGCGGGAGGCCACGGGCGCGGAGGTACAGGGCAGAGACGCCGCCGAAGGAAAGCCCCTGCAGCAGGAGGACCCGGAGGACGGTCTCCGGGAGGACGGTGAGGTCGGGCGCGACGGCGAGGAGGGCCACGATGAGGAGGCTGCCGCCGCCGAGGCCGACCGCTGCCAGCGCCAGTGCCACCAGAAGGGCCCGGAGCGGGGCCGGGACCCGGCTCACGGCGGCGGCGAGAGCGGCCGGGCCGCCGGCGGGCGACATGGGGCGATCGTCGCGGGGCCAGGTGAAAAAGCCCCGCTACCGGAACCGGACGTGGTAGTACAGCGCGCCGACGACGAGGGGGATCGCGAGCAGGAGGGGGATCGAGAGGACGCTGCCGGGGCTCCCGCTCACCTGGACGGCCACGAGCAACGCCACGAAGAGGATCGCGAGGCTGCCGACGACGACCGCGACGAGCCGGAACGGGTCCTCGTCGGCATCGGGGGGCACGCTACCGGCCGCCCTCGTGGAGGCTCTCGAGTATCTCGGGGTCGGTGCGGAACTTCAGGACGTTGTGGACCATGGAGTTCCGCAGGTTGTCGACCGCCCGGCCGTGCTGCTTGTAGAACTCGTGGATCCAGCGGGACTGCGATTGGCGGGTGGGGAACATCATCACGGACTTCCACTGGTAGGTGCCGTCCGACAGGAAGTAGAACAAGGTGTTCGGGGAGTCGCGGATGAACTCCATGGCGGGCCGCCACTCCGCGTCGAAGTGCTCGGGGTCGAACTTGAACTCGAACAGCGCGAAGTGGAAGTACTCCTCGTTCGGGATGATGGCCTCCCGGAAGACGCCCTCCTCGCGCATCCCGCGGATCGACTCGGAGACGGTGACGTGGGAGACGTCGATGCCGTACGTCTCCTCCAGGATGTGTGCCAGGTCCCGGGAGGACAGCTGCGGGTCCCGCGAGAGTTCCCGGAGCACGAGCACGTCGCGTTCCTTGAACTCCCAGTCCGGGTCGTCGCTCGACGCCATGGCGGCATCTCGCTTTCCTCCGTGGTGTCGCTTTCGGTCAGGGGTGGCTATCGGCCCTCGAACTCGGGGTCGCGGCCCTCCATGAACGCGGTCGCGCCCTCCTCGTGGTCGTGGGTCTCGAAGACGGCGGCCTGGGCGGCGGCCTCGTTGTCCTGGGCGTCCCGGAGTGACTGCCCCAGGCCCTGGTCGATGAGTTTCTTGGAGGTCCGGAGCGCCACCGTCGGCCCGGTGGCGATCTGCTCGACGAACGCGGCCGCCTCCGCCTCGAAGTCCTCGGCGTAGACGCGGTTGAACAGGCCCAGCTCGGCCGCCTCGTCGGCGTCCAGCAGCTCGCCTGTGAAGACGAGTTCCTTCGCCGTGCTGGGGCCGACTTCTCGCGGGAGGAGGTAGGAGGTCCCGGTGTCGATGGCCAGCCCGACCTGCCGGAACCCGAAGCTGATCTTCGCGTCGCCGGACGCCAGCGTCACGTCGGCGGCGATGGCGAGGTTCGCGCCGGCGCCGTAGGCGACGCCGTCGACCATCGCGACGGAAGGGAGCGGGAACTCGGCGACCGCCCGCACGGCCATGCTCGTCTCCCGCTGGACGCGGTCGACCGCCTCGTGGAGTTCGGCCTGCCCGCTCATCAGCTGGACCATCGCGTCGACGTCGCCGCCGGCACAGAAGGTGCCCTCCCGGCCGGTGATGACGAGACAGCGGACGTCCTCGCGGTCCTCGAGGTCCCGGACGGCATCGACGATGGCGGCCGACATCTCGGCGCTCAGGGCGTTGCGGTCGTCCGGTCGGTTCAGCGAGAGCGTGGCGATGCCGTCGTCGACCTCCAACGTGACTGGCTCGGTCATGACACCAGCGATATGCGGAGGCCTGGTGTTAAAACTTCCCCGGAGTCATTACCGATGTTCAACTGAAAACGATGAGAAGAAACAGTTGAAAATTATAGCCTTCCTTCGTTAACGGAAAGTGAAACGCCGTCTCGAGGTGGCGACGACGACACTGGACCTGGCGCGCGTTCCGCCCCGCTTATCTCGCCGTCCAGCCGCCGTCGACGGCCAGCGTCGCCCCCGTGACGTAGGAGGCCAACTCGCTCGCGAGGAACACGGCGGGACCCGCGATCTCCGCGGGGTCGGCGAACCGGTCGAGGGGCGTCCGGTCCTCGATGGACGCCCGGAGGTCCTCGTCGGCCCGGAGGTCGGCCGTCAGGTCGGTCGCGACGTAGCCCGGCGCGAGACAGTTGACGCGGACCGCCGGCGCCCAGTCGAGCGCGAGGCTCCTCGTGAGCCCGACCAGGCCGTGTTTCGAGGCGACGTAGGGGTGCTGCCGCGGGAGTCCGACCAAGCCGCCGACGGAGGCGACGTTGACCAGCGCGCCACCCGACGCCCGGAGTGCTTCCTCGGCGGCCCGGGCGCAGGCGAAGGCGCCTTCGAGGTTCACGTCGACGACCCGCCGGAGGCCCGCGTCGGTGACGTCGCCCGGCGGCCCGAGCGCCGAGTCGGGGTTGACCCCGGCGTTGTTGACGACAACATCGACGCCGAGGTCGTCGGCGATGCGGTCGACGCAGTCGGCGACGGCCGCGTGGTCCGTGACGTCGACCGGCTCGAGGCGGCTCTCGACGCCGCGGTCTCTGACCGCCGCGACGGCGGCTTCCAGCGTCGATTCGTCCCGCGCCAACGGCACGACGTTGGCGCCGGCCTCGGCGAACCCCACCGAGATGGCGCGGCCGATGCCCCGGGAGCCGCCGGTGACGACAGCGGTCGTGTCCTCCAGTCCGAACTCGAGTGCGACGTCCATGTCGGCTCCGCGGTCGCTCGGCCCAAAACCCTGCCGCCGAACCGGGCAGCCCCGCCGGACCCTGCCAACCGGTGTCGGGCAGTCCGGCGGGCCCACGCCGGCAGCCGTCGGGCCGCCCTGCGGGACCACGCAAACCCCGCCTCCGACGGTTCGTAACGCTCATACCGCCGCTGGCTCTACCGAACCGGCATGGACCTGCGCGTCATCGAGAACCTCGAGACCGAGCTGTCGATCGAGATCCAGGGCGAGGACCACACGTTCATGAACGTCCTGAAGGGCGCCCTGCTTGAGGTCGACGGCGTCACCGCCGCGACGTACGACATGAACCCCGAGCAATCCGGCGGCCAGACCGAGCCCATCGTCACGATCAAGACCGACGGCAGCATCGAGCCGCTGGACGCCCTCGAGGCGGCCGCCGGCGGTATCAAGACGAAGACCGACGCGTTTCGCGACGCCTTCGAGGCCGCCGCCTGACTCCGGGGCCGAAATCGTCGTTCTCCGGACCGTCACCGGAACGGCGCCCACCCCGTGCTCGCGTTCCGGGAGCCCGTCGTCACCGCCGGACGGCCACACCGCGCTGGTCGAGGTACTGCTTGACCTCCTCGATGGTGTATTCGCCGAAGTGGAAGATCGAGGCCGCAAGCGCCGCGTCGGCGCCGGCCTCCTCGAACACCTCGTGGACGTGCTCGGGCCCCCCACAGCCGGAGGAGGCGATGACGGGCGTCGAGGTGGCCTCGACGACCGCCCGAATGAGCGGGACGTCGTAGCCGTCCTCGGTCCCGTCGCGGTCGATGGAGTTGACGAACAGTTCCCCGGCGCCGCGCCGCTCGGCCTCACGGACCCACTCGAGGACGTCGACGCCGGTGCCCTCCCGGCCGCCCCGCTTCGTGCACTCGAACCACGCGCTCTCGCCGCCGACGTCGACGTAGTGCTCGCCGGCCCCGTCGAACCGCCGGCGGGCGTCGACGCTGATGACGATGCACTGGCTGCCGAACGCCGCCGCCCCCTCGGTGATGAGCTCGGGGCGCTCGAGGGCCCCGGTCGTGATCGAGACCTTGTCGGCGCCGGCCCGCAGCGTCTCCCTGACGTCGTCCCGTGTTCGGATGCCGCCGCCGACCGTGAGCGGGATGAACACCTCGTCGGCGACCGCCGAGACGGTGGACAGCATCGTCTCGCGGCCCGCCGCCGACGCGGTGATGTCGAGGAAGACGAACTCGTCGGCGCCGGACTCGTTGTACTTCTCCGCGAGTTCGATCGGGTCGCCGGTGTACTCGAGGTTCTCGAAGTTGACGCCGGTGTAGACGGCGGCGTTCCCGTCCTCGTCGACATCGACGTCGATGCAGGGAATTATGCGCTTCGTCAGCGCCATTCGGATGCCGGGTGTAGGGAGGCGCCCGTGAAAAGGATGCGGAACCGGCGGCGGGCCAGCCCCGGCGGCGGACGGCCCCCGGCGCCCGCCCGGCCGCGACCGCGGTCCGCAAGGCTCTACCCCGCCCGCCGAGTACCCGGGCCCGATGACCACGGTCCGGAACGTCGCGGCCGGCGTGCGTTCGATGACGAGTAACGCCTTCCTCGTCGGGGGCGACCGGCCGGTCCTGGTCGACGCCGGCCAGGGCTTCGACGCCGTCGCCCGCATCGAGGACGCGACCGGGGAGCTGGACGCCGTCGTCCTGACTCACACCCACCCGGACCACATCGGCAACGTCGAGCCAGTGGTCGAGGCGTTCGACATCGACGTCCGGGGCTTCGACCCGGATCACACGCTCGTCGACCACGCGATCGACGACGGCGACACGGTCCGGCTGGGCGACGACGACTTCGAGGCGCTCCACACCCCGGGACATAAAGACGACCACCTCTGTCTGTACGCCCGTGAACCCGGCGTGCTGTTCGCCGGGGACCTCGTGTTCGCCAACGGCGGGTTCGGCCGCACCGACCTCGCGGAGGGCGACCGGGCGACCCTCGTCGACAGCATCGAGCGCCTCCTCGCGACCGTCGACGACTCGCTTTCGGCGATGTACGTCGGCCACGGTCCCGCCGTCGAGACCGACCCCGGACGCCACATCGAGGCTGCGTTGCAGGCCGCCAGATTTGGGTGAGAATTCGGAGAACGCATTTAGGACCCCTACCCGTCGGTCCGGTCACAGACGCGCCACAGCGACCTCGAAGCGAGGCGTCGCGCGAACGCGGTCCCGGCCGGGCATTCGGCCGGACGCCGGACGACGGCTCCGCCGTCGCTGCCTCGCGTCCAGAGGGCACCCTGAAATTACGTCGGCCCGCCGTGGCGAGCGAGCCACCGGGGCGTCTGTGCGGCGGGCACTACCTCACACCGTCCCCGAGCAGTGCCTCGTAGGCCTCGATGTACGCGTCTGCGACCGTCGACGGGTCGCGGCGTGCGTCATCTGATAGCGCCGGCAGGTCCGCGGTGGCGGCGGGGTCGAGCAGGTCGGTGACGTCGTCGACCCGCTCCTCGAGGCGGCCCCCGTGGGCGCTGCCGCCCGCGACGTCGCAGGCCCTGGCGTACCGGCGGCCGTCGTACACCCGGCAGCGGCGGGGCTCGACGACCGCGACGGCGTCCGGGACGAACCCGGCGAGCGGCCGGGCGATGTCGGCGTAGGACTCGACGACGGCGGCGTCCCGCTCCGCAATGTGTTCGCCGAGCGCGTCGAGGGCCGGCCCGTGGAGCCGCGCCATCAGGTCGTTCAGCGCCGGAAGCGACTCGACGGCGGCGGCATCGGAAAGCGGGAGGCCCTCGGCGACCGCCGCCGGGAGCTCCACGGACCCGTTGACGACGTGGCGAACCGCGTCGTCACCGGGCGGCGTGACGCGGTCGACGACGAACCCCCGGGCCTTGCGGCCGAGCAGGCCAGTCCCCCCGCCGGGCCGGGGGAGCCAGAGCCGGTGGACGGGGTTGATCGCCTCCGGTCGACGGTCGCCAGGCGAGATGGCCGCCAATCGCTTCGCGTCCGTGCCGTACAGCCGGCCGTCCCGGAGCGACCGGCGAACGGCGTCGTGGTCGTACCAGAACCCGTTGCCGGCGCGGGGCTTGAACGCGCGGAGGCCGGTCCGCTCCAGCAGGCCGGTGCTGAAGGTGGACGAACGCCTCGCTGTTGTCGAGCATCCACGGGATGGCCCAGTCCAGGAGGATCGCCTCCGTCTCGGCGTCGATCTCCCGGTCCGGCTCGATCCCCTGGAGGAGGCGGGCGATCTCGTAGACGGTGTACAGGGAGTCGGCGTCGAGGACCTCCTCGGGCTCGCGGAACTCGAACGCCCGGAGATCCGCGAACTCCTCGCGCGGTCGTGGCATGCCCGAACGTAGTCGGTGAGAGCCCTTAGGCGTTGTATTCCCAGACCGCGACCACGCCCCGTCGACGCCTGCGGGAGGCTCCGTCCGGTCTCCGGTCGCGGCCGATATAAAGTTACAAACGGGGGTCGGTGCAGACGACGACCATGGTCGAAGGACACGCACGCCCGACGACGAGGACCCGGATGACCCGACGCGGCGTGCTGGCTGCCGCCGCCGGCGGGATGGCGATCGGCGGGGTCGGTACCGTCCCGGTCGCCGGCCGGTCGGGGACGGTGACGCTCCTGCATGACACCCACTTCCACGGGCGGTTCGAGGCCGCCGACCGGGCGACGAACGACATCGTCGCCTACGACGCCGTCGTCTCGGAGTACCGGGCGACCCACGACGGGGCGGTCTTCCTCGGCAACGGCGACGACCTGGCGCCCTCGGTCCTCGGACTCGAGTACGAAGGCGAACACATGGTGGAGGCGCTGAACGCGATGGAGGTCGACGCGGTGGGGGCCGGCAACCACGAGTTCGACTTCGGCGTCGAGACGGCGAGCGACCGGTTCGCCGAAAGCGAGTTTCCGTGGGTGGTTGCCAACCTCCTGACGCCGGACGGCGACCCCGTGCCCGGCGCGGAACGGTGGAGCACGGTCGAGGCCGACGGCCACACCGTCGGGGTGTTCGGCCTCGTGAGCGAGTCGTTCCACCGGATCACGGACTACCCGGACGACTGGCAGGTCCTCGACGTCGTCGAGGCGGCCCGCGAGGCTGTGGCGGCACTCCGGAACGACGGGGCCGACCTCGTAGTGCTCGCGAGCCACGTCGCCTCCGACACCCACGAGCGACTCGCGGCGGACGTCGACGGACTGGACGTCATCGTCGGGTCACACTCCGACGTGGTCTACGCGGCACCCGAGGTCCTCGACGGTACGGTCGTGGCGGAGTTCGGCGACGAGTTCGACCACCTGGGCCGGCTCACGCTCGACGCCGCCTCCGGCGACCTCCTGGAGTGGGAGCGACTCGACTTCTACGACAGCACCGCCCTCGAGGACGACGAGGAGCCGCCAGGTGGCGACCGGCCGGAGCACACCCCCGTCGACGTCTCCACGGTCGAGGGCGACGACGAGTTCCGGGCGCTGGTCGACGGCTACCTCGAGGACCTCGAAGAACGGCTGGGTGAACCGGTCGTCGAGAGCGAGGTCCCGTTGAACGCGACCTTCGAGAACTACGCCAGAGAGACCGCGTTCGGCAACCTGCTCACGGACCTGATGCGGGAGGTGGGCGACCTGGGCCGGGAGGTCGACGTCGCCATCCAGAACGCCGGCGGCATCCGCTCGAACGCCGTGTACGGGCCCGGCGAGATCACCGGTCGGGACGTCATGGACGTCCTCCCGTTCCCGAACGAGATCGAGGTCTACGCGGTCGACGGCGCCACCCTGGCCGCGTATCTCGAGGCGTCGGTCCGCCCGATGCCCGGCGACTTCGGCGCCCAGCCCGCGATCCAGGTCTCGGGGCTCTCCTACGAGTGGCGGGGCCACTTCGGCGAGGCCCAGGTGTTCAACGTGTTCGTCGGCGGCGAGCCACTGGACCCCGAGGCGAAGTATCTCGTCGCGACGAACGACTTCGTCGCCGGCCGGAGCGTGCTCGGTGACGGCGACCTGGTGTTCGCCTCCGGCCAGTTGCAGGGCCCGTACGTCAAGGAGCGCCTGGAGGAGGACTTCGAGACAATCGCGCCGGAACGGGAGCACCGCATCGTCCGGGTGGACGAGCGGGTCGAGCAACGAGGCGTCGATCTCGCCGAGGAGACGGTCACGGTGACGCTTTCGATCCCCGATGGCTCCTCGGGCGTCGCTCCCGAGACGTTCCGGGCTATCGCCCCGGACGGCGAGGTCGTGGACGCGACCGACGTCAACCCGGCCGAGAGCGAGGCCGACACCATCGACGTGACCTTCGACCGCGACCCCCTGCTCGCCGCCGCGGCGGGCGACGTGGAACCGCGGCTCCGCGTGCTCGGCGGGTTCGACCCAGACGAGGCGTACTACGACTACGACCTCGAGGGCGAGGACGCCGAACTCCCGGTCTCCAGCGGCTACGACCGGTTCCAGCTCCGCGCCCAACTCGACGCCGAAGCGATGCTCGCGACGGCCGAGGCGCGGGCCGGGACCGACACGGCCGAAGAACTGACGACCACCGAATCCTCGGAAGGCGACGGGGCGGGCCTCGGCCCGCTGGCGACGTTGGCGGGTGCCGGGCTCGCCGCCGGATCCGCGGCCCACGCCGCCGGACGCGACGAGGCGGACGAGGAGTCCTGACCGCCGACACCGGCGGCGACCCCACGGACCTCGCGGCGTCCCGAACCGGGTCACCCGGTACGGCGACGGGGTTGTGCGGTCGGGCGTAAAGAAATCCGTGGTGTGCCGACGGCGCTACCGGTCGTCGCTCACTGGCTGGTCGCCTTCCGGTACTGCTCGGCGACGTTGTCCCAGTCGACGACGTCGAAGAAGTTGTCGATGAAGCTCCCGCGGTCGGGACCGTAATCGTAGTAGTAGGAGTGTTCCCAGACGTCGAGCGCGAGGATGGGGTGGCTGCCCCACAGGGCACCCTCGTCGTGGTTGTCGACGACGAGGTTCCGCAGCTGGTCGGCGACGGGGTCGTACACCAGGAGGGCCCAGCCGCCGGCGGCGCCCGCGGCGGCCTGGAACTCGCCCTTCCAGCCCTCATAGGAGCCGAAGTTCCGCTCGATGGCGTCGGCGAGCTCTCCGGAGGGTTCGCCGCCGCCGTGCGGGGACATGTTCTCCCAGAACAGCGTGTGCAGGTAGTGGCCGCAGCCGTTGTGCGTGACGTCGCGGATGGCGGCAGCCGAGCCGTCGAAGTCGCCGGCCTCGCGGTTCGCCGCCAGCGTCTCCTCGGCGCTGTCCAGGCCGTTGACGTAGCCCTGGTGGTGGGTGTCGTGGTGCCACGTCACGGTCTGCTCGGAGATGGACGGTTCGAGCGCGTCGTAGTCGTACGGGAGCGGCGGCAGCTCGGGGTTGGAACGTTCGGACATTGATATCGACCTCCAGGTGTATACCTCTCCGCGATAGCTGTTAAAACTTCGCCGTCGAGTGCGACCACACCGCACGGATTAACCATAGTACAATAGCGGAAGTGCCGCTAGGTCTCACGAAAAACCTCTGGACAGGGTCCGTTCTGTCGTCCTCTTCGTGTTCCGCGATTCGTTCGTATCGGCGTCTCGGTCATCCGGCCGGGTTGGAGTCCTCGCGTGGTGATAGACTGGTGCCCCAATGTTCAATCCAGGGAGGGGCTTTCGATCTCACTGCGCCCGAATCACGGACGATCGAGTCGGTTAGAACGGAGCTGTATCTTCCATGCAGCCTCCGTGGAAAACAGTCCGTTCGGGTCAGTCAACGTGGTGACGGACCGGTTGACGTAATGCTTATTCATACACGAATTCAACACGGAGTATGGCAGAGGCGGAATCACCTCCGGAGAAAACCACGGTGAATGTTCGGATGACCGAGACGTTTCTGGAAGATGTCGACACGACGTGGGAAGACCAGGGATTCAATAGCCGGAGCGAATTCATCCGGGCGGTTCTTCGTGATGCGCTCAAACACCCCGATTTCAACCGCGCCGACCTGAAGGCTATGCTCGCTGGCGAAGTTGAAATCCGGAACGGACGAACCCACAGTAGCGACGAGGTGAAGGGCGACTTCAACGTCGGCACGGCGGCGACCGGCAGCGATGAGTGAGTGGAACTGGGAGCTGACCAATACGGCTCGGCGGGATTTCGACAGGCTCGACGAGTACGCCCGCGACCGTATCGCGAGCAAACTCGACGAGATCGTCACCGATCAGTGGCGGGATCCACCCGAGTATCTCGAACCGCTCGAAGGAGCACCACACGACAAGCTCCGTATCGGTCCGTTTCGCCTCGGCTGTCGTGCCGACCGTTCCGCCGACGTTCTTTACGTTCTCCGGGTTCGCAAACGCGGCGGCGACGCATATCGCAGTGACGACGATGACTGAGTATTTTGCATGCCTGTTCTCACACCGAATAGAACACGTCGAGCATGCACAAGAAAAGTGAACCATTTCGGGGTCTGGCCCCACGGCTTCTCGTGGATTAGTCGGGTAGTCCCACCCGACCATCGGCCTGATAGCCTCAGTCGGCCAGGTAGGTAACGGTCGGGGCGTCCACGGGCCCCTATGTTCTGTGGGGAGCACCGACGGCGCGGCCCCAGGCGGGCTTCGCCGAGGTCCACTTCCTCACGCCCCGACGGGACCCCCCACGACGGCCGCCCTGCAGACTCGGCTCTCCACGCTCCGCAGCTCCCTGCGGCTACTCCGCGGCTCCCGACGGCTACTCCGCGGCTCCTGGCGGTCACCGCTCCGCCTCAAGGACTCCCTCCTAAGGTCGCTCCCCCTCGCAATCACCACTCCGCCTCGAGACCTCCCTCCCACCGCTCAGTCGGTCTCGCCCCGCTCCGCGGCTCGATCCTGCTCACCGCTCCGCCTCGAGGCCTCGTTCGCTCCGCTCACTCGGCCCCGCCCCGCGCCAGCTCGAACGTCGCCAGGGCCTCCTCGCGGCGCTCGGCGTGGTCGACGATCGGTTCGGGGTACTCCGGCGCGGCGTTGCTGCGCTGGGTCGGCGAACACTCGTTCCAGCCGTGGACCACCTCGGGAGCGACCCCGCGGAGTTCGGGCACGTGTTCGGCGATGTACTCGGCGTCGGGGTCGTAGCGCTCACCCTGGGTCATGGGGTTGAAGACCCGGAAGTACGGCTGGGCGTCGGTGCCGGTCGAGGCGGCCCACTGCCAGCCGCCGTTGTCGTTTGCGGTGTCGTGGTCGACTAGGTACTCCCGGAAGTGGGCGTAGCCATGCCGCCAGTCACACAGCAGGTCCTTCGTGAGAAAGGACGCGACGATCATCCGGACGCGGTTGTGCATGTAGGCCTCCGTCCGGAGCTGCCGCATCCCGGCGTCGACGATGGGGTAGCCGGTCTCGCCGCGCTTCCAGGCCTCGACGTGCGCCGGGTCGTCCGCCCACTCGATGTCGTGCTCGAAGTCGGCGTAGTTCTCCGTCACCACCTCGGGATTGTAATGGAGGACGTGGGCGTAGAACGCCCGCCAGGCGAGCTGGGAGCGGAACTCGACGACGGACTCGCGATCGTCGCCGGCCGAGCCGTCCCGGACCGCCCGGACGCCCTGGTCGACCTCCCGGACGCCGACGGTGCCGAACTTCAGGTGCGGCGACAGCCGCGAGGTGCAGTCGTCGGCGGGGTAGTCCCGCCGGTCGGCGTAGTCGAAGACGTCACCGTCGAGGAACGCCTCGAGGCGGTCACGAGCCGCGTCCGTGCTTCCGGGTGGGATCGAGGCCGTCGGTGGGTCGAAGCCGAGTGCTCCGAGGTCGGGTAGGGACTCGTCGTCGATGGTCTCGACCGACGCTAGTTCGGGGACCGGTCGCGGGTCGTCCTTCTCGCGGTCCCGCCACGTCTTCCAGAAGTACGTGTAGACCTGGTAGGGGTCGCCGGCGTTCGTCGTGATCGAGCCCGGCGGGTGACAGATGGCGTCGTGGAACCGCTGTGGCGTGACGCCGGCCTCGGACAGCGCCGCCGCCACCCGGTCGTCCCGCTGTCGTGCCAGCCCGGAGTAATCCCTGTTCCAGGAGACGTACTCCACGTCGTAACCGTCGGCCAGCTCGAGGAGCACCGCGGCGGGATCGCCCTGGCGGACGAAGAGCTCCGAGCCGCGTTCCCGGTAGGCTGCCCGCAGCGAGGCGAGCGCGTCGAGCATGAACGCCACCCGCGGGGCGGCGGCGTGGGCGAGCACGTCGTCGTCGAAGACGAAGACACCGACCGGCTCGTCGGGCGCGTCCGCGAGGCCGACGTTGTCGGCGACGCGGAGGTCCCGGCGGTGCCAGTGGAGCCGCATCGTTCGATGGTCACGCCCACGGCGGGTAAAGCCACGGGCACACGGAGCCGTCTGCCGGTTCGCGGGCGCCCGCCGGCGGCACGCCTCCCGAAGGGCCCGGCCGGGTGGCCGCCGGTGCCCGGCGACGTGGGGCGACCGTCGAGCTACTTGTGGGCGTCCAGCAGGTCGTAGCTGCGCTCCCACTCGTGGTCGTCGTCGTGGTACTGCTCGGCGAGCGGCTCGTCCGGCATCTCGCCGGCCTCCCGCTTCTCCTCGCCGTAGGAGGGCCGGTCGGTCTCGTGGTAGAACCGGCCGGTGAGCACCTCGCCCTCGTACAGCGACCGCTCGGTCCGCTGCATCATCTCCTCGGCCTCGCGGCGGTCCGCCGTGTCGAACTCGTAGTCGTCGTCCTGCTGGACGTCGATGTAGGGGACGTACTGCTTTGCGTCCTTGTTCCAGGTCGGACACTGGGTGAGGAAGTCGATGTGGGCGAAGCCGTCGTGCTCTATGGCCTCGACGAGGATCTCCTGGGCCTGGTTCGGGTTGACCGCGGCGGTCCGGGCGACGTAGGTCGCGCCGGCGGTCACCGCGGTCGACAGCGGCCGGATCGGGGACTTCGCGGAGCCGTGGGGCTGGATTTTCGACTCGTGGCCCTTCGGGCTGGTCGGGGAAGTCTGGCCCTTCGTCAGCCCGAATATCTCGTTGTTGAACACGATGTAGGCCATGTCGTGGTTCTCCCGGGCGGTGTGGAGGAAGTGGTTGCCACCGATGCCGTAGCCGTCGCCGTCGCCGCCGGCGGCGACGACCTCGAGGCCGGGGTTTGTGAGCTTGGTGGCCCGGGCGATCGGGAGCGCCCGGCCGTGGATGGTGTGGAGGCCGTAGCTCTCGAAGTAGCTGCTGAGCTTCCCGGAACACCCGATCCCGGTCACGAGCAGGATCTCCTCGGGATCGCGCCCGAGTTCGGCCATCGCGCCCTTCAGCGCCTTGAGGACGCCGAAGTCGCCGCAGCCGGGACACCAGGTGGCCTGCGGCTCGATGGCCGGGGTGTACTCGTCGCGCTCCACGTCGCGGTCCGCGCCGATGGCGTTGAACGAACTCATGGTCAGTCACCTGCCGCCGGGACGAACCGGGTCGTGGGCGCCGGCTCGGCCCCGTCGACGATCGTCTCGTACCCCTCCGTGACCTCCGCCGGCTCGAAGGGGTTGCCGTTGTACTTGAGGAGGCTGTGCAGTCGGTCGCCGAACCGGCCGAGTTCCCGCTGGATGAGGCCGCGGAACTGCGCGGAGGCGTTCATCTCGACGACGAGCGCCTCGTCGACGGACTCGAGGAACCTGGTCACCTCCGCGGCGGCGAAGGGCTTGAGTTCGGAGACACAGAGCGACTTCACGCCGTGGCCGTCGGCGGCCAGCCGGTCGACGGCCTCCTCGACGGTGCCCTGCTGGCTCCCGAACGTGACGATGCCGTACTCGGCGTCCTCGACGGGGGCGTGGGCCGTCTGGTGGGTCGTCTCGCGGGCGTCCAGCTCCTCGCGGATCGCCTCGAGCTTCCGCACGCGGCGGTTCACCTGGGCGACGCGGTTCGTCGGACTCTCGCTGATGTGGCCCTCCGGGGTGTGCTCGTTGCCGGTCGCGAGGAATCGCCCGCCCGCCTGGCCCGGAATGCTGCGCGGCGAGACGCCGCGGTCGTTGTCGGGGTCGTGCTGGAACCGCTGGAACTTCCCGGAGGCGTGGTGGGCGGCCTCGGCGAGCTGGTCCTCGTCGAGGGTCGCGCCGAGGTCCGGGCTCGGCTCCCGGTCGAAGAAGGCCTCCTCGACGTTGCGGAGTTCGCCGGAGAGCTTCTGGTCGTACAGGAGGATGGCGGGCAGCTGGTAGTCGTAGGCGAGTTCGAACGCCGTCCGGGTCTGCTCGTAGGCCTCCTCGACGTCGCCGGGCGCGAGCACCACGCGGTTGGAGTCGCCCTGGCTGGTGTAGAGGACGTGTTCGAGGTCCGCCTGCTCGGGTTTGGTGGGCATGCCGGTCGAGGGCCCGGCGCGCATCGCCTCGACGAGGACGACCGGGGTCTCGGTGATCTCCGCCAGCCCGAGCGGCTCGGACATCAGCGCGAAGCCGCCGCCGCTGGAGCCGGACATGGCCTTCGCGCCGGCGTGGGAGGCGCCGAGCGCCAGCGACGCCGCGGCGATCTCGTCTTCGACCTGCTCGGAGATGCCGCCGACCTCGGGGAGGTGCTGGGTCATCAGGGTGAAGACCTCGGTCCAGGGCGTCATGGGGTAGCCGGCGATAAAGCGGCAGCCGGCGTCCAGGGCGCCGTAGGAGATGGCGTTCGAGCCGGACAGGAGCACCTGCTCGGCGTCGTGGCTGCCCTCGGGCATCCGGAGGTCGTGGGTGAACTCCATGGCCTCGACCCGCTCGGAGGCCGACTCGAGGATCTCGCGGTTCGTCGCCAGGACCTCCCCGTCCATGGTGTCGGCCATGAGGTCCTCGATGTGGCCGAGGTCGTACTCCAACAGCGCGCCGGTCGCGCCGACGCCGGCGGTGTTCCGCATGACCTCCCGGCCCATCTCGCGGGCCATGCCGCGGAGGTCCAGCGGGTAGACGTGCCAGTCGTTCGCCTCGACGCGGGCCTCGAAGTCGGGGACGTCGTCGACGTCGATGAGGCCCTCGTCGTAGACGATGACGCCACCCTCCCGCAGGTCGTCGAGGTTCTCGGAGAGGGGTTTGACCTCCTCCGTCCCGTAGTAGGCCTCCTCCTGGGGGTTGCGGGCGAAGGAGTCGCCGAGCGCCAGGAGGAAGTTGTAGCCGTCGCCCCGGGACCGGACCGGTTCGGGCGCCGCCCGTACCTCGACGTAGGTGTGGCCGCCCCGGATCCGCGAGGGGTAGTGTCGGTGCGTGAAGACGTCGAGTCCCGACCGCATCAGCGCCTTCGCGAAGTTCTGGCTGGTCGAGTCGATCCCGTCCCCGGAACCGCCCGCGATCCGCCACACGAGTTCCTCGTCCATGATGTATCACCGCGCCCACGCGGGCGCCTTCCGTTGAGTTCGGCGGCCGTGGGTAAAAGGGTTTGCGAAGCGTTCGCATGGATTAATCATGAAAGAGCCGCGAGGTTGGCCATCGCGCCGCGTTGGGTCGCCGGAAGCGGGGTGCCGGAACCGTCATCAGTCTTATACGTGGGTGTGTCGTGGTCCCGCCCACGCCGCATGTCGCTCACCGAGCTGATCGCCGGGGTGGAGGCCCACGAGAAGACGCTGTCGGTCTTCAACGCCGACGACGCCGACGTTGCGACGCTCCGCGAACAGTTCCGCGACCGGAACCTGACGGTGACCGAGGCCACCACCGACAGCGGCAAGCCTGCATCGTTCGCGGTGCTCGCCGAGGACGGAACATTCGTGACGGCCGCCGACCTCACGGAGGTGACCGCCCCGGCCGCCGACACCGAGCCGGCCTTCGAAGACGCCGCTTACTCGCCGATCCTCGATCACCTCGACGAGACGCTTTTCACCGCCTACGACAGCGACCAGATGGTCGCGGCCTCCCGGGAGATCGAGGACCGCGCCTGGCGGACCGGCGCCGGCACCCTCTACTCGGGGTTCCAGCGGCTCTCCATCCTCGCCGACCACCTCGACGTCTACGAGCGACTGGCCGCGAAGGGCGAGCTGGCCGTCCACGCCTACGCCGCCCCGGACGCCGGGGTCCCCGACCACGACGGCGACCTGACGATCCACGTCGAACGCGCCGACGAGATCGAGCGATCCTGGTTCGTCGTCTACGACGGGGCCGGCGTCGACGTCAGCAAGTGTGCCCTCCTGGCCGAGGAGCGCGAGGAGCGGTCCTTCTACGGGTTCTGGACATACGACCCCGCCACGGTCGACTGGATCGTCGACCACCTGGAGTCGACGTACGGCCTCGTCGGATCCGCCTGACGGACTCCCCTCGACGGTCCGACCGACGACTGCGACCCCAGCTACGATCGACGTGGTCCATCACCACGGGGTCCTCGCTGTCGACCACGGGTCGGCCCCGCCGGAGTTTTTATGCTCACGTGGTCTGATGGACGCATAATGCGTAGCCATCCTCCACGAGTAGGTCCGTGGCGTCGTCGGTATCCCGCGGCCGTCGACGACCACCCAGCGAACGTCGACGACCCCGCGACAGTCGACCACGAGGCCGCGACAGTCGACCACGAGGCCACGATAGTCGACCACGGGGCCGCGGCCGGCAACAACGACCCAGCGACCGTTGCCGTCGACGAAGCCGCGGCCGTCGCCAGCGATCTTGCGACCGACGAGGCCGCGACCGGCGGCCGCAGCCGGGGGCGATCGAGTGCGGCGTAGCGCCCTCGTCGGTCTCGTCGTCGTCCTCGCGACAGCCTCACTCGCCGGCGTCGTCGCCGGCCAGAGCGGCGGCCCGACCTCCGGCTACGGCGGTAACCCGAACCTCGACGTCTACGCCCCCTCGCCGACCGTCTCCCCCGGCGAGGCCGGACCGTTCACGATACAGGTCGCCAACGACGGCGCGGTCACCGAAGGCGTCCCGCCGGCCCGCGAGGCAGTCACCACCGCGCGCAACGTCCGGGTCGACGTCGACGCCGGCGGCACCCCGCTGTCGGTCGCGAGCGGCACCCGGTCTATCGGCTCCGTCACGGAGAACCAGCCCCGGTCGCTCCGGATCGACCTCGAGGTCCCGCGCGACGTCGAGCCCGGGACATACAGCCTCGAGGTCGACCTGACGTACTCCTTCACCGACCGGGTCTACCGGTCGCTGCTCATCACGAGCGAGGAAACCCGGACCGTCACGCGCACGGTCGATGTGGTCGTGGAGGACGGCCCCCTGTTCGCGGTTCGCACCGTCGGGACCGACGCCCAGGTCGGCGGCTCCGGGACCGCCACCGTCGCGGTCGAGAACGTCGGGACCGAACCCGCAGGCGACGTGACCGTCGCGCTGTCCTCCCGGAGCCAGCAGGTCACGTTCGACGCGGCGCCGGAGGCGGTCGCGGCGGTCGGTCCGCTCGCGCCGGGCGAGACGGCGACAGTCGAGTACGGCCTCGACGTCCGCCCGGACGCCACCGGCCGGTCGTACCCCATCGAGGCGACCGTCGAGTTCGAGGACGCCGACGGCCTCGCCGGCGTCGACGAACAGCCCTCGCTCCGGGTGACGCCGCTCCCCGAACCGACGGTGATCGTGATGAACGTCGACGCCTCGGTCAACGTTGAGGAGGAGGGCAGCCTCGAGGCCACCGTGGTCAACGAGGGCCCGGCGGCCCTCGACAACGCCGTCGTCTCACTCGAACCCCCGTCGGCCAACGTCGAGGTGATCGAACCCGAGGTCGCGGTCGGCGACCTCGCGGTCGGTGAGTCCACGGCCGTCAGCTTCGACGTCGAGGTGGCGAGCGCCGCCCGGGCCGGGCCACGGCAGTTCACGCTCGCGACCGCGTACGAACAGGACGGGGAGATGCGGACCGCCGACCGGGCCCGCTTCCGCGCCGAGGTCGGGCCGGAGCGGGACGCCTTCGCCGTCGACACCGGCAACGTCACCGTCCCCGCCGGCGAGACCAGTCGTATCACGGTGCGGGTGACGAACCAGCTCGACGAGCCCGTGACCGACGTCTCGACGAAGCTGTTCGCCTCCAGTCCGCTGTCGGCGGCCGACGACGAGGCGT
>PXRI01000012.1 GCA_003021005.1 Halobacteriales archaeon QS_1_69_70 | reverse complement strand
GTCCTCGGACTCCAGGAGGTGCGTCGCGGTGTTGCCGGCCCGGCCGGCGAACGTCTCCCCGACCTGCGGTTCGAACCGGACGTCGTCGGGGTCGAGGACGTCGGCGACGACCGCCCGGAGGTCGGCCTCGGCGCCGTCGTCGGGCTGCGCGCCGTCCGTCCCCTCCTCGCCCGTGCCGCCGTGTCCGGCGTCGTCCAGCGCCCCGTCGGGGCGGTAGTTCACGATGAGGTCGCCGCCGCTGTCGGCGACCGCCCGAACGGTGTCCTTGGTGAGGGCGGCATAGAGGTCAGCGGCCTCATTGGTCGAAAGCGGCGTCGTCGCGACGAGGTCCGGGAGCACGAGCCCCGGCCGCGGGGGGTCACAGAGCACGGCCACGGTGGTCATGCCGGCAGTCCGCCCCGCACGGGCTTGAGCTTTATACTTGCGGGCATGCACGGGCCCGTATGGACTGGACGAGACCGCTTTCGCTCGCGCTGACGGTGCTCGTCGTGGCACTTGCCGTTGCGAGCGCTCTCGAGGCCGTCCGTACCACGCTCGGGACGGGCGAGTACGTCACCGCTGCCGGCGCCGTCCTCGGATTCGTGGGCGTAATCGTGATTGCGACGGCCGCGGTCGGCGCGAAGAGCGTCCGCTGGCTCAGAAATCCCGACTCCTACTGGTGAGAGCGCGGGCGGACCGACGGGGCCCGGCTACGTGAGGGACCTCTCGTAGGTATACTCCTCGACCGTCTCGCCGGCGAGTTCGACAGTCCCGGCGTCGACGCGGTCGAAGCCCCGCGACTCGTAGAACGACAGCACCGCGTCCGCGACCCGGTCGAGGAGGCGACCACCGATTGCGCGGCCCCACAGGTCCGGCCGGACGTAAATGCGATACAGTTGGTAGGTACAGTCGCCGGCGTCGGGATTCGGCCCCGCGTGGGCGAAGCCGACCACGGTCCCGTCATGCTCCGCGACGACGAAGGTCGAATCTCCGATGGATGCCCGGAGGTCGCCGAGTTGGTACCAGTCCTCGAGGACCGCCTCGACGGCGTCCTCGCCGAGGATGTCGTCGTACGCTGCGTGCCAGCTCCCCCGGGCGACCGACAGGACCGCCTCGGCATCCTCCGGCGTCGCCGCCCTGATCGTGTGGTCCACACCGTCCGGCCCGAGGCGTGTCGATGGCATAAAGGTGATCGATCGAACGGATGAGTCCTCGGACGCGTCGGCTCGTACCGAGTTGTGGAGGACCGGTCGCAGACGGCCGAGGTCGGTGAGCGGGGTTTAGTTCCGTGGCGGGTGTCCGGTTCAGAGTTCCTCGGCGATCTCGTCGGCGTCGATGTCGGCCTCCTCAAGGGCCTCCTCGATGTCGACGTCACCGCCGCCGGCACCGCCCATGCCGCCCATCATCCCCGGCATGCCCATGCCGCTGCCATCCAGGATCTCCTGGATGAGGATCCGGTCGATGGACGTGAGGTCGATGATCTGCTGGGCGATCTGCTGTTTCTGCATCATCCACTGCTGGTTCATCGCCAGCTGTGGGTCGGACTCGACGTACAGCGTCCGCTTGTCAACGGTCTCGGTGACGGTCTCCGGCTCCGCGTCGACGGCTTCTGTTCGCGGGCTTTGCCCGCTCTCACGGCTCGAGGAGCTCTGCTCCTCGCTGTCGCCGTCTTCCCGAGACTCCTCCGGAGTCTCGCTGTCCTCGTCGGGCTCCTCGACGCGGGTCTCCTCGACCTCGTCGGTCTCGAGCCACATCTCGAGGTCCAGCTCGAGGAACATGTCGAGCAGGCCCTCCGCGCGCTCGAGGTCGTCCTCGACGACATCCAGGAGTTCGTACTCGTAGGCGACGTCGTCGCCGGCCAGCGGGTGGTTGAAGTCGACGCGGGCGCGGCCGCCGACGATGGTCTCGAGGACGCCCTGCTGGCCGTCGATCTGGACGGGGGCGCCGGGGTAGCGGTCGTCCTCGTCGATCTTGTCCGCCGAGACCGTCTCGACCTCCGCCTCGTCGTACTCGCCGAACGCGTCCGCCGCCGGGACCTCGACGGTGCCCGTCTCGCCGACCTCGCGGCCGCGGATGTCGTCCTCGACGGCCGGGAACAGGTGACCCTCGCCGAGCACGATCACGCGGGGTTCGAACGTGCCCTGGTCGGCCACGCCCTCCTCCTCGGCGACCGCCTCGTCGGTCGTGTCGACGAGCTGGTCGCCTTCGACGGTCCGGGCGGTGTAGGCGACTCGGAGGAAGTCGCCGTCCTGGAGGCCCTCCGGCTCCGCGTCTGCCTCATCCTCATCGGTCTCGTCGTCTCCGGCCGCGACGCCCGTCCCGTCGACAGCCTCGCTGTCCGAGTCGCCGGCGGGCTCCTCGACGGCCTGCGCCTCGGGTTCGGCCGCAGGGGCCTCTTCGGCGGCGTCGGGGGCGTCCTCGGCCGCAGCGTCGGCCGCCTCGGTCTCCACGGCGTCGTCGGAATCGTCACTCATGTCCGGACGAACAGCCGTCGCACCCTTAACCATCACGTTTCCCGGGCGCACGGCTGGAACCGCATACTCGGCTGAATTCTTGATCCGGTTCGAATCCAGATTTTTCCCGCAACGTTTTGAGCGATGCCATGCATGACAATGAACATGGAATCAGCAGAAATAGAGATCGAGGAGATACTACTCGTCTGGAAACAGTCGCTCATCGCGATCGGTACGGTACTGGCGATCGGCGGTGGAATCATGCTCGCTCAAGAGATCATACCTCACCCGATTCGCGGTCGAGACGGCTTTTTGTACTACCTCGGATGGCCATTGTACTTCATCCTCGTATGGGGCGGCATCGGGATCGGGGGAACTTTCGTTTACACAAAAGCGTATGGGGACGAGAACATCTGGGGGGTTCCGTCTCTGGATGAGCTACAGAACCGCTACGTCGCCTCGATGCTGTTGGCTCTGGTGACGATGGCCGCACTCGGAACACTGAATGCGTTCGTCGGCGTCTTCGAGCAGGATATCTTGACCTTTGTGCTCACATTCGGCGGCCCAGCCCCCGTAGGAACCTTAGAGAGTTTAAGTGGACTTGTCGTGGGAACCGCATTCGGGGTTTTGATGGTGGCACTCCTGTTTGGCCCGGCAGTTGCTGCGGTCACACATGGGGTGTTGCAGAGATCGCTCGCGGACGTATTCGGAACGGCTCCAGCGATCTATTCGACCGCGACGAGTGTTGCGGTGGTAGTTGCCTTCGGATTTTCTGCCGGCATTCCCGTGGGATTCGAAAGTGTGGCGACCTTCATCGTTGGCTTTCTGTTCGTGTTGACTACTGCGATGGCCTTTGCAGACACGGAGCGTCTCGCTGTTCCGATCATCGGATACGGTCTCTTGGCGGGGATTAGCTTCGTATTGAGGGTCCTTCCGACAGCGATCTGGTATATGACTGAAGTACCAAAATAACTCTCGACAATTTTCGTTATGCGCGTTGTATTCACACAACAGTGAGCGCATGAACTCGATATGAAGGACCACTACGCGTGAACCGACGGACGACGGAGACGAAGGCACGCTCTTTTACCTGCGTGCGACGAGCAGACGTGCATGTACGAGGTCGAGCTGAAAGTGGCGGCCGACCACGCTCCGGTTCGGGAGCGGCTCGCGACACTCGGCGCCGAGCCACTGGGGGCCGTCGAGCAGGTCGATACGTACTTCGAACACCCGGTCCGGGACTTCGCCGAGACCGACGAGGCGTTACGTATCCGTCTGGAGACCCGCGATGGCGACACGGACACACGTGTCACGTACAAGGGCCCGCTCGTCGAATCGGCTTCGAAGACCCGCGAGGAACGCGAAACCGGCGTCGAGGACGGCGACACGATGGAGCGGATCCTGACTACGCTCGGGTTCGACCGCTCCGAGACGGTCGAGAAACATCGCGAGCGATTCGAACACGGGGAGTACACGGTCACCCTCGATTCCGTCAGTGGGTTAGGCGAGTACGTCGAGGTAGAAACCGAGGCCGAGGCCGTCGAGCCGGCCCGCGAGGGCGCCGTCGCCATCCTCCGGGACCTCGGGCTGGACCCGGACGCACAGATCCGGACGTCGTATCTCGGATTGCTTTTGGGGGACGGACCGGATAATGCTCAGAAGTAATTGACGCCCCGGTTTTGGTTTCCGTAAGTTATAGAACCGGCGGCGGGGAACTGTCTGCAATGAGCGAGCGAAACGTCCGTGTCGAGCCGGTCGCCGGCCGCGCGGTCGAAGACCAGGCCGTCGAGATCGTCGAGCGGAAGGGCCTCGGCCACCCGGACTCGATCTGCGACGGGATCGCCGAACACGTCTCCAGGGCGCTGGCCCGCGCCTACCTCGATCGCGTGGGGACGGTCCTCCACTACAACACCGACGAGACCCAGCTGGTCGCGGGTCGAGCGGCCCCCGCCTTCGGCGGCGGCGAGGTCCTCGAACCCATCTATCTCCTCATCACCGGCCGCGCCACGAAGCAGTACGGCGACAGGAAGATCCCCGCCGACGCCATCGCGCTGCGGGCCGCCCGGGAGTACGTCGAGCGGCACTTCCCATTCCTCGAGTTCGGCACCGACCTCGTCGTCGACGTGAAACTCGGCGAGGGCTCCGGCGACCTCCAGCAGGTCTTCGGCGAGGACGGCATCCAGGTCCCGATGGCCAACGACACCTCCTTCGGCGTCGGCCACGCGCCGCTGACCGAGACCGAGCGGATCGTCCTCGAGACCGAACGCCAGCTCAACGGTCGGTACGGCGAGGACACCCCGGCCGTCGGCCAGGACGTCAAGGTGATGGGCAAGCGGGAGGGCGACCGCATCGACGTCACCGTCGCCGCCGCCGTCGTCGACCGGTACGTCGACGACATCGACGAGTACGACGCCGCCGTCGACGGCATCCGCGAGTTCGTCCGCCGCCTGGCCGGCGACATCACCGACAGGGCGGTCGAGGTCCACGTCAACACGGCCGACGACTACGAGTCCGGCTCGATCTACCTGACGACCACCGGCACGAGCGCCGAGCAGGGCGACGACGGCTCCGTCGGTCGTGGCAACCGCGCGAACGGCCTCATCACGCCGAACCGCTCGATGTCGATGGAGGCGACCTCGGGGAAGAACCCCGTCAACCACATCGGGAAGATCTACAACCTGCTGGCGACCGAGGTCGCCGGGACCGTCGTCGAGGAGGTCGACGGCATCCGCGAGATCCGCGTCCGCCTACTGTCCCAGATCGGCCAGCCCATCGACCAGCCGCACGTCGCCGACGCGAGCCTCATCACCGAGGACGGGATCGAGGTCGGCGACATCGAGGGCGAGGTGGCGGCGATCGTCGACCGGGAACTGGCCGACGTGACCTCGATCACCGAACGCGTCATCGACGGCGACCTCTCGACGTTTTGAGGGCGGGACACTATCCTCGCCCGAGCGGGAACCAGTAGTCTCCGTCCGTCGCCGACCGACTCCCGGAAACAGCGGCCCCGATCTACCCGAAACCGCTTTGCGCACGGGCCGTCGATACCCCGGTATGACGCGGGTGTGTCTCGTCGGCGACGAGGGCGTCGAGTTGCGGTACGAACTCGTCAGCCGCGAGACGTCCCGCGAGGCACTCGCCACCTACGACCTCGGGGAGCCCTACCGGAACACGGTCGCGCTCGAGACGGTGTCGCTCGGCGCGGCCGTGTCGCTCCTGAACGACCTGAACTGGTACCTCGTCCGGTTCGTCGACGAGGCGCTCGTCCTCGAACCCTCCATCAGCGAGACGGAGTGGCTCTCCCGGGCGCTTGCGGAGGCCGTCCGGAGCGACGATCTCGCGCCCGGGGAGACCGGGCGGTTCCTCAAGGTGTTCGGCGTCGACGACGGCGGGCTGCTCGAGCCGATGTTCGTCACCCGGACCGGCCCGGAGTTGCCCGAGTACGACCTCCACGACGTCGATGACACGCTCGTCGTCCGCGTCACCGAGACCGAGTTCGGGGCGTGACCGCGACAGGAGGGGTGCCGTTCGAGGAGACGGGAAAACACCTTGACACGGGGCCGTCGATGCCGGTCGTATGCTGATCGGGTCGCTCGTCTTCGACGCGTCGTCGGACACGGGCCGGTTGCTCCCGCTCGCCGTGGCACCGTTCTTCACGTCGGTCGTCCGCTGGACCGACGTGGTGGCGGTCGGTACGGCTCCAGGAAGGGAGTTCGGCGTCCGGTTCGGCCTCCCGCAGGCCGTCCAGGACCTCTGGACGTTCCTGGGGACCCCTTCGCCGGACGGGAACGGGCCTACGGCGACCGTGCCGCTCCTGACGGGCGGCAGCGCCAGGCTCGCCACGGTGGCGGTCCTTCTCTCGGCGCTCGTCTTCGTGGCCGTCGAGGACTCGTGATGGCCGGGTTCCTGGGGAGTATTGACCAGTTCGTCCGCGACGGGCGGTACGACGTCGTCGGGAACGTCAGGCGATTCGCCGCACGGATGGTCGCCTTCCAGGCCGTTGCCTTCGCTGGCCTGCTGGCCCTGATGGCGGTCTTGCTCGTCAGTCCGCCACTCGTCATCGTTGGCTCCGCCGTCGGGCTGGTCGTATGGCTTCTGGTATACCTGACGCCGTTCCTCGTCGTCGTCGCCGACCTGCCGCTCCTGGCGGCATGCCGGCGGAGCGTCCGGCTGACCACCGGCCGGATCGAACCGGTCGCGTTCGCCGCAGGGTACGCACGTCGTCGCGGTGGTCTCGGTGCCGGTGTCCGTCATCACGAACGCGGGCATCCCTGGCGTCGTCCTCGCGGCCGCCATCGTGGGTCCCATCGGGCTGTCCCTCGCGGCCCTCACCGTCCGGTTCACCCGGGCGTTGCTCCCATCGGTGGACCACGACCGGACGACGACCGTCCACGAATCAGATTAGCCCGACCGGTGGCGTCGCTCTCGGCGGGCTCTAGTGGTTATAGGCCCGCTGTGGCTCCAGCACGATGCTGCCCGCGACCGACATCGACCGATGGCGGTCAGTACCGGTGGGGCCCGGACTCCGACCGGGCGTACATGACGGTGGAGGCGCCGACGACGAGCAACGGGCCGACGAAACTGGCGACGAACTCCGTCATGACCGTATTCCCGCTTCTGATCCGCTCGAGGGCGGCGTCGGGCCCGCCGGTCAGCGCCAGGAGGACGACGGCACTGGCTCCCACGACGATGATGACCACCGCCAGCGCCACGCCGAACACGGTGACGGTGTTCCCGGCGGTGCGCGACCAGCTCTCGCCGAGCGCCTCCACGGGACCGCAGTCGTCCACGATCACGGCCGGCGGGGCGAGGTAGAGCCGCACCCACAGGTACACGCCGGGGATGACGAGCAGGAAGAGTCCCAGGATGACCCCGATCCCCTCGATGAGCACCGAAACGAACAGCACGATGAGCCGAACCCCGAGGGAGTTCTCGGGCGTCGGGTCCAGGCCGTCTAGACGCTTGGCCACCAGGGCGATGCCGACTCCCTGACCGACGATAGCGATGACGCTGCCGACGACCGGAGCGTTCGAGAGCAGGGCGACGACGAGGAACACGACGAGGAGTTCCGGGGTGTCCCGGACCGCACTCGCGGTCTGGGCGGCGATCGTTCGGACGCCCCCCAGGTCCTCGTCCCACCCGCCCGCGGCCGACCCGCCCTGTTCCACTGACACGGATCCCCGTCCATCCGATGGTATTATAAAAGCTCCGTCGACCGCCCTACGGCGCGTCGAACATCCCCGTCGACAGGTACCGCTCGCCGGAGTCCCAGAAGATCGTCGCCACGAGCGGACAGGACTCCGAGATCGGCTCGCGCGACGGCGGTTCGGCATCGAGGATTCCGACGTCGTTGGCCGGCGGCGGCACATCCGCGTCGACGTCTCGCTTTTCGACCAGCTCGCGGGCCACCCGCTTTGCGGCGACCAGCGAGGCGCCCGAGGACTGCCCGACGAGGATGCCCTCCTCGCGGGCCAGCCGGCGGCACTCGGCCTCGGCCGCCTCGAGGTCGACCACCTCGACGTCGTCGATCAGGTCCCGGTCGAGGTTCGGCGAGACGAATCCCGGCCCCATACCCTGGTAATCGTGCCCCCGGTCCCGACGCCGGCGACCAGCGCGTCGACGGTGCGGTCGCCCACCTGCTCGACGAGTTCCGTGCCCGTGGTCCGGTAGTGCGCTTCGGGGTTCGCTGGGTTCTCGAACTGGCGGACCCGAACGATGTCGTCCCCCGCGGTGAGGTCGTCGGCCCGCTCGCGCGCCTCGGAGATGTCACCCTTGACGAGTTCCAGGTCCGCGCCGTAGGCGGCCATGAGTTCGCGTCGCTCCGGGGAGTTCGACGCGGGCATCACGACCGTCAGGTCGTACCCCTTCGCAGCGGCGACCATCGACAGCCCGATGCCGGTGTTCCCGGAGCTGGGCTCGACGATCCGGTCGCCCGGCCGGAGGTTGCCGTCCCGTTCGGCGGCCTCGATCATGGCCAGGGCCGCCCGGTCCTTCGCGGAGCCAGCGGGGTTCGTTGCCTCGACCTTCGCGGCGATGACCGAGCCGCGGGGTGCGTCGACCTGCACCAGCGGCGAGCCGACCGTGTCCAGGATGCCCCGTTCCATTGGCGCGGGGTAGTGTGGCGCGGCATAAAACCCCGGTGGAGGGGAGAGGTTCTGCCGTGGCCGATACCGGCGATTTCGAGGGAAAGGTTGACCGGGTACACGATCCGGATCGACACGTTTCGGGCCACCCGACACCCGCCCGCGGCGCGCGACGCCGTGCCACCCTCCGACACCGGTTCGACATCGACACCCGGGCGCTGGCGGGACCGGCGTGGATCCACGAGTCGTTCATCGAGCGGACGCGATCCCGAGGGGCGCGGCCGGACATGACTTTTGCCGGCGGCGTACGTCACGTCGGCCATGGCCGGCTCGCTGACCGAGACGTACGCCGCCGCCATCCGGCACGACACGGTCGACCTCGATGGCGCGACGCCGGTCGGGGTCGTCCGGCGGCCGCCCGGATGGTTCCACGCACAGGTCGAGGAGAACCACCGCGAGCTGGGCCCGCCCGGGGACCTCCTCGATGAGACCAAGGAGCGACAGGCGGAGCTCCAGCGGGCCGGCAGGGGCGAGACCGCTGCGCACAACGCCGCCTTCGAGGAGACCGACTTCGCCGAGCGGTACCGGGCGTACCTCGGCGAGGACCCCGACGCGGAGTCGGCCATCTCGTCCCTCCAGAACCGCGTTCGAGAGGGCGATGCCGTCGCACTCGTCTGCTTCGAGGCCGACGACAAGGCCTGCCATCGCCACACGCTCCTGGACGTCCTCCGGGACGGTCTCTGACCGCGGTTCCGATAGCGCGCCGTGGCCCTGCCGACACCGACTCCCTTATAAATCGGCGCACGAACCCTCGGACATGGAGCTGGAGACGATGCGACCGAACCCCGTGTGGGACGCCGAGTCCCGCGGCGACGCCGTCGCCGTCCTCGAGTCCGTCGCCGACGACGTCGTCGTCAAGGTGTGGGGCGGTGACTGGTGTACGGACTGCCGGTCGCAGCTGCCCGACTTAGGCGCCGCGCTCGAGGCCGCCGGCGTCGAGGCCGTCGAACACTACCCCGTCGAGACGGCCGACGACGGCTCGAAAATCGGCCCGGATGTCGAGGCGTACGGCATCGAGCTGATCCCCACGGTCGTCGTCGAGGACGCGGTGACGGGCGATGAACGCGCTCGGTTCGTCGAGGAGGCGGACGTCCCCATCGCAGTGGCGTTGGCCCGCGACCTCGAGGCGGGCGGCGATTGAGGCGTCTCATACTGCCGGACGTAACTATTCAAAACCTGCAAACGGTGCGCCAGGCAGAATCGTACGGGAGGACGCTTCTGCGCTAACTACTCTTCACGAAATTACGTCCGGCAGTATCAGTCGTCGCCGCGCGCCCAGGCCAGCGCCGCGTCCATGTCGTGTTTCGGCGGCGAGCAGGTGAAGTCCCGGCAGGCGTAGACGGTCGGTCGGCCGTCCCGCGCCGACCGGTCCGCCCAGATCGCCGGCACCTCGTCGAGCCCCAGGCGGTCGGTCCACGTCTCGACGCCGGGCTCGCCGGGCGGACGGCCGCTGAGGAGCCGCGTCGGGAGGTACGTGGAGGCAAGGGACTCCCGGAAGCCAGCGGGGAGGACGTCGGCGGCGACGGTCAACTCCAGATGGCCCGACGCGCGGTCGTCGGCGGCCAGGGCGAGTGCGGCGTGGGACAGCGGGATCGACTCGATGGTGTCGGCGTGCGTCCGGAGGACGGCGTTCGCGACCTCGCCGAACCCCGCCTCGGGGGCGAACGCCTCGAGTGCGGTCAGGAGCTGGACTGCGACGCCGGTGCTGGCGGGCGTCGAGGCGTCGGTGAGTTCCTGGGGGCGCGCCAGAAGCGTCTCGCCGTCGTCGGGCGTGAAGTACAGCGTGCCCACCGCCTCGTCGTAGAAGGCGTCCCGGACGGCCCGGGCGAGATCGAGGGCAAAGGCCAGGTGGTCGAGGTCGCCGGTGGCCTGGTAGGCGTCGAGGGCGCCGCGGCCGAGGAAGGCGTAGTCCTCGAGGTAGCCGGGGATGCCGACATCGCCCTCCCTGAAGCGGCGGGCGAGCCGGCCGGCGTCGGCGTCCCAGAGGTACTCCCGACAGAACGCGAGCGCGTCGGTCGCGTCCTCGGCGTAGCCGCCGTCGAGGACGAGCGCCCCCTCCGCGAGCGCCGAGATCATGAGGCCGTTCCAGCCGGCCAGGACCTTCTCGTCGCGCGGCGGCCGCGGCCGGTCGCTGCGGGCCGCGGAGACCTGCTCGCGGGCCCGGCCGAGCCGTTCCTCGATTGAGCCGGGGTCCTCGCCGTGGGCGTCGGCCAGGTCCGCGACCGTGGCCGACGCGGTGAGGACGGTGGTGTCGCCCTCGAAGTTGCCGGCCTCCGTGACGCCGTAGCGGTCGCAGAACAGCGATGCGTCGGTGGCGTCCTCGACGGCCGCGTGGACTGCCTCGGGCGTCCAGACGTAGTAGGCGCCCTCCTCGCGGTCGCCGTCGGCCGTCTCGCTTTCGGCGTCCAGCGTCGAATAGAAGCCCCCCTCAGGATGGGTCAGCTCCCGCTCGACGAACTCGAAGGTGCCGCGGGCCGCCTCGGCGTAGCGGGCGTCGCCGGTGACCTGGTAGCCGGCGAGCAGCGCCCGGGGGATCTCGGCGTTGTCGTACAGCATCTTCTCGAAGTGCGGGACGGTCCAGTCGCGGTCGACGCAGTACCGGTGGAAGCCGCCGCCCACGTGGTCGTAGAGCCCGCCGGCACACATCGCGGTCAGCGTCTCGGTCGCGACGTCGAGGTAGGCGTCGTCGCCGGTCCGGTCGTACGCCCGGAACAGGAGGTGGATCCGGCCCGGCTGGGGGAACTTCTGGCCGCGACCCCATCCACCGTGCTCGCGGTCGGCGCCGCGGACGGCGGCGTCCGCGGCGGCCTCGAGCAGGGAGCTGTCGGGCGCCGCATCGCGTGGCTCCGGGGCGTCCTCGAGGTCGCCGGCGACGGCGGCGCTCCACTGGTCGGCCCGCTCCTCGAGGTCGGCGCGTTCGTCGGGGTCGTTCCAGGCGTCTGCGACGTCGTCGAGCAGTTGCCCGAACCCCGGCATCCCGCGCGTCGGCGTCGGCGGGAAGTAGGTCCCGACCTGGAACGGCTTGCCCCCCGGCGTGAGGAACACCGACAGCGGCCAGCCGCCCTGCCCGCGGACCATCTGGCAGACGCGCATGTAGACGCTGTCGACGTCCGGCCGTTCCTCCCGGTCGACCTTGATCGGGACGAACTCCCGGTTGAGCCGTTCGGCGATGGCCGGGTCCTCGAAGCTTTCGTCCGCCATCACGTGACACCAGTGACACGCGGCGTACCCGATCGAGAGGAAGATGGGGACGTCCCGGTCGCGGGCGAGCGCCAGGGCCGTCTCGTCCCAGGGCTGCCAGGCCACCGGGTTGTCGGCGTGCTGCTCGAGGTACGGCGAGGCGGCCTCGTCGAGTCGGTTGTCCATGCGGGGGGTACGGGGCGAGGGCTCAAAAACCGGCGGCACGCCCGGGCGGGTCGGGGTGTCGAGCCGGACGGCGCCGTGCGTGGCGGTCGGTCGGTGGACGGCCGGGCCTGGGCCGGAACGCCGCGGGATAGCGAGATATTTCAGGGGCCCGCAAGTGAGACGCGGTATGAAGCTCTCTCGCAGGGCCGCCCTCCGCGCCGGCGGGGGGCTGGTCGCCGGCGGCACCGTCGCCGGCTGCGTCGAACGGCGCGTGACGCGCCGGGAGACGAACGTCGAGTCCTCGACGACGTGGGCACTCACGACGGCGACCGGCGGCGCCCTCGACGGGGCGGCCTTCGACGCCTACGTCGACGAGATGGAGACCGAGTACGGCGACAGCGGCGTCCGGGGCCTGGGCGGGGCCCCGGCCGGGACCTTCGAGACGGCCCACGTCCAGCGGCTCCCGGTCGTTCGTGAGTCCTCCGGGCAGCCCGGCGGCGCCGAGCCCACGCTGCGGCCCGACGACGTCGACCGCAACGCCACCGCGTTCCCGGTCGTCGACGCCGCGGTCTCGCGGTACGCCCTCGACGGCGGCGGCGTCCGGTACTGGCTGTGGGCCGCGGTCGACGTGCGCGACGAGACGTACGCCGGCGACGCGCCGGCGACGGTCCTCTCGGCTGGCGTCTCCCTGCGGAGCGGCGCCGTGGCGGAGACGGGCGACGTCAGCCCGGCGGAGGAGACGGCCACGGTCGACCTGACCGGCGAGACCGTCCGGCGGTTCCCGCTCGCGGAGGCGACCACCGACGTCGGGACCGGCGACCGGACCGGCGAGGGCGGCTACTACGTCGTCGAGTGGACCGGCGAGGTCGACGGCGTCCAGTCCGTCAACGGCGTCTGCGAACTCGACGACGGGGGTGGCCACGAGCTGGCCTGGAGCGTCGGCGGCGGCTACAAGCGGGTCCAGCAATTGTGACCGCGGTCGAGGGTGCGGCTCCTGTGAAGGGCAACGTTTAGGCGCTCCTGCGACCCGGTGTCGCGTATGACCGAAGCGGTCCTTTTGATCGGTGGCGGCGGCCGGGAACACGCGATCGCGCGGGCGGTCGAGCGGTCGCCGGACGCGACCCTGTATGCGGTTGCCTCGAACCGGAACCCGGGTATCGACGCGGTCAGCGACGGCTTCGAGCCGATCGAGGAGACGGACGTCGACGCGGTCGTCGAGTACGCCCGGTCCGTCGGCGCGACGCTGGCCGTCATCGGGCCAGAGGCGGCCCTGGAGGCCGGCGTCGCCGACGCGCTCGACGCGGCCGGCGTCTACGCGTTCGGGCCGCACGCCGAGGAGGCTCGCATCGAGACGGACAAGGCGTTCCAGCGGGAGTTCATGGACGACAATGACGTCCCGGGGTGTCCCGACTACGTGGTCTTCGAGGAGCCGGCGGCGGCCGCCGACCACGTCCGCGAGGCCGACAGCGACCTTGCAATCAAACCCCGCGGGCTGACGGGCGGGAAGGGCGTCCGGGTCACCGGCGACCAGGTCACGGCCCCGGAGGGCGCGGAGTACGTCCGCGAGAGCGGCCACGACGCGTTCGTCATAGAGGAGCGGCTGGTCGGCGAGGAGTTCACCGTCCAGGCGTTCGTCGCGAACGGCCAGTACCGCGTCACCCCGGCCGTCCAGGACCACAAGCGTGCCTACGAGGGCGACGAGGGCCCGAACACCGGCGGGATGGGCTCGTACTCGGACGCCACGTTCAAGCTGCCGTTCATGACGGAGGCCGACTACACCGCGGCCGTCGAGATACTCGACGCCGTCGTCGACGCCCTGCCGGACTACAAGGGCATCCTGTACGGCCAGTTCATGCTGACCGCCGACGGGCCGAAGGTCGTCGAGTTCAACGCCCGCTTCGGCGACCCCGAGGCGATGAACACCCTCCCGGTGCTGGAGACCGACGTCGTCTCGATCCTCCGGGCGGCCCGCGACGGCGAGGACCTCCCCGGACTGGAGTTCGAAAACCGGGCCACGGTCTGCAAGTACGCCGTCCCCGAGGGTTACCCGACGGACCCGAAGGCGGGCGCGGAGGTGACCATCGACCCCGGGTCCGCCGGCGAGGCGCTTTTGTTCTGCGCCAGCGTCGACGCCCGCGAGGACGGCGTCTACACCACGACCTCGCGGTCGTTCGCCGTCGTCGGCCGCGGGGACACCGTCACCGGGGCGGAGGCCGTCGCGGCCGACGCCATACAGCGCGCCGACGAGACGGGACTCCGCGTCCGCCACGACATCGGCACCGCCGAGTTGCTGCAGGCCCGCATCGATCACGTGAACCGGCTTCGCGAGGACTGACCGAGGCCCGGTGACCGGCCGGGCCCGCCCGACTGCTCTGTCGGGCCGAGTGCACCCCGTGGCCGAGGCCGCTCACACTGGCAGCCGGAGTCCGCTTGTCAGTCATGCCAAGTGTCACGGGGGAGTTCCGAAGGACGCTTGGGTGGCCCCTACCCGTCGGCGGGGGGTCAGGTGCCGAGGGTCCCCGCCTGAAGGTCCCGGAGGGCGGCCTCGGCGGTCTCGATCGCGCGCTCCCGGTCGGCGGGGTAGGCCTCGACCTTGCCGCGGACCAGCAGGCCGTCGCCGAGCGCGACCCGGCCGTCGAAGGCTTCCTGTTTGTCGAGCTGGAGGAAGACGGCACAGTCGTCGTCGACGCGGTCGTCCAGCTCCGCGAGCAGCCCCTCGAAATCCTCGATGCCGGCGAGCGTCGAGAGGACGTGTCTGACCGCGTCGGCGCGCTCGAGCCGCTTCGACATGACGACGATCCGGTCGCCGTGGTGGCCCTCGGTCTCCTGGCGTTCGATATCCGTTTCGTCGGGCAGGAGCGTCCGCAGCGCCGCCGCGACCCGCTCGTCGTCCTCCGTCGCGTAGCTGAACGCCCGGAGGTCGACGTAGTGGAACGGGACGGCGCTCACCGGGCTACTCCTCGGCGGCGTCCAGTGCCTCGGCCGGGATGCCGGCCTCCTGGCCCTCGTCGAACTGGACGATGTAGGTGTTGTCGCCGAACATCGTCTCGGAGACCTGCGAGATCTCGCCGACCTCGCCGTCGTGGTCGCTGTGCTCGTCGCGGAGGACAACGGCATCACCCTTCTCGAATCCCATGGCCAACGTTCTCGGCCGCCGGGAAAAAGCGCGTCGTTTCGCCACCGGACGGGCCGGGTCGCCGTCGAACGGTCTTCGCGCGCCGGTCGCCCACCGGCGGGCATGATCGACACCCGGGGCCGGCCTGCGTAGAGCCGGCCGCCCGCTCCGATGGCGTCGCCGTGACGACCACGGACGGGCTGTGGGACCTTGGCGAAGAGGCGGCCCGGCGGGCCGGGCACGCCGACCACCGGCTCCGGGACCGCTACGACGGCGCCTACCTCAGGCGGACCTACCGGAAGCGCGTGGATCGCAGGCGCAATCGCGGGCGGGGTCGCCCCGTCACCACTCGACGCCGTCGGCGGCGGCCATCCGACGGAGCGCCGCTCTCGCGTTCGCGGCGTCGTAGCCGAACAGGACCGCGTCGGCGTACTCGGCGGTGACCTCGGCGGCGTGGATCAGGTCGTCGACGTCGACCTGGACGGCGTACAGTTCGACGGAAAGCGGCGTGTCCAGTCGGTCCCGGAAACCGCTGGCGATGGTCTCGAGCCAGTAGGTCGTCCCGTAGTGGGTGTCGTACAGCGGGACGACGAACTCGTCGACGGACGGCTCGATCGCGGCGAGGTCGATGCCGGCCCGCTCGTAGAGGTGGCCGTCGTAGGGGTCCGGGTACAGCGTCATGACGGTCCGCCCGGGGATGCGGTCGGCCGCCTCGGCGACGAACTCGGTAATGACCTCCGCCCGCCAGGCGTAGCGGTCCTCGAGGCCAGTGTCGTCTGGCGGCGGCCCCTCGCCGGCGTCGTGCCGGGCCTCGACCCAGGCCTCGAACCGCTCGTTGCACCGGTCGCAGTAGCAGTACTCCGGCCGCGGGAACCCGACGTCGTCGAGCCGCACGTCGGGGTTGACGTCGGCGCAGTCCTCGAGGACCTCGAACAGCCCGGCGCGGTAGTCGTCGTGGGTCGGACAGACGTACGCCCAGTCGAAGTGGGTGCGCTCCCGGGTCGCCCGGGCGCCGTCCGGGGTCACGGGGACCAGCTCGGGGCTCCCCTCGGCGGCGGCGTTGTCCCCGAAACAGGACACCATGCTGACGGCGTCGTCGATCGGGTCGGCGGACCGGCCGGTGACGTCCTTGACCTCGTAGAAGGCGCGGTCGAACTCCGGCCACCGCGCCTCCTCCGCGTTCCGCGTGACGACGCCGAACATACCCGGCGTGCGGCCTGGCGGGGGGTAAGTGGTTCGAAACGGTGCGGGGACGGTGGTGCGTCGGGTAGCGATCACCGCTTCTTCGCGTACAGCAGGACCGCAGCGGCAACAACGACGAGTACGAGTGCTTTCTTCGACATGCAGATGGTATCAGGCTCCCCTACGGCATAATCTTTCCCCCGCCAGGCTGCAAGCACTCGAGTCCGAGCCTCCCCCGGAGGTCCATCGCGGGCTCGCTCGCGCCGGGTGTCAGGGGCGCTGCCGGCGCCCACTCCGACGAACTGGCTGACGGAGCCCCCGACACGTCGTCGCGCCGAGTGGGCCGTGTCGTCGCCCCACCCCGGCATCGCGCCCGATGTCGTCAGGCGACGCTGATGTGGTCGGCGATGGACTCCCGGATGATGGTGTCGCAGTACCGACACCTGACGCCCTCGCCGAGCACCTCGAAGTGAGAGTCGATCGGTTCCGCCTCGGTCGTGATGCAGTTCGCGTTCGGGCAGGACAGCACCCCGGTGACCTCGCCCGGGCGGGAAACGCGGTGCTTCTCGGCGACCTCGAAGTCACGAATGATGTTGATGGTCGCGGCCGGCGCGATGAGCGACAGCACGTCCACCTCGTTCTGGCTGAGTTCCCGGCCCTCGACCTTCACGATGTCCTTGCCGCCGAGCCGGTCGCTGGGGACGTTGATGCCGACGGAGACGGCCACGCCACCGCTGCCGTCGATCCCGAGGATCGCCAGGACGTTGAGGGCCTGTCCGCCGGAGATGTGGTCGATCACGGTTCCGTCTTCGATCTTGGACACGCGGAGTTCGGGGTCTGTCATAGCATCAGATCCAGCAGTGCCATGCGCACGGGCACGCCGTTGCGGGCCTGTTCGAAGTATGTCGCGTGGGTCGTCTCGTCGACGTCCGGCGCGATCTCGTCGACGCGGGGCAGCGGGTGCATCACCGTCAGGTCGTCGTCGACCCCATCCAGTAGCCCCGCGTCGATCCGGTACTCGCCGGCGACCTTCCGGTACTCATTCTCGTCGGGGAACCGCTCCCGCTGGATCCGGGTCACGTAGAGGATGTCCAGCGTCTCCAGCACCTCGTCGACGTCGGTGTGCTCCCGGACCTGGGCGCCGGCCTCATGGAGGTCGAACCGGACGCTCCGCGGCAACCGGAGGCTCTCCGGGCTGACGAAGTGCTGGGTCGCGTCGACGTTCGTCAGCGCGTGCGACAGCGAGTGCACCGTCCGGCCATACTTCAGGTCGCCCATGATGCCGACGGTGAGGTCCTGGAAGCCGGCGTTCTCCCGGATCGTGTAGAGGTCCAGAAGCGTCTGGGTGGGGTGTTGGCCCGCGCCGTCGCCGCCGTTCAGCACCGGGACGTCGACGAACTCGCTCGCCAGCGTCGCCGAGCCCTCGGATGGGTGCCGGAGCACCAGGGCGTCGGCGTACCCGGCGACGACCCGGACGGTGTCCGCCAGGCTCTCGCCCTTCGTGACCGACGTGGACTCGACGCTGCCCATGTCGACGGTGTCGCCGCCCAGCCGCTTCATCGCGGCGTCGAAGGACATCTTCGTCCGCGTGCTCGGCTCGAAGAAGCACAGGCCGAGGAGCCGGTCGCCGTGGGCGTCGGCGACGGCGCCGGGGTCGGCGGCGATCTCGGCGGCCCGGTCGAGGACCGTCTCGAGGTCGCCCCGCGAGAGCTGTTTCGCGCTGAGCAGGTGGTCGGAGCCGCGACCGCAGGGAGCGGCTCCGAATGCGTGAACGGTGAGCGAAGCGAGCCGTGAACGAGGGAGGCCTCGGAACGAGCGAGCGGGAGGCGCGACCAACGGGAGCGACGACACGCGAGCCGGGCGGCGGGCGAGCGGAGCGAGCCCGCCGCCGGATGAGCGAACGGGGAGCGAAGCGACCCGTGAGCCGGCCGGCGCGAGCCGGGCGGCGCGACCAGCGGGAGCGCCGCCGAACGAGCGAACGGTGAACGGAGTGAACCGTGAGCGGAGCGGGCGCCGCCGGATGAACGAGCGGCGAAGCCGTGAGGCCGAATGATGTGAGCCCTCGGAACGAGCGAGCGAACGCGACGCGCGCGCCGGACGGCGCCGCCGGACGGGCGACCACCGCCATCCCGAACGTCGCTGGGACACAGGACCACGACGCGTCCTGTCGACGGCTTGCCAGTAACCTTTAACCACGTTCGACCCGAACTTCGGCCGATGAGCGAGCGGCTCCGGACCGGGATCGACGTTCTCGACCGGAAGCTCGACGGCGGCATCCCTTCGGGCAGCATCGTCGCCCTCGTCGCCCAGCCCGCCAGCCAGGCGGAGCTGTTCCTCTACGAACTCACGGCGACCCGCGGGACGCTGTATATCTCCGTCGACCGGACCGGCGATTTCGTCTCGACCAGCATCGAGAGCGCCGAGACCCGGACCGGCGACCCCTCGGTCCGGGACGTCGGGGGCGAGGCGCCGCTGGACGACGCCGCGAAACTCATCTCGACGCTCCCGGAGGACTCGAATCTCATCCTCGACCCCGTCGACGTCCTCGAGAGACAGGAGCCGAGCCGCTACCGGAACTTCCTGAACGGGCTCCAGAACCAGATCTCCAACACCGGGAGTCTCGCGGTGCTGCACTGCCTGGACGGCAATACCGTCCCGCCGTTGCGGGACACAACGGAGCACATGGCCGACATCGTGTTCCTGCTCGACACCACGGTCAAGGGCGACCGCATCGAGAACCACCTGGCTGTCCCCAAGTTCCGCGGCGGCCAGGCGATGTCGGACGTCATCAAACTGGAGCTGTCCGACGAGGTCGACATCGACACCAGCCGCGACATCGCCTGACCGGGGCCGGCGGCCGTCACCAACCTGTCGAGCCATCACACGCGCGTGGCGCAATGGAGGATTCTGCTGACGATGGGAAAAGCAGGTTTTTTACCACGCGGTAGCCGTGTTCAAGGTGCTGCTCGCTTGGTGTAGCCCGGCCAATCATATCGGCCTTTCGAGCCGATGACAGGGGTTCAAATCCCCTAGCGAGCAACTTACCACATCCTATACTATTCGACCGGTAGGGTTCACGGGGTCAAACCAAATCTATCGCAGGCGCGCACGTCCAACTGTTAGCCACGCGGCCGACTGTCTATCTCGCATTCTATGGGATATACAACAGATTTTTGGGAAAACATATCTAATTGCCATACAAACGGACGACTATGTCGGTGGAAACTGATTCACACGGACGACTGTACCTCTCCTCCGAACTGAGACAGAAGTACGGTGAGAGGTTCCACGTCGTTACATACGAGGACCGCATCGAACTCATACCGATCGACGAAGCACCGCTCCAGGCCGTCCGGGAGGAGATCGGCGACGCACTCGAAGGGACGTCGAGCGAAGAACTGCGGGAGGAAGCGCTGGATCGGGCGAAACAGGAAGTCGAAGACGACATCGAGCGGGCAAAGCGGGATGCGGGAGACACTGCTGAATGACGGTGTTCGTCGAGACTGACTTCCTCCTCGCCATCGCGAAGGGAGATGACTGGCTTCAGGAGCGCGCGGAAGCAGTCCTCGATGAACGTGAGGTCGTCACCTCACCGTTCGCGTACCTAGAGCTGCTCATCGTCTTGGAGCGCCAGCAGTTCGACTACGTCCGCCTATTCGCTAATCTCCTCGACATCGTCCCCGTCAGCAACACGGAAGGAAAGCAGGTCGTTCTGAAGGCCGTCGCCTACTTCGAGGAAGGCATGACGCCGTTCGCCTCCTTCCACGCAGCCACCGCCGAGACACACGGTCTCTCCATAATCTCGTCTGACCAGGCCTACGGGGATGTTGCTGCCGAGCGTCTCCCCTTGGAACCGGACACTGACGAATGACGGAGGGATCTACGGCCTGCACTATCAGGCCACGATCACTGTCTCGCCGGCCCGGACGCGCTGGCCCTCGCTCACCCGGACGTCCAGCTCGTCGAACTCGGGCGGCAGCAGCACGTCCGCACGGGAGCCGAAGGAGATGTGGCCGATCCGCTCGCCACGCTCTACGTCCGCTCCGGGCTCGACCGAGGGGTGGATGCGGCGGGCGAACGCCCCGGCGATGAGCGTCACCTCGTAGTCGTGACAGTCGAGCGTGACGCGCTCGTTGCGTTCCGACACCTTGGTGAATGCCGGGCGGTGGCCTCCGGGCGTGTGTGTCACCGAGCGGACCGTGCCCGGCGCCGGGGCACGGTTGACGTGGACGTTCCTGATGCTCATGACCGTTGCGACGCGGACGCGGTTGCCCTCGCTTTGGACCTGGGTCACGCGGCCGTCGGCGGGCGCGACGTAGCCAGACGGCGGTGGCGACCGGGCGGGATCCCGGTGGAACCACACGATCGCGATGCCGGCCAGGACGCAGGCCCCCGCGATGGGCGGCGCCAGGAGGACTGTCGGAACGGCGACGGCGAACGGGACGGCCGCGAGGCGCCAGCCGCCGGGGGCGACGTCCGGGATGGCGGGCAGCATGGATTGATGTTCGCGGCCACGACCAAGGGGGTTTCCTTTCGAGCCGCCGCGCACCCACCGGAGCGGTCGAGCCTGACTCTCCCGCGTCGTTCTCGAGCGACGCCGGGTCGGACGGCGGTGCGGCGGGGACGGAGCCTGGCCTTTAATGTGGGAGGCTCGTCACGGGCGTCGTAGGTATCCATGTCCACGCGAACGCCAGCCTGGCTGGAGGCGGAGGCGGCCTACGATGACGAGGTCGTCGGGGAGAACACGCTGTCGCGGATGTTCGAGGCCAGCGCCTCCAGACACGCCGGCCGGGACGCCCAGTGGTACAAGGGCGGAATATACGATCGCTCGCTTTCGCCCGACGTGGTCTCGGCGGCGCCGCCCGGCAAGTACGCGGCGTTGACCTACGCCGAGCTGCAGGACGTCGTCCACAACCTCGCCGCCGGCTTCCGGGACCTCGGCGTCGCGGCCGGCACCCGCGTCGGCATCTACGCCGACACCCGAATGGAGTGGGCGCAGGCCGACCTGGGCCTTCTGGCCGCGGGCGCCGTCGTGACGACCGTCTACACCGAGTCCTCGCCCGACCGGGCCCGGTTCCTCCTCGAGGACCCCGACGCGGCGGGCGTGGTCGTCGAGAACGAGTCGCTCCTCGAGACCGTCCTCGAGGTCGAAGACGACCTGGACCTGGAGTTCGTCGTGGTGATGGACGACTACGAGGGCCACGGGCACCGCGACGACGTCCTGACGCTCGGCGAACTCTACGAGCGGGGCCGGGCGGCGTTCGACGTGGAGGCCTACGAGACGTGGCTGGCCGAACGGGACCTCGAGGACCTGGCGTCGCTCGTCTACACCTCCGGCACGACCGGCAAACCGAAAGGCGTCCGGCTGACCCACCGGAACGTCCGGACGAACGTCAACGGCATCCGGAAGCGGGTCGGGCCCCGGCCCGACAAGCCGCCGGTCATGCCGGTGTTCGACGAGACCGACCGGACGCTGTCGTTTTTGCCGCTCGCGCACGTCTTCGAGCGCGTCGCCGGCCACTTCCTGATGTTCGCCGCCGGCTCGACGGTCGCCTACGCGGAGTCGCCGGACACCGTTGCCGAGGACATCAAGGTCGTCCAGCCGACAGGCGCCTCCTCGGTGCCGCGCGTCTACGAGCGCATCTACGACGACATGCGGTCCGAGGCGCCCGAGGCCGTCTTCTCCCGCGCCGTCGCGGTCGCCCGGGAGTACGCGACCGCCGACAGTCCCGGCGCGGTGCTCCGGCTGCGGCACGCCCTCTACGACCGGCTCGTGTTCTCGACGGTCCGCGAGCAGATGGGCGGCAACGTCGAGGCGTTCATCAGCGGCGGCGGCAGCCTCTCGAGGCGGCTCTCGCAGCTCTTCGACGGGATGGGCCTGCCCATCTACGAGGGCTACGGCCTCACCGAGACCTCGCCCGTCGTGTCGGTGAACCCGCCGGAGGACTCCCGGCCCGGGACGCTCGGCCCGCCGCTCGTGAACGTCGACGTCACGCTCGACGGGACCGTCGTCGACGACGAGCGGCAGGCGGCGGCCGACGGCGAACTCGGCGAGCTACTCGTCGACGGGCCGAACGTCTCGCCCGGCTACTGGAACCGCCCCGGCGCCACCGAGGAGGCGTTCACCGACGACGGCTGGTTCCGGAGCGGGGACATCATCGAGCGGACCGACGACGGCTACCTGGTGTACCACGACCGCCTCAAGCAGCTGATCGTCCTGGACACCGGGAAGAACATCGCCCCCCAGCCGATCGAAGACGAGTTCGCCCTCTCGGAGCGCATCCACCAGGCGATGGTCGTCGGCGACGACCGGAAGTTCATCGCCGCGCTGTTCGTCCCCGACTTCGAGGCCGTTCGGGCGTGGGCACGCGCGGAGGGCATCGACCTCCCCGACGACCGGGCGGCCGTATGTCGGGACTCCAGCGTCGTCGAGTTCATCCGGGCCGACGTTGAGGCGGTCAACGAAACGTTGCCGAAGTCCGAGCAGGTTACGGAGTTCCGCCTCGTGCCCGAGGAGTGGACGCCCGACAACGACCTCATGACGCCGTCAATGAAGATCAAGCGCCGGAAGGTCGAAGAACGGTTCGCCGCGGAGATCAGGGACATCTACGGCGAGGGCGGGTAGCGGGCGTCGGTCACGTCGACCACCCGCCCACACGGCCGCCCGTGGCTCGCGGCTTCGCCGCTCGCCCGTCCCGAGGCCTCACTTCGTTCGGCCTCGCCGCTCGCGTGTCGTCGCTCCCGCTGGTCGCTGCTCGCGGCTCGCTTCGCTCACCGCTCGCTCAGTCCGCGGCCTCCCTCCGGTCGGCCGCGCTGCTCGCGTGTCATCGCTCCCGCTGGTCACTGCTCGCGGCTCACGCCGCTCGCCTGTCCGAGGCGCTCCCGGTGGTCGCGCCTCGCCCCTCCCGCTCGCTCATTCCGAGGCCTCCCTCCGGTCGGCCTCGCGGCTCGCGTGTCGTCGGTCGCTCCGCTCCATGCTCGCGGCTCGTTTCACTCACCGCTCGCTCCATCCGAGGCGCTCCCGTTGGTCGCGCCTCGCGCCTCCCGCTCGCTCGTCCGGCGGCGGGTTCGATTCGCTCACCCGCCGCCCGGACCACAATCGATAAACCGACACCGGCCGCCGTGGCCCACATGAGCCCACCGGTCGTCGCGCTTTTGGCACTGCTGACGGGCTTTCTCGCCGGCGCCGCGTTCGCGTTCGTCGGCGTCCCCATCCCGGCTCCGCCGGAACTCGCGGGGCTGCTCGGCATCGTCGGCATCTACCTGGGGTTCAAGACCGTCGAGTTCCTCGGCGTCGGCGTCGACCTCCTCGGCTCCTTCGGGTGATCGGCCGCCGCGACGGGGTCTACACATCGATGCCACTGTAGGCTCACCAGCTATCGGGGGCAGCGCTCGGTCTACACGTCGAAGACGACGTAGGCTCGCCAGCCGTCGGGGGTCCGCTCGAGGCACATCTCCGAGTAGGTGACGGCCTTGATCTCTCTGGCGTCGACGGCGTCGAACGGCACCCCGCGCGCCGAGGCCTCGGCGACCCACTCGCCGTTCCAGTGGACGTCCACGGCGTGGTCCGTGGGCAGCACCTCCCGGGCGTCCCGCCGGTAGATCAGTTCGTCGAGGTAGTCGAAGAGTAGCGACGTCCGGGAGTCGGCGGCGACACGGACGTGGAACCGGCCGCAGGCGGCCGCCGGCACGTCGTCGGTGTGGGCGGCGGTCAGTCCGCCGGCGGTCGCCTCGAAGACTGCCGCGAGGCTGTCCGCCGTCGCCTCGACGGCGACGTCGGCGGTGTGGCCTCGCAGGTCGAACTCACCCCCCATCGCCGTCCGGCCCGGACGCGGCGTCGCCGGCCGGCCGGTCGGGCCGGGTTTCGACGGGGGCGTGCGTCGAGAGGTCCTCGGTGGTCCCGAGCTGTCGCATCTGTGCCTCGGTGAGCCCCTCTACGGACTCGTTGGCCGACCCGACGGCCACGCCGCTCGTCACGATCGAGCGGACGCCCTCCTCGACGGTCAGGTCGACGTCGACCACGCGCGAGCGGTCGACGTGGATGACGAACCCACCCATCACCGGGTTCGGCGCCATCGGCATGAACAGCGTCATCATGTCCTCGGTCCCGGTATCGGCGGCGATGACGTCGGGGGTCTCCGCGGTCTTGAACGCCACCGCATAGGAGTCCTGGGTCGGGTACTCCACCAGCTTCACGTCCTGGAAGCTGTCCGTGTCCGAGTCGAGCAACAGGCTGCTCATCTGATTGAAGCTGGTGTAGACCCGGCCGACCGCCGGGATCGCCTCCATGAACCGGTGGAACTGGGTGGAGATCCGGGCCCGGTTCGAGCCGTACTTCGAGACGAACCCGACGACCACGACCGTCACGAGGAACGTGGTGACGATGAGCGTCGCGACCAGGAGTTTGCTCTCGAGTTCGGTGCCGGACGTGACCGTGATGACGACGGGGGTGAGCTGCTGGTAGACGAACCCCAGCGCGACCGAGATGACGAGCAGGGTCACCAACAGCGGGAGCAACACGGCCAGTCCCTCCAGGAAGGACCGCTGGACCGTCTCACGGACGCTCGTTCGCTCCTCGACCAGTTCCTCGGCGGCTTCCAGATCCACGGGTGCCGAAGGCATCAGTTTACCGGTATCAGCGGCGCGTCAAAGCGTTTCTGGCCGGGTGGCGGTGGAGTTATGTTCGACGCCACCGTACTGGCCGGCAGTGAGCGTCACCGTCGATACGCGTCTCATCGACGCCGGTGACGACGAGTACGTCGGCAGGGCGTGGGAGCTGAAGGAACGCATCCGGCGCGAGGAGGACGTGCTCAAGCAGCGCCACGGCTTCTTCACCGATGCCTACCGGCGCTCGACGGTCTATCTCCTGGCCGACCCGGGATACGACGAGGATACCATCGTCGGGTTCGCCGCCGTCCGCCGGGACGGCTACATCCTCTTTTTGGCCGTCAACCCGGACTACCGCGGCGAGGGCTTCGGCCGGCGGCTCGTCGCCGCCGTCGTCGAGGACCACGGCACGGTGACCTGTCACGCCCGTGCCACCAACGACGGGGCGCTGTCGTTCTACGAGCACCTCGGCTTCGAGGTCAAGCGCCGGGTCGACGACTACTACGAGGACGACGGCGACGCCCACTACCTGCGGCTCGGCGACGGCGGCATCACCGAGGCGCTGTCCCGCTTCATGCCGGGTCGATGATCGGGAGCACACCAGCCGTGGTGACGGGAGAGCAACGCTTTTGCGGCACACCTCCGAATCCGGCGCCATGGACGGCCGCACCCGCGAGTACCTGCGGGGCCGGTTCGGCGACCACTACCGGCGGACGGTCGTGGCCCCGCCCCCGGCCGGAAACGAGCGCGAGTGGGGCTACATCACCTGGAGCGGGGGCGGGACGACGATGGTCCGGCACCGCTCTATGATCGACCTCATCGGCGGCGGTAGCCTCTCGGGGTTCCTCGCGGAGGAACGCCCCCGCCACGTGTACTTCTCGGCGGGCCGCTACGACGACCCCGGTGCCGACGGGATGGGCGCCAAGGGGTGGCGCGGCTCGGACCTGATCTTCGACCTGGACGGCGACCACCTGCCGGGCGTCGACCCCGAGACGACGGGGTACGGCGAGATGCTCGCCGAGTGCAAGGAGGCACTGACGCGGCTTTTAGACCTCCTGGAGGCCGACCTCGGGTTCGACGAGCAGACCGTCGTCTTCTCCGGCAGCCGTGGCTACCACGTCCACGTCCGCGTCGAGGGCGTCCAGGCCTTAGACCGCAGCGCCCGCGGCGAGATCGCCGACTACCTCCTCGGCGAGGACCTCGAGTTCGACGACGTCGTCCGGACCGAGACCGTCGCCGGCAGCGCCGGGCGCTCGTCGCCCGCCGACAAGCGGACCCTGCCGGACGGCGGGTGGGCCGGCCGGACTCGCGACCGCCTCGAGGGGTTCGTCGACGAGCTGCTCGAGCTGCCGGACGAGCAGGCCGTAGAGCGGCTCCAGTCGTACGAGGGGATCGGCGAGGGGAAGGCCTCGGCCGCGCTGCGGGCCGCCCGGGAGAACCGCGAGGCGCTGGCCGACGGCAACGTCGACCTGCACTCGGCGGTCTACACCGTTGCCCGACGCCTCTTCGAGGAGGTCCTCGCGGCGGAGGCTGCGCCGATCGACGAGCCCGTGACGACGGACGTGAACCGGCTCATCCGGTTGCCGGGAAGCCTCCACGGCGGCAGCGGCCTCGCGGTCCGCCGGATCGACCGGGCGGACGTCCCGTCGTTCGATCCGCTGGTGGATGCGGTCCCGGAGACGTTCGTCGGCAACCGGATCGCCGTCTCCGTCGAGGAAGCCACCGTGGTCGAGCTCGGCGGCGAAACCTTTAGGCTCGAACCGGGCGTCCACACCGTGCCGGAGTACGTGGGCGTCTTCGCGATGGCCCGCGGCCACGCCGCCAAGAGCCCGGAATGAACCTCGAGGAACTCCAGTCGGTGCAGGCCCGCGAACGCCACTCGAGCGACCTCCAGGACCTGCGGGCCTCGTTCTACCGGGAGGTCGGCGAGTTCATCCGGGAGCTGACCGCCGAGCGCGACGAGGCCGTCGAGGCGGCCACGGATCCGTTCTCCGCCCCGGAGGTACGGCGGCTCTCCGACGACATCCGGACCGCCAGACGGACCGCCGAGGCCATCTACGAGCGCCGCGTCGGGAAGGTCATGAAGCAGGCCTCGATCGCGGCGGCCGGCATGCCGGTCGACGACGGGGGCCTCACCGACGAGGAGGCCGACCTGTTCGAGGACCTGGTCGACCGCATCGAGCGGAACCGCGAGCGCGTCCTGGGGCCTCTCGAGGCCGACGCGGCCGTGGAGCCCTCGACCGCGACGCCGGAGGACACCGACGCGGACGGGCCCGAGGCGGCCGACGGTCTCGGCGCCGCCGACTTCAAGGACGAGGACGACCCGGCCGGATCGGCATCGTCCACCGACTCCTCGGAGCCCTCGGCCCCTGGGGGTAGTGCCCCCGAGCCGCCGGAGCCACCCGAGCCGGAACCATCCGGCCAGGAGCCGTCCGACACGAAACCACCGGGACAGGAGCCGTCCGACACGGAACCGCCGGGACAGGAGCGACCCGGAGCGGAGCCAACAGAATCGGCCCTATCCGAGTCGAACCGGCCCGAACGGGAGTCAGCCGACGGGACCGAACCGGAGCGGGCCGGCGACGACGGGGCGGCCGCCGGCGGGGGCGACGCCCCGGCGATCCCGCGGAAGACGGTCCGGATCACCGCCGACGTCGGCGAGGTCGTGGGCGCCGACGACCGGGACTACGACCTCTCGCCGGCGGACGTGGTGACGCTGCCGGCCCCGAACGCCGAGGTGCTCCTGGACAACGATGCCGCAGAGCGGCTAGAGTAAGAACGCGCGGACGGCGTCGTTGAACGCCGCGGGCCGCTCGAGCATGGGCATGTGGCCCGCGCCGTCGAGTTCGACGTACTCGGCGTCCGGGAGGCGTTCGGCCAACGTCCGCTGGAAGCGCGGGGGGACCAGCCGGTCGTGTTCGCCGGCAACCACGAGCGTCCGGCACGCGACCTCTTCGAGGCGGTGTCGGACGTCGAAGGCGTCACACGTCCGGAAGTCCCGGCGGGTGACGGTCGGTCCCGTCTCGAGGAAGGCCCGCTTCGAGACCTCGAGGAGATCCTCGTCGGGGTCGTAGAACAGGGTGTCCGGGGCGTGCATCGAGGCGACGGCGCTCTCGAAGTTCCGGTCGAAGGCGTCCAACAGCCCGTCGTCGACCGGTATCCTGGGGCCGGAGTCGACCAGAAGCAGGGCCTCGACGTCGAGGTCACGCTCCAGCACCGTCCACAGCACCACCGCGCCGCCCATCGAGTTCCCGCACAGCACGGACGCCTCGGTCGCCTCGCAGACGGCGACCACGTCATCGGCGTAGGCATCGAGCGTCGCCCGGCCCGGATCCGCCTCGACGTCGTCGCTGTCGCCGTGGCCGGCGAGGTCGGCGGCGACCGCCGGCGGCCCGTCGCGGTCGCCGTACTGGCGGACCCAGACGCCGTGGGCCCCGCCGGCACCGTGGACGTAGCAGACCCGCGGCCCGTCACCGAAGTCGGTCGCCCGGTAGGCGACGGTCCGGCCGTGGTGGCTGACGGTCTCCATGGCGACCCTGCGGCCGGTCGTGCGATAAACGCCCCGGCCTCGAACGGTTCGACGTCGGACTTCCCGAGCCGGTCGAGCGTCCAGTCGGGGGGCCCGACTCGCGCCAGCGACGTGAAAACGCTTTCGACGGTGTCGCGGCGCCGAAACGCCGCAGCGCTTTTGCGCGGAAACAGTGTACGCGTCGCGTATGCCGCACCGAGGTCTCCAGGCGAGGATGGTCGTCGCGATGAGCGTGCTGTTCGGGGTCTACGTCATCGTGGCGGCGCTGTTTGCGCCCGTCGTCGGCATCCCCGTCGTCCTGGCGGGAAGCCTCGCCTTCGTCGGGGTCCAGTACGTCGTCGGGAAGAAACTCGCCCTCTATAGCGTCGGCGCCGCGGATCTCCCACCCGAGGACCGCCCGGAGGTCCACCGCCGCGTCGAGACGCTCGCCGACGCCATGGGCATCGAGAAGCCGCGACTGATGGTCGGGCAGATGGGGCTGCCGAACGCCTTCGCCGTCGGCCGGAAGGGTGCCGGGACGGTGGTCGTCTCCGAGACCATGCTGGCGCTCGTCGACGAGGGCCACATGTCGATGGACGAACTCGAGGGCGTACTCGCCCACGAACTCGCCCACGTCAAGAACCGCGACGTGGTCGTCATGTTGCTCGGGCAGTCCGTCGCGTCGATCGTCGGGCTGACGGTGTTTTTCGTCGTCCAGCTCGTCACGGACGACATCCCGATCGTCGGCTTCGTCGTCGCGTACCTGCTCAGCCTCCTCACCCAGATGCTCGTGATGGTGTTCGTCCTGGCCATCTCCCGCTACCGGGAGTACGTCGCCGACGAGGACGCCGCCGCGTACACCGGCGACCCGGCGGCGCTCGCGAACGCCCTGGCGACCATCCAGGAGGTCGGCACCCACGAGCAGGCCCCCGAGGTGGACAGCGCCACCGCCGCGATGTGTATCTTCGGCGGCGAGCGCGGGCTGGCGGCGACGCTTTTCGCCACCCATCCACCCACCAACGAGCGGATCCGGCGCCTGAACCAGATGGTGCAGTGAGCCGGTAGTGGATCGACGGCTGGATGGCACGCGGCCACCACCGAGCGGCGACCAGGGTGCCGCGACGCCCGAACCGGATCGACACCGCGGACCACGGAATGAGAGCAGTTACCCGCGCGCCCGGGAGTACCCGGAAGTGGCCGATCAGCCCGGAAGTGGCCGATCAGGAGCCCGCTGGGGAGTGGCCGATCAGGAGCCCGGTAGCGCGTGAACCGCAATAGTACCGTTGGTGCGTAATGCCGTGATGACGGGGGTTCTTCAACAAAAGATTTAAATACTAGATTGACTTACGTCGCGTTAGTATGACCGAGAGCTCAGAGACGCTTCGCGGCGACGGCCTCGTCCGCCGGTACGATTACGATGCCGAGTCGCTCGTCGTCGCCGACCTCGGGCCCGTCGAGGGCACCGTCGACCTCGTCGACGGCACGGCCATCGTCGTCGCCTACGGCGACCAGGCGGAGTTCGACGTTCCCGAGGGTGCGTCCCGTGCATTCATGACCAACGGAGTCGTAACCGTCGAGGTGGAAGGGTAACGCATGAAGCTCACGGTCAAGCCACTCAAACAGAAGGACGCGGGCCGCGGCCTCGCCGCCATCGACCGCCAGGCGATGGCCGAACTCGACCTCGAGAACGGCGACTACATCCTCATCGACAGCGGCGACTCCCGCGCGGTCGCCCGGGTCTGGCCCGGCTACCCGGAGGACGAGGGCAAGGGGGTCATCCGGATCGACGGCCGCCTCCGCCAGGAGGCCGACGTCGGCATCGACGACACCGTCCTCGTCGAGGCCGCCGACGTCAACCCCGCCAAGCAGGTCACGGTCGCGCTGCCCCAGAACCTCCGCATCCGGGGCAACATCGGGCCGCACATCCGCGACAAGCTCAGCGGCCAGGCCGTCACGGAGGGCCAGAACGTGCCGTTCTCGCTCGGCCTCGGGCCGCTCTCGTCGCGGAGCGGCCAGCGCATCCCGCTGAAGATCGCCGGCACCGACCCGGCCGGGACCGTCGTCGTGACGGACTCGACGGAGGTCGAGATCAGCGAACAGCCCGCCGAACAGATCGCCCAACAGGCCGGCGGCGGCCCGACCGCCGGCGCCGGCGGGACGCCGTCGGTGACCTACGAGGACATCGGCGGCCTGGACGACGAACTCGAGCAGGTCAGGGAGATGATCGAGCTCCCGATGCGGCATCCCGAGCTGTTCCAGCAGCTCGGCATCGAGCCGCCCAAGGGGGTGCTACTGCACGGCCCGCCGGGCACCGGGAAGACGCTGATGGCGCAGGCCGTCGCCAGCGAGATAGACGCGTACTTCACGAACATCTCGGGGCCCGAGATCATGTCGAAGTACTACGGGGAGAGCGAAGAGCAGCTCCGGGAGGTGTTCGAGGAGGCCGAGGAGAACGCGCCGGCGATGATCTTCGTCGACGAGCTGGACTCGATCGCGCCGAAGCGCGGCGAGACGAGCGGCGACGTCGAGCGCCGCGTGGTCGCCCAGCTGCTCTCGCTGATGGACGGGCTCGAGGAGCGCGGCGACGTCATCGTCATCGGCGCGACCAACCGCGTCGACGCCATCGACCCCGCGCTCCGCCGCGGCGGCCGGTTCGACCGCGAGATCGAGATCGGCGTCCCCGACAAGGCCGGCCGCAAGGAGATCCTGCAGGTCCACACCCGCGGGATGCCGCTGGTCGACGACGTCGACCTCGACCGGTACGCCGACCACACCCACGGCTTCGTCGGCGCCGACCTCGAGAGCCTCACGAAGGAGGCCGCGATGAACGCCCTGCGCCGCATCCGCCCCCAGCTCGACCTGGAGGCCGAGGAGATCGACGCCGAGATGCTGGAGTCGATGGAGGTCACCGAGTCGGACGTCAGGGAGGCGCTGAAGGGCATCGAGCCCTCGGCGCTCCGCGAGGTCTTCGTCGAGATCCCGGACATCACCTGGACCGACGTCGGCGGGCTCGACGACACCCAGGAGCGGCTCCGAGAGACCATCCAGTGGCCGCTCGAGTACCCCGAGGTCTTCGAAATCATGGACGTCGACGCCGCGAAGGGCGTGCTCCTGTACGGCCCGCCCGGCACCGGCAAGACGCTGATGGCGAAGGCCGTCGCCAACGAGGCCCAGTCGAACTTCATCTCGATCAAGGGCCCGGAACTGTTGAACAAGTACGTCGGCGAGTCCGAGAAGGGCGTCCGCGAGGTCTTCGAGAAGGCCCGGTCGAACGCGCCGACGGTCGTCTTCTTCGACGAGATCGACTCCATCGCCGGCGAGCGGGGCACACGGATGGGCGACAGCGGGGTCGGCGAACGCGTCGTCTCCCAGCTGTTGACGGAGCTGGACGGCCTCGAGGAACTGGAGGACGTCGTCGTCATCGCGACGACCAACCGGCCGGACCTCATCGACTCGGCACTCCTCCGGCCCGGGCGGCTCGACCGCCACGTCCACGTTCCCGTGCCGGACGAGGAGGCCCGCCGGGCGATCCTCGAAGTCCACACCCGCGACAAGCCACTCGCGGACGACGTCGACCTCCAGGAGCTGGCCCGCCGGACCGACGGCTACGTCGGCGCGGACCTGGAGGCGCTCGCCCGGGAGGCCTCCATGGCCGCGACGCGGGAGTTCATCGACAGCGTCGACGCCGACGAGGCCGACAAAACCGTCGGGAACGTCCGCGTGACCGCCGCACACTTCGAGGACGCCCTAGAGGAGGTCGGCGCCAGCATCGACGGGGACACCCGCGAACGCTACGAGGAGATGGAAGAGGAGTTCACCCCCGGCGGCGAGCCGGACGAGCCCGAGGTCGGGCGGACCTTCCAGTAGTCCCGCCGCGAGGCCTGACGCCATCCAACCTCAGCCCGCCCACCCCCCGATTCGCTGACCGAACTTCGTCAAGTCCTCCGCGATCGCAAGATTCCATTAAAAACCATTAAATACCAATAGCCACCATTAAACGGCATCAAGTTTATAAATGTACGGTGTCTATCACCATAAGATGGCAGACTCGAACCCACAGACCGGGGATCCGGCGGCGCGGAAGGCGGTCCTCCACTGCCCGGGCTGTCGGTTCAACGACCCGGTCGACGGGGCGTGGGTCGTCGCCGACCCGGCCGACGGCCGGACCGACATCGAGTGCCCCGAGTGCGACACACTCGTCGTCAGCCAGCCCAGGTTCGACGCCGGGAGCCGCCGGATACCGTTCGGCGGCGTCCGTCCGCTACTCCAGCTCGTGCACGCCTTCGTCGGTCACCACGTTCGCTAGCAGGTGGGTGGGGGTCGCGTCGTAGGCGGGGTTTGCGACGTCGAATCCCTCCGTCGGCTCCCGCATCACCTCGCTCCTCGTGCGGAACGCGTTCTCGAAGGCGAAGCCCTCCTCGATGAGCTTGGCGCTCGACCCGAACACCGACACCGGTACCGCCAGTTCCGCGGCCGTCGCCGCGATGGGAAACGTGCCGACCCGGTTGTAGAGGGTGTCCTCGACGATGCAGTCCATCCCGACGACGACCCGGTCGCAGTCGTCGAGGTAGTGGCCCGCCGCGCTGTCGACGACGAGCGTCGGGTCGACGCGGTCGATCGCGGAAAGCGTCCGGGCGGCCTTCCGGCCGATGAACCGCGGCCGGGCCTCGGTGACGTAGACGTCGAGGTGGTGGCCGGCCCGGGCCGCCAGTTCGATCGCCTCCACGACGGTCGTCGAGAAGTCGTGGGTCAGGACGGTCGCGCCGTCCTCGAGGAGTTCGACGGCGTTCGTGGCGGCCTGGTGTTTCGCCCGTCCGACCGCCTCGATCACGCCGTCGATGGCGTCTGCCGTCGCGGCCTTCGCCGCCTCGACGGAGTCCGCCTCGCTGGCCTCGACCCGCTCTAGGATCTCCCGCTGGGTGGTAAAGAGGGAGGCGTGGGAGGTGTTCGCCCGCCGGAGCGCGTCGCTGTTCCGTTCGAGGTGCTTGCGGTACTCCTCGGTCGTGGCGAACTCCCGGTCTAACAGCTCCCGCAGCGCCTCGGCGGCCTTGATCGCCACCGTCGAGGAGGAGTGGGTCTGCATCTCCTCGATCTCCTCGACCGTCTCGTCTATCATTGCGGGGGAGTCGGCCGGCGGCTTCATAACCCCTTCGGGCCGTCCGACGCCCCTATTGCGGTTCCGGGCCCGGCCGCGCTGTGGCGCCGTCGCGGACCTCGACCGCGAACCCTTCCCTCGCGGCGAGTGCGTGACGCCCGACCCGGTGGAGAGCCAAACGTGTCCGCCCGACCACGAGGCGGTAGACTTGGACGTCTCCTGGGACGGTGCCGACCCCGAGGCGGAGGGGGTCGAGTTCGGCTGCGCCACCGCCGTTACCGACGACGAGGGCCGTGGGCAGCGCCAGGACCTGAGCGTCGTCCATGTGGAGGCGGGCCAGGAGGTCGATCCGGCGGTCCCGGTGGGATCGATTTCCGCCGGGGACTGATCCGGGGATGTCGTCCGGAGGAAGTGCCCGGATTTTTAGCGGCCGGGCACGACGTGGCTCCCACAATGCTTTTACGGCGTGTTTGTAAAGGCGAACGTACGCGAACGCTGGAAACTATAAACTCACGGTGAGTTTCCGGGAGAGACCATGGAGATCGAGATCGACGCCGACACGGACGAGGAGATCGCACAGGCCATCGCGACGGCCGTCTCCGAGCACCTCGGCCAGGGCGTCGAGCTGGTCGGTGAGGGCGGCACCCTCGCCGAGGCCGGCGAGAACTGGAGCGAGGAGGGCGCCGTGGTCACCGAGCGGGAGGCGGCCGTCCGCGAGGACGTAGAGGCCATCCTCTCCGGCGGCCCCGATCGCGGCTTCGACAAGATCGACGAGCTGGGGAAGGTGTTCGTCAGGGACCGGCTGGACCTCATCTTCGACGACATCGTCTACGAGGACGGGACATTCGCCCGGCACGGCGACGACGAGGAACTCCCGGCCGACGGCCTCCTCACCGGCGTCGGCACCATCGACGGCCGGAAGGTCGCCTTCACCGCGAACGACTACACGGTCAAGGCCGGCTCGCTCGGCCAGATGGGCGTCGAGAAGGTCATCCGCATCCAGGAGCGCGCGATGGACCTCTCCATTCCGATGCTGCGACTCGTCGACTCGACCGGCGCCCGACTGAACGCCGAAGAGCGGGAGCCCGGCGACACCCACATGGACCGGTACCGCGGCGGCAAGATGTTCTACAACCAGTGCCGGATGTCGGGCGAGATCCCCCAGATCGGCGTCCTCTACGGCCCCGACGTCGCCGGCTCGGCATACACCCCGGTATTCTGTGACTTTCTCATCATGGTGGAGGACATCGCCGGCATGGCCATCGCGTCGCCGCGCATCGTCGGGGCGATGACCGGCGAAGAGACGAACATGCAGGCCCTCGGCGGCCCGGAGGTCCACGCCAGACACTCCGGCAGCGCCGACCTCGTGGTGCCCGACGAGGAGACCGCCGCCGAGAAGGCCAGGGAGGTGCTCCGCCTGCTCCCGCAGAACTACGCGGAGCCGCCGCCGGACGCGACGCCGAAGCCACCGGCGAAGAACCCCTACAGCCTCGACAGCGTCATCCCCGACGAGCCCAACGAGGCCTACGACGTCGGGGAGGTCATCGACCGCGTCGTCGACCGGGACTCCTTCCTGGAGGTCAAACCCGAGTTCGGCCCTGAACTCGTCACCGGGCTCGCCCGCGTCGGCGGGCAGGTCGTCGGCGTCGTCGCGAACAACCCAGAGCACGTCTCCGGCGCCATCTTCCCCGACTCCGCGGACAAGGGCGCCGGCTTCGTCTGGACCTGCGACGCCTACAACATCCCCCTGGTGTACCTCTGTGACACCCCGGGCTACATGATCGGCTCCCAGGTCGAAAAGGAGGGCGTCCTCCGGAAGGGCCGGAAGTTCATCTACGCCACCTCGAACGCCCAAGTGCCGAAGTTCTGCGTCATCACTCGGAAGGCCTACGGCGCCGGCATCTACGCGATGGCCGGGCCCTCGTTCGGCCCCGACGCGACGCTGGCGCTGCCCTCCGCGGAGATATCCGTGATGGGACCGGACGCCGCCGTTCACGCCCTGTTCGGCGGCCAGCTCGAGGACATGGACGAGGAGGCGACGGACGCGTTCGTCGAGTCGGCCAAACAGGAGTTCGACAAGTACATCGACATCGAGACGCAGGCCAGCCAGATGCAGGTCGACGAACTCGTCCCCGCCGGCGACCTCCGGGAGCAACTCGAGGTCCGGCTCGAGACCTACCGGACGAAACAGCGGGACGACCGGCCGCGACACCACGGCACCGTCCTCTTCTGAAGAGCGCCGGCCCGGCTCCGCACGTGCGCGCCGCTGACCTTATTTGGTCTCCGGAAGGACGGACCGTATGCATCCTGCGTTACGAGCCGTCGTCTCCGTACTGGGCGGCCTCTTCGGTGGCTTCACCCTGGGCTTTCTGCTCAGTCCGGACCCGACCGGCGTCACGCCGATGCTCGTCGGCACGGCACTCGCCGTCGGGTTCGCGGTCGCTCTCTACGTGACGCTCGGGGAGGAGGCGGCGGTGTAGGGACGTCAACCCACGAGCGACTGCAGGACCCTCGATTCGGCCTTCCGGAGGTGCTCGTCGACGGTGGAGGGCGCACAGCCGAGGCGGTCGGCGATCTCCCCGTGGGTCGCCCGCCGCGGGATCTCGTAGTAGCCGAGTTCGACCGCCGTCCGGAAGACCTCGAGCTGGCGGTCGGTGAGCGACGAGAGCGTGTCACGGCGGTCGGGCGAATAGGAACCCACCTGGTCGATGGTGATCGAAAGCGAGTCCGGCATCTCCTCGATGGCGGCCCGGAGCATGTCGTGGTCGCCGATGACGGTCATCCGGACCGCGTTGCTGTGGATGAACTCGATGGGGGTCTCGATGATGAGCGCGTACTTCTCCGCGAGCGAGACCAGAGACCGGGTCGGCTCGCCCTGCGCAACGTGGAGGTAGAGGTGGAACGCTTCCTCTGCGAGGTCCATCAGGTCGTGGGCGTACAGGTCCGGGTGGTCCGAAAGCGCCTCGATCAGGGCGGGTGCGTCCCCCTGGAGCCGGTACAGGAGGATGGCGGAGCCGTCGCCGAGGGCGTCGAAGTGCATGATCGCCTCCCGACCCACCGCCACGTGAGCGGCTATCGCCCGGTCGACCGGGTGGATGGCGCCGTCCTCGGGCGTCAGCGTGAGGTCGAAGTATCGCATTCTGGTCAGGAAGGCTGTTCACCAAGTTAAACAGAACATGCGCGCTTAGACTTTACGGCTGACTCTCCTCGTGAAACCGCATCGACGGACGACTGCGTGACGGTCCGAGCCTGCGCCGGTACACGCTACCCCGCCACCCCGACGCGGTGCCGGTCCGGGCCTGGCTCGCGATCCAACGTCGGGTCGGCACTCCGGTCGCCGCGTCCGCCGGCCGGCGGATTCGCTTGAACCCGGCCGGGCCGTCGCGTCCGTCGGCTACCCGGTCCGGACCTCGACGGTCCGGCTCCGCGGGCCGTCACACTCCACGAACAGTATTGCCTGCCAGGATCCCAGCTCCAGGCTGCCGTCGGTCACCGGTATCGTGGCCGCGGGCCCGACGAGCAACGCCCGCAGGTGCGCGTCGGCGTTCCCGTCGAGGGCGTCGTGCGCCCAGCCCTCGTCGGCGACGAGCCCGCCCAGCGCGGACTCCACGTCCTCCAGGAGTCGCGGTTCCGCCTCGTTGACGGCGACACCGGCGGTGGAATGCCGGATGAACACTGTCGCGACGCCGTCGGCGTCGCCTGCCAGCGCGGCCTCGACGCGGTCCGTGACGTCCCGAACCTCCGTCCGCCGGTCGGTCTCGACCTCGAAGGTCGTCATCGGGGCACTACCGGGGCAGGGGCCCCGACCGCCGGAACGGCCGCGTTGCAGTGGCCGGTCATTCGAGCAGGCGGTCGAGGATGACGCGGTCCTGCTGGCTGTACACGTGGTAGGCGGCGGCGACGATCTGGAGGCCGAAGTACGCGACGAGCAGTCCCGCCAGCACGAACGGCGAGACGTCGGGGCGGAACCGCAGCACGGCGACCGTCGTCAGCATGCCCAAAAGCGCCAGTCCGAGGTAGAACTCCCCGAAGGATAGCCCGTAGGCGGGGACGACCTCCATGTAGACCTCGACCTCCTGGATCCGGTCGGTGAGCGTGACGTCCTTCTCGTCGGGCTCGTACTCGACGATGGACAGCTCCTCGAGTTTGGGGAGGTGGGTCTGGTGCAGCGTGACGTAGACGGACTGCCGCTTGTCGTCGGGCGGCGGGTCCTCGCCGGTCTCCTGGGTGGCGAGCCGCTCGGACAGCTCGCGCACCGTCGCCTGCCCGCCGCGCTCGCGCAGTGCCTCGAGGGCGAGTCGCCGGCGGTCGTTCCGGAGGACGTCGTGGATCTCCCGCTCGTCGAGGTCCGCCGGTTCCTCGGTCGCCGATTCCGACACGCCCGCCCGTACCGGGCCGGATGACAAGAAACTACCTCCTGACTGCGGACGTACGTCTGACGTCGCGTTCGCGTGGATGGTCTCGCCGCCACGAGACAATCCGGACGAGCAAGGGTATGGTTGGATGGGATAGGTCCGGCGGGATCAGAGCCACTCCTCCGGCTTGGTGTCGTAGTCGACGTCGGTCGCCACGAGTTCCTCGATCTCCTCGTCCGGGAGGTCGGTCTCCTCGAAGGACTCGCCGTCGAACCGGATGAGCGTGCCCTGCTCCGTCGGCTCCGGTTCGGTGTCCCGGCGCCGGGCGACCTCGATGTCGTGGTCGTCCAGCTCCTTGCGGATGGTCTTCAGCGCGACCGGGCGACCCCACAGCTCGAAGACTCGCTCCAGGGTCTGTTTGGCGCGGGTGACGTCGAGCTGGACGCCGTTGTACCGGTGGACCAAGAGGAGTTCGTTCCGGTTCCTGAAGTTGCCGTCCTTGACCGCGATGGTCGGCTTTCCGAAGTTCGTGAACTGCAGCATCAGCTTCTTCTTGACGTCTTCGGCGGCGTCGGAGGTGACCCGGAAGTCCCCCGTCGTCCGGGTGTACTCGTAGGTGAAGTAGTCGTTCTCGTCGACGAACTCCGGCGTGAGAAAGGCATCGAGGAACGTCACGTCGTTGTGGCTCTCCCGCACCTCCCGCATCCGGTCCCAGCCCGCGGTGCGGTCGACGGCGGCGACGGCGGCGGCGACGTCGTCGTACCGGTCGGTCTCGAAGAGGTACCGCGAGATCTTCTCGAGTTCCGCCTTGTTGATCCGCTTTAAGAATCCGCGGTGCTGGGGCTTCGACAGCGAGTAGTGCCGCTCGGCGAGCCCCTCGTAGGTCAACAGCTTCCAGGGGTACCGCTCGACGTCGATCCCCCCGTCGTCGGGCGCCCCCCGCCGGGCAGCCGAAAGCGCCTCGGCGTCCACGCGCGGGTCGTCGGCCTCCAGCGCGTCGAGGAATGCGACGGGGTCGGCCATCTCCGGGTCCGGCTCCAGCATCGCCTGGACTGCGTCCAGGTCGACGGTATCGGCGAAGTTCCGCCAGGTGACCCCCTCGACCCGGAGCAGATGCTCTACGACCTCCCGGCGGTTCCGCCGGTTCTCGATGTACTGCCACAGCTCGAACCCGAGCTTGTAGGGGTTCAGCCCCGGCGACCCGAGCACCTGCGCCATGTGGTCGGCATACGAGAGGAACTCGTCGGGCCCGGCGAACCGCTCGTCGGCCATCATCAGCGACTCGTGGAACGAGGCCCACCCCTCGTTCATCACCTTCGTCATCTTCTGGGGCGCGAAGTAGTACGCCTCAGTCCGGAGGATCTCGAGGATCTCCCGCTGCCACTCCTCGTAGTCGGTCGCCTTGCCCGCCTCCTCGTCGTAGGCCTTCCCGTGGGCGACGAGGAAGGCGAGCAGATCAGTCTCGGGGGCCGGCGGGAACGTCGGCCCCTCGCCGTCGTCGGTCATCGCCTCGAGGAACTCCTCGTCGAAGACCTCCGTCCGGACCTCCTCGGAGACGTCCATCCCCTCGAGTTCCTCGGCCAGATCCCCGGGCGTGACCGACTCCTCGTCGCTCGCCCGGGCGGTCGCGAACTCCCGGTGCTGGTCGATGTTGTCCTCCAGACACAGCACGTGGTCGATCCAGGCCTCGACGTCCTCCCGGGAGACCTCGGGGTCCGCCATGTACTCGGCGACCGTCTCGCCGTGCCGTTCGAGCATCGCCGCGGCGTCGGGCGAGGTGCCGAACAGCCGGAACCACTCGTTGTTCCGGAAGAAGTCCGCGTGGGCCTCGACGTGGGTGATGACGGCCTTCTGGTCGGCGAGGTCGTTGGACTCCTGGAGGAAGGCGTGGGCGGGGTCGTCGTTGTTGACGATCTCGAAGGCCTTCCCGCCGAGGAACTGCGTCTGCTTCCGCTGGCGGTCGTAGGCCATCCCCCACCGCCAGTGTGGGTAGCGGTGCTGGAAGCCGCCGTAGGCGATGAGTTCGTTCATCTCGTCGTAGTCGACGACCCAGTAGTTCACGTCGAACGGGGCGAGCCCGAGCTTCTCCGCCAGCCGGCGGGCCTCCCGGGCCGGCTCCGCGAGGTCCCCTGCCACGTGCTGCTTCCGGATGCGGTCGTCGGTGCTCATCCCGCGACGGCCTCCTCGCGCGTCTCGGTGCTGAGGATGGCGTCTATCGCGTCGACGACGTCCTCCGGGCCGTTGACGTACGCCACGGCGACGTTGCTCCGGTCGTCGAAGTGGTCGTCGACCTCCGTGGCGTGGGTCGCGTTGATCGCGTTGCCCGACGGCTGTGTCTCCACGTAGGCGTGGAGGTTCGCGTCGATCTCCTCCATCAGCGGGATGACGTTCTTCTCGGTGTCGTTCGAGGAGTTCTCCGAGTCCCCGGCGGCGAAGACGTACCGGTTCCACTCCCTGTAGGGATACCGCTCTGCGAGCACGTCGGCCGCGAGCTCGTAGGCGCTGGAGATCCGGGTCCCGCCGCCCGACCTGATCCCGAAGAACTCCTCGCGGTCGACCTCCCACGCGTCGGCGTCGTGGGCGACGTAGACGAACTCGGCGTGGTCGTACTTCCCCGAGAGATACCAGTCCAGCGGCGTGAACGTCCGCTCGACCAGCTCCCGCTTTGCCTGCCGCATCGACCCGGAGACGTCGCGGATGTTCACCACGACGACGTTCCGCTCCCGCTCCTCTATGACCTCCGGGTACCGGTACCGCTCGTCCTCCCGGCGGAACGGAATCCGGTCGAGGCCGTCCCGGCGGATGCGGTCGGCCGTCGTTTCCCGCTCGACGTTCGCCTCCATCTCCTCGATGGACGCCCACCGGTCGGCCTCCCCGGCCGGCAGCGAGTCGTGGGCGTCCTCGATCCACGCCCGGGAGACCGGGATGTGGTTGTCGCGCGCCCACTCGAAGACCCGCGCCGGACCCCAGCCGTCGACCCGCAGCGCCGCCTCGACGTATTCCTCGTCGAAGTCCGTCGCCAGCTTCCGCCCGAGCCCCTGCTTGAACAGCCGCTCGAAGTCCAGCGTGCTGGCCGGGCCCGTCCGCGTGACGTCGGTGAACTCGCCCTCCGTCTCCTCTATGACCTTCTTGCCCTTCGGCTCCAGGTCCAGGCCGAGTTCGTCGTCCAGTTCCCGGGCGAACTCCTCGGGGTCCATCTCGTAGTACTCGTGGTCGCCCGGCTCCTCGCCCGGCGCGCCGCCCTCCTCGCCGTCACCGGGCTGGGGATCCGGCTCGCCGACCGGATCGCCGACCTCCGGCGTCCCGTCGGTGCCCTGGCCGACGCCGCCCCGATCGCGCGGGTCGTAGACGAACTCCGGCAGGTCGACGATCTTGATCGGGATCTTCACCTCGTCGGGCCGCGATTGGCCGAGGTCGCCGTACTGGATGAACTCCGAGAGGTCCTGCCGGCGGGCCTCACCCACCGCCCGGTACCGGTCGAGGTCCTCCTTCAGTCCCATCGGTAGCTCACCTGCCCCATGACGTGGCGGCTCGTCAGCTCGGCGGAGGCCGGCGAGTAGCCGAACAGCTCCTTTAGGTTCTCGACGGCCTTTGCCTTGAGCCGTGCGGTCTCGGTGCCGGACGGCGGGTCGTCCCACTGGCTCGGCTCCAGGTCCTCGTAGGTCCTGGCGACGTCGTCCCAGTCGTGGCTCCCCAGCACCGTCTCGATGACGGGGATCTCGCGGGGGTCGACGTCCCCGACCCGGAACTCCTCGTCGCGGTGCCGCCAGGCGTGGCGGTTCAGCGCCGTGATCACCTTCTCCTCCCGGAACGCCCACGGGCCCTCCGTCGCCTCCGCGACGTCGTAGTCGCTCTCGTCGAACCGCCCGAGGTGCTCGATCTCGAAGACCTTCATCTTCAGCGGGTCCGGCTCGACGCGCTCGCCGCGCTCGTTCTCGATCGGCTCGTCCTCGACGGCGGCGTAGACGTGCTCTAGGTACTCCTCGACGGTCGCCTCGTCGACCCGCTTGTCCCGCATGATTGCGTCGACGACGTCGTCCTCCTGGCGGCCGAACACGTGGTTCTTCACCGGGACGAGCCGGTTTTCGTACTCGGTGCGCTCGTTGCCGGAGAACATCGGCGCGTCGTCGAGTCGCTCGGCCATCGCGTTCAGGAGGTCCCGCGGCATGATGACGCCCTCGACCGCGAGGTCCGGGTGGTGGCGGTCGGTCTCCTCGTGCAGCAGGTCGGCGATGAGGTCCCGCGTGTAGGTCACGGGGATGCCGGCGCCGCCCTCCTCTGCGTCCTCGAAGTCGAACTCCTCCCTGTACCGCCGCTCGTCGCCGTCCTGGAGGTAGCCGCGGTCGTACACGAACGCCTTGTCGACGAGATCCAGGCCGGGCGGGAGCGACTCCGCGTCGAGCCGCGTGACGACCGCATACAGCGCCGCCGCCTCGATGGCGTGCGGGGCGAGTTCCCGGTCCCGCACGTCGCCGTCGCCCCCACGGACCGAGATGGTGACCGGCTCCCGGATCCGCGCCGCCACGGCGTCGTAGCTGTCGGCTTCCCAGATCTCGGTCTCGTTGGTCAGCTCCCGACGGACCAGTTCGGCCTCCAGCGAGAGGTTCGTCAGGTAGGTGAACTCGTGTCTGTCGAGCCGCCGCTTCAGCGCCTTCAGCGGGTCCGAGCCCTCCAAGTCGGCGTGCTTGTTCAGCTGGGCCTCCAGGTCCGGGTTCGAGATGACGACCATCTGGGTGTCGACGTCCATCCCGATGGCCTTGTCCAGCTTGACCGAGCCCTCGTCGGGCACGTTCAACAGCTTCTGGAGGAGGTCGGCGTGCTGGGCCGCGTCCTCGACGACCGTGAGCAGGCCATTGCCCTGCGAGAGCACGCCGTCGTAGCTGAACGCCTGCGGATTCTTCCGGCCGCGGGAGTCCAGCTGCTGCAACATGCCGGCCATCCAGGCGCCGACGAGCCGCTCCTTCGGCGGGCCGTCGTCCTCGCTGTGCAGGACGCCGATGCCGCGGCCGACGTCGACCACGTAGTTTTTTACCCGGAGGTGGCGCTCGTCGGTGATCGCCGAGAACAGGTCCTCGACGCCCTGCCGGCGGTACTGCTCCTCGAGGTGGTCGTAGGCCTCCCGGCTGAACGGGTCCAGGTCGGCCTCGAGGTGGATCGGGATGTGGTCGTCCAGCCGCTCGTTGAGCGCCGCGACCAGCTCGGCGCGGACCGACCGGGGGAACACCGACAGCGGGTGGGCCTGGACGGGCGAGGCGTACCAGTCGTCCTCGTCGGGCGTCGGCTCGTCGGCGTAGGTCATCCCGGTGGCGCCGCCGACGCCGGAAACGTTCCACTCGACGGTGTACCGGCGGCCGGCCGCGGTCTTCGAGTACTCCCGCAGACCGTTGACGAGACACCGCTTCAGCTCCGACTTGCCCGTCGCTGTCGGGCCGTCGAGCCACAGGATCTTCTCCTCCTTGCCGCGGCGGGCGGCGATCGAGCGGAGGTCGTCGACGAAGCTGTTCAGCACCTCGGTGTTGCCGAGGATGGCGTGCTCGCCGTCGTTGTGCGGGTCGTCGAAAAAGCGGTACCGCTCCGTGCGCTCGCCCTCCTCGAGGACCGTCCGGGTGCCGGCCGCCTCGATGGCGTCCAAGAGGTACTTCGAGGCGTGGGCCGCCGTCGAGGGGTGCTCCATGACGGCATCGACGTACTCGGCCAACGACATCGGCGGCTCGTAGGTCTCCTCGAGGGTCTCGTCGGCGCTGTCGATGTACTCCTCGCCGGTCATTCTTCCATCTCGGCCTTCGCGACCTCCGCGCCCGCGAACTCCAGTACCTCCTTCGCCCCCTCGGTGCTGTAGCCCTGCTCCTCCAGGGCGTCGACCCAGGCGTTCCGCTCGTCGTCGTCCAGCTCCCCGCTGGAGACCAGCGCGGAGAAGTTGATGTTGTGCTTCTTGTCCTCCCAGAGCTTCCGCTCTAAGGCGCGGCGGAGCCGGTCGTTGTCCTGGGGCTCGAACGGCTCGCCCTCCCGGGCCCGGCGGCTGACCCAGTTTGCGACCTCCTGCCGGAAGTCGTCCTTCCGGTCGCCGGGGACGTCGAGCTTCTCCTCGACGTCCCGGAGGAACTTCTCGTCGGGCTCCTGCTCGCGGCCCGTGATCTCGTCCTCGACGGTGTCGTCGTCGATGTAGGCCATCACGTGGTCCATGTACTTCTCGCCCTGCCGCTGGATCTCGTCTAAGTCGTACGCCAGCGCGTGGCGCACGTCCTCGATGGCGCGCTCCTTGTACTCCTCGCGGACCCGCTCTAAGTACCGGTAGTAGGTCTCGAAGTTCTCCGTCGGGACCGAGCCGTGGTTCTCGAGGTTCTCCTCGAGGTGGTTGAACGTCGTCAGCGGCGACAGGAACCCACGACTCCGGTGCATCGAGTCCATGATCGCCTCCGCGATCTCGTCGCCGATGAACCGCGGCGAGATGCCGTCCATCCCCTCGCCGATGTCGGCGACGTCGTCGGCCTCCTCGCGGAGCTTCCGGACGTCGATGTCGTCGGCCTCGTCGATCTCGCCGTTGTACGCCTTCGCCTTCTGCGTGATCGAGACGGTGCCGCCGTCCGGCTCCGTGATGCGGGTGAGCACCCCGAACAGCCGGACTCCTCGGCGTACTGGAGGACGTACGGGAAGTCGATGCGCTTGGTCCGGTCGTTGAACGCCTCCATCTTCTCGTCGCCCTTCTTGTCCCGGTACTCCGGCATGTTCGTCCGGCCGACGATCACCTGGTCGATGTCGATCCGTGGGTTGTTCTTCGGCTTGATGGTCTGCTCCTGGGTGGCGTGCAGGAAGTCATAGAGGAACTCCCGCTGCAGCTTGAGCAGCTCCTCCCCGGAGAAGATGCCGCGGTTGGCGTTGCAAAAGGCCCCGGAGTAGTCGAACGCCCGCGGGTCGGACTCCCCGTAGACCGCGATCTTCGAGTAGTTGACGTCGCCGGTCAGCTCGGTCTCGTCCTGGTTCTTCTTGTCCTTCGGCTCGAACGTCTCGATGGCCTGTCGCTTGTTCTCGTCGGCGAGCAGCCGCACGACCTCGACGTGGGTCTCCAGGACGGCCTGGAGGTCGTCGTCGTACTCCTCCAGCAGCCGGTCCATGTAGAACTCGCTTGCGGGGTCCAGCGACTGCTCGTTCCGGATGGTGTAGGGAGCGTCGAGCCGCTCGTTCACCTCCGAGAGCACCGACTCGCGCTGGGCCTCGGGCAACAGCACGACCGGGTCCTGGTTCATCGGGGAGCGGACGACGTCGTCGGCGGGGTCCTGGTCCCGGAGGACGTCACACAGCCCGGTCCACCGGAAGGTGTACATCCGGCCCTCCTGGCGTGTCGAGTAGTCCTCGTAGTAGCGCCGGAGCTGGCGGTCGAAGTCGGACTTCCCGGAGCCGACCGGCCCCAGCAGGAGCTTGATGCGCTTTTCGGGGCCGAGCCCGCGGGCGCCCGACTTCACCTTATTGATGAACTCGTGGATCGCCTCGTGGACGACGCGGCCGTAGAAGGTGTTCTCGCCGTCGCCGAGCGGGTCCTCGGAGGCGAGTTCGTACTCCACGACACCCGTCTCCTCGTCGTAGCTGGTGCCGTAGAAGTCGAACATGTCCGCGACCCGCTGGTGGGCGTTGCGCGCGACCGTCGGCTCGTCGTACAGCGTCTCGAGGTACCACTCGAACGACCGCGTCCGGCGGAGGTCCGACGGGATCGACGTCCTGTACTCCTCGCTGAGTTCCTCCAGGGTGTCCATGTCACTCATGCTATCACGGGGGCGTCGCCTCCCCCAGGGCGGGCGGGGCTGACCGGTCGGCCGGCGTCACGGTGGGATGCCACGTCGTCGCGTGCCGTGCCCGGCACCCGCGCCAGGGGCGTGGGTGCGGGTGACGGCCGGGGCCGCGTGGACGGACACACACCGGTAGTATCATATAGTCGAGTCTGCCGGATGTATAAGTCTTGTTGCCACGCACCACGGCCGACCGGCCCACGCCCGTCGGGAAACCAGCAAACAGGACCGGGGTTCGTCCACTCGAAACCCGTCAGATGTGACGGACGTTTCCCGAGGTTTATAAACCGGAGGGCTGATGGGCCGCCGGACCCTCCACCACGCATGGTCGAGGAGGCCGCCCCGGGCGCCGGCTGGCAGGTCTGGAACGCCGAGGAGGCCCGTGTCGTATTCGCCTACCGCCCCGACGTCTTCGACGGCGAGGAGTTCCCGGCACCGTGCCTGCCGACGATATACGTCACCCGCGGCCGCCGGAACCGCCGGCCCGGGGCCAACCGGAACCTCCCGCCGGACGCCCCCTGGCTGGTGACGCTGTACCTCGAACCCGACGTCGAGCGGCCCCCGGACGCCTACGAGACCCGCGAGGCCGCCCTGCTGGGTGCTGAATCGCTCTCCGAGCGGTTCGCGGCCGGCGAGCTGGACTACCGGTCGCTGTACCAGGTGCCGCGGGATCGGTACCTCGAGGAACTAGACTCGCTCACGGGCCGCGATGGCTGATACTGCCGGACGGACCCCATTCGACCGTCCCGTGCTCGGCCGGTCAGTATCGTCGCGACGAGATCATCCACGCGAACGTGACGTTACGGACATTCGGTCAGCAGTATGGCGTGGCGAGCCGGCACGTCCCACCGAGCGCCCGGGGGTAACCGAGGACGGTACAGCCATCGCGTCCGTCCCGAGTGCCGACGCCCTTAACAAGCCGCCGGCGAAACCAATGACCATGTCGACGGTGACGCTCATCGGCGAGCGCCTCGCGGAGGTCGGCACGGAGTTCGTCTACGGCGGGGAGTCCGACGCCTGCGAGGGCTGCCCCTACCGCGAGCAGTGTCTGAACCTCGCCGAGGGCCGCCGCTTCCGGGTGACCGGCGTCCGGGACTCCGGGACGCTGGAGTGTGCCGTCCACGACACCGGTGTCACCGCCGTCGAGGTCGAACCCGCCCCGGTGCTCGCGAACGTCCCCTCGACCGTCGCCTACGCCGGCAGCAAGGCCGAGCTCGCCGGTCCCTGCCCGTACACGCAGTGTCCCAGCCACGAGTTCTGCGAACCCGCAGGCGCGGACTTCGGGACGGACTACCAGATCACCGAGGTCGCCGGCGACCCGCCCCACGACCACTGCATGCTCGAGCGGGACCTCACGCTCGTCGAGTTCGCCGCCGAGGACGAGTGAGTCCACCCGAACGCGACGTCCACGCCGGCCGGCGGAACGGTTTTGCGCCGCCGGCGCGACCGCCCGGGCATGCATTCCGACACCACGGCGTTCGTCACGGGTGCCAGTGGCGGCATCGGGCGCGAGATCGCCGAGACCTTGGCTGGCTACGGGGCGAACGTCGCCATCGCCGCTCGAAGCGACGGCATCTACGAGACCGCAGACCGGATCGACGGCGAGGAACGAACGCTCGCGGTCGAGACCGACGTCACCGACGAGGACAGCGTCGCGGCGGCCATCGAGGCGACGGCCGACGCGTTCGACGGCCTCGACTGTGTCGTCAACAACGCCGGCGTCGCCGGCCCGGTCCAGCCGTTCGACCGGATCGAGCGGGACGCGTTCATGGAGACCCAGGCCGTCAACGTCGCCGGGCCGCTGACCTGCGCGAAGTTCGCGGCGCCGCACCTCCGGGAAAGCGACCGGGGGAGCGTCGTCAACATCGCCTCCATCGGCGGCAAGCGCCCGTACCCGAACCGGACTCCGTACGCCGCCTCGAAGTTGGCACTCGTCGGACTGACGCGGACGCTGGCCTACGAACTCGGCCGCGACGACGTCACCGTCAACGCCGTCCTCCCCGGCCCGGTCGAGGGCGACCGCATCGAGGAGGTGATCGAGAAACAGGCCGAACTCGCGGCGCTGGACAACGCCGAACCAGCCAGCATCGGGCCGAACAACTTCGCGCTCGACGAGTTCGTGGTGCCTCCGGCGGACGTGGCCGAGCAGGTAGCGTACCTCGCCGGGCCCGACGCCCGGCACGTCACGGCCCAGGAGATCGGCGTCGACTCCGGCGGCACCTGGTACTGACCCGGGGAGCGACGCCCACTGCGCGGGGAGTGGCCTCAGGTGCGCTGGCGGCCGTCGGCCGTCGAGGACCGTTCCTCGCCGGTCGGGGCGAGGACCTCGTCGCCGTCGAGGCGGCCGACCAGCTCGCCCGCGTAGCCCAGCACCTCCTCGTAGCCGTCCGCCGAGAGCAACACCGGGTAGAACGGCCGGTCGGCGGCGAGCGGGTCGCCGTCGGTCGCCGCGAACCGTTCGCCCTCCGCCACGCGCTCGAAGTTCTCGACGAAGATCTCGTAGGTCTCGGCGCCGCCCTTCGGGATCCGCTGGTCGAGCCGGAACACCGAAAGCGGATGGTGCCGCGGCGGCCCGGCGTCGCCGGGCAGGACGCCGGTCGCGAGGAGGAACTCACGGACGAGCGTCTTGGCGTTCTCGGCGGCGGTCGCCGACCGCTGGAGCCCACACTCCAGTTCGATCACGTCCGGGTACGCGATGAGCCGACCCTCGCTGTACTGGGCGGTCTCGACGACCGCCTCGACGGAGAGGTACGGACAGATCGAGCGGGCGTGGCCGTCCAGCCCGTTGACCAGCGCGAACGGCGCGGCGTACGACCGCGTCGAGTGCAGCGACAGGACCTCCGAGCCCCGGATCTCGGCGAGGAGTTCGTGGGCCAGCCGGCCCTCGTGCGTGTCGGCGTCCCGACTCCCGGGGAACGCCCGGTTCAGGTCGACCTCGACGTAACGGACGCCGCGCTCGAGGGCCGCCTCGTTGGCCACGATGAGCTTCACCGGCCGCTCGACGTCGGGATCGGTCTCGAGGACGGCCTCGATGGCCGTCGCGCCGCACGGCTCGTCGCCGTGTATCGCCCCCACCACGGCCACCTCTGGCTCGCCCTCGCCCAGCGTCTCGACGCGCATCTACCGCGTCGTAGCCGCCCCGGGCGTATGAAACACGCGCTTTGCGGTTTCCAGCCGGCTGTCCGCACCGGGGCCGTCCCGCGATCGCCCCGGCGGCGGGTCCGTGAAATCCGTCCAGTTCCTCGAGTTCACCGTCCCCGTGGGCGGATGTGCCGGGCCGGGGCCGCCCCAGGCCACACTCGACGTCGGCGTCCCTCGTCCGAATCCGGTAGGTCGATTCGAAGGCATCGCCAGGTCCGAGTCAGTCTTCATTCCCGATATACCAATCAGGAAATGTTCGCTTTCGTCGAGCCGATGGTTTCGCGACTATTGCCATATGAACAGGGTGGGGCGCCAGGTCCGAGAATGGTTGTTGCTATGAGGAGAATCGAACAGTTCGGGACTACGTTGCGATAGTTCAGTGAACTGCCTAGACGTCGGAGTCGCTGGTCGCTTCGGCCAGCAGGTCGCGTACCCGGTCGAAGTGGTTGCTGATGCGCTCGGGCATCGACTCGTATTCGTCCTCGCTCACAGATCGCTCCTGTCCTTCACTCCGTGCCATGTTACAAACCTCTTGATAAATCGTTCGACGTTCTCGCGTAAATCCTCTTCGGCGTAATTGAAGGCCTTCTTCGCCGGAATCGGCGGCGAGACCTCTTCGGTGTCGTATTTCTCGCCGTCGCGGTACACATCCCGGTGCAATCCCTCTTCGGTCACGTCGTGGCCGCCAGGGGCGTCCTGGTCGTGGTCGTAGCGGACGACCTCGCTCCAGCCGTCGTTGAGCCAGTACTCCAACTGGACCATGAACCGCGGCACCTCGCCGCGCTCCGTGGAGAATGCCGTGCGTAGCTGCACGCGGTCGGCCAGTCTCTCGGGCGGGGGCGTTATTTCGTAGTCCGTCATTCCTCCTCGTGAGGAAACCCTGTCAAGGCAGATGTTTACATGAATATTTTCCATCGACATGTGATATCACTTTCTCGACTGGTTAGGTTTGGTCGCGTGCTATTTTATAAAACTCCTCGTTCGGCCGCATGTCGGCGACGGTCGCCATCCGGTTGGAGAGATTGTAAAGCGAGACGACGCTCGCGATGTCCCAGACCTCCTTGCTGGAGAATCCGGCGTCCCGGAGCCGGTGGACGTCCGCGTCCTCGACCAGCCCCGGCGTTTCCGTCAGCTTCACGGCGAAGTCGAGCATCTCGCGGTGGGCCGCCGACAGGTCCGCCGTCCGGTGGTTGGTCGCCAGCTGGTCGGCCAGCGTCGGCGCGTCGGCGAAGATGCGGAGCAGCGCCCCGTGGGCAACGACACAGTACAGACAGTCGTTCACCCCGGAGACGGTGACGACGACCATCTCGACCTCCTCGCGCTCGAGCGGCGTCTCGTCGGTGAGCGCGTCGTGGTAGGCGAAGAAGGCCCGGAAGTGACTCGGCCTGTAGGCGAACGCCGGGAAGACGTTCGGCGTGAAGCCCGCCTCGTCCGTCTCCGTCTCGATGCGCTCGCGGACGTCCTCGGGGACCTCCTCGACGTCGGGGACCGGGAACCGTCGAATCTTTAATATCCGTCCACGGGACCCCCACACGCCATGGAATACCACGACGGCGAGCGGCTGGAGCACATGGGCGACCTGCCGGCGATGGCGGCCGATCGCTACGGCGACCGGACCGCCCTCACGTTCATGGGCCAGGAGACGTCGTACGCGGAACTGGAGGCGCGCGCCTGTAGCGTCGCGAACGTCCTGGCCGCCCACGGCGTCGGGGCTGGCGACCGGGTGGGCCTGTACGTCCCCAACACCGACCAGTTCCCGAAGGCGTACTTCGGCGCGCTGAAGGCCGGCGCCATCCCGGTGCCGCTGAACCTCCGGATGGACCCGAACACCCTGGAGTTCGTCCTCGAGGACGGCGACGTCGACCACGTGATCGGGTCGCCGCTCCTCGCTGGTGGGATGGACACCGAGGAGGGCCACATCGTCGGCCCCACGGAACTCGCCGAGCGCGCCGGCGTCCCGAACGTCTACGTCTCCGGCGTCGCCACGGACGGCGTGGTCAACTACTCGCAGGCGACCGCCGAGGCCGCCGACAGCTTCGAGACCGTCCACCGGGCGTTCGACGACGTCGCCTGCCAGCCCTACACTTCCGGCACGACGGGCAAGCCTAAGGGCGTGCTGTTGTCCCACCGTAACCTCCTTTCGACGATCGAGGCCTACGAGAAGGGCGGGCTCCCCATCGACCCCGATGACAGCATCGTCCTCGTGCTGCCGCTGTTCCATATCTACGCGTTGAACGCAATCCAGGGCACCTACGTCTACAACGGCGCGACGATGCACCTGATCCCGCGGCCGGACCCCGAGATGATCCTCCGGACCATCTCCGAGAAGCCGGTGACGAACTTCGCCGGCGTCCCCGCGCTGTACAACATGATGTGGCAGACCTACCGGGAGGACCCCGAGGCCTACGACACGTCGTCGCTCACCGACGTCATCTGCGCGGCGGCGCCGTTGGCCGACGACACCCGCCGCACCATCGAGGAGGCGTGGGGCGTCCCGATGACCGAAGGGTGGGGCATGACCGAGACCGGCCCCGCCGGCACGGTCGAACCCGCCCGCGGCGTCCGCAAGTCGGCGGGCTGTATCGGGCCGGCCCTCCGGAACGTCGACCTCCAGCTGGTCCACCCGGACACGCGGGAGACACGGATCGCCGCCGCCGACCTCGAGCCGCACCCCGACGAGAACATCGACTTCTCCGACGACGAGCAGGTGACCGGCGAGATCGCCATCCGCGGCCCGACGGTATTCGAAGGGTACTACAACCGGCCGGAGAAGAACGACATCGCCCGCGTCGACCGGGACGGCTACTTCTGGATGGTCGACCGCGCCGACGACATGATCATCGCCGGCGGCGAGAACATCTACCCCGCCGAGGTCGAAGACGCGCTGTACGAACACCCCGACGTCGCCGAGGCCGCCGTCGTCGGCGCCCCACACGAGATCAAGGGCGAGGCACCGGTCGCCTACGTCGTCCTCGAGGAGGGAGCCGACGCGTCCGAGGAGGACCTCCGGGAGTTCTCGCTCGACCACGTGGCGACGTACGCAAACCCGCGCCGGATCTTCTTCCGCGAGGCGTTGCCGCGCAGCGCCACGCAGAAAGTACAGCGGTTTAAACTCGAGGAGGACGTCGAGACGCGGCTCGACGGCTCGCTCGGCTCCAGCGAGGAGCTGTAGCGGTCCGAGCCCGCACTACCACTTGACGTCGGTGAGGTACTCGACGTCCTCGTAGCTGAGGAGCCACGTCCCGGAGGATTCCCTGACGGTCACGCCGTCGTGATCCCGGATCTTCTCGACCACCGACCGGAACGCGTTGTCGTCCTCGTAGTAGGCGCCGTCGATGGCCTCCTCGACCACCTCGCGTTCGCCCGCCGAGAGGCCGGTCAGCGCGAACAGGTACGCCTCCCGGACCTGGTCAGCGAAGGACTCGACGTCGGGTGCGATCTCCGTAACCTCGTAGCGGTACTCGCCTTCCGAGTCCCTCTGCCTTTCGACCTCGGCCCGGTAGCGGTCACCCTCGTGGGTGACGATGTCGTACTGTGGGTCCGGGACGAGGACTGACCGGTTGTCGACGTCCTCGGCGGTTCCGTACTCGACGTTGACGTAGTGCTGCCGATCGCCCGTGGACGCATTCGTGATGACGGCCAGTTTCTCCCGGTCGAACTCCGGAAGGTCCTCGTAGGCGATCTCACCGAACTCGGCGGTCCTATCGCCGGGGTCCAGGTCGACGAGGACGTTGTAGACGGTGCTCTCCACTCGGGTCTCCGATACCTCGTAGTAGGCCCCGTCTACCCTGACGGTGTCGGTCCAGTAGAACAGTTCATAACTACCCGTTCGCGTGGCCGAGCCGTTGTCCCGGGCCGACGTGAGGACCCGGTACTCCTCGGAGCCCGGATCGACCCTCGTCGAGCCCTCGTCTGCGATGTCCTCCTCGGACGCCTCATCGAGGTCGAGGACCTGGTTCGGGTGGCCACATCCGGCGACGGCGACCGAAAGGAGGGCGGTTCCGCCCGCGAGGAACTGGCGGCGGCGCATGTCGGCCACAAGGCCGAACACGCCCGAGTATCTTCCGGTCGCCGAAACGTCGAGGAGCGAGTCGGGAAGATACTTACCGGACGGCGCCAAGCGGCCTGCACGATGCCCTCCAGCAGACGAGCGATCCTCGCGTCGGCCCTCGCGGCCGGCGTGGCAGGCTGTACGGACCTCTGGTCGGATGCCGATCCGGACCACACCTCGACCGGGGAACCGGATTTCGGTACGGAGAGGGTGGGCAGTTCGACACCCTCGGAAGCGCCGGAGTACGCCGTCTGGATTCGGGAGACTCCGGCCGACCGCGTCGGCGTCGTCTCCCTCGGCGGTGGCCCCGAGACGCCGCGGCTGTTCGTCGCCAGTGCCGACGCCGGCGAGGACAACTCCGAGGACAACACACTGCGGGCGCTGGACCTCCAGAGCGGCGAGGAGCACTGGCACGTGGGTGTCGACCACCCGGTCCAGACGCCGCCGATGTACCTCGATGCCGACGATCGCACGCGTTTCGTCTTCGCGACGGGTCGCACGAGCCGCTTCGACGTGGGGTTCGTCGTCCAGGCCGTCGACCCCGACGAGCGGGACCGGGCCTGGCGGTTCGGCCCCGAGGAGCACAGACTCCACTACCCGCTGGCGATCGAGGATGGCACCGTGTTCGTTGGTCGCCGGGACGACCAGTTCGGGGCCGGGGAGTTCGTATACGCCCTGGACGGCAATGACGGCTCGGAACTGTGGCGGACCGAATCCGGCGACGTCGTGCCGTCCGGCCACACCGCCCGCCGGGACCTCTTGTTCGTCGACACGACCACTCGCCTGCGCGCGCTGGCCCTCGAGGACGGCGAGGCGGTCTGGAGCGTCCCGGCGGAGTCACACGCCTACGACAACCGGGCCGAACGGGTGTTCGTCCAGGCCGAAGGGGAGGACGTGGTTCGCGGCCTCGCGCACGCCGACGGCGCGGAACTGTGGCGCCGGGGGTTCGAGTTCAACGTCACCAGGATCACCTCGCCGCGGGCCGCGATGGACGAGACGGTGTACGTCGGCGATTCCGGCGGTCGGTTGCTGGCGGTGAGCCCGCTGGAGGGCGACACCAGCTGGACGCTATCGGTCGACCGCGACCAGGGGTTCCGCCCGAGCGTCGCCAGGACCGGCGAGCGTCTCTACGTCGCCGGTGCCGGGGTCCACGCCGTCGACCCGGTGTCCGGCGAGCGCGCCTGGGCGTTCGAGCCGGACGTCGGGGGCTACGTCCACGTCGAGGCCGGCGCGCCGTCGACGGTGTTCGCCCACGCCGACCGCCGGGTCTGGGCGCTGGACCCGGAGTCCGGCGACCCGCGGTGGAGCTTCGAGCCGGAGTCGGAACTCGCCGGTGTGGCGACCGCCGGTGACGTCGCATTCGTCGGCGTCGACGGGGCGGTGTACGCGCTCGACGGCAGCGCCGGGTGACGGCCGCTACTCCAGCGACATGTCCGCCGTCCAGCGGTCGACGTCGGCCTCGGCCTTGCGGCGGTCCATCCTGCTGAGGATGGCGGCGGCCAGCGACGCCGTCTCGGCGGCCTTCGCCTCGCCCTCCGTGCGAAACTCGCCGGTGACGCGGTTGGCGTAGACGGCACAGACGGCGCCCGCGCGCAGTCCGTACAGGTCCGCGAGCGTCAGGATGGCGCTGGCCTCCATCTCGAAGTTTACGACGCCGGCCGCCTGAAGTTCCTCGATGCGCTCGTCGGCGCCGGCCGCGCGGAAGCCGTCGAAGCCCTCGCGGGACTGTCCGGCGTAGAAGGAGTCCGTCGAGCAGGTCACCCCGAGGTGGTAGTCGTGGCCGAGGCGTTCGGCAGCCGTCACCAAGGCCGTAACGACCTCCCCATTGGCCGCGGCGGGGTAGTCCTCACGGACGTACTCGTCGCTCGTGCCCTCCTGGCGGACAGCGGCGGTCGTGATGACCAGGTCACCGACCGACGCGTCCGCCTGGATGGCGCCGCAGGAGCCGACGCGGACGACCGTCTCGGCGCCGACGCGAGCCAGCTCCTCGACGGCGATGGCCGCGGAGGGCGATCCGATGCCGGTCGAGGTCGCGGTGACGGGTTCGCCGTCGTGTGTGCCCGCGAGGGTCCGGTACTCGCGGTGGCTGGCCCTCTCGTCGTACTCGTCCCAGCAGTCGGCGATGACCTCGATCCGGTCGGGGTCGCCGGGGAGCAGCACCGGACCCTCGACGTCGCCCTCGGCGAGTTCGACGTGGTACTGGACGTCCTCGCTCGACGCGTCGGCGTCGCCGGTCATCGTCGGTCCTCCCGTCGCGTCATCGCAGGTGCTCCATCGAGATCGCGTCCGGCAGAAGTGTGCCGAGCGAATGGACCGACGGCTCCGGGTCGCCCTCGCAGACGACGCGGAACGCCGTCCCGCAGAACTCCGCGAGGGACTGCCGGCACATCCCGCAGGGCGTGACGCCGTCCCGCCGGTCGGAACTCACGGCGAGGCGGTCGAACGACCGGTGGCCGGCCGCGACGGCCTTCGACAGCGCCAGTTCCTCGGCGTGCACGCTGTTGGAGTAGTTCGCGTTCTCGACGTTGCAGCCCGTGAAGACGGTGCCGTCGGCCGTCGCGAGCGCGGCCCCGACCCGGTACTCGGAGTACGGCGCGTAGGATCGCTCGACGGCCGCACGGGCCCGCTCGAGCAGCTCGGTGTCCTCCATGTTCACGGCTGGGTCCGGCCGCTGCAAATACCTACCCCCGCCGCGGCGGCCGCGAGCCGTCCCGCCGCCGGTCCCCGCGGCTACTCGACGCCGGTCGCCGCGGCCTACTCGCCCCCCAACTCCTCGACGGCCGCCTCTACGACGTCTCGAACCGCCGCCACCAGTTCGTCGACGGTCTCGCTCTCGGCGTAGACGCGGACGTACGGTTCGGTGCCGCTCGGCCGGACGAGCGTCCAGGCGCCGTCCTCGAGGGCGAGCCGGACGCCGTACTCGGTGTCGACGGTGGCCTCGGGGAACGCCTCGGGGAGCCGGGACTCAAGGTGCGCCATGACCGGTCCCTTGCGGTTGTCGGGACAGGGGACGCTTTCCTTCCGGTAGGGCTTCTCCTCGATCGGCGCCCGGAGGTCGGCGAGGCCCTCGTCGGCGACCAGGCCGGCGAGGACGGCCGCACTCGCCACGCCGTCGATCCACTGACCCAGGGCGGTGTGGACGTGCTTCCAGGGCTCGCCCGCGAACACCACCTCGGTGCCGCTGTCGCCGGCCGACAGCGCGGCGTCGACGCCCTCGTGGAGGGCGCCCAGCCGGACGCGCTCGACCCGGCCGCCGGCCGCGGCGACGCGGTCGTCGATGCGGTCCGAGGCGTTCGGCGTGGTCACGACCACGGGGTCGGCCGCGTCGCTCCGGCGGGTGTAGGCGGCCCCCAGGATGGCCAGCACCGTGTCCTCGTGGACGACGTCGCCGTCGGCGTTCACGACGGCGATGCGGTCGGCGTCGCCGTCGTGCCCGATGCCGAGTGCGAAGGTGCCCTCGGCGACGAAGGTCCGCAGCGCGGCGAGGCTCTCGGGCGTCGGCTTCGAGCGCCGGGCCGGGAAGTGGCCGTCGACGTTGGCGTCGAGTGCGACCACCTGTGCCCCCAGCATCCGGAGGACCTGCGGCGTCGCCGCGCCCGCCATCCCGTTGCCGCAGTCGACGGCGACACGGAGCCCGTCGCAGCCCCCGACGCGGGCGCGGGCGTAGTCGGCAACGTCCCGCCGGTACGGCTCGAGTACCGACGCCCGGGTCGTCGTCCCCCACGCCGCCCACTCGACGGGCGCCGTCACGTCCTCGACGCGGTCCGTGAGGGTCCGTTCGGCGGCCACGTCGTACTCGGTGCCGTCCACGAACAGCTTCAGGCCGTTGTCCGTCGGCGGGTTGTGGCTCGCGGTGACCATCACGCCCCGGCGACCGCGAGACGCGGACGCCAGCGCGGGCGTCGGGACCTGTCCGACCCGGACGACGTCCGCCCCGCCGCTTTCGAGGCCGGCCTCGACGGCGGCCGCGAGCGCGCTTCCGGTCTCGCGGCCGTCCCGGCCGACCACGAAGATGTCGCCGTCGACCGCCGCCGCCCGGCCGACGGACAGCGCGAATGACGGCGTCACCTCGGTGGCGGCCTCCCCCCGGATGCCCGCCGTCCCGAACAGGTTCATACTCCGTCGTGTGCGGCCACGGCACTTGAAACGGCCCGGTCCCTGTCGTCGTATGATGGTGCGGCGACGGTAGACGGTGACCGCGGCGGTGGGCTCGGTCCACGGGTCTATGCAGGCGGCGGAGGCCGGCGTGGGACCGGTTGTCGCCGGAGGATCGTCCGCCCGGGACGCGCCGACCGGCTCAGGGCTTCGCCGCTCGGTCGTTCCGAGGCGCTCCCTCCGGTTGGTCGCGCGGCTCACGGCTCGCTACGCTCACCGCGCCGCGCGGCTCGCGTGTCGTCGCTCCCGCTGGTCGCTCCTCCTCGCTCCGCTCGCCGCTCACCAGTCCGAGGCGCTCCCACTGGTCGCGCCTCGCGCCTCCCGCTCGCCCGTTCCGAGGCCTCCCTCCGGTCGGCCTCGCGTCGCCCGGCTCGCGGCTTCGCCGCTCGCTCATTCCGCGGCGCTCGCTGGCTCACGGTTCACTTCGTTCACCGTTCGCCCGTTCCGAGGCCTCCCTGCGGTCGGCCTCGCGCCGCTCGCGCCGCCCGGCTCGCGTGTCGTCGTTCGCTCCGCTCACTCCTCCCGCTCGCTCATTCCGCGGCGCTCGCTCCGCTCGCGCCGCGCGACCGACGCACCTTTATCCCGGGCGCGGTGGCGTGGCGGTATGCCGGTCAAAGGGACGGGGCTCGGGTCGTTCGTCGAGATCGACGTCTTCGACGGCGGGATCGGCTGGCGGGCCCACCCCGAAGAGACCATGGAGCGGGCGGGCCACGCGCTGTTCGACGGCGGTGACGTCTGGCTCGTCGACCCGGTCGACGCCGAGGGGCTCGACGACCGCCTCGACGAACGCGGTCGGTTGCGTGGCGTGGTCGTCCTCTACAACTACCACCGCCGGGACGCCAGTGCCATCGCCGCCCGCCACGGCGTCCCGGTCCTGTTGCCCGCGGGGATGACGGCGCTGTCCGACGCCGACGTCGCGGCCCCGGTCCGGCGGTTCGAGGGCCGCCTCGGCGACACCGGCTACTTCCTCCGGCCGGTCACCCGGAACCGGGTCTGGCAGGAGTGGGCGCTGTTCGACGGCGAGACCCTCGTCGTCGCGGAGTCCGTCGGCACCGCGACGTACTTCCTGGCGCCGGGCGAACGGCTCGGCGTCTCGCTCGCCCGCCGCCCGGTCCCGCCGGGCGAGACCCTCGCGGACGTGGAGCCGACGCGGGTCCTCTGCGGCCACGGCGAGGGCGTCGCCACCGACGCGGCCGGCGAACTCCGCCGGGCACTCGAGGAGGCCCGCCGCACCGCCCCGAGGATGTACCTCCGCCACGGGCCGACGTTCGTCCGGACGCTGCTCTCGGCCACGCTCCGGTGACACAACCGGCCCCGGAGGGTCCGCCGGCGGGGCAGAGAGCACGGCGGGATGGCGGACGGTTCTGCGGGGGCGCAAGCTACAAACCCCGCCGCCGGCTACGGCCGGGCATGTCCGCGGACGCCGACCACCGTCGCCTCGTCATCGCCGGCTCCGGGATCGCCGGACTCACGGCCGCCATCTACGCCGCGCGGTCCAACGACGAGCCGCTGGTGCTGGAGGGCCCCGAGCCCGGCGGCCAGCTGACGCTGACGACGGACGTCGCGAACTACCCCGGGTTCCCGTCGGGTATCGGCGGTACCGAACTCGTCGAGGACATGAAGGCCCAGGCCGAGCGGTTCGGCGCCGAGATCGACCACGGGGTCGTCGTCGACGTCGACCCGGGGCCGCCCCACCGCGTCGAACTCCGGGACGGCACGGTGTACACGGCCGACGCCTTGATCGCCGCCTCCGGGGCGTCCGCCCGGACCCTCGGCGTGCCCGGCGAGGACGAGCTGATGGGGTACGGCGTCTCGACGTGTGCGACCTGCGACGGCGCGTTCTTCCGCGGCGAGGACATGCTCGTCGTCGGCGGCGGCGACGCCGCCAGCGAGGAGGCCGCGTTCCTGACGAAGTTCGCCGACACCGTCTCTATCGCCCACCGCCGGGAGAACTTCCGGGCGGAAGAGTACTGGGTCGACCGCGTCACCGACCTCGAAGCCGACGGCGACGTCGAGATCATGCGGAACACCGAACTGCTCGAGATACACGGCTCCCCGGACGACGGCGTCGACGGCGTGACACTGGCGCACAACCCCGAGGGGTACCCCACGGAGAAGCTCGAGGAGGACGCGACAGAGACCTACGAGTTGGACGTCGGCGCCGTCTTCCTCGCCATCGGGCACACGCCGAACACCGACTACATCGCGGACACGGACGTCGAGATGGACGCCACCGGCTACCTCCGGACCGAGGGCGGCGCCGGCGCCGGCCAGACACGGACCGGCGTCCCCGGCATCTTCGGCGCGGGCGACGTCGTCGACTACCACTACCAGCAGGCGGTCACCGCCGGCAGCATGGGCTGTAAGGCGGCGATTGACGCCGACGAGTACCTCGAGGCGCGCGAGCGCGACGAGCGGGCCGCCGAAGCCGCCGCGGACGACTGAGCCCGTCGCCGCGGACGACTGATCCGGCCGCCCACCGGCGCACTCGCCGGGACCCGCCGGACCCGACCCACGTTCGGCGGTCGGTCGGCCCGGCGACCGGAAGCGCCTTCCGTGCTGCAGCTGAACCGGCGGCCATGGCCGACGAGACCGTCACGCTGTCCATCGAGGGCGAAGCGGCCGCCGACGAGGTCACGCTGCCCGTCGGAATGTTGGACCTGCTGCGGGAGGCCGACGAGTCGGACGCCGAGGTCGTCGGGGACCTGGCGCTTTTCTCCTGTGCCCAGCGGATCCACGCGACGGTCCACCACGCCGAGGGCGGCGACACCGAGCGGTACCGGGCCATCGAGGAGCGGACGATGGCGCTGTTCGAGGAGCGCTTCGGCGCCACCTACGGCGAACTGACCGGCCACGACCACTGATGCCGCTCGTCGGCAGCCGATCCGGCTATCCGTCCCGGACGGTCCACTCGAGGAGGACGCCGTCGTCGACGCGCTCGACCGAATCGAGGGAGAGGCCGGGGAACTCCTCGATGAACCCCTCGCCGTCGGCGAGCGTCGGTGCGTCCCGACCGCCGATGACCAGGTTGCCGACGTACGTCGAGAGGTCGTCGACCAGCTCTGCCTCGAACAGCGAGAAGATCAGCTCGCCGCCGCCCTCGACCATGAGGTGCTCGACGCCGTCGGCGGCCAGGGCCTCGAACGCGGCGGTGAGGTCGACGCGCTCGCGGCCGGCCGTGACGAGCGTCGCACCGGCGGCCGTCAGTGCGTCCCGGTCCGTATCCGACGCGGCCTCGCTCGTCAGCACGTACGTCGCGGGGTCGCCCCGGAGGACGGCGGCGTTGGGCGGCGTGCGGCAACGGGAGTCGACAACGACGCGGGCCGGCGGAGCCGCGTCGGGCCCGTGGACGTCGGCGCGGTGTGGCTCGTCGAACCGGGTGAGCGAGGGGTCGTCCGACAGCACCGTCCCGACGCCGACGGCGACGGCGTCGGCCGCGGCGCGGCGGCGGTCGACGCGGGCGAAGTCCGCCTCGCCGCTGATGGCGATCCGGTCGCGGCGCCGCGAGGAGAGCTTCCCGTCGGCGCTGACGGCGGCGTTGACGGCCACGTGCATACCTGTCGTGGGGCCCGCGAGAACTAAAACCGGTCGGGCCCACGGGGCCGGCACCCCATCGCCGGTAGCCGAACGAAGGGCCGGCGCCCCATCGCCGGTGGCCGGACGTGGTTCCGGCGGCCCGCTCAGCCCCGGAGGGCGGCCAGCGGCCGGAGCGGGAGCGGGACGTAGTCTGCGGTCGGCCGGTACCGGGCGAACAGGAGGCTGTTGGTCATGACGGAGACGCTCGAGGCGGACATCGCGGCGCCGGCAAGCGCCGGGTTCAGGAGGCCGAGCGAGGCGATGGGGATCAGCGCGGCGTTGTAGGCGAACGCCCAGAACAGGTTCTGCCGGACCTTCGCGATGGTCGCCTCCGAGACACGGATGGCCGTGAGGACGTCGGCTGGGTCGGACCGCATCAGCGTCACGTCGGCGGACTCGATGGCGACGTCGGTGCCGGAGCCGATGGCGACGCCGACGTGGGCGGCGGCGAGCGCCGGCGCGTCGTTGACGCCGTCGCCGACCATCAGCGCCTGCGTCCCGTCGCCCTCGATGTCGTCGACGACGTCGGCCTTCTCCCCGGGGAGCACCTCCGCCCGGACCCGGTCGTCGGGGATGTCGAGGTCGTCGGCGACGGCGGCGGCGGTCCGCCCGTTGTCGCCGGTCACCATGTGGACGTCCAGGCCGCGGTCCTGGAGCGTCGCGACCGTCTGCCGAGCGCTCTCACGCACCGTGTCGGCGGTCGCGAGGACGCCGATGACTGCCCCGTCGAGCGCGACGAGCATCGCGGTCTTGCCCTCGGTTTCCAGGCGGGCCATCTGCTCGGCGGCGGGCCCGGGGTCGACGCCGTTCCGCTCGGCGAGCGCCCGGTTGCCGACGACGACCTCGCCGTGCTCGGTGGTGGCCTCGACGCCCTTCCCGGGCACGTTCTCGAAGATTTCCGGGTCGCCGGTGTCGACGTTCCGGGCGGTGGCGCCGGCGACGACGGCCTGGCCCAGCGGGTGTTCCGAGCCGGACTCGGCCGCGGCGGCGACCTCGAGGACGAAAGCTTCGTCGACGGGCCGCTCTGCGGCGACGCCACCGTCGGGGGCCGCGGCGGCCCCGCCGGCGCCGCTGTCGTCGACCACCGCGACGTCGGTCAGTTCCATCTCGCCGGCGGTGAGCGTCCCGGTCTTGTCGAAGACGGCGGCGTCGACGTCCCGGACCGCTTCCAGGACGTCGCCGCCCTCGAAGAGGACACCGTGCTTCGCCGAGACGGTCGAGCCGACCATCGTCGCCGCCGGCGTCGCCAGCCCGAGCGCGCAGGGACAGGCGACGAGCACGGCGGAGGCGAACACGATGACGGCGAACTCGAAGACGGGCACGCCGCCGACCGGGCCGCCCCCGACCGGCGACCACAGCGGCAGCGCGGTCGCGACCGCGTACAGCTGCTCCGGGAACAGGAGCCACAGGGCGGCCCAGAGGACGGCGTTCGCGATCACGGCGGTGACGAAGTACCCGGAGACGACGTCGACGAGCCGCTGGACGTCGGGCTGGCGGGACTGGGCCTCCTTGACGCGCCGGACGATCTGCTGGATGGCGGTGTCCTCGCCGACCTTCGTGGCCTCGACGAGGAGGACGCCGTTCTCGTTGACCGTCGAGCCGACGACCTCGTCGCCGGGCTCCTTCTCCGCTGGCACCGACTCGCCGGTCACCATCGACTCGTCGACGGCGGACTCGCCCTCGCGGACGACCCCGTCCGTCGGAACCCGCTCGCCCGGCCGGACCTTCAGCCGGTCGCCGACCTCGACCTCGGAGAGGGGGACGGTTTCCTCGGTGCCGTCGCGGACGACGGTCGCGTCGTCGGCCTCCAGCCGGAGCAGCTCCCGGAGGGCCTCGGAAGCCCGCGCCTTCGAGCGGGCCTCCAGCCAGTTGCCGAGCGTGATGAACCACAGGATGAACGCGACGGCCTCGAAGTACAGGCCCGCCGGGACGTCGAACACGAGGACGGCCGTACTGAACGCGTAGCCGGCCGAGGCCCCGATGGCGACCAGCGTGTCCATGTTCAGCGAGCCGTTCCGGCCGGCCGTGTAGGCGCCGACGAGGAACTCCCGGCCGAGCGTCGCCATGAGCATTGTCGCGATGGCGAACTCGATCCAGCCCAGCGGGACGCCGGCCACCGTCTCCGGCCTGGCCAGCGGCGTCACCATCGCCGCCATCAGGTAGACGAACGGCGCCGTCAATGCGAGGCCGCCGAGGACGAGACGGCGTTGCCTCCGGAGTTCGCGCTCGGCCGGGGAGTCGCCGTCGGGGCCCTCACTTTCGGCCTCCCGGACCGCCTCGTAGCCCGCCCCATCGATGGCCCCGTAGGCGGCCCCCAGCGAGAACGGCTCGGGATTGTACTCGACGGTGGCCTCGTCGGTCGCGTAGTTGACGTCGGCCCGGACGACGCCCTCGAGGTCGCCGAGGGCGGCCTCGACCGTCTCCGAGCAGTTGGTACAGTGCATCCCGGCGATCTCGATCGTGCGCTGTTCGGTCCGCGGCTCGTAGCCGACCGACTCGATCGCCTCGTGGACGTCCGACAGCGGCGCGCGGTCGGGGTCGTACGCGACGGTCGCGTCGTCGGTCGCGTAGTTGACCGTCGCGGATTCGACGCCCTCGACCGACTCGACGGCGTCGCGGATCGTCTCCGCGCAACTCGAACAGTGCATGCCACCGACTTCGAGTCGCTCCCGACTGCTCATGTGTCACTGTACGGGACCCACGTTGAAGCGGTTTGTCCCTTCGACAGCCGACGGGACCCGGACGGAACAGTTCCGAATCGAAACCTCGGCCCACGCATCGGTTCAGTGCATCGCAACTGCTCGTGGGCCCGCTCGGAAACCGCGTCCGCCGGGAATCCCGTCCTTATAAACCCGCGGCGGGCCGAGGGGCGCCCATGGGCGAATCAACGCCACCCACGGACCGGGAGCCCGCACCGGTCGAGGGCACCGACGACGAGACTGCGCGCGGGCGCCGCGGGTTCATTCGGGCCGGCGTCGGGACGGCAGTGGCCGCCGGCATCGCCGGCGCCGGCGGGACCGCGGCCGCTCAGGCGTACGGCGGCTGGCTGTCCGACACGTCGAACTACGAGGCGACACAGGATCACACGGGCGAGTCGGCGGTGACGGTCGCCGTCGGCGCCGGCGAGAACGGCCAGCTGTTCGCCCCGCCGGCCATCCTCGTCGACCCCGGGACGACGGTCACCTGGGAGTGGACCGGCGAGGGCAGCGGCCACACCGTCACCCACGAACCGACGGCCGACGACGCGGAACCGGCCTTCGAGAGCGACCAAAAGGAGGCGGCGGGCGAGACGTTCCAGTACACCTTCGAGGCGGAAGGGACGTTCCGGTACTTCTGTGAGCCACACCGGTCGGTCGGGATGAAGGGCGTCGTGGCCGTCGGGTCGACCGACGACGACCTCATCGAGCCGACGGCCGGCGCCGGTGGCGGCGGCGGTGCGAGCGCCGGCAGCGGGCTCCGGTCGGGCGCCGATCTGGCGGTGCTGGCGGGCGCGGTCGGCCTGGGGGCCGGGCTGGTACTCGCCGTGCTGTCGGCGACCGACCGCCTCGGCGATGCGACCTGACTGGGAACGCCCGGCTACTCGTGCCCGTCGACGTACTCGTGGGAACAATGACACTATGGGAATGGCCGCCCGTCTATGGAGAGTTGTCCCCCTGGGATGTAGAGCAGCCTCATTCCAGGCGTTCGGCGTGTTCGTAATCCTCCGGTCCCGCTTCCGGTCGTTCCCCGTCGAGTTCGATTTGCCACCCGTCTACGACGGTTGGATCGTCAAGTGCGTTCGTGAGCGTGGTTCTGACGCCGAGAACGTCGATCCCGTAATAATCATTCGGGACGCCGTGGAGGTACTCCAAGGCCGTCTCGAAGAGGCTACGCATTCCGTCGTCGTTCTCGAAGACGGAGTGCTTGTACGCGCCCGCCGCGACTTGCACCATACCGTGAGCGAATGCGCTTTCGGTGGTCCCGCTCCCGTAGTTGTACCACTCTGATTCGAAGCAATCGTGTGATTCGTGGAACGCGCCGGAATTGTACAGCCGGACGCCGTGAATCACCGCCCGGCGAAGGGTGGCGTGTTCCCATTTCCCGGATTCGGCGTTCCACCCGGTCGGGTTCCCCGAGGTCGGTGGGTCCAGGGTGAGGGTCCGCGTGTGGTCGGTCATAAGCTAGTTGCTGGCCGCTCGAACACGTCTCGCTGACGGTGGGATTTGTGTACAATCGCCGTGACCATACCCTCCGTAGGCGGCGGAACCACTTCTGTGGCGCGCTTCGATCGGAACAGGGACATATTTCATCTGCCGAAGCACAGGTTCTCCTGAATCGCACGGAGCGGTGTTCTGACGCCGTTTCCAGAGTGACTACTGCAAGTCATTTCGGTATCGACCGCACGATGGCGTGCGATCGTACCGGTTAAACAGTTGCAGTAATCACTATCAGAGCTGATTCGCAGACAGATTCAAGCGTGTGCAATTCGTTGCGTAATGGATGCCGAAGACAGAGTATCGGATTGTCTCCGGTGAAAACTCGGAGATTCACGACGAACCTCACATCGAGGGCCGCCGCCTCACGGTGCTGACCATCCACGCCCGCGTCGGTGGGCGTGGTCTGGACCCGCAGACAGTAGCGGACCGACATGAGGTCGATGTCGCCGACGAAGAGTAGCTATCGTCTTCTTCTCGACGAGAACGTAGAGCGCAGAGCGATGCACTATCTGGAGAAACGGAGCCACGACGCCGAGATGGTCGTCGACGTCGTTGAACCTCAAGCCACTGACGACGAAGTACAACAGTACGCCGAGGAGACGAACCGACTGGTTCTCACCAGTGATCAGGATTTCCTCGCCCGTGGCTACCCGACTCTCTTTCAGGAGAACCATTCCATCTTGAACTAGCTATGTCGCCCATACAGCGGTATTTATACGGGAACTGATGGGTAGGTTAGTTCAAGATGGACTGGGCGAGTCTGACACACCGATGCTCAAACAGCGGGCAAAAGCATCGCTAGCGTTGCACGTGAACTGACCATTCCATTCATGTGGGCGTCGGTGCATATCATGACATAGGACACATGTCCCAACAGGAGACCCGCATCGTGCAGGACATATTGGATGAGCCACACATCGACGGTCGGCGTGTGCCAGTCCTGACCATCGTCGAGAGGGTCGAAGGGAGCGGACTCACACCTCAAACCGTCGCAGACCGTCACAACCTCGATATCTCGGAGGTGTACGCTGCGCTGCTATACTATCACGACCACCCCAGAGAGTTCGAGAAACTACGACGCGACCGGCAGCAAATCATGGCCGACGTAGAGGGCAGTATCACTCGACCCGATGGCGTCACCCCCCCGGACGAAGGATAGATGCGGTGGGGGTTTTTCATCGACGCAAACCTCGAACCGCGCATTGCTGAATTTCTACGGAAAGAAGGTTACCCGGCCGAGTACTCTGACTACGTACTCGATGAGGACGCTGACGATGAGGACGATATACTCCCTTACGTACAGCAGGAAGAACTGATGATCGTGACCGCGGATATCAAGAATTTCGCGGCACTGGATAACTCCCGGCACGAAGGACTCCTGTTGGTCAACAACCAGCGAGCCTCAGCGTACGCGATTGCGAATGCTGTTCTGGACATTGTCGACGCTTACCGGTCTCCGCGCAATATTGTCGGAAAAATTGAAACCGTCGACCCGTGGATTCAGGAATGAGTCAATCGCACGCGGTCGCGGTTGCGGTTTTCAGAACCGAACCGTTGTGAGCTACTGAGAGTGGCCCAAACCACTTGACTCAGGGCCGTGTATCTCGATACACGATGAAGACGGTCAAGGTAGATGAATGGTTCCACGAGTATCTGAAAACGGAAAAAAGAGTGGATGAAACAATGGGTGAGGCGTTGGTCCGACTGACGGGCGCACCGGGACCGGACCCCGAACTCGTGGCCGGGATCATCTCCGAGGAAACGGGCGAAGCCATGCTGAGACGAAGCGAAAAGCAGGACACATCGAGCGTCGACGAAGTGCGGCGGGAGATAGCAGGTGATTCTTGACACGTGTTACCTCATCAAATTCCTTTTCAGACATCCTACTGCAGGGAGGTGATAACGGAGAACGTCACGGACTTTCAGCAACTCGGTACTAGCGTCGAGTCTCTCAGAACGGTTTCACGACGACGACGCGTCGGAGGACTGCGGCCACGGGCCCACGACTCAGGGTTCGAGACCCCGTGAGGGCCATATTATCGACGTATGGCGATACAATCCGAAAGTGCTTACCCGGATAGCCGATAAGCCCGACTGCGTGCGAGGGTAGCCAAGCCTGGAAACGGCGGCGGACTCAAGATCCGCTCCTGTAGAGGTCCGAGGGTTCGAATCCCTTCCCTCGCACTGGGACTTCCTCGGTCGTGAGCGACGCGGAGCGATAGCGACGCGTCCAAACTCGCGTGGAACCCCAGTGCGTTCGCGGGATTCGAACCCTGGAAGAGGCAGCGCCCGAGCGAAGCGAGGGCGACTGTCTTCCTCCGGTTCGAATCCCTTCCCTCGCATCCCCGAGAACATCCGCGAGCCGGGCGGCGCGACCGCAGGGAGCGCCGCCGGATGAGCGAGCGGGAGGAGTGACCAGCGGGAGCGACGACACGCGAGCGACGCGTCGCGGTACCGACGCGTCGCAAGTATCTCGTGAGCGGGGATGCGACGAGGGATTCGAAGCCTGGAAGACGCAGCGCCCGAGCGAAGCGAGGGCGACCGTCTTCCTTCGGTTCGAATCCCTTCCCTCGCACTGGGTGTTCCTCGGTCGTCAGCGACGCGGAGCGATAGCGACTCCTCCGAACTCACGTGGATCCCCAGTGCGTTCGAGGGATTCGAAGCCGGCTAGTCGCAGCCCGGCACCGCAGCGGAGCGAGGAGCCCGGACCGTCTCGACTCGGTTCGAATCCCTCCCCTCGCATAGCGAGGCGCCGAGCGGCGCGAGGCGCGACGCAGGCGGCCGACCGCAGGGAGGCCGCCGAACGGGCGAACGGTGAACGAAGTGAACCGTGAGCCAGGGAGCGCCTCGGACTGGGTGAGCGGCGGAGCCGCGAACCAGCGAGGCGCCTCGAAGACGGCGAGCGGGAGGAGGGAGCGGAGCGACCGACGACACGCGAGCCGAAAGGCCGACCACAGGGAGGCCTCGGAACGGCCGAGCGGCGAAGCCGCGAGCAGGGCGGCGCGACCGGCTGGAGCGCCGCCGGATGAGCGAGCGGAAGGACTGGGCGGCGCGATGGACGACACACGAGCCACGAGGCGCGACCAGCTGGAGCGCCTCGGGCTGGATGAATGGCAGAGCCGCGAACCAGCGAGCCGTCTCGATGACGGCGAACGGCGGTCCACGCCGCGAACCCATGCGGAAGACCGCCTCTCTTGGGGCGTCTTCCCTCGCAAGATTCCGTCCGACCGTCGGTCACGGAGCGGTGAGTGGAAGATGATCGGGGTAGTTGCAGGCCTCGAGGGTCGATCGCTGTCGAATCGTTGCGTGGACGAACCGGAGTGGCTTTCCGCGCCGGCCGCCCACGGCGGATATGGATGAGCGTGCGGACCGCGCGCTGGGCGCGGCCGAGGCCGGCGGCGCCGTCGCGCTCGCGTCGTTCAGGGAGGACGTTGCCGTCGAGACGAAGGCCGGCAAGACGGACGTCGTCACGCAGGCCGACCGGGACGCCCAGCGGCGTGTCGAGGCCACCATCCGGGATGGCTATCCCGACGAACGGATCGTCGGGGAGGAGGACGACGAGCCTTCGGCGGTGCCGGACGAGGGCCCGGCGTGGATCGTCGACCCCATCGACGGCACGAACAACTTCGTCCGGGGCGTGCCGCTGTGGACCACGAGCGTCGCCGCCACGGTGGACGGCGCGGTCGTCGCCGGCGCGACGGTCTGTCCGGCGCTCGAGGAGACGTTCACGCTGGCCGACGGCGAGGGGTTCCGCGACGGCGAGCGGCTCTGGGTGAGCGACCGGACGGATCCCGAGACGTTCGCCGTCGTCCCGACGGTGTGGTGGGGGTTCGACCGCCGGGCGGAGTACGCCGCGGTCTGTCGTGGCATCGTCGAGCGGTTCGGCGACCTGCGTCGCTACGGCTCCGCGCAGTACGCGCTGGCGCTGTGCGCCGCCGGCGGGGTCGAAGGGGTGGTCACGAACGTCCGGACCGACCCGTGGGACACCGTCGTCGGCGCCGGCCTGGTCCGGGCCGCCGGCGGCACCGTCACGGACGTCCACGGCGATCCCTGGCGGCACGACAGCGTCGGGCTGGTGGCCTCGAACGGTGCGGCCCACGACGAGGTGCTGGCGGCCGCCCGCACCGCCGAACGGGGGCAGTGACCGACGGCGGGAGTCGTCCACCGCCCGCGACCGGAAGCGTCAAACCGGCGGTGGCCGCAGGAGGGCCACATGGAGCTGTCCGAGGAGATCGACCCCGCCCGCGCGTGGCTGGCGGCCCTTGCGGCCGGCGTCGTTCTCACGGCCGCCGCCGCCCTGGCCTTTCCCCGACGCGTGGCCGACGGCGTCCTGTGGCGGTACTTCTGGGGCCCGGTCGACGCCGACGCCCACGCCGCCACGTGTGCGGTCCGGTCGGGCGGGACGACCGAACGACTCTACACCGCCGCCGCCTGCCGGGCCGCCGACGGCGTCGTCGCCCAGCCCGGGTACACCACCGTCTCGACGGTGTCCTACGCCCTCATATTGGTGTTCATGCTCGTCGGCGTCCTGCTGTTGCTCCGTGAACTCGGGGTCGAGATGTCCCCGCATTTCTTCTACGCATTGTTTCCATTCATGCTACTCGGCGGCGCACTCCGGGTCGTCGAGGACCTCATCATCAGCCCCTTCATCTACTTCGTGATGTTCGCGTTCACGCTTTCGGCGCTCGTCGCGAGCGTGGCCCTGGAGCGACGCGGCGCGATCGAGCACTTCGAACCGGCACTCGCCGTCGCGGGCACCGCCGGGCTGCTCGTCGCCCTCGGTGCGCTCGCGTACGCCTCGATCGCGTTCGACCCCGTCGCGTTCAACCCGCTTTTCTTCGCACTCGTCGTCGGGGGTGCCAGCCTCGTTGGCGCGCTGTTCTGGCTCGGCTCCGAACGGTACGCGCCCGTGGTCAACGAGGGCACCGGCTGGATGGGGATCCTCGTGGTGTGGGGCCACACCGTCGACGGCCTCGCGAACGTGTTGAGCCTCGACTGGGGCCCCGAACTCGTCGGCCAGTCGTACGGCTCCAAGCACGTCGTCAACCGCGCGACGGTCCGGGTCACGGAGTCGGTCCAGCCCGCCTGGCTCTCGGAGGCCGTCGGGACCGCCTGGCCGTTCGTCCTCATCAAGGTCGCCGCCGCAGTCCTCGTCGTCTGGGTGTTCGACGACCGCATCTTCGAAGAGAGTCCGCGGTACGCCTACCTCCTGTTGATCGCCATCCTCGCCGTCGGCCTCGGCCCCGGCACCCGGGACACCCTCCGGGCGACGCTTGGGATCTGACCGGGGCCGCCGACGGCCGTCGAACCGCCGCCGCGGACGGCGACGGCCGTCGCACATCTTGGAACGGTCTGGGCTCAGCCGCCGGGCTACATGTCCGGGAAGGCCTTCGCGGCGTCGGCGAAGCCGTTGACCGTCCGGATCCAGCGGGCGGCGACGGTCTTCTTGAGCGCCCTGGCCGCGTAGCCGCCGAAGGTGTCGACGGGCACCCCCGTGACGGCGTGGGCGACGGCGTCGTCGCCGACGGAGATGAGCGTGCCCTTGTCGTCGTACTCCCACTCCCGGAGCGACTGGTCGCGGATGGCGCGGGCGATGTTCCCGCCGGCGACCTCGGCGGCCTGCCAGGCGGCCTGGGCCGTCGGCGGGGCCGGGTGGTCGGTGTCGGCCTGCTCGACCAGCGCGGCGTCGCCGACCGCGAAGATCCGGTCGTCGGAGGTCCGGAAGTCCGCGGCGGCCTCCAGTCGGTGGCTGCGCTCGTCCGCCTCGACGTCGACGCGCTCGGCCGCCTCCCGACCGGTGATGCCGCCGGTCCACACGAGGACGTCGTAGGGGAGTTCCGCGTCCTCCCCGACGTAGACGGTGTCGGCGTCGACCCCGCCGACGAACTCGCCGGTGTGGATCTCGACGTCCCTGTCCTCCAGGAGCGCCCGGAGCTTCGACTGCACGGCGGGGTCGCTGTGCGGGAGGACGTCGTCCAGCCCCTCGACGAGGTGGACCTCGATGGGCGCGCGGTGGCCGTCGCGGTAGGCCGCGACTTCGCCGGCCGACTGGATGCCGGAGAGGCCGGCGCCGCCGACCACGACCTGGGCGGGGTCCGCGCGGGAGGCCTCGCGCGCGGCCGCGACCACCGCCTCGTGGATGTCGAGGGCGTCCTCGAGACTCTTCAGCGGCAACGCGTGGGTCCGGAGGCCGTCGATGCCGAAGAAGGCAGTGCGGGAGCCGATGCCGACGAGGAGGTAGTCGTAGGGGATGGTGGCGTCGTCGGCCAGGGTCACGGTCCGGTCGGCGGCGTCGATGTCGGTGACCCGGCCCTGCACGAACCGGGTGTCGGGGGCCTTGACGTCCGCGACGTCGAAGGTGATCGTCTCGGCGATAGAGGGGTCACGGATGAGCCGGTGGGCCTCGTGGAGCACGAGGTGGTGGTCGACGTCGGACACCCAGGTGAGGTCCGCCCCGTCGTCGAGTTCTCCTTCCAGTCGCTTGACCGCACCGGTGCCGGCGTAGCCAGACCCCAGTACGACGACGTCGGCCGTCATGCCGGAGCGTCGGCGGCGCACGGATACAAACCTGTTGAAAGCCCCGCCCGGTGGCCAGGCCCGCCCCGCTGCAGTCCGGCGGTTCCCGGTCAGGCCTCGGGCGATTTCTCGCCGGCCGGCGCCACCATGTCGTCGATGGTGAGGATGAGGCTGTTGTTGGTGTCGTCCTTGCCCTCGACGGTGCCCTCGATGACGAGCTTCGACAGCGGGGTCGGCCCCACGACGACGGTGTGGCTCTCCCCGAAGTCGGCGATCGAGCCCTGGAGTGTCACCTCGGCGCGACACAGCTCCGGGTGGTGGACGCTCGTCAGGTCGATCTCCTGGACGTTCGCGCCCTCGACCGCCTCCCCTTCGTGCATCAGGGGGACGTCCGCCGGCTGGTCCATCTCCTGGATCTTGAGTGCGTCGTAGGCCGTCGCCGTCGGCTTGTAGCCGCCCTTCGGCCCCGGGACGCCTTCGACGAGCTGGAGTGCCTTGAGGCTCTGCATCTGGTTGCGGATGGTCCCGGGGTTCCGGTCGACCTCCGCCGCGATGTCCTCCCCTTTCACCGCGCTCTCGGAGTCCCGAAAGAGGTTGATGAGCTCCTGGAGGATCGTCTTCTGGCTGGGCGTGAGCTCGATGGATGACATGAACTTTCATTCGGGAGTTTCCGTCTTAAACCCGGCGGTGAGCTGGCGGAACCGTTCGGATGGTGGGTTCTCGGCCGAATTTCCGTGCTCGTCACTCCCGGTGCTGCAGTCTCGCATCGCGCTCTGATGGAGATGGCACTTCATCGAGGGTGATGAAGCGAGGCGGCAGTCCCTAAACGGGGAGGAAGCGAGACGGCAGTCCCTCGACGGGGACGGACGCCCGTGGCGCTTTCCCGGGCAGGACAGGTCGGCGTGGCTCCCTCGTACCGGGGCGGGGCCGCTCAGGCGGGCCTCCATCGCCGATTGACCCGCCGAAGGGTAGGTTTAACGCCGCGTGGACCGATAATGGAGTATGAACCTGCGAGCCATCGGTGCCCCCATGGACCTCGGCTCGGACCGGCGGGGCGTCGACATGGGGCCGTCGGCCATCCGGTACGCCGGCCTCTCGGCGGCCGTCCGCGAGGCGGGCATCTCCTACGACGACGCTGGGGATCTGCCCGTGCCGCGGCCGGAGGGCCGGGACCCGAACGCCGAGCGGCCCGAGGCGGGCAGCGCGAAGTACCTCAAGGAGACGCGGTGGGTGTGTCGCCGCGTCGAGAGCGCCGTCGCCGACGCGCTGGCCGACGGCGAGACGCCGCTCGTCCTCGGCGGCGACCACTCCATCGCCATCGGGAGCATCGGCGGCGCCAGCCGGGACCGGGACGTCGGCGTCCTCTGGCTCGACGCCCACGGCGACTTCAACACCCCCGAGACGACCCCGAGTGGGAACGTCCACGGGATGCCGGTCGCGGCCCTCCTCGGCCGCGGGGTCTTCGGCGAGATGGGCTGGGCGACCGCAGACGTCGCCGAACGGGACGTCGCGATGGTGGGCCTCCGGGACGTCGACGACAGAGAGCGAACCGCCATCCGGGACACCGACGTCGACCCCTACACGATGAGCGACATCGACCGGCGGGGGATCGTGTCGGTCGTCGAGGACGCCCTCGACTCGGCGCTTTCCGGCGTCGACGCGCTCCACGTCAGCCTCGACATGGACTTCCTGGACCCCGACGAGGCCCCGGGAGTCGGGACGCCCGTCACGGGCGGAGTTACCTACCGTGAGGCCCACGCGGCGATGGAACTGGTCGCCGAGACGGAGGCGCTGTGCTCGATGGAGGTCGTCGAGGTCAACCCCATCCTCGACTCCCACAACCGGACCGCCGACCTCGCCGTCGAACTCATCTCCAGCGGCCTCGGCGACCGGATCCTGTAAGCCGGCCGATACAGCGTTCGGGAGGGGCAAGTCTGGCGTCGCCGTCGGCCGACGCATCTGCCGACGGTCAGTGGGCCGTTTGGCCGTCTTGCCGCCTCAGTCCAGCGAGAGCAGCTCCGCGGCCTGGTGCATGTCCTTGTCGCCCCGGCCGGAGAGGTTCGCGAGGATGGTGTCGTGGTCGCCCTCGTCGGCGAGCTGGCCGGCCAGCGCGACCGCGTGGGCCGTCTCCAGCGCCGGGATGATGCCCTCAAGCTCCGAGAGGTCCCTGAACGCCGCAAGCGCCTCCTCGTCGGTGATGGCGCGGTACTCACACCGGCCGGCCGCCCGGAACATCGCGTGCTCCGGGCCGACGCCGGGGTAGTCCAGGCCGGCGGAGACGCTGTGGACCTCGACGTCGTCGTCGATGACGCGGGTCCGCATGCCGTGGATGATGTCCTCGCTCCCGGCCGAAAGCGGCGCGGCGTGGCTGGTCGACGCCGGGCCCTCGCCGCCGCCCTCGCCGCCGTAGAACGCGACCGGGTCGTCGCGGAACTCGTCGAACAGCCCCATGGCGTTCGAGCCGCCGCCGACGCAGGCGACGCAGGCGTCCGGCAGGCCGTCGGTCCTGTCGAGGAACTGCTCTCTGGCCTCCTCGCCGATGACCGACTGGAACTCCCGGACCATCCGGGGGAACGGGTCCGGGCCGACGACGCTGCCGACGAGGTAGTGGGTCTCAGCCACGTTGCCGGCGAAATCCTCCAGGGCCGCGTCGACGGCGTCGGCCAGGCCGGCACCGCCACGGGTCACCTCGTTGACCTCCGCGCCCATCAGCCGCATCCGGAAGACGTTCATCTTCTGGCGCTCGACGTCCTTCGTCCCCATGTAGATCTCCGTGTCGAGGTCGAACAGCGCCCCGGCCATGGCCGTGGCCGTGCCGTGCTGGCCGGCGCCGGTCTCCGCGATGAGCCGCTCCTTGCCGGCCTTCCTGGCCAACAGGGCCTGGCCGACGCAGTTGTTGATCTTGTGGGCGCCGCCGTGCAGCAGGTCCTCGCGCTTGAGGTAGATGTCGGCGCCGTAGGCCTCGCTGAGGTTCGCCGCGTGGAACAGCGGCGTCGGGCGGCCGGCGTACTCTTCCAGCACTGCCCGGAACTCCGCCTGGAACTCTGCTGTGGGGACGATCTCCTCGAATGCGCCCGCCAACTCCCCCAGCGGCTCCAAAAGCGGCTCCGGGACGTACTGGCCACCGAACTCGCCGAACTCGTGCTCGCCGGACTCTGCCATGGCGGAACCTGTCCGGTAATGTACAAAACTGTTGGGGCGGCGGCGGGCTGTCGGGCGGTGCCGTCGCGTTCAGTTCTCCGCGCCGGCCTCGGAAGCGTCGGTGCCTCCGTTGCCATCGTCGTCGTCCTCGTCGCCGTCGCCCCCGGCCGCGTCGGCATCACCCTCGCCCGCCTCCCCGCCGGTGTTGTCCACGACGTCGACGCCGGCGACCCGGTCGTCCTCGTCGAGCGCCATCACGACGACGCCCTTGGTGTTCCGGCCGACCTCGGAGACCTCCTCGACCTCGCTCCGCATGATCTGGCCGGACTCGCTCATAATGACCAGCCCGTCGCCGGGCGCGACCGTCTCGATGGAGCAGGCGGGGCCGTTCCGGTCGTCGGTCTTGATGTCGATGAGGCCCTGCCCGTAGCGGGACTGCTTCCGGTACGCCGACAGCGGCGTCCGTTTCCCGTAGCCGTGCTTGGTGACAGTCAGGAGGTCGCGGTCGTCGTCGGGGTCGGCCGCGACGAGGCCGGCCACCTCATCGTCGCCCCGCAGGTCGATGCCATTGACGCCGCGGGCCGACCGGCCCATCGGGCGCGCGTCGGCCTCCGCGAACCGGATGGTCATGCCCTCGCGGCTACCGACGAGCAGGTCGCCGTCGCCGTTCGTGACCTCCACGTCGACCAGGGCGTCGCCATCCTCGAGTTTCACCGCCCGGATGCCGCCGGCGTGGATGTTCTCGAACTCCGAGACGGCGGTCCGCTTGACGTACCCGTTCCGGGTGGCCATCGCGAGCGAGCCGGCGTCGACGTCGTCGGTGTTGACGACGGCGGTGATCTCCTCGCCGTCGTCGAGGTCGAGGATGTTCACCGCCGACGTGCCGCGGGCGGTCCGGCCCATCTCCGGGAGTTCGAACACCTTCAGGCGGTGGACCTGGCCCCGGTTCGTAAAGCAGAGCAGGTAGTCGTGCGTGGAGGCGGTGAAGACCGTCGAGACCCGGTCGCCCTCCTTGGGGCGGCAGCCGATGATGCCCTTGCCGCCGCGGTGCTGGGGGTCGAACGTCTCCAGCGGCATCCGCTTGACGTAATCGTCCTCGGTGACCACGACGACAACCTCCGCCTCGGCGATGAGGTCCTCCCGGGTGACGGAGCCGGCGTCCTGGATGATGCGGGTGCGGCGGTCGTCGTCGTAGTCGGCCTTGATCTCCCGGAGTTCGTCCTTGATGACGGCGAGGAGTTCGGATTCGTCGGCGAGGATGGTCTCGAGCCGCTCGATCTCGGCGGTGACGTCCTCGTACTCGGCCTCGACCTCGCCGACCTCCATCGAGGTGAGCGAGCCGAGCTGCATCCGGACGACGTGTTCGGCCTGGTCCTTCGAGAGGCCGTACTCCGTCCTGAGGCCGGCGATCGCGGCGTCGCGGTCCTCGCTGTTCCGGATGAGCTCGACGACGTCGTCGACGTTGGCCAGCGCGACGAGGCGGCCGTCGAGGATGTGCAGCCGGTCCTGGGCCGCGGCGAGTTCGTGCTGGGAGCGGCGGCGGACGACCGTCCGCCGGTGGTCGAGGAACTGCTCGAGCAGTCCCTTGAGGTCCAGGACGCGCGGTTGGCCGTCGACGAGCGCGAGCGAGATGACGGAGAAGGTGTTCTCCAGGTGGTGTTCCAGCAGCTGGTTCTCGACGACGTCGACGTTCGCGCCGCGCTTGCACTCGATCACGACGCGGACGCCGTTCCGGTCGGACTCGTCGCGGATGTCCCGGATGCCCTCGATCTTGCCCTCGGTGACGTCCTCGGCGATCCGCTCGATGCGGCGCGCCTTGTTCTCCTGATACGGGAGTTCGGTTACGACGAGTCGGTCGCTGCCGCTGTCGTCGTACTCGACGTCGATCTCCGCCCGGACGCGGAGGCGGCCACGGCCCTCGGTGTAGGCGTCCCAGAGGCCCTCGCGGTTGACGATCTTCGCGCCGGTCGGGAAGTCCGGGCCCTTCACGTAGTCGTCCGTCTCCGGCGTGTCGACGAGGTCGGCGACGTCACAGTCCGGGTTGTCGACGACGTGTATCGCGGCGTCGATCACCTCCCCGAGGTTGTGTGGCGGGATCTTCGTCGACATCCCGACCGCGATGCCGGAGGCGCCGTTGACCAGCAGGTTAGGAACCCTCGACGGCAGCACCTCGGGTTCGGTGAGCCGGTCGTCGTAGTTGCTGTGGAAGTCGACGGTGTCCTCGTCGATGTCCGCCAGGAGCTCCTCGGCGATGGGCGCCATCCGGGCCTCCGTGTACCGCATCGCCGCCGGCGGGTCACCGTCGACCGAGCCGAAGTTCCCCTGGCCGTCCACCAGGGGATACCGGAGCGAGAAGTCCTGGGCCATCCGGGCCAGTGCGTCGTAGATTGCGGAGTCGCCGTGGGGGTGGTAGTCGCCCATCGTCTCGCCGACCACCGAGGAGGACTTGCGGTGGCCCGCGTTCGACGTGACGCCCATCTCGTCCATGGCGTACAGGATCCGGCGCTGGACCGGCTTGAGGCCGTCCCGGGCGTCGGGCAGCGCCCGGCCGACGATGACGCTCATCGCGTAGTCGATGTAGGACTGTTCCATCTCCTCTTCGATGCGGACCGGCGTCACCTCGTCGGCGGGCACGTCCGGGGTGTCCGGTAAGTCTGAACTCATGTGTGTACGTCCGTGCTGACTGCGTCTTCCGTCTCCTCGATATTCGATCCGGTGACTCGTTCCGCCGAGCGTGGCAACCAAGCCGGAGATGCCACCGCCTCGAACGCCCTCGGCGCGCTCGCGGTCGCTATGCCGGATATCCTCGCTTCCCGGTCACGGCTCGGTTCGCTCGCCGTTCCCGGCGTCCGAGGCCTCGGTCGCGGTGCTCCCTCGGCCTCGCGGCTCGGATAGGGCCGGCATAGCGACGCTCCTTCGGCGCGAGCGGGCGGTCGGCTGCGCCGACCGCCTCTAACGTGGCGGCTACGCCGCCACGCGCGCCTCGCACTTTCAGTCCGCCAGGCTATCGGTTGGACGGGTTCTAAAGTGTACCCGGTCGAAACGTGGCGCGCGCTCGCTGGCGGGTGACGAGGACCGCCGAGTCGCCCGCCAGCGGGCACCGTGCGAGGGACGAGTGAGGCGGGAGAATCGCGACCGCCGAACGAGTCGGCTGGGGAGGTCTGTGGTGCGGTCGCGGTGCTGTCCCAGGTGGATTCGAAGGGCGAGACCGGCGAGACGGCGAGCGAAGCGAGCCGTCTCGAATGCGAACGGCGACCGGAGGGAGCCGTGAGCAGGTCGACCCGGCCCGGAGGCCGCAAGCACCGCAGCGCCAGCGAGGAGCGCAGCGCGCCTCCCGGCCGGTCGAGCCGGTCGAGGGCTTCGGAGGTGGTCGTGACCGAGTGGCCGCCCCGCTTGCCCTCGTAGAAAATACGGGCGTCGCGTCGTACACTACGTGTCATCTCTCGGAATCCTGGTTCAGCTTCGAACGACTCATATGTCCACCCACTCGGCGTCGTCGGCGTGGTCCTTGATGAACTGCTTCCGCGGCTGGACGGCGTCGCCCATCAGGACGCTGAACATCCGGTCGGCCGCGGCGGCGTCCTCGACGGTGATCCGCTTTAAGATCCGGTCGTCGCGGTTCATCGTCGTGTCCCATAGCTGCTGGGGGTTCATCTCGCCGAGGCCCTTGAACCGCTGGGTGCTCGTCGGGTCGCCGCCGCAGACCTCCTCGATGAGGCGGTCCCGCTCGGCCTCGCTCATCGCGTCGTAGGTCTCGCCGCCGTCCCGGATGCGGTACAGCGGCGGCTGGGCGGCGTAGACGTAGCCACGCTCCAGGAGCGGCCGCATGTGGCGGTAGAGGAACGTCAATAAGAGGGTGCGGATGTGGGCTCCGTCCACGTCGGCGTCCGTGTTGTGCGCACAGAGCCCGCCGCTGCCGGCGACGAAGTTCTCGTCGTCTTCGACGGAGAAGTCGTAGACGTACTCGCCCGTGGGTTCGACCGGCTCGACGGACCGAACCGGGAGCGCGATCAGGTCGTCGGACACCTCCTCGAAGGACCTGTTCGCCGGGGTTTCCCATCCGGTTTCGAGGTGGTCTTCTATACCGTCGGCGTTCTCGTGGTCCCGCCAGACGGTTGACAGCGCCGCCAGGTCCGACTTCGCCGTGACGGTGACGACGTATCTATCGGAGGTCGTCCGAACGGGGTCCCCCCGGATCACCCCGTCACCGAGTGCCGATGCTTCAGTCACCGACCGGGATGCGACGACGCCGCGGGCCGAAAGCAGGTACTGGAGGCCGCTGGCGAGGTCGGGGGAGGTGGTGGTCCAGGCGATCGTGTCGGCCGCTACGGTACCGTCGCCCAGCAGCCAGCCCCGAAGGAACGCCGACTGGAGCGACTCGGAGACGTTGAACACGAGGTCGGGCACCGTCTTCTCTGCGGCCGAATCGGCCGTCAGACCAAGGACGTGTTCCCACGCGATGGCGGCGACGCGGTTGACGAGTTTGACCTCGTCAACGCGGTCGTCGTAGTCGCTGTACTTCGCTCGAATGCCGAACACGTGCTCGAAAGCGTCCTGGTATCGCTCTATCAGACCACGGTTGTTCGCGCCGACGGCCAGCCGGACACCGTTCCGTGCCGAACAGGACCCTTCGGCGACGTAGAACCCGATGAGGTCGAAGAGCGTCTCGTCGACGGTGACGTACCGGTCGACTGCCGCGTCGGCGTGGTGCTCCGGGGTGAGTTCGACCGAGGCGTCCTCGGGGATCCGTTCGACGTCGGCGTCAGTCAGTTCGCTCAGGCGTACGTAATCGCGGACGCGGTTGGCCTGGGCCCCGGCGTACTGGTCGTTCCACCGCTGGTCGAGAAGTGAGTCGGTCACGGAGACGTTCTCCATGGCAGCTGCCGGGGACGCGCCGACCGCCTCACAGTACGCCCGGAAGTTCGACACCGTGGGTCGTGACTCGCCACGTTCCCACTGGGAGACCGTGATCGGTTGAGCGACGCCGACCGCCTCACAGACGTCCGTCTGGGTCATCCCGTGGTCGTGCCGCTGGTCCCTGAGCGAGTGCCGGACCCGCTCCGGCACCTCGACGCGTGGCTCCGCGCGAGCGACGGGGCCGCCGTCGGCGGCGTACTCGTCGCGGACCGCCCGCTTGAACATCTCCTCGATGCCGGGGCCGCGGGCGTAGATCTCGGAGTCGAACTCGCCGTTCCGTTCGATCAGTTCCGCTAGCAGGTCGATGTCGTCGCCGTCGCGGTCGCCCTGCAGGGGGACCGAGCGGGGAGCGACGACGTGGTCGCCGGGTTCGATCTCGTCTCCCGCAGCGAGCTCGAGACACCCATCGTCGTAGGTGAACACGCTGTGGGAGGCCGTCACCGTCAGATCGCGGCCGTACGCCGTCGCTATCTCGTAGAGCGGCTCGTCCACCTCGTGTCGGATGACCTGGTCGATGGGCCTGAATGTCGTCTCGTGGTCGTCCCGCCCGAAGCAGAGCACCTCGTACTCGTCGTAGCCGTCCCCGCCGGCCTCGATGACGCCGTCGACGAACGGCCCGATCTCGACGAACCGCGTGTCACCGTCACCGTCCCGGACGAAGCCGTGTTCCTCGCCGTCGACGCTCATCAGGATGACCTTCTCGTACCGCGCCTCCTCGATGTCGAACTCCTCGCCGATGCCGGTGCCGATGGCGGTGATGAGGTTCCGGATCTCGTCGTTTTCGAGGATGCGGTCGAGCCGGTGTTTCTCGACGTTCAGGATCTTCCCGCGGATCGGGAGGATGGCCTGGAACTCCGGGTTGCGGCCCTGTTTGGCCGAGCCGCCGGCGCTGTCGCCTTCAACCACGAACAACTCGGCATCGGCGGGTTCCCGCGTCTGGCAGTCCGCGAGCTTGCCGGGCAACGACGTCGACTCGAGGGCGGACTTCCGGCGGGTCAGCTCCTCGGCCTTCTTGGCGGCCATCCGGGCCTTCGCGGCCTCGACGGCCTTCGAGACGATGGCCGCGGCGGTGTCGGGGTGTTCCTCCAGGTACGTCCCGAGTTCCTCGTGGACCGCGCTCTCGACGATGCCGCGGACCTCGCTGTTGCCGAGCTTCGTCTTGGTCTGGCCCTCGAACTGGGGGTCGGGGTGTCTGATGGAGATGACCGCCGTGAGGCCCTCGCGGATGTCCTCGCCCTGGAGCGTGCCGTCGATGTCCGACAGGAGTCCGTTCGAGGTCGCGTAGTCGTTCACGACGCGTGTCAGCGCCGTCTTGAAGCCGGTGAGGTGCGTGCCGCCCTCGCGAGTGTTGATGTTGTTCGCGAAGGCGTGGATGGAGCCCTGGACGCCGGCGGTCGCCTGGATGGCGATCTCGACCTGGACGTCCTCGGCCTCGTCGGCGACGTAGACCACGTCATCGTGGAGGACGTCCCGGGTCTCGTTGAGGTACTCGACGAACTCCCTGATGCCGCCCTCGTACTCGAAGGTCGAGACCGCCGGCTCCTCGGGCCGGTCGTCCCGGAGCGTGATCTCGACGCCGGGGTTCAGGAAGGCCAGTTCCCGGAGCCGCGACTCCAGCGTGGAGAAGTTGTACTCGCCCGTCTCGAAGATGTCCGTGTCGGGCCGAAAGCGGATCTCCGTGCCGGTCCCCTCGTCGGCCGCCAACTCGCGGACGCGCCGTAGGTCGCCGTCGGGCGCCCCCTGGTCGAAGGCGTGCCGCCAGACGGCGCCGTCCCGCCGGATCTCGACCTCGAGGCGCTCAGAGAGGGCGTTCACCACGGAGACGCCGACGCCGTGGAGGCCGCCCGAGACCTGGTAGGACTTGCTGTCGAACTTCCCGCCGGCGTGCAGGACGGTCAGGATGACCTCGAGAGCGTCCGTCGAGCCGACGTACATCGCCGGGCGCTTCCGGACGGCCTCGAGGCCCTCCAGTACCTGTATCTGCCCGGCGCTGTAGTCACTGTCCTGAGACATAGGGGTAGATAACAATCCTTGCGGACCGACCGGGATAAAACCCACGCACGCGCGGGCACGTGTGTACGTGGACGCGCACGCGAGGCTGCGGTGCGGTGCGGCGTTGGCAACTGCCTCAATCCACCCGCCTCTGGAGGAAACCTCGATTGGAGTGGCTCACGGTTGGCGTCGCTCGTGCGAGGAATAGCCAGACGCCGACGAGAGCAATAGTTGAGGCGTGGAGGCCGACAGAGACGGGTGCCCTGTACACGCGACCCCAGGGGTCCGTGTCCGAAGAACGGTCGTCTGACGCGCGTCATCGGGTCGCCGCAGTCTATCGGTTCCACTTCCACTTTGCTCTCGACGGGGTTTTACGTCCCCGGGGGTTATCGGGGGACGAATGACCTCGCTTCAGTCGCAACTCGGCGGGGGGAGTGAAGCCGGGGCCACCGCGGAGGAACTCGCCGAGGGCCAACGCTCCATCTCGATCGCCGAGTTCTTCGAGAAGAACAAGCAGATGCTCGGCTTCGACAGCGACGCGAAGGCGCTGGTGACCGCCGTCAAGGAGGGGGTGGACAACGCATTGGACGCCACAGAGGAGGCCGGCTTCCTCCCGGACATCTACGTCGAGATCGAAGACCGCGGCGATTACTACAGGTTGGTGGTCGAGGACAACGGGCCCGGGATCACGAAAGACGAGGTGCCGAAGGTGTTCGGGAAACTGCTGTACGGGTCGCGTTTCCACGCCAGAGAGCAGTCGTTGACGCCGGACCAACGGTTGCTCGTCAGACGGAACGGAAACCTCGAGTTCGTCAGCATCGGGAGGCTGTGTGATGCGTACCTTCCCGCGGAGGGCGAAGCGACGGGTCCGGTTCCGGACGACATCGAAGTTCCCTCCTTCGATCGTGAACACGAGACCGACGAACCGACCTACGAAGTCACGACCCAGCGGGGACGGACCGTCGAAGTGACGGGCAACCACAGCGTCTTCGGGCTGACGAAGGACGGCAACACCCGAGAGATGGAAGCCGGGGCTCTCGAACCCGGTGACTCCCTCCTCGCTCCCCGGCGGCTCCCGCAGACCGGCGGAACCGTCGATAACATAAACGTCCTCGAGTACCTGACGCGAGAACGGCTGGAAGACCGCCGGATCTACGTGTACGGGTTCGACGAGGAGACGCTCGCCGAACTCCGGACCGGCGAGGTGATCCGCAAGAAACCCACCGAGGAAAGCGACCGAAAGCGATACTACTACCGGTACGAGGCAACCGATATCCTTCGGGACAGCCTGGAGCAAAACTACCTCGAGAAGGGCTATCTTCCGGCCGAAACCGTAGTCGAACTCGGCTGGGAGGAGAAGGCCGCCGACTGCGCGTTCAGGACGTACCAGGTCGGCGGCGAGACGACGACGATGCCGGTGTCGCTAGCAGTCGATGAGGCGCTCGTCGAGATGATTGCACACTACATCTCGGAGGGGCATGCCGGACCCCGGCAGGCCGGATTCACCTTCGGCTCCCACGAGACGGAACTCATCGAAGCGACCGAGAAAGCGGTCGCTGGCGTGGTCGGGTCTACGACGACGGTTCAGCGGGAACGCAACGCTACCCGCGTGAAAGCGTTCGGGTCGCCGCTGTCGATGTTCTTGAAGTCCGTCTGCGGCGACGCGGCCGACAACAAGCGAATCCCCGGGTTCGTCTTCGACATCGACCCGGAGTTACAGGAACGGTTCATAGCCGCCCTCTACCGAGGTGACGGGTCGGACGCCTACCCGGGCAACGAACTCTCACACACCACCACGAGCGAGACGCTCGCACGGCAACTGTCGGTACTCTGGAACATGCGGGGCGTGGTGGCGAGCATCGAAACCACCGAGAACAGTAGTGGATACGCCGACGACCCCGCAACCCGGTACCGGACGAAAGTCTACGGCGAGGACGTGGACCTCGGAAACGCCTTCTCCCGGGATGGACCGGCTGGCGAGCAGGCCTACAAACGGATTCCGACGTCCCTTCTCGACGAGGTCCGGGTCGGGGAAGCTCCGAGCGAAACGGTCCCCGACTCGGTTCCTGGACTGTTGATGGGTGCCGGGGTCGGGTCCCGCCTCGAGCACGCCGAAGTCTACCAGCGACTCATCGAGGACGCGGTCAACGGCGAGTACGTCACGGAGCCCCGATACGTTCACAACCTGAAGGAGAAGGGACTCCTCGACGACGACCATCGGCCGACAGAACCGCTCGAGAACCTCTGGTCGACCATCCGAAACCTCCGTGGCTTCACCGGGTCCGACATGTGTCTGCTACCAGTCCAGAACGTAGAACGAACCGAACCCCCGGAGTACGTATACGACATCTCGGTTCCCGGTGCGACCGGCTACGACGAGAACTTCGTCGTTGCGAACGATGGGGCGCTATCCGTCAAAAACAGCCGCGGCCAGCAGGGGATCGGAATCTCCGCCGCGGTGCTGTACGCCCAGCTGACCTCCGGCAAGCCCGCCCGCATCACCTCGAAGACCGAGAACGGCGACGGCGCCCGCTACTTCGAGTTGACGATCGACACGGACTCGAACGAGCCCGAGATCGACGTCGACGAGTCAGCGAGCTGGGAGCGGCCCCACGGCACCCGCATCGAACTCGAGATGGAGGCGAACATGCGGGCGCGGCGCCAGCTCCACGACTACATCCAGTACACGGCGGTCGTCAACCCCCACGCCCGCATCGAGTTTCACGAGCCGGCCGACTCCGAGAAGTTCGAGCGGGCGACCGAGGACCTCCCGCCGGAGACCGAGCAGATCCGTCCCCACCCCCACGGCGTGGAACTCGGGACGCTCCTGAAGATGTTGGAGGCGACCGACTCCTATTCAATCTCCGGGTTCCTCCAGGGGGAGTTCACCCGCGTCGGCGCCAAGACCGCCGAGGGGGTGTGTGATAACCTCCGGGACCGCCACTTCGGTCGGGAGATGGCCTGGCGGCCGCCCGCGCGCCACGAGGACGCCGAGGTCGAGCCGGCCGTCCGCGGCGCCGTCGCCAACAAGCGCGCCGAGGCGACGGCGGCGTTCGCCAGGCGCGTGACCCAGGAGGTGCGGGAGTACGACCGGGTCGCCCACTCGACGGTCGCCGATGTCGTCGCGGCGGCCGCCGACGGGGTCGAGGCGGAGTACGACCAGACGTTCGGCTCGACCGTCCGGGAGAAGGCCGTCGAGGCCGCCTGGAGTGAGGTCGCCGCGGACCGCACCTCGGACTGCTATGCAGTCGTCGACGGGGCGACGACGACGCGGAAGGACGACGACGTCGTCGACGGACTGTCGAGGCGGCTGGCCGAGACGTTCGCGGGCCAGGACGACCGGCGCAACCGGCTGACCCGCGAGGAACTCCGCGGGTTCGTCGATCGTGCGGCCGACGCCACCGAGGAGTACGACGACGCGACGTTCGGCGACACCGCCCGCGAGAACGTCACGGCGGCGTTTTGGGAGCGAGCCCGCACGGTGCCCGACGACGTTCCGAAGGTGAGCACCGTCGCGGACCAGCGGGACGCGGCCGCCGAACTCTTAGAGGCGATGCGGGAGACCGACATCCTGTCGCCGCCGACCGACTGCCTGGCGCCGATCGACGAGGATCTGGTCGAGGCCGGGCTCCGCAAGGAGTACGACGCCGACTTCTACGCGGCGGCGACCCGGGACGCCGAGGTCCACGGCGGCGACCCGTTCGTCGTCGAGGCCGGCGTCGCCTACGGCGGCGACCTCGAGGACGACGGCGAGGTGGAGGTGCTCCGGTTCGCCAACCGCGTGCCGCTGGTCTACCAGCGCGGCGCCTGCGCCACGGTCGACGTCCTCAGGGAGATAAACTGGCGGAACTACGGGCTGGACCAGCCCGGCGGCACGGGGATGCCGAACGGGCCCGCCGTCCTTTTGGTCCACGTCGCCTCGACCAACGTCCCGTTCACCAGCGAGTCGAAGGACGCGGTCGCGAACATCCCGGGGATCGAAGACGAGATCGAACTCGCGCTGCGGGAGGCCGCCCGGGAGCTGAAGTCCTACCTGAACAAGCGACGCTCCCTCGAGAAGCGCCGTCGCAAGCAGAACGTCATCGCCGAGATACTCCCGGTGATGGCGGACAAGCTGACCGAGGTGACCGGCCACGAGCCGCTGGACGTGGAGGACTCGTTGGCCCGCATCATGAACAACGTCCTGCTCGAGCGGACCGTCAACGGCTCCACGGTCGAGCTCACCGTCCACAACTTCGACGACACGACGGTGGCGGGGGAGGTGACGGAAATGGTGACCGCCGACCCTGGCGGTGTCGACGACGCCACCGTCGTCGAGATGGACGGCGAGTGGTTCCTCAAGTGGGACGCGGAGGTCCAGCCGGGCGAGTCCGCGACGCTTTCCTACAGCGTCGAGGGCGACCCCGACTTCGACGTCTCCGTCGAGGGCATCGAACCCGAGAAGCTGACGATCAACGCCTGACATGAGCACCGACACGGACACCGACACCTACCTGGCCGACGAGGAGGCCCGCGAGCAGCTCGTCGACCTCGCGGCACAGTTCTACGATCAGTTCGCCGACGGCACGGTGCCGTCGATGAAGATCCCGACGCGGACCAAGAGCAATATCGTCTTCGACGAGGAGGAGCAGGTCTGGGTGTACGGCGAGCGACACTCCACCCGGTCGGCCAACAGCGTCCGCGGCGCCAAGAAGCTCCTCAAGGCGGTCTACACCATCGAGTTCCTCGCCGAACAGCTCGAGGAAGACCGCTCCTCGACGCTGCGGGAGCTGTACTACCTGTCGGAATCCTGGGACGTCGAACACGCCCAGTTCGACACCCAGGACCAGTCCAACCAGCTCATCGAGGACCTCGAGATCGTCTCGGAGGTCACCCGCGAGGACTTCCACATGCGGCCCGAGGAGTCCGGCGCGACCGTGATGGGGCCGCTGTTCCTCAGAGAGCAGACCCGCCGCGGCGAACGTGAGATCCACTGCCAGGAGGACGTCGGGGAGGGCGGCTACCAGATCCCGAACAACCCCGACACAATCGAGTTCCTGGAACACGACGCCGACTTCGTCCTCTGCGTGGAGACCGGCGGCATGCGCGACCGCCTCGTCGAGAACGGGTTCGACGAGGCGTACAACGTCGTCGTCGTCCACCTCAAGGGCCAGCCGGCGCGGGCGACCCGCCGGCTCACCAAGCGGCTACGGGACGAACTCGACCTCCCCGTCGTGGTGTTCACCGACGGCGACCCGTGGTCGTACCGCATCTACGGCTCCGTCGCCTACGGCTCCATCAAGTCCGCCCACCTCTCGGAGCACCTCGCGACGCCGGAGGCGGAGTTCGTCGGCATCCGACCCGAGGACATCGTGGAGTACGAACTCCCGACGGACCCGCTGGCCGAGTCGGACGTCAACGCCCTGGAGAGCGAACTCGAGGACCCGCGGTTCCAAGACGACTTCTGGACCGACCAGATCGAACTGCAGCTCGACATCGACAAGAAGGCCGAACAGCAGGCGCTGGCCTCCCGCGGGCTGGACTTCGTGACCGAGACCTACCTGCCGGAGCGGCTCGAGGAGATGGGCGTCATTTAGCCGCTGGGCGCGCCACCCGGCTGGCTCCGCTCCCGAGAGGGTCACGGTGGCCCCGTGCCGCATCGGGGCTTGCTGTCCGTGGGCTTTTGGCCGGCCCCGCCAAAGCGGAGTCGTGACCTGGCGGTGTGCGGACTGCGACCGGACGTACGACCGGCCCCCGGAAACGTGTCGCTGTGGGTCGGCAGCCGTCGAGCCCGACGATGGCGACGGTCATGCGGACCGGTTCTCACTCCCGGGCCTCCGCCGCCGGTTGATGGCGCCCGGCGACGCCGACCGGAGCCTGGTCCGGGACGAGGGCCGGGTCGCGCTCGTCTTCCGGGTCCTCCTGTTCGTCTCACTGCTCGTCGTCGTGACGGTGGCGGTCCTCCTCCTCGTCTAATCGCGATGTGTCGCCACACGATCCAGAGACATCGACGAACACCGCGGCGGCGGCCTCAATGGCTGCGAAGCTGCCGTTGTGCAGCGGCACGACGAGTTCCGGGTCCGGCGCCGACGCGAGGTCCGCGACGGCCGGGCGGTCCACCCGCTACGACCGGAACGGATAGCAGCGGGCGAGTTCGCCGCCCCCCCGTCGCGGTTATCTTGTATCGCCCATCATCCCTTCGTCGAGAGAACGCAGAATTCTGAGGTTCCCGGCATACTCATCCGTGGGTTGGGTTGTGGCTACTGTCATCGGCGCGCGGTACTCTTCCGATGGCGGGGTGATGTACACTGTCGGGGCGGCCATCCGTCGCGACGGAATTGTCCGGGGCAACCACTAAGTGGACCGGCCCAGACCGATGTATCGTTCACGATGCATCGACGGACGTACCTCGCGACGGCCGTGGCCGGGACCGTCTCTCTCGCGGCCGGGTGCCTGGGCGACGCCGCTGGCGAGGGCCCCGCGGTCGCCGACGAGACGCTCACGCTCACCACGACGACCAGCACGTACGACACCGGGCTCGTCGACAAACTCAACGCCGGCTTCGAGGCAGCGTTCGGCGCGTCCGTCCACGCCGTCGCACAGGGCACCGGCGCGGCCCTCGAGACTGCCCGCAACGGCGACGCCGACATCGTCATGGTCCACGCCCGCTCGAAGGAGGACGCGTTTCTTCGGGCGGGGCACGGTCTCAACCGGCGTGATCTCATGTTCAACGACTTCGTGATCCTCGGGCCGCCGGCCGACCCCGCCGGCATCCAGGGGATGTCGTCTGCGACCGAGGCGTTCGCGGCCATCGCCGAGGCCGGGGCGACGTTCGTCTCCCGCGGCGACGACTCCGGGACCCACGCGACGGAACTCGCCGTCTGGGAGGCCGCCGGCGTCGAGCCCGCCGGCTCCTGGTACCGGGCGGCCGGCAGCGGCATGGGCGAGGTGCTCACCCAGGCGAACGAGATATCAGCGTACACGCTGGCCGACCGCGGAACCTACCGCTCGCGTCGCTCGAGCCTCGACATCGGCATCCGCGTCCAGGGCCCGATCGAGGGCGGGCCCGGGCGGCTGGCGAACCCTTACGGCGTCATCGCCGTCAACCCGGGCCGCCACGACGGCGTCGACTACGGCCTCGCTATGGCCTACATCGGCTACGTGACCGCCCCCGACGGCCAGCGGATCATCAAGGAGTACACCGTGGACGGCAAACAGCTGTTCTTCCCGGAGGCCGTCTCCGAGGACCCGACCTTCCAGCAGTACGTCCCCGATGGCTGGGAGGCGGAGGCGTAGCTTTGGTGTCCGTCCTCGAGCCGCTCGCGGCGGGACCGGTCGCCGACGCCGCGCCGATGCTCGTCGAGTTCCCGTTCGAGCGCCGCTACGTCGTGAGCATCGTCCGGGTCTCGCTCGTCGTCAGCCTCACCGCCGTCGCCCTGAGCACGCTCGTCAGCGTCCCACTGGCCCTTGCCGTCGGCCGCGCCGACTTCCGCGGCAAGGGCGCCGTCGTGGCGCTCGTCAACACGGGGATGGGACTGCCAAGCGTCGTCGTGGGGCTCGTCGTGCTGTTCGCCGTCTCCAGCGACGGCCCCCTCGGGACCTTCGACCTCGTGTTCACGCCGACGGCGATGATCCTCTCCCAGACCGTCCTCGCGACCCCGGTGATCACGGGGGTCAGCCTCGCGGCCGTCACGAGCGTCGAGGAGGGCGTCCTCGACGCCGCCTACGCCCTGGGCGGCGCCCGCCTCGACCGGCTGCTCGTGACCGTCAAGGAGGCCCGGTACGGCATCCTCACGGGCGTGCTCGCGGGGCTGGGCCGGGCGATGAGCGAGGTGGGCTCCGTGCTCATCGTCGGCGGGAACATCGCCCGTGCCGACGGCACCTCGGTCACCCGAACGCTGACGACCGCGATCCAACTGGAGGCCCGGCAGGGCCGCTTCGGCCTCGCGCTGACGCTGGGCGCCGTCCTGCTCGCGCTCGTTTTGCTCATCAACGGCGTCCTGCTGCGGCTGGGCGGGAGGCGGGTCTGATGCAGCGGGCCGTTCGTGACCGGCGGTCCGACGAGGCAGGCGGCCTGACGCTGGCGGCCGCCACCCACGGGTTCGGTGCCGGCCCGGTCCTCGACGACGTCACCCTCTCGGTCCGGCCGGGCGAGACCCTGGCGGTCATCGGGCCGTCCGGCACGGGCAAGACCACGCTGTTGCGACTGCTCGCGATGTTCGACCGGCCGGACGAGGGAAAGCTCCGCGTCGACGGCACGGACGTCTGGACCCGCGACGAACGGGGCCGCCTCGCCGCCCGCCGCCGGGTCGGGATGGTGTTCCAGGAGGCGAACCTCTTTGGCGCCAGCGTCCGGCGGAACGTCAGCTACGGCCTCCGCGTCCGCCGCGACTGGCCGACCCGACTCCGAGCCTGGATCCGACGGAAGACCGGCGCGCCGGCGCCGATCTCCGTCGCCGACGACCTGTCCGTGGTCGGGCTGGCGGAGGCCGCAGACCGGAACGCGACCGACCTCTCCGGCGGGGAGGCCCAGCGGGTGGCCTTCGCCCGGGCGCTGGCGTACGACCCCGACTTCCTCCTGTTGGACGAGCCGACCTCGGATCTGGACCCCCGGAACACCGCGGTGCTGGAGGAGGCCATCGACACCGCCGCGGCGCGGGAGATAGGCGTCGTCGTCGCCACCCACGACATGGACCAGGCCGAACGGGTGGCCGACCGCGTCGCGGTCGTGCTCGGCGGCCGACTGATCGAGGTCGGCGCAACCCAGCGGGTCTTCGGCGACCCCGAGGACCCCGCCGCCCGCCGCTTCATCCGTGGGGAGCTGGTGTACTGATGATACACCGGGAGCTGGTGTACTGATGGCTCATGCGGTCACGGCGACACCCCACGCAGACCACGCCGCGGGAGGCCGATCGACGTGACCGGGGAGACCGCGGGCCAGGGCCGCGCGGCGCTCGTCAGCGGCGACGTGGAGTTCGACGCCGGCGACGCCGCGTTGTTCCGGGCGATCGGACGGACCGGATCCGTCGCCCGGGCCGCCGAGGTCCTCGGTCGCTCCCGGGCCCGGGCCCTGACACGCCTGGAGACCCTGGAGGCTGCCTTCGGCGCGGGCGTGGAGCGGCAGCGGGGCGGCAGCGACGGCGGCGGCAGCCGGTTGACCGAGGAGGCGACGGCGGTGCTGGCCAGGTTCAGCCGGCTCCAGGCCGCCCTCTCTGCGACCGCCACCGTGCCGGAGACCGTCCTCCGCGGGACCGTAACGGCCGTCGACGGGGAACTGGCGACCCGACGCGGTGACCCTCGTGGCGCCGGATGCGGACCCGGCGCCGGACGCGACGAGCGCCCGCAACCGCCGGACCGGCACCGTCAGTTCCGTCGACCGGGGGGAAACCGTGGCGACAGTTCGGGTCTACGTCGATGGCACAACGTTCCGGCCGCTCGTCACCGCCGACAGCGCGGACCGCCTGGATCTCTCGCCGGGCCGTGCGGTCGTCCTGACGTGGAAGGCGACCGCGACGCCGCTCATCCCGGTCGTCGACGACCCGACGAACCGACCGGGCCAGAGTTGACAGTCAGCAGCTGGCGACGGATCGGGTCCGGCGTCCGTGCCGTTACAGGAGTTCGTCGAACTCCGTGTGGCCCTCGATGGTGACGCCGTCGTCGGTGATCTCCGCGAGGTAGATGCCGTTGCCGGAGCCGGTGTCGCGCTCGACGGCGGCCTCGATGCCGGATGCGGCGACGCGCGTGGCCTCCTCGTTCGTCATCTCCTCCTCGTACTCCCGCTCTAAGGTGCCGTAGGCGACAGTGAGCCCGGAGCCGGTGACGGTGTAGTCGTCCTCCATGACGCTGCCGGTAGGGTCGATCGAGTAGACGTGGTGGCCCGCGTCGTCCACGCCGCCCAGGATCGGGTTGATCCGGAAGAAGGGGCCGCCGCGGGCGAAGTTGCCCGCCAGGGTCGCCAGCGCCTCGATGGAGATCTCCTCGCCGCGGCGCGCCTCGTAGAGGTTGATCTCGGCCTCCAACGACCGGATGAACGACTGGGCGCCCCCGACGGAGCCCACGAGCGTGAGTGCGGCTCTCGGGTGGATCTGCTCGACCTTCTGGACGTCCTTGTTCGAGACGAACCGACCGCCCAGCGAGGCCCGCATGTCGGTCGCGATGACGACGCCCTCGGCGGTCGTGATGCCGATGGTCGTCGTCCCGGTCTCGTGGACGTTCTCGAGGTCCTCCCGGGAGAGATCATTGGACGGCACGTCGCCCAGTTCGGGCTCGTACGGCGACCGGGTGTGGTCCTGGCCGGTTCGGGGCAGCGAGGAGTCTGGCTGTCGCATTGCCGGCAGGTTGGGCCGGCCGCTGATAAAACCTTCCAGTCAGTCGGCGCCTCCGCCGAGGCAGTCGATCTCGCGGCCCAGTGGGACCTCGAATGCGGCCCTGTTCGTCGGTTAGCCCAAAGGGCGAACCACCACGCGACCGTCCACTATGCCGAGCGGGTACAGGACGCACACACGGCCGGCTCGGACGCTCGTAGCACTCCGCTCCCGTCGCTGGCAACCGGAAACACTACTGGTATCCGTCCCCCCGCGTAGGGACGACCCATGAGCAACTACCTCGTCGCGATGGAAGCCGCGTGGCTGGTCCGTGACGTCGAGGCGGTCGACGATGCGATCGGCGTCGCCGTCAGCGAGGCCGGAAAGCGACTCAACGAAGCCGAGATGGACTACGTGGAGGTCGAGGTGGGTGCGACGCCGTGTCCGGCCTGCGGCGAGGCCTTCGATTCGGCCTTCATCGCGGCCGATACCGCCCTCGTCGGCCTGCTCCTGGAGATGGAGGTGTACAACGCCGACGGCACTGAGCACGCCGCCCGGATCGCCAAGAGCGAGGTCGGCGGCGCCCTCCGGGACGTGCCGCTTTCGGTCATCGAAACCGTCGAGACCGGCGAGGACGTGGAGGACTAGGAGACGTGGGCGGCGACGTCCGCCTCGGTGATGATCCCGACGAGGCGGCCGTCGTCGACGACCATCACGGCGTCCTGGTGGTTCAGGTGGGCGTTCAGTTCGTCCAGCGTCGCGTCGGGCTCGACCGTCGTCGTGGCCTCCCGCATCGCCTCCGCGACCGGGAGGTCGCCCGCGTGCTCGGAGTCGAGCTGCCGGATGTCGGAGTTCGAGATGATGCCCTGCGGACGCCCGTCGCGGACGACCGGAAGCTGGGAGTAGCTCTCGGTCACCATCAGGTCGATGGCCTCCCGGACGCCGTCGTCGGGCGCGGCCGAGACCACGCCCTCGTGCATGATGTCCTCGGCGTGCATCACGGCACTCTCCGCCCGGTCGAGGGCGCCGACGATCCGGCGGAGCGTCGACAGACGCGGGTCGACGTCCCCGCCCTCGATGCGGGCGATGAGCGGCTGGGAGACGTCGGCCCGCTCGGCCAGTTCGCTCTGGGTGAGCTCCAGGTCGGTCCGGCGCTCCTTCAGGTCTGCGGGCGTCGGCAGGTCCATCCCCATACCGGCCAATAACCCGTAGTTATACAAAAGCGTTCCCCCTCCCCCACGTTCAAGTAGGATGACGAGGCCACCGACCCCGTGCCGGAGTTGTCGGCGGCCGGTCCCCGAGGCGGGAGCGCGGGGCAGGACCGGTCACGGCCGGTGGAACCCTCGTCCGTGCCCCGCCTGCTCGCAACTTACAGTTCCAGGTCCCGGATCGCGACCGCCTCGCCCTGGGCGACGCGCCCGATGACGCGGGCGTCCTGAAGCTCCTCGAGGACGCTCGCGGCGTCGGCCTCCGGGAGGGCGGCGACGAAGCCGGTCCCCATGTTGAAGGTCCGGTGCATCTCAGCGGCGCTCACCTCACCCGCCTCCCGGACGAACGCGAACACCGGCTGTGGCTCGAAGGGCTCCTCGACCACGTACCGGTGATCGCCCATCCGGCGTAGGTTCGTCCACCCACCGCCGGTGACGTGGGCGGCCGCGTGCGTCTCGACGGACGACAGGGGCTCGAGCGCGTCCCGGTAGATGCGTGTCGGCTCCAACAGCACTTCCCCGATGGTCCGATCCTCGTCGAACGGGAACGGATCCTCGTAGTCGTGGTCCCGGGTCGCGGCCTCCCGGGCGAGCGTCAGCCCGTTGGCGTGGATCCCGGATGAGGGCAGTCCCACCAGGACGTCGCCCACCCGGGCGGTCCCGTCGAATACCTCCTCGGCGGTCGCGAGGCCGGCGCAAGCGCCCGCCAGGTCCAGGCCCCGGACCACGTCGGGCATCACGGCCGTCTCGCCGCCGACGAGGGCGACGTCGGCCCGTGCCGCGCCGGCTGCGAGGCCTTCGCCCACCGCCTCGGCCGTCTCGTCGTCCGGCGTCTCGACGGCGAGGTAGTCGACGAAGGCAATTGGCGTGACCCCGGCCGCGATGAGGTCGTTCGCGTTCATCGCGACGCAGTCGATGCCGATCGTGGAGTACTCCTCGAGCGCCTCGGCGACCAGGAGCTTCGTCCCGACGCCGTCGGTCGCAAGCGCCAGGTACCGGTCCCCGAGGTCGACCAGCCCGGCGTAATCCCCCTCGACCTCGCCGACGGCACCGACGAGCGCCGCCGTCGCCGCCTCGCTGGCGTCGATGTCGACCCCTGCCTCGGCGTACGTGAGCCCGTCGTCGCCATCCCCGGTCATGTCTCGTCTCACCCGCCGGCCGACCGGAGCAAAAACGCGTCGGTTCCAGCGGCATCACTGTTCAGGTAAACGTGGAGGAATACATCGGCGGAGTCCCGCCCGATATGGTTCTCCGAGCGCCGACAAGGGCCCTGAGCCCGGTGAGTCGAGCTATCTGACAAACGACATCCTATTCTGAATAGTGCCCCCGGGCGAGCGCAGTGACGCCCCCACGCGACGTCAGACGGTCGGGAACCCGACGAAGAGCAACGCCGCAGCCGCGAGCGCGACCGTCCCGAGGAAGGTCGCTCCGAACACGCCGAGATGCCAGTCCTTGACCTTCCGGCCGTCCAGGGGCCCGAACGGGATCATGTTGAAGGCGGCGAGGACGAGGTTGATGAAGACGCCGAAGGCGCCGACGCTCCCTGGGAGCCCCTCGAGGAATAACAGGGGGGCGAAGACGGCCGCGAGCGCGACGTTCGTGAGCGGGCCCGCGATCGCGACGAGCCCGTTCTGCCGTTCGGTGATCCGGCCGCGGTGGTAGACGGCGCCCGGGGCCGCAAAGAGGAAGTTGGCGAAGGCGGCGCCGACACACAGTGCGAGCATCCCGTAGTCGGCCCGAAAGGCGGCGACCTGTCCGAACCGGACGGCGACGACCTTGTGGGCGAGTTCGTGGAGGAGGAACCCGACGCCGACGGTGAGCATGCTGACGAACAGGACCCGGACGAATGCCGGGGAGGTGAGGTCGGTCAGAAGCGCCGGCGAGACGGGCGGGTCGAGGATGAAGACGGCGAAGGCGACCCCGAGTGCGACCCAGGCGATGGCGAGGTCGCGCAGCTCGTTGGGGTAAAACCGGATGCCGTCGAGACTTTTGGCACTCACCGGACCGCCTCCAGGATGAGGTCGATGCTGTTTTCGGCACCCGCAAGCATGAGACGGGCGACGCCGGTTGCGCCCTCGACGCCGGAGCCGGCGAACAGGTACGGGAGGAGGACGGTCGCGAACAGGACGCTGCCGATGAAGCTGCCGACGTTCGTGAGCGCGACGATCATGATGAGTCTGAACAGTGGGACCGCCCGCAGGTCGTTCCAGAGGTCCCGGAGCGGCGCCTCCTCCTCGGAGACGATCTCGTTCAGCGTGGAGACGTCGCCGACGTTGACGTCGAGGTATCGGAGTTCGACGTAGCCGGCGAACCAGCCGGGCGCCAGCAGGGGGTTGACGCTGGTGAGCCAGGCGACGCCGCCGCCGACGCCGGCCGACGACCAGTGGGCGCCGGCCAGTTTCGCGAGCACGAACGCGACGACGCCGTTGACGAGGAACCAGGCGGCGAACAGCTCGAACAGGAGCCGGCTCGAGGTGCCCTCGACGCCGGTGTAGGTCGCGATGGCAAGCAAGACGAAGAACACGAAAAAACCGAGCGTGAAGAGATAGCCGAACAGCCGGTACAGCGACACCCGGCGACCCGAGGTCCGACCGGTGAGGTCCGACATCGACGGGAGGGTCTCCGGGCGCTCGAGGTGGGCTTCGATCCCGTCCCGGTGGCCGGCGCCGACGACGGCGACGACGTTGTGGCCCCGTCCCGCCGGGGGAAAACCGCCGGAACTCCTCCATCATGGCGCCGACCACGTCGGTGTCGGTCAGGCGGTCGACGTCGAACTCCTCGACGTCGTCGTCGGGGGCGGCGCGGGCGAGCGCGACCGACAGCAAGAGTCCGAGCACGACCCCGAGGCCGGCGGCGACGAGGAGGGTGTCCAGGATGGCGACGAGGATGCCGGGGACGGCGCCGGCGGGGACGACGAACGGGCCCGCGACGGCGGTCGCGACGACGGCGAGCATGAGGGATATCCCGAGCCCGAAGCCCAGGCCGACCTCGCGAGGGTCCCCGAGGCCGACGGCGAGGCCGGCGACGAGCTGGAGCTTCTCGAGGGTGGAAAGGCGGGCCCAGAACCGCTGGATGGTCACCTGGATGTCGCGGTCGACCAGTGCGACGTCGATGGCGTTGTCCTCGGCCGTGTCGACGGCGGCCTTCATGTCGGCGCCCGGTTCGATGTCGAACCGGTCGCCCAGTCGGGCCTGGACGTACGACAGCATCCAGTAGGCGAGGAACTGGAAGACGGTGTTGCCGCGCAGGAGGTCGCCGGCGTCTAACTCCTCCGGCGTCTCGCCTTTGAGCTGTCGGAACCGGCCCTCGTCGAGTTCGACGGCGACGACGTCGGGCTGGTCGGCCTCGATGACGTCCTCGACCTCCCGGACGCTCGCCTCGGAGACGTGGGCCGTCCCGACGACCCGGACGGAGCCGACCTCGCCGCCGTCGTTCATTGTCGGACCCTCGCGGTCGAGTGCTTTACGTGTGTCGGGACGCGACGGCGCCGGGTGAGATCTCCCCGGCCGACGGGGTCACCGCAGACCTTCGTCGGGCGGCCAGTCGGACTCCCCGCCGGGCGTCTCGTAGCCGCCCGTGCTGGTCAGCTCCTCGACGGCCTCGACGATGTCGTCGGGGGTGACGGGCTTGGGGAGGTAGTTGTCGAAGTCGAGTTCGACGATCTCGAAGCCGGGGTCGACGGCCGTGACGAGAACCACGCCGGGGTCGACGTCCCGGTCGGCGATCTCCTCTAGAACCTCCGCGCCGCTCAACCCCGGCATCCGCCGGTCCAGGAGAACCACGTCGACGGCATCGTCGAGTGCCTCGAGGGCATCCTCGCCGCTCGTGGTCACGCGGACGTCGTGGTCGTCCCGCAGCCACTGCCCGTAGGACTCGGCGATGTCCGGTTCGTCGTCGACGACGAGGACGGTTGCCATCCTGGATACGGGCCACGGGAGGCTGGGTAAAAAGCGTTCGGCGTCAGAGCGGGATCCAGACGACGAGCGAGACGGTGGCGAGCACCACGACGAACTTGATGCCGGCGAGAATGCGGGCCTCGCGGAGGTAGCCGGCGATGAATCCGGCGGAAATGGCCTGCAGCATCACGGCGTGGAGAAACAGCATCGAGAGCCGGTCGACGTTGATGTCCGTGACGGAGCTGGCACCCTGGCGGCCGCCCCCCGACTGGCCGGTCTCCTCGGCCAGGTTGCCGATGACGTCGAGGAACTGGACTTTCAACAGCGCCATGACCCCCAGAAGCGTCAGGACTCCGAGGAGGCCTCCTGGGCCTCGGCGATGAGGTTGACGGTGCGGGCCATCCGGGGGACCTCGTACCGGTTGTTGAACGCGATGAGCGCCCGCTTGAGATCGCCGCCGTAGTTGACGGTGGTGTGGATGCGTTCGAACTCGCGGGCGAGCTTGCCGGTGGACGTCTCGGCGACGTTCCGGAAGCTCTCCAGTAAGTTCAATCCGGTGTCGTTCGCACTCGAGAGCTTCCGGAGTGCCTCCGAGAGGTCCTCGAGGATGACGAACCGGCGCCGCCGGTTCAGGTGGTCGAACGCGCCGAGGGGCAACAGGACGATGTACAGCGGGAGGTAGGCATAGACGAAGGTGCCCCAGACGGGCATCTCGGTGAGGCCGCTCCAGGACGTCGGCGCGAGGCCCGCGGTGACGGTGGCGACGACGACGGCAAGGGCGACCGGGACCGTCACCGCGAGGCTGTAGAGCGGTTCCTCGATGAACAGCTCGTGGGGATTCCGGAGGAGGTACCCGATCCGGTGCCACGTTTCTCGGCGGTGGATGTCCTCGAACACGTCGGCGGTGTCCCGCTCGGCGAACGCCTTCGTCACGCTGCGGTCGAGCACGGAGTCACCGCTGGTGAGGCCCTCGACGCCCTCGGTGTCCGTCGAGAGGGTGCCGCCGCCGGGTTCGTCCTGCTTGACGATGGACACGAGCACGAGGAAGGCGACGCCGATACCGGGGATGAGCGCATAGACGGTGAGATACAGGAGCAGGTCGCTGGCCTCGCCCAACATCGCCATGGTGACGAGCAGGATGATGAGAAGCAGCGGCAGCATCGAGATCGTGAGGTACATCTCGCCGAACAGTTCCAGGGTCTCGAGGTTGCCCTCCTGGATCTTCTTGGCGTCCCGCATCATGAGGTCGGTCTTGCCGTCGAGGAACTGGGTCATGTCGCCGCCGGAGTTGAGGATCGACAGCATGTCGGTCATGAAGCCCGACAGCTGGTCGGAGGGGGTCTCGAGGGCGCGGTGGCGGATGGCCGTCCGGTAGTCGGTGTCGAAGTAGCGGGTCTCCTGGAGGACAGCCTGGAACTCCCGGGAGACCTCGCCGTAGACCTCCTCGCTCTCGGCGACGGCCTCCATGATCTCCAGCTGGTTCATCCCGCCGACCGATAGCGCGTACATGTACGCGACGGCGTCCGGGAGGAGGATGTCGATCTCGCGGCCGCGCTCGCCGGCCTCCAGGTAGAGGAACGTGATCGGCGCCCAGAAGCCGACCGCGAACCCGATGCCACCCAGGACGAGTCCGGAGACCACCACGATCGCCGGCGTCTTGACAGTGTTGACGATCGTGAGCCACGGTTCCGACAGACTCAGGCCGAACAGGATGGGCGTTTCGGTGAGGACGAACTCGGCGACGGCCCAGGCCGCGAGCCAGCCGGCGACGGCGAAGGTGATGGCGGCGATGACGCCGACGACGATGGCCCGCGAGAGGTACATCTCGACGGTCGAGTCCCGGAGGGCCTCGTCGAGTTTCCGGTTGACCCGCTTGACGAGGTCGCCGTCCTCGTCGAAGTACCGGGCGTAGATGGGGTAACAGAGGCCGGCGAGGGTGTCGAGGACGCTGTCGGTGCGTCGTGCCCCCGAGATGCCGCCGCGTGGGGTGCCTGTCGCCATGTCACTCCTCGTCGTATCGCGTGGTCCGAACCCCGCCGTCGCCCTCGTCGTCGTCGGCGGCGCCCGCGAAGGAGATGTCCTCCGCCCGCACTTCGGTGCGGGTGGGCCGTTCCTCGGGTGGCTCCTCGGTGGGCGACTCGAGGCCGGCGTCGAGCGACCGGTCGACCTCGACCGACGTCGGGAGCGACCCGCCCACGTCGCCGCCGCTCTCGACGTTCCAGTCGAGGTCGGTCGGCAGCGCCTCCTCGACCCCGTCGGTGTCGACCTGGCGGTAGCTGTCCAGCATCTCGGCGTGCTCGTCGAGGATGCCGGCCGCCCGGGTCCGTGTCCCCTCGTCCGGGGACGGCCGCGGGACGAGCGCCTCCGTCTCGTCGTCGATGTCCATGAACACGGTCTCCATCTCCCGGAGGTCGTCGAGGCTCTCCTCGAGGCGGTCCCGGGCGACCAGCGCGAGGATGGTGTCGGGGTCGTTGATGAACGCCTGGATCGTCGCTGCCACCTTCTCGTAGGCGGAGATGCGGCGGTCGATGAGGTACGCGAGGATGACCTCCCGCTTGTGCAGTTCGTCCTCGAGGCGGCGGCGGGACCACCCGCGGTCGAACATGATCTCCTCTAAGATCTGGGGGCCGGGCTGTCTGGTGAACTCGTCGGCGCCGGCCTTCCAGGTGTAGACGTCCTGGACGTTGATCTCGTCGTTCTCGGCGTCGTAGCTGTTGATCTCGGTCAGCGCCTGGTTCCGGCGGACCTTCCGGCCACGGACGCGGGTCTGGGCCTGGATGGACACCAGGTCCAGGGCGGTAAAGAGCGTCTTCGAGACGTTGATCGGGTCGGTGGTGAACCGCTTTACGACCTCGCCGACGGAGTCCGCGTGAAAGGTGGTGTAGGTCGTGTGGCCGGTGGACATGACCTGGAACAGCGTCCGGCCCTCCTCGCCCCGGACCTCGCCCATCACGATATACTCGGGGCGCTGCCGGAGGGCGGCCTCCAGCAGGTCGAACTCGTCGACGTCGCCGGTGTCGTCGGCCGCAAAGGAGGGCCGGGTGACGCTCGCGATCCAGTTGCGCTGGGGGAGCTCGACTTCGCGTGTGTCCTCGATGGAGACGATCTTCGCCTTCGACGGGATGAAAAGCGAGATCGCGTTCAGCGACGTCGTCTTCCCGGAGGCGGTGCCCCCGGCGAATATCAGCGACTTGTGGTTCTCGATGCAGAGCCACAGGAAGGCCATCTCCTCCAGTGAGAACGTGTGCCAGTTGATCAGGTCGACCGGCGTGAAGGGCACGTCCTTGAACTGCCGGATCGTGTAGTTCGTCCCGTGGTCGGAGACGGCGGTGCCGAGGGTGAGCTGTGCCCGGGAGCCGTCGGGTAGCGTCGCGTCGACCTGGGGCTGGCGCTTCGAGATTCCCTTCCCGGACCGCTGGGCGAGCTTCACGACGAAGTCGTCGAGGCTCTCCGGGTCGTACACGAGGTTGGTGATGGTCTGTTCGTACTCGGTGTGGTAGACGAACACCGGGGCGTCGTAGCCGTCACAGGAGATGTCCTCGACGTTGACGTCGTGTTTGATGCCGTCGATACGCTCGTAGCCGACGAAGTCCCGCCGGAGGTAGTACAGGAGCTTCTCGACCTGGTACTCGGTGAGGTCGTCGTAGCCCTCCTCGACGACGGCCGACCGCGGGCGGGCGGCGACCCCGGCCGGTGCGCCGACGGTCTCCTCCGGGGGATAGATGCTCCCGGCGGCCCCGCTGTCGACGTCGCCGTCGTCGGCCTCCGACTCGGCGAATATCGACGACAGCGAGTCGGTGATGGTCGAGAGGCGGCTGCCGGCCTCGAGGCCGAGGTCCACGGCGACGTCGTCGCCGACGAGGTTGTACCGGCCCAGGAGCCGCTTCGTCTCGCCGGCGATGACCTCGGCCCGGTCGGCGGCCGTGTCGTTCTTCCGACCGGCCTCGCGGGAGTACTTGATGGCGTCGGCGAGCTTCTCGGCGAGGAACTCGAGCAAGTCCTCCTCGACCCCGTTGAGCGCCGGTTCGACGAGGTAGTACTTCAGCTCGTTTTCCTTCTCCGACCGGAAGATGACGACGAACGCGTACGGCTTGTT